>NZ_CP031417.1:2400000-3000000 GCF_003367395.1 Pseudolabrys taiwanensis | reverse complement strand
CCACGCAAGTCGATCGTCTACCGCAACCAGATCGTGCACGAGTTCGACATCGATGCCGCGCTGGCGCGGCGGCCGAACCTGCTGCTGGTCGATGAGTATGCGCACACCAATGTGCCCGGCAGCCGGCATCCCAAGCGCTGGCAGGACGTCGACGAACTGCTCAATGCCGGTATCGACGTCTGGACCACGCTCAACATCCAGCATCTCGAAAGCCTCAACGACGTCGTCCAGAAGATCAGCAAGGTGCGCGTGCGGGAGACCGTGCCCGACACCGTGTTCGACAAGGCGGACGAGGTCGTGCTGGTCGACTTTCCGCCGGACGAACTGCTCAAGCGTCTGGCCGAGGGCAAGGTCTACGTCCAGGACACGGCCGCGCGCGCGGTCGAGCATTTCTTCAAGCCGCAGAACCTGACGGCGCTGCGCGAACTGGCGCTGCGGCGCGCCGCCGAGCGGGTCGATGCGTCGCTGATCGAGCGCATGCAGGCGCAGGCGATCGAAGGGCCATGGGCCGCGGGCGAGCGCATTCTCGCTTGCATCGGCCCCGACCCGATCTCGCCGACGGTCGTGCGCACCGCCAAGCGCATGGCCGACCTGATGGATGCGCCGTGGATGGCGGTGACGGTCGAGCGGCCGGGGACGGTGCTCGACAACGTGCAGCGCCAGCGGCTCGACGACGCGATGGCTTTGGCGCAGAGCCTGGGAGCGGAGACGCAGACGCTCACGGGGCCGGATCTGCCGGCCGAGCTGCTGCGCTTCGCCAAGTTCGAGAACGTCACGCAGATCGTCATTGGCCGCTCGCGCGGCGGCTTCTTCAACGAGCTGTTGCGGCGCTCGCTGCCGCACGAGCTGGTGCGGCGTACGCAAGACATCGCCATTCATCTGGTGACGCGTGAGTCGGAGGCGCCGGCGGAGCCGGGCAAGCGCCGCTGGCGGTGGCTGGCGCCGCGCCCGTTGCACTTCATCTATGCGACGCTCGCGGTGGCGGGGGCACTCGGCGTCGGCGAGGTCCTCACCTCGCTCACGCCGCTTCCCAACCTGTCGATGATCTTCATGCTGGCGGTGCTGTTCACCGCCATCAACTTCGGCATCTGGCCGGCGATTTATGCCTCGCTTCTGTCGTTCGCCGTCTACAACTTCTTCTTCATCCCGCCGCTCTACACCTTCACCGTCGCCGAGCCGTACGAACTGCTCGCGCTCGTCATCTTCCTGCTCATCGCCGTCGTGTCCTCGGCCATGGCCGGCCGCGTCCGCGATCAGGCGCGCGTGGCGGCAAACCGGGTGCGTGCGATGCGCCGGCTTTACGAGTTCACCCGCCGCATGTCGGGGCTTGCGACGCAGGATGCGCTGGCCGAAGGCGCGGCGAGCGAGATCCACGCCAGTCTGGCGCGGCCGGTCGTGGTGCTCCTGGCGCAGGGCGACGAATTGGCGCTGACCGCTGCGTGGCCGCCGGAGGACGAACTCGACGCCGCCGCCGCGACCGCGGCGCGCTGGGCCTTCAGCCATGGCGAGCCGGCCGGTGCCGACACCGGCACCTTGCCGATCATCCCATGGTACTTCGTGCCCCTGCGCATCGGCGACAAGAGCCTCGGCGTCATCGGCGTCGGCAAGGAAGGCGACACGGGCCCGCTCGATTCGGAAGCGCGCGCGTTGCTCGATACCCTGTCGGAGCAGACGGCGGCGGCGCTCGACCGGGCGTCGCTCGCGCGCGAGATGGTCAACGCGAGGACCGCCACCGAAACCGAACGCGTGCGTAACACCTTGCTGGCATCGATCTCGCACGACTTCCGCACGCCGTTGTCCTCCATTCTCGGCGCGGCGACGAGCCTGCTGGACTACGGCGACAAGCTGGACGGCGCGACCAAGAAGGACCTGCTCGGGCAGATCAAGCAGGAGACCGAAGACCTCGACGAGATGGTGCGCAATCTGCTCGCCATCACCCGCATCGATGCCGGCGCGCTGGAACTGCGGCGTGACTGGATCGATCTACGGGACGTCGTCGACCGGGTCGTCGGTGCGGCGCGCCGCCGCGGCGCACGCCAGACGATCGCAGTCGAGCTGCCCGCCGACCTGCCGCTGGTAAGGGCCGATGCGACCCTGGCCGAGCAGGCGATCGGCAACGTCGTCGCCAACGCGCTCGTCTATACGCCGAAGGAAACGCGTGTCGTGATCGATGCCATTGTCAGCCCGGATCGCGTAACCTTGCGCATCGCCGACGATGGCCCCGGCATTGCGCCGGACGTGCTGCCGCATATCTTCGACAAGTTCGCCAAGGGAACGGACCACAGCATGACACGCGCCGACGGCAGCCAGAGCACCGGCCTCGGCCTCGCCATCGCCAAGGGCATCATGGCGGCGCATGGCGGCGCGATCGACGTCGAGACCCCGGTTGCCGGCGGCCGCGGCGCACGCTTTGCCTTGGCCTTCCCGCGCGAGCAGGCCGGGGCATGAGCGCGAAGACCCGCGTCCTGGTCGTCGACGACGAGGCGGCGATCCTGCGCTTCCTCAAGCCCGCGCTCGAGGCCAACAATTACGAGATGGCGAGTGCCGGCACGGTGGCCGAAGCGATCAAGCGCATCGCCGCGGATACGCCGGACATCGTGCTGCTCGATCTCGGGTTGCCGGACGGCGACGGCAAGGATGTGATCCGTCGTGCGCGCGAATGGTCGGACGTGCCGGTCGTCGTCTTGTCGGCGCGCGAGCGCGAAGCCGAGAAGATCGAGTCGCTCGATCTCGGCGCCGACGATTACGTCAACAAGCCGTTCAACATCGGCGAGCTGATGGCGCGCATGCGCGCCGCGCTGCGGCACCGCCTGCAGCGCAAGGCGGAGATCCCGGTGCTGCGCGTCGGCGATCTCGAGGTCGATGCGGTGCGCCGCCGCGCGACGCGCGCCGGCGCGGAGTTGAAGCTGACGCCGAAGGAGTTCGAGCTGTTGTCGTTTCTGGCGCGCCATGCCGGGCGCGTCATCACCCACAAGCAGATCCTCGCCGCGGTGTGGGGACCGGCGCATACCGAGGATACGCAATATCTGCGCGTCTATATCGGCCAGCTGCGCCAGAAGATCGAAGAGAAGCCCGACGACCCGCGCATCGTGCTCACCGAGCCGGGCATCGGCTACCGCATCGCGGAAAGCTGAGGGCCGGGCGGCGGCGGCAACAACGCCGCCTAAAGCCGCGGAAGCGACTGGTGCTGCCGGAGTGGATTGAACACTCGACCTCCTCATTACCAATGAGGTGCTCTACCACTGAGCTACGGCAGCGAACGGGCGGCCCCGAACGGGTCCGAACCGCGGCGTTACTGCCACACGCTCCCCCGTGACGCAAGGCAAAGGCGCGCCTTGCGCGCCCGCCGGCGCCTTGGATAAGTGAACTCATGGCGACCACCGGCAATAAAGGTAAACCGGACCCCCGCAAGGAGCGGCTCAAGGCGGCGCTCCGGGAGAACCTGCGCCGGCGCAAGGCGCAGGAGCGGGGCCGGGAAGAGGCGACAGGGGCCGAGGCCCCCGAATCGGGTGCGGAGGCCGCCGATTCGGCCAAGTAGCACCGACCGGCCTACCGCTTGGCCGGAGTTTCGCCGTATTTGCCCGGCGTTCCTGGTAACCCCCGCGTAATTTCGGGCTTTGCAGGCGGGCGGCCCCGGTCCATAGATCGGCCAGGCTGAGGAAAAGCCGCTTTACGCAGCGCGGGGCGACAAGATGGATCGGATACGCATCGTCGGCGGGCAGCGTCTGAACGGAACTATTCCGATTTCCGGCGCCAAGAATGCCACGCTTCCTTTGATGATCGCGGGGCTGCTCACCGACGAGCCGCTCATTCTGGAAAATGTGCCGCGGCTGGCCGACGTCATCCAGCTCCAGCGCATCCTCGGCAATCACGGCGTCGACGTGATGATCAACGGCAAGCGTCTGGGCGACGACCCCAACGCCGGCCGCACGATCACGCTGTCCGCGAAAACCATCGTCGACACCACCGCGCCCTATGAGCTCGTGTCGAAGATGCGCGCCAGCTTCTGGGTGATTGCGCCGCTGGTCGCGCGCATGGGCGAAGCCAAAGTCTCGATGCCGGGCGGCTGCGCCATCGGCACCCGCCCGGTCGACCTCCTCATCATGTCGCTGGAGAAATTGGGCGCCGAGATCGAGATCGAAGGCGGCTATGTCATCGCCCGCGCCAAGAACGGCCTGCGCGGCGGCGAGATCGCCTTTCCCAAGGTCACTGTCGGCGGCACGCATACCGCGCTGATGGCGGCCTCGCTCGCCCGCGGCACCACCGTGATCGAGAATGCGGCGCGCGAGCCGGAAGTGGTCGACGTCGCCGACTGCCTCAACAAGATGGGCGCCAAGATTTCCGGCGCCGGCACCTCCCGCATTGTCGTGGAGGGCGTCGCCAAGCTGTCCGGCACGCGTCACGCCGTGCTGCCCGACCGTATCGAGACCGGCACCTATGCCATGGCCGTCGCGATGGCCGGCGGCGACGTGCTGCTGCAGAACACGCGGCCCGATCTGTTGCAGTCGGCGCTCGACGTGCTGACGGAGGCCGGCGTCACGATCACGCCGACCAACGAAGGCATCCGCGTCGCGCGCAACGGCGCCGGACTCAATCCGGTGCAGGTGACGACGCAGCCGTTCCCCGGCTTCCCGACCGATCTGCAGGCGCAGTTGATGGCGCTGATGACCAAGGCCAAGGGCACCTCGCACATCACCGAAACGATCTTCGAAAATCGTTTCATGCACGTGCAGGAACTGGCGCGTCTCGGCGCGCGCATCTCGCTCGACGGCGACACCGCCACCATCGAAGGTGTCGCCAAGCTCAAGGGCGCGCCGGTGATGGCGACGGATCTGCGCGCGTCGGTGTCGCTGGTGATCGCGGGCCTCGCCGCCGAAGGCGAGACCATGGTCAACCGCGTCTATCATCTCGATCGCGGCTTCGAGAAGCTCGAAGAGAAGCTCGGCGCCTGCGGCGCGGCCATCGAGCGGATCAGCGACTGAGCGAACTCCCGTAGGGTGGCTAAGGCGGCGCAGCCGCCGGGCCCGCGACCGGGGTCTCAAACAAGCAGACTTTGAGGAGGTGGGCACGGTGCGCAACGCGTGCCGTTGCCCGCCCTAAAGAGAGGCTTCACAAGGTCTCGAGATATTCCTCGATACTGACCTTGACCATACCGCGCGGCGCCGCGCCCTCCGCGGTTGCGAGCTCAACTCCGGACGGAGCCGAGTCGATATCGTCGGTCGCCAAGTTGGCCCAGTCGTGTTCGAATACGTTGGCGAAGTAGTTCGCGAGCTTTTCATCCTCGAACAACAGGCTGGCGTCGCGGTTGAGCGACACGCCTTGCTCCGACCAGTTCTGGCTGCCGATCATCACGCGCTGGCGGTCCACCACGATGCCCTTGGTGTGGCAATTGCGCTGGACGCGGATGGCGCTCATGTCGAAGCCGAAGTCCTGGAGCGCCTCCAGGTTCTTGCGCGCATCGGCCTTCATCAGCAGGCGAAAGATGACGCGCACGTTGACGCCGGCGCGCTGTTTGTCGAGCACGGCGGACATCAGTTCGCGTAGCTTGGCGTGGTTCGGCTTCGGCGTGTTGAAAGTCTGATTCTGGATCAGCAATTCCTCCTGCGCGCTCTCGATGAGCGATAGAACGTGCTCATGGTAGTTGTCCGGCGTGAGCAAAGGCTGGACGTCGAACTCGCGGGTTTCGATCAAAGGCTCGAAATACTTGAACGCGGCCGCACGCTCCGTGGCGGTCGGCATGAACATTTCGGCCGGCATCAAAAGGTCGGGCAGGATCATCGCCTCTTCGGCGCCGCCGATATTGTGATCGTAATCGTTGCGAAGGTACTTTTCGAAGTCGGCGGCGAGCCCCGGATGGTCGACGATGGCGTGCCATTCGCGGTTATATTCCGACAGCCATGATCGCTTCCACGGCAGCGCCAGTGGGTTTGCCGGCGGCTGGTTCGACGATTGCCAGTTGCCGCTCGACAGCCAGAACGACGACTTGTCGCGGACCGCGACCTTGATGTGATAGGAACTCGCGACCCAGCCGTTCACCGCGCCGATTTTGACCCAGGCGACCTTGAATTTGTCGCCGAGCGCGGCTTCCAGCTCATCCACGACCTCTTTGTCTTTGAGATCGTTGGCCTTGGTGCCGCTGCCGACGCTTTGCCCCGGCTGGATTGTCAGCAGCATCTCCTTGAAGCCCCGGACGGTGCCGGCATTTTTGACCGCATCGACGATATGCGGGGCGCCGAAGTCGTACATGCCGACGGTCAAGGTCTTCTTCGTGCCGTCGAGGAAAGCCGAGAGCTGCGTCCATCCCGCGTCGGGGCTTAAGTGCGCGTTGACCGTCATGGACGCCTTTACCCGTTGCAGACCGGGGCTTGGCGGCGGCGTATAGGTGATCTCCTCGACGCTCGGCAGATTGAGCGCCAGCGCCTCGCGCGCCGGCACGCCTTGGTCGGCGAGGATCAGCTCTTCGATGGTGGGATCGCTGACCTGAACCTTCAGGCCGCCATAGCTCGCCGGCAATTCCTCGACGCCGGCCACGCGAAGGTCGGCGTTGCTCATCTTCTTGCGGACGGTGACGACGAGGGCGCGTTCGCTGGTGATGCGGCCTTTGTCGAACACGTAGCCGAGCCGCACGCTCATGACATTGCCGCGTTGGCCGAGTTCGGCGCGAGCGGCGGCCAGGACCTCGTTCGGGCTCTTGCCGGTGGTGGCTGGCGTTGGCGGCGTCGGCGCCTCTGGTGGCGCTGCGGGCAGCGGTGACGGGGCCGCGGCAGGTGGCGCTGCCGCAATCGACGGCGCGGCCGGTTTGCCGCCGACGTTCACCGTGACCGTCAACGGTATGGTCCATGTGGCGGAGCCATCCTCGGCGACGGTCGCAGTCATGGCGGCTTGCGGCGGCGCCTGCGTGGCGGCTTCGCGCGGGGAACCGATGACGAGCGGCACGACATCCTGCGATGGCGCGAGCATCTCATTGAACAAAGTCCGATGCGCATCGGTGCGGAGTTGATCGCGCAGATGCTGGATGAGGCGGCTGATGCGGACGCCTTCATTCGCCTCCCACTTGATGCGGTCTTCGCCCATCCACGACTGCCAGGGCTGGCCGTCGACCGCCATCGGTCGTCCATCGGCCGTCTTGGCGTAGACGCCCGAGTGATGCAGCGCGACGATTTCCCACCGGTCGTTGAAGACCGGAGCGCCCGACGAGCCGGGCGCCGTATCGGTCTTGTAGTGCAGGAACTGCGGCAGGACGTCGACGATCTGGTTCTCGCGCAGGCTGAGCTGTTTTGGCTCGCCGCTCGGATGCTGGATGATGTTCGCCCATTGCGCGGCGATGGCTTTGCCTTCGTCCTCCGAGAGGAGGTTATAGCCATAGGTGGAAAGATCGCGGCCATCGCGTGACCGGGCGCCGACAGCGACGCAGGCGTAGTCGAGGTCACGGTCGGCGTAAAAGAACTTGTCGGGATCGAACGTGAAGTTGACACCTTGCGTGATGGTGCCGTCTCCGCGTCGTTCGTAATTGAATTCGGCGAGCGAGTTGCGCGCGACGATCGGGTCGCCGAGAACGTGATGGTTTGTAATGAGCAGGCGCGGCGACACCATGAAGCCGGTGGCGTAGCCTGCCGGACGGCTGTCGCGCACGCTGATCCAGATGCGCGCGATCGTGTTGGCGACGCGGAGGCCTTCCGCGAGGAACGCCACGCCCATGAGGTCGCTCGCACCGATCTGGCGTTCGAGAGCGATCTCGGGTGGCAACCCCGCCGTCTCACCGGCCATGACTGTCGACAAGGCTTCGACGGTCGGCGTGCCGTCGGCCGACAGGGTCAATCCCCGCCGCTTGAGGAACTGCTGCACGCGCTCCGGCGTGTCGACTTCCAGCGGCCGGTGTTCTTCGATCAGGCGCTCGTTGCGCTTCCGTTGCGCCGTCCGCTCGTCAAAACGCTTCTGTGTCTGCTGCAGTTGGTAATTGTCGATCAACATGGTGGCCCCCCGACCATCCGACCCGTTGATGCCGTTACAGCCGCCAGTACAGGGCAATGCGCGGCAACCTGCAATTGTTTTTTGAAGTTTTTACTGTCTTAAAGCTGTCATGACGGCGCTGGACTTGGTGGCCGGTCGCCGCCACGATCCCCTGGCGTCAGGGGAGGTAACAGGTTGGTCCAGGTTAAAGTCATGAGCGCCGGCGCCGTCGAGGCGGTGGTTCGTCAACTCGCGCCGGAATTCGAGCGCGCAAGCGGCCATAAGGTCGATCTGAATTTCGGCACCGCCGGTTCGATGCGCGACCGCATCAAGAACGGCGAAAAGGCCGATCTCATCATCCTCGCCGATGCCGGCATTGCCGAGCTCGACAAGCTCGGCCACGTCAAACCCGGCAGCGTCACGCCGCTCGGCCGCAGCGTCATGGGCGTCATCGTGCGGGACGGCGAACCGGCGCCGGACATCTCGACACCTGAAGCCTTCATCCAGGCGCTGCGCAATGCGCCGACCTTTGCCTATACGAACCCGAAGTCGGGCGGCACCGGCGGCATCATGTTTGCCGCCCTGCTGCAGAAGCTCGGCCTGCTCGATGAGGTGGACGCCAAAGCCGTGCTCGGCAAAGGCGGTCACGACGTGTCGGTCATCATCGCGGAAGGGCGCGCCGCGCTCGGCACCACCTTCATCAGCGAGGCCTTGCCGGTGAAGGGCGTCACGGTGGTCGGCCCGCTGCCGGGCGACCTGTACTTCGCCAATACCTATACCGCGGCGCTCGCCGCCGACAGCGCCGTGGGGACGGAAGCGGCGGCCTTGCTGGCCGCCTTTACCGCCCCGGCGAACCGGCCCCGCTGGACGGCCGCGGGCCTCGAACCGGCCTTCCCTTAAGTACGTCTCGCATCTTGCGGCTGCACAGGGCCTTGCCTAATTAGCGGTGATGAAGGAGTGATCAGCGCCAGGGGCACGGAAATGGACCAGATCAAATTCATCGTCCTCGACGAGGAGGACCTGCAAGTCGCTTCGGCGCATCTGCAGGATGCGGTGGTCAAGGTTTCCGACATCCTATGGCGGCCGCAGGAGAAGCGCTTCGTGGTCGCGCTCAATCGCTTCGATTGGGAAAGCGCCAACGCCGATGAGCCCAAGTTTCGCCGCCGCCGCGCGGCCCTGCGCTTCGAGCGCGTTCAGTCCTGCAAGTGCAAGGACATGAACCCCGCCGGGAAGGACACCGTCCATAACCTTCTGGCGGTCGAGTTCGCTCCCACCGATATGCCCTCCGGCGTCGTCAGCCTGTTCTTTTCCGGCGGCGGTGTCCTGCGGCTGGAGGTCGAATGCCTGGAGGCCGAGCTGGCCGATCTGGGGCCCGCCTGGGTCACGACCTGCTGTCCCAAGCACGCCGAGATCGAGGGCGTGGCGGTCGCCGAGCAGCGCTAATATCCCTTGATTCAGCCGTTCCGAGGCGCTCGCGGGGCGAGCGGACCCGGAATGACCGCGAGATGGGCTCGGAGGGTTGACGGCCGGGCGCGTATCACCCATTCACCTGTCATGCCCCTTCGCCTCGACAGCCAAAGCGCCGATTTTGCCGACCGTTTCCGGTCCTTCCTCAGCGTCAAGCGCGAGGCCTCGCAGGATGTGGAGCAGACCGTCCGCGGCATCATCGAGGCGGTGATCTCGCGCGGCGACGAGGCGCTCAAGGAATTCACCGCCAAGTTCGACCGCATCGACGTCGCCAAGATCGGCCTGCGGGTCAGCGCCGCCGAGATCGATGCCGCCGAAAAGGCGTGCGATAAAGACGCGCTCGCTGCGCTCAAGCTCGCCCGCGACCGTATCGAGGCCTATCACCTCCGGCAGAAGCCCAAGGCCGAGGAACGTTTCACCGACGCGCTCGGCGTCGAGCTGGGCGCCAAGTGGACCGCTATCGAAGCGGTCGGCCTTTACGTGCCGGGCGGCACCGCCGCCTATCCTTCATCCGTTCTCATGAACGCCGTGCCGGCCAAGGTCGCCGGTTGTCCGCGGCTGGTGATGGTCGTGCCGTCGCCGGACGGCAAATTGGCCCCGCTGGTGCTGGCGGCGGCAAAGCTCGCCGGCGTCGACGAGGTTTATCGCGTCGGCGGTGCGCAGGCGGTGGCCGCGCTCGCCTATGGCACCGAGACGATCGCGCCGGTGGCCAAGATCGTCGGTCCCGGCAACGCCTATGTCGCCGCCGCCAAGCGTCTGGTGTTCGGCAAGGTCGGCATCGACATGATCGCGGGTCCGTCCGAGGTGCTGATCCTCGCCGACAAGACCGGCAATCCCGATTGGATCGCGGCCGACCTCCTGGCGCAGGCCGAGCACGATACCAGCGCGCAGTCGATCCTGATCACGGACTCGCCCGAGCTGGCAACCGACGTCGAGAAGGCCGTCGAGTCGCAGCTCAAGACCTTGCCGCGTGCCGACGTCGCTTCGGCGTCGTGGCGCGACTTCGGTGCGATCATTCTCGTGCCGAAGCTGGCGGACGCGGTGCCGCTGGTCGATCGGCTCGCGCCCGAGCACCTCGAGATCGCCGCTGTCGATGCCGAAGCGCTCACGGCGAAGATCCGCAATGCCGGCGCCATCTTCATCGGCGCGCATACGCCCGAGGCGATCGGCGATTACGTCGCCGGCTCCAACCACGTGTTGCCGACGGCGCGCTCGGCGCGTTTCTCGTCGGGTCTCAACGTGCTCGACTTCATGAAGCGCACGTCGCTGCTCAAATGCGGTCCCGAACAGCTGCGCGCGCTCGGCCCCGCCGCGATCGCGCTCGGCGAGGCCGAGGGCTTGGGCGCGCATGCCCGTTCGGTGGCGATCCGCCTCAATCTGTGATGAACACCCCGAACACCCCTCCCGGCTCGAAGCAGCGTCTGGTTGCGGTGACGCTGGACGAGGCGTCGATTGGGCGTTCCAACGCGGATGTCGAGCACGAGCGCAAGATCGCGATCTACGATCTGCTCGAGCAGAACTCGTTCGTGCCGGTCGGCCATGAGGGCGACGGCCCCTACACGCTGCACCTGTCCATCAACGGCAACCGTCTGGTGTTCGACATTCGCCGCGAGGACGGCACGCCGGTGATGGCGCATCTGTTCTCGCTCTCGCCGCTCAGACGGATCGTGAAGGATTACTACCTGATCTGCGACAGTTACTATCAGGCCATCCGCACGGCCACACCCGACAAGATCGAGGCGATCGACATGGGCCGCCGCGGCATCCACAACGAAGGCTCGCGCATCTTGATGGAGCGGCTCAAGGACAAGGTGGCGATCGACAGCGACACCGCTCGCCGCCTGTTCACTTTGATCTGCGTGCTGCACTGGCGGGGGTGAGCGGTGCCGCAGCGCCTTTGCCCCATACTCCGCTCATTCCCGCGCAAACGGGAATCCAGCGCTGCCTATGACGTGAATGCGACGTCGCGCTGGGTCCCCGCTTGCGCGGGGACGAGCGGACCTTAAGACCGTCCATGATCGCGCCCGCGCGCTCCACGCGTCCTCAGGCAGTGTTGTTTGCATGCGGTCAGAACGCGGTGCGCTCGCCGATGGCGGCCGGTCTGTTCCATCAGCTTTATGGCAAGCAGGTCTATGTCGCATCCTGCGGCGTGCAGAAGGGCGAGCTCGATCCCTTCGTGGTCGCGGTGATGGATGAAATCGGCATCGACGTCGCCCGGCACAAGCCGATCACCTTCGAGGAACTGGACGAACTCGAGGGCCTCAACTTCGACCTGATCGTCACGCTGTCGCCGCCGGCGCACCACAAGGCGCTGGATCTGACCCGGACCATCGCCGCCGACGTCGAATACTGGCCGACGGTCGATCCGACCGGCATCGAGGGCAGCCGCGAGCAGCGCCTGAATGCCTATCGCGAGGTCCGCGATCAGCTGCTTGCCCGCATCCGCGAGCGTTTCGGCCGGCCAGGGGCGGGGAATGAGTAGTCATGTCATTCCGGGACGCCGCGAAGCGGCGGGCCCGGAATCCATACGCCGCAGCGCTGCGGGTTATGGATTCCGGGTTCGCTCGCCAAGGCTCGCGCCCCGGAATGACAGCGAACATTGTGAACCCGCGCCTGTTCCGCTAGTTTCCGCGCCCAATCACCTGTTTTTGCCTCCAGATTCGCGGTAACCCGCCCGATGATCGGCCGCTCGAAATTCGTTCTCGCCTCCGGCTCGCCGCGCCGGCTCGCGCTCGTCAACCAGGCGGGCATCGAGCCGGACGCGCTCAAGCCCGCCGACCTCGACGAGACGCCCAAGCGCGGCGAGATCCCGCGCGCCTACGCCAACCGCCTGGCGCGGGCCAAGGCGGAGGTGGCGCTGGAGAACGTCAAGCTCGACGATGAACTGCGCGGCGCCTACATCCTCGCCGCCGATACGGTGGTGGCCGTCGGCCGCCGCATCCTGCCCAAGGCCGAGTTGCTCGACGAGGCGGCGCAATGTCTGCGGCTGCTGTCCGGCCGCAACCACCGGGTCTACACGTCGATCTGCCTGGTGACGCCGAAGGAATCGTTCCGCCAGCGGTTGGTCGAGACGCGCGTGCGCTTCAAGCGGCTGACGTCCGAGGACATTGAGGGCTATCTCGCGTCCGGCGAATGGCGCGGCAAGGCCGGTGGTTACGCGGCGCAAGGCATTGCCGGCACGTTCATCGTCAAGCTCGTCGGCTCCTACACCAATGTGGTGGGCTTGCCGCTCTACGAGACCATGCAACTCCTGGGCGGCGAGGGCTATCCAATCCGGTTCGGGTGGCTCAACGCGGTGTGATTGCTTCTCCACATCGGTTGCCACACACTTCGTTCGTTGCCGCGAACGGACGTAACCGATGAACCTTGCCCTCTGGCTTTCCCGTGCCGGCTTGAGCCATCCCGATGGCCCGGCGGTGGCTTTCGGGACAGGTGTGACCGCGACCTATGCGCAGGCGGCCTTGCGCGCCGCGCGGCTGGCCGGCGCCTTGCGCGCGC
Source organism: Pseudolabrys taiwanensis (assembly GCF_003367395.1). NCBI lineage: Bacteria > Pseudomonadati > Pseudomonadota > Alphaproteobacteria > Hyphomicrobiales > Xanthobacteraceae > Pseudolabrys > Pseudolabrys taiwanensis. The sequence continues at coordinate 2,987,085 of NZ_CP031417.1, read as the reverse complement.
GCTGTGGCCTCGGCATCGGCGACCGCGTCGCGATCGTCGCCAAGAACATGCCGGCCTATCTCGAGTTGTTGTACGGCATCTGGCACGCCGGCCTCGCCGCGGTGCCGGCCAATGCCAAGCTGCACGGCGCCGAGCTCGGCTACATCCTCGACCATTCCGGCGCGCGCGTCTGCTTCGTCTCGAAGGGACTCGAGAGCGAGATCGCCGCGCACGCACCCAAGACGCTCGAGCGGCTGATCGTCATCGGCAGCGCGGAATATGAGGCGCTGTTCGCGAACGATGCGATCGATATCGTGTCTTGTTCCGGCGAGGCGCTCGCCTGGCTGTTCTACACCTCCGGCACGACGGGACGTCCGAAAGGCGCGATGCTGACGCACCGCGTGCTGGCGGCCGCCAGTTATGCCTATGCGATGGAGGCCGATCCCATTGGTCCGGGTGACGCCATCTTGCACGCGGCGCCGATGAGCCATGGCTCGGGCCTCTACATCATGGCGCACGTGGCGCGGCTCGGCCTGCAGGTGGTGCCGGAGTCGGGCGGCTTCGAGCCGGACGAGATTTTCGATCTAATCGAACAATGGCCGCGCGCGTCGATGTTCGCCGCGCCGACCATGATCAAGCGGCTGGTCGAATGCCCGGCCGACTGCCGGCCGGAAAACTTCCGCACGCTGATCTGGGGTGGCGCACCGATGTACGTGGAGGATGCGCTCGCCGCGCTCGACCGCTTCGGTCCGCGGATCGCGCAGATTTACGGGCAGGGCGAGTCGCCCATGACCATCACCACCTTGTCCAAGGAGGACATCGCCGATCGCGATCATCCGCGCTGGCGCGAGCGGCTCGGCTCCGCCGGCAGGCCCTATGCCTGCGTCGAGGTGAAGGTTGCCGACAGCCAGGATGCGCCGGTCGCCACCGGCGAGATGGGCGAGATCCTATGCCGTGGCGATGTCGTGATGCCGGGCTATTGGCGCAACGAGGAGGCGAGCGCCGCCACGTTGCGCGGCGGCTGGCTGCACACCGGCGATGTCGGCGCCTTCGACGCCGAAGGCTATCTGCACCTCAAGGACCGCTCCAAGGACTTGATCATCTCGGGCGGCTCCAACATCTATCCGCGTGAGGTCGAAGAGGTGCTGCTGACGCATGGGCAGGTGCGCGAGGTGTCGGTGATCGGCCGGCCCGACCGCGAATGGGGCGAGGTGGTCGTGGCCTATGTGGTCGGCGACGCCAGCCGGACGGAACTCGACACGCTGTGCCTGTCGAACATCGCCCGCTTCAAGCGACCGAAGGATTACGTGTTCGTGGACGCGCTGCCGAAGAACAACTACGGCAAGATCCTCAAGACGGAACTGCGCGTCATGGACAAGAACAAGGCCGGCTCGCCATGAACGAAATAGACCGCACCCTGTCTGCGCCCCGCTGCCCGATCTGCGGCAAGGCCCGGGACGAGGCCTTTCGGCCGTTCTGCTCCAAGCGCTGCGCCGACATCGACCTCAATCGCTGGCTGTCCGGGGTCTATGCCATTCCGGTCAAGGACGACGCCGACGATGAAGACGGCCTGCGGCCCGCGGACAACGACAACGCCGAACGCTAGAGCGCATCTCGTTGAGCTCGCATCGCCTCACAGTCCGCTCGCCCCCGCGAAAGCGGGGGCCCAGGGGCCAAAAGCACCCGCATTTCGAATGCCGCGCTGGATTCCCTCGCAAGTCGGCTGTAGCCGATTTGCGCACTTTAGGTGGCGGACATCGGGTAAACCCGATGTCCGCGCGGGAATGAGCGGAGAGTGTTTCAATCTGGTCATAAACTGCTTTAGGCCCGCGGCTTGGCGAGCGTGCCGCTCAGCCTGGGAAAGGCCGGCTTGGGCCGCGGAGCGGCAGGTCGGTGGGGCAGGACCGTGTCGTCCGGTAGGGATGCGGCCGGTCCGCGCTGCCGGCGGGGGCCCCGAAAATTGTCCCCGAACCCGTTCTAGACAGAGGGGAATCGAGCCTCTATAAACCCCGCCACTCTACCCATCCGGCCCTCGGGCCGGTCTCGGCGCCCAGGTAGCTCAGTTGGTAGAGCATGCGATTGAAAATCGCAGTGTCGGTGGTTCGATTCCGCCCCTGGGCACCATTACCCTCTCTCACCACGTAACATACTGGCTCATGGTGACCCAAAAACCCTTATTTTACAGGGTTGCATTGACACATGCGGACTCGCGACGGTCCCTTGCGTCACACGGCTCTGGGGGTATCTTTGGGGGTGTCCCTGGAAGAGCGCGAAGGCGATACCCCCATGCCCCTTTCGGAGCTTGCGGTCAGGACGGCGAAGCCGCGTGAGAAAGCGTACAAGCTGACGGATGGCGGCGGCTTGCACCTTCTTGTCCAGCCTGGCGGCGGCAAGCTGTGGCGTTTGAAGTACCGGTTCGGCGGCAAAGAGAAGCTGCTCTCCTTCGGGCCGTACCCGGCGACGAGCCTCGCGGATGCGCGCCGCCGGCGCGAGGCCGCCAAGTCGCTTCTCACGGCGGGCACCGATCCCTCCGAAGAAAAGCGCAAGGAAAAGATCACGGCGGCGCTCTCTCAGCGCAACACCTTTGGCGCCATCGCAGCGGAGTATCTCGACTCCAAGCGATCGGGCGGTACGGCCGAGACGACCATCGGCAAGCTGCGATGGCTTCTGGAAGACCTGGCCCGGCCGCTCAGCGAGCGGCCCATTGCCCAGATCACGCCGGCCGAGATTCTCGAACTGCTCAAGCGGGTGGAGAAGAGCGGGCGCCGTGATACAGCCCGCCGTCTGCGGGGCACGATCAGCAGCGTGTTTCGGATGGCGGTTGTGACCCTGCGCGCTGAAACTGATCCGACGTTTCCGCTTCGTGGTGCTCTGCTCGCGCCGAACGTCCAGCACCGCGCCGCCATCCTCGACGAAAAGAAATTCGGGGCATTGCTGACTGCCATCGATGAATACGACGGCTGGCCCACGATCACGGCGGCGCTGAAATTCATGGCGCTGACCTGCGCGCGGCCGGGCGAAGTCCGTCTGGCCCGCCGCGACGAGATCGATTTCACAAAGGCCGTCTGGCGAATTCCGGCCGAACGGATGAAGATGCGTCGTCCCCATGATGTCCCGCTTTCCCGGCAGGCCGTCGCTGTGCTCAAGGATATCTGGCCGCTGTCGGACCATGGCGAGCTGATATTCCCGTCGGTCCGCTCCAACCGTAAAGCGCTTTCGGAAAATGCTTTCAACGCATCGCTGCGCCGGATGGGATACAGTAAGGAAGAAATGACAGCCCACGGCTTCCGCTCGTCGGCCAGCACCATCCTTAACAGCCGCGGCTTTGACCCCGATGTCATCGAAGCCGTGCTGGCGCATCAGGACGAAAACGAAGTCAGGCGCGCCTACAATCGGGCCAAATACTGGCCGGAGCGAATAAAGCTCATGCAGGATTGGGCGGACCTGCTCGATGAATTTCGCAGGCAGCATTAGGCTGGATACTCGCGAAGAGAGTTTTTGTTGCTGGTGCAGAAGAGACTTCAGTATGGATCTGAAGCTATGTCTGAGTTTTGATGCGAGTACCTGCGCTCCCGGATCGGCATTTCCAGGTCTCAATATTGTATCTTCTGCAGAACTGCAGGGTGGACGCATCGAAATCCCAAGCGACCAGAATGGCCGTGACCCGGTTGTCGCTGAGACGCCAACTACGCGCAGCGGCCTGTAGAGCCCTGTATTTGATCGCTTGATGAGCGCCCGGAAATGGAAATCTGGTCTCGATTTCAACGACGGCGAACTGCCCGGTTGGCAATGTGAACAGGATGTCAACACAGTCGCCGCTCGTAAATAAGTGCTCCAGATCATATTTGGAATTCCGGGGCAGTCCGACAGCGGCCGGGTTGTGCGCAACCCACTCTTTTAGCGCCAGATGATCCGGGCCTTCGCCTCCTGGATATTTTCTGGCGATTGCCGCTTCCTTTCCAGCCGGTAGCTTGCCCTTAAGGGCGCCGGCCGGCGGCGCCGGTTGCGTCCCGCTGAAATGCTTGACGAGCAAGGCTTCGGCTGCGGCTCCCGCGCGCGTCTCGCCACAAACCGTGGCCATATCGGTCAGTATGGTGTGCACCTGCTCGGGCTTGAGATACCGGAAAAGACCGGTCTTCCATTCCATGCCTGGTTTGGCATTTCGGAAATAACGCCAGAACGGCAGCAATTCCGATTGCTGTTTGGTCAGCCGAATTCGGTTGTTTGGCGTAGCCGTAAGATTGTACTGCGCATCGATCTTACCGATTTCGTAAGCGCCAATTATCTGGCGTTCACCTTCGCTCTGGTCGGGGCGGCGGGTCGTCAGGATGACAATTTGGCCCGGCGCGGTGTTTTTTACGGGTATCAGTTCGCCTTTGCGCGGACCGTTGTGCCAAGAGCCTCCGTTGAAAGTCCAGTCCTGGAAAAGCCGGCTTTCCAGACACGGAAATTCAGGCAGGGCTCCTTTCATGCCGGCTCGGTAAAATCGTCTACAGCCATTCTCTGGCTGACTGCACCACACGTGCCGTTGCACATTGTCTACGATGAGATCGCGGGAGCATGTCCCCCGAAATCCAACAAAATTGTCCGATGGGCCGTCTGAGCGCGTCCCATCATTGTAAGTGCATTTAAATGCGACCGAGAATGCCATGCACTCATCCTTGAGCAGATCAGCAAATGTACAGATTAGTTAGACGTGAACGATCGTACCACTTCAAAGTCTCATAATCGGTCGATTTCTAGCATCGTCTACGCTTACATCTCCCGTCCATCGTCGCGCTCGCGCTGCGGCCGGGTCTTGAGCCAGTTTTGCATGTCGATGCGGATTTGTTCAGACCGCCGATGAAAAACATGCCCTGCGTCTCTGGCTTTGGCCGCGAAGGCTTGCACCGGCGCTTGCGGTTCTGCCGGTGGAGGAGCCGGGGCCTCTGCCGCCAGATGGGGCGCGAAACGTGTCTGATAATGTTCTCGCGCCGCTTTCGAGTCTGGAGAGCTCGAAATGAAGCGGCCGAGTTCGGTGTTGAGCTCGGTGCGGGTACGGGTCGTCACGGCCTCTTCGCTGCGGCGATACTCGGCGTCGACGGGCTGGATATGCAACTGAAAGGCGGCCGATTCTTTGCGCTCAAGAGTCGTGCGTTCATCGAGATGCAGGGCTGACAACGTCCTTGCAAACCGGTCCGGCGAGCCGATCATGGCTCCGATCTCGCGCGGTGCAAGGCGCTTGTGCCGTGAGAGCCGTTGCCGGTTGGCGGCAATAAACAGTGCCCGGTCGAGCGGTCCGGTTGATTTCGCGGCGGCGAAGCGCTGCTCGCGTCCATGAAGGCGCGCCAGATCGACCTTCAGCGGGCGATAGGCGGCAACGACTTTATCCAGAATTCGGGCACGCGCCTGCGAATACTCAAAGACAATACGGCTTCTCTCCCGCTCCTGGCGGTCGAGGATGGCCGTCCGGGCCGATTGAAAATATGCCGTGGCCTGGAGCTGTGATGCGAAGCTGGGCTCGGCCTCGCCACTGAAGACATCGGAAAGCCGATCCGGTCTGGTCTTCTCACTATCTGACATGCGGTCCTCCTTTTGATTCATTTACAGCTCGCGCCCGAGGTCGCGATGTCCCTGGTGGCGGCGCCAGTCTTCCATGTCCTGCCGTATGCGATCCGCTCGTCTCGGCAATTCGTCGAAAGATAGGGAATTCGCAGCCCAGGCCGCGTCATTAAATTGATCCGGCACGGGCCCATTTGGCGCCAAGCGCGTGCGCTCGACCGCCGGCGTCATGATCTTCGTCTTTGCCGCCGACAGCGTGATCAGGCCGCGTTCATGGTCGTGGTGCTGTTCGAGCGCGCGCGTTTCGTTCAAATGACGCTGAGCCATGGCATGATAGCGCTCGCGGTGCGCCTGCATAATCAGGTCCGATCCGCGGCGCAGGGTCGCATTCTGTGAACGGCCCAAGGCGCGGCGTTCCTTCTGATGAACGCGGGAAAGCGCCTGATCGAGCTTCTTACGGGACACAATAAGTCCTGCAATCTCCTTGAATTTAGGCGGATAGGCGGAGAATAGACGCGCGCGGTTGCGGAATACGAACACGGCCCGTTCGAGAATATTGGTCCGGTTGTTTGTGACGAATCGTCGTTCGCGGTTCTGGGCCTGATAAAGTGTCTTCCACTGCGGACGGAACAGGTCTTTGACGGCCCGGGCCTGACGGTCGAGGGCAGCGGTGCTCTCCTTGTCGAGCGCGTCGCGTTCGTGTTCGCGGGCGAAGCCGGCCTGGCTTCGCTCCACCTTGTGGCGCTCATCCAGGTTGGCCCGCATCATCTTCATGGTTTCGACGAGGGTCTGCCGTGCGATCCAGACAGGACGCGAGGGCGATTGATCTTTGACCGGCCGATAGGGGGCGGGCGGCGCCAGGGCGGGCTTTTCAAAGAGGCGCTCGCGTTGACGTTCCTTGCGGATAAGGTCGCGTTGCTCGTTATTGCGCACCCGTTCCTCGCAGTGAATCATGCCAAGCGTCTGCTCGTACTCCTGAGCCCACCGCGAAAGCTTTTCTTTTGTAAATTTGAGATCGGCGGTCCGTCCGGTATAGGGGTGGACTGTATTGCAGACGATATGAACATGGCAGTGCTTGGTGTCCGTATGGCCAACCACAACGGCCTCGTGCTCGCCAAGGCCCAGCAGAACGAGGGTATTGATCGCGGCATCCCTCATTTGCTGATCGGTCGGGCGATCTGTCTCATGCCACGATAAGGTATAATGCAGGACGGGATTGGTGTTCTTCCGCCCTCGCGCCTGCAATCCTGCATTGGCCTTGAGCTGGGCCTGATTGCGCCATGTCTCGTACATTTCGTACCAGGCATCATCGAAATGCGATGACAGGTTCTGGGTCAGCACCCAGGATACGCGCTCACGGCTCTCCGCCTTCTTGTCGTGAAGGATATATTTGCACGACCCTTTGAAACTCGTTCCGCGCTTTTGGAGCCTGGGTATCATCGGCAGAGACTTTCTGCTGGGTTTCGTTGATGCGTTTTGCAAGTAATTCGTCCGCGATCAGGACCTGCAGCACGTCGCGCAGAGCAATCGCTATGGCCCTATTTTCGGAGTCGATCCGTGCCTCCGGCGCGAGCGCGGCCGCATGCAGCGCGTTCACGAGCCGTTTGAGCTCTGCTATGGCCAGCGGCGGCAAGTGTCCGTCGTTCTGGTTGGCCGCATGCGGTGTGGATTGCTGTGTCAGGAGCTTCTCGACATAACCGGCAAGCGTGTCCTGATTCTGAACCGCCAGTGCACGAAGCTTCGCATGCTGTTCCGCTGTGACGCGCACCGTAACGGAGTGGGTGCGGGCAGCCTGACTATACGTGCGGGGTCTTGGCATTCGAATTCACTTTCACGCTCATTCATTCGAGCGCTCGCTCGAACCGGGATGGGGTGTGGGGAAGAGCGGCAGCGGCCTTCCCCGGTCCCTTAGGGATTTGGAATTCGAATCCGGAACGGATTTCGATTCCAAATCCACATCTCGTTACCCCACTCCGCTTAAGCCTAGCGTCGCTCTACCTAAGTGCGCTTTCGTTACTTGCAACTTATCCCGCAGTATCTTTTCTATCGTTGTTATCTGCATCGTCGCGGCACATTGTGTCGCATGCGTGCGCATGGTGCTCCATGCTGCACGTCTGTTTTTATGAAATCAGTATGGCCATCTCCTTCTCATCGCGCATGAGGCGCGTTGAAAGAGGAGGGTGCGATGACTGGGTCATTTCCACCGCGCGGTTCAGGTCGTGCGGACTGCGCCAATACGCCGCCGTCCCAGATCTGGGGCAATCCCTGGGAGCTCGGGCCGAACTGGGATTGGCATCCCGGCATGGTAATGCTCGGCCAATGGGACGAGCGCCGTATCGGCATTTCAGACGATCGCCATGGCGTAACGGTCGCAGGCGCGCGCTCTGGAAAATCCTCAACGGTGCTTATTCCGAATCTGCTTCGCTATCCCGGCTCTGTCGTCGTTCTCGATCCGAAGGGCGAGCTGGCGCGCGCCTGCGCGGTGCACCGGGCCAAAATGGGTCAGCGCGTATTCGTGCTCGATCCGTTCAATGAGACTGGCCTTGCGAATGCGTGTCATAATCCGTTCACCGAACTCGGTCATGGCAGGCCGGAGCATGTGGCGGCCGACGCCGCCCAGCTCGCCGACTCGCTCATCATCAACAATGCACGCGATCCGCACTGGACGGATTCAGCCAAGAATCTGGTGCGCGGCATCGCGCTGCATTTGATTTCGTCGACGGCGCTCCCAACGACCCTGCGGGAGGTTCGCCGTCTTCTGAGCGCGACGCCGGCCGAACTCGAACGGCTGTTCGAGGCGATGGCCAATTCATCTGCCTTCGACGGTGTTGTCGGGAATATCGGCGCGTCGTTCCTCGGAAAATCGCAGGCCGGCGGCCGGGAATTACAAGGCATTTTATCGACCGCGCAGGAGCAGACGGCGCCGCTCGACGACATTATCCACGTTACGGAGCGCTCGGATTTTGCGCTGACGGATTTGCATAAAGGGGACCTGTCAATCTTCCTGGTCCTGCCGGGCATGCGGATGGGGACGCATTACCGGTGGCTGCGTCTCGTCATTCAGCAGGCATTATGTGCGGTCGAGCGCGCGCCCGCGGCGCGCGGGTCTCTGCCGGTGTGGTTCGTCCTCGAAGAATTCCCGGCGCTCGGGCACATGCGCTCGATCGAAACGGCGGCGGGATTAATGGCCGGGTTCGGGGTAAAGCTCTGGGCGGTGCTGCAGGATTTAACCCAGCTCAAGACCCATTATCCGAAATCCTGGGAGACGTTCCTCGGGAATGCCGGATTTATCCAGGCGTTCGGGAATGCCGATGTCACCACGACGGAGCATCTTTCCAAAATGCTCGGCATGACTCAGGTCTTGGACCGGCACGATGTTCGCGTATCGGGCTCGGCGATGAGCCACGGCGACACCGGCCGGCGCGAGCATCCAAGGAGCGTTCGCCTGCTCGACCCCTATGAAATCACGCGGTGGTTTTCGCGCGAGAGCAACCGCCAGCTCGTGCTCGTGCCGGGCCGGCCGCCGCTTTACATGAACCGGGTGCCGCGCGATGCGTAGTTTCCAGACCACACCCATTCGCGAGCGCGACGCGCAGGGCCATCTCACGGCGGCGGGTCTGAACTGGGTCGAAACCCGTTACGGCATTTTCGGGCTATCGGCCGTCATTCTGGTCACGGGCGCGGTGCCCGCTTTAATCTGCCTCTGGTGCATAATCGCCGGCGCGTATCGGCCGGCCTATATCGCCGCCCTGGTCTGCGGCGCGCTCGTCTGGCTGTCGATTTCCGTCGCATCACGATGGGGGAGCCGTGACCGTGCCGTGATTTTCCACGCCGACCGGATCGAGGCGCCCCACGGCCTTCCGCGCAGGCCGACGCCGGCACGTTTGCCCATAAGGGTGGCGGACACCGCGAATATCGAGGCGTGGAGCGAGGCGAGGGATGCCTTTCCGATGCTCTACACGCGCGAGGGCGACTCCTATTTGCTGGGCTGGGCGCTGAATGAGTTTCAGGCGCGTAAGGTCATCGTGCAGCTGACCGCAGCCCGCGACGAATTGCTGGCCAGCCTCGCGGAGCCCGCGCGCGCGGCCGGCTCCGCGCGGCAGGTCATACGCTGAGTGAATCTTTCATCGGCCATAAAGGAGCAGAGCATGGACGCAAAACTCATCCGCATTCGCGAGCTCATCGATCAAAAGGAATCGATCGATGCGGAGCTCGCGTCGCTCATCGGAGGAATGCCGGACGCACCAAGGCGGGGCCGCCCGAAAAAATCCGACAACAACCACAGCGCCGCCGGTCCGGGACTTGCGCAGGCGCCCGGCGGCGAGGCCGCGGACGCATAAAAAAGATCGGCGGCGCCGCGCAAAGCGGTGCCGCCGATCGCTCATTCGATCCATGTATCCTGCATGAGGCCGGCCTCGCCGGTCTCGACACAGCCATCGCGGCACCGGAAGAAGGTCTCGCCGTCGAGGTCGTAGAGATCCTCCGCCCGCAGAATGGCGCGTTCGATGCGCGCCTCGTAATCATCTGCGGCGAGCCCGCGCCTGGGAACGGTGAGCGGCTTCATCGCGCACCTGCCGGCTGGAAACTGCGAGCGGCGTCCCAGAATATCCGGGCTTCATCCCGGCTGCGGCCGAGTTCGAAGCAGAAGATGTCTTCGATGGCGGCGAAGGTGAGCGCGACCGTTTCCGGTCGCGCCGCCTTTTGCCTGACGGCCGGGGTCATTGCTGACCCCCGGTCTCCTCTTGCGCACCGTCCTCGGTGACCTCGCGCAGCACGATGCGACCGGAGAGGGGGACGGAGTCGAGAACGATATTAATGCCTTTGCCGTCCTTGTTCATCCAGCCGGCGCCGATGCGGGTCCAGCGGGCTTTTTCGTCGCCCTGCACCTGATAGAGCGCATGGGTCGGACGCTTGGTTTCGGATTTGGTCATTGTAGTCTCCTTCGTTTTCAGTTCGGCCCGGCACCACGCCTGGCCTTGTGGGAACGTGAAAACCGCGCACCAAAGGGCGGCGGTCACACGCAGCGCCGGAGGCGCTCCCGAAGGGGGCGGAGCTGCACAAGGCGAAGCCGCGGAAGCGAGCCGCGTTTACCGATGACCGGTGCCGGTTAGTTCCCCATCATCAAGGCCGTCGTGGAATCCGCCGGGTTGATGGAAAGGAGACGCTGAGACCAAAGCCAGCAGCCGTGTATTCGCACCGAGGTCGCTAGGATGACCGGCCCCGGATTGTCCCGGCCGACTGAGTTCGGAGCGGCAAAGGAAAATCGGCCTCGTCGCTTAACGCTGTCCGACTGTGCATGTGAGGGAATTGACGTTGAGCAGGAGCAGGATGCGGCAATCGCCCGCCTACAAATGGCGGAAATCCGCCATCTTGCGAAACTAAATTGACCGCTGTTGCTGATCGCACGTAGACTAGGATAAGGACTGAGCGAGTTGAGCCGGTCCGGGGCGTCGAAACCCTTAATAGATAGCGGCAGACATGTGCCGGAAAACATGTCGCTTCTCGGTCGCATGGCCGGGAGGCGGCGTTGTATGTCCAAGCCTCCGCGGCCAAAGAGCGCCGCGCCGTTTCCTATCTATGACGGTTTCGAACTCCCGGCCACCAGCCAGCGTGTGCGCGCCGGTCTGGTGGCTATTGGCAAACGGAGTTTGATGCGTCGCTGGTTATTGCCCGTCTTAGGTCTCATTCTTCTTGCGGTGGCACAGCCGGTCCAAGCCGCCTGCCATTATCCGGATGCGGATGAAGGCAACATCATGTACAACGACGATTACAACATCGTTCAGTACTGCGACGGCGTGAACTGGGTCTCGATGGGCGGTGGCGTTACCGATGCGCGCATCGGCACGCTGACCGCCAATAAATGGTGTGCCGCCAATGCCGGCGGCAACGGGCTGGAGTGCACGCAGGACGCCCCCGTCGGCGTGCTTTCAGGACTAAGTGATGTTGATGCGACCGGCCTCGCGGACGGCAACATCCTAAAATACAGTGGCACGGCCGGCAAGTGGCAGACGGTCAGCGCCGGCACCGCCGATCCGTCCTCGGCATTCAGTGCTACGGCCCCATCCGGCGGGACGCTTGCTATAGGCACGAACGTTATAGTGTATACCAGTGTATCGTTTGATACCCACAGCGATATCAATCCATCGACCGGCACTTTTACGGCGCCTGCCTCTGGTGTGTACGTGTTCGCGGGTAACGTTCAGGTCGTCGGTAACCCGACGAACTACTACACCCAGTTTGCCGTTAATGGCATCGGCACAATCAATTATGGTTCACGCTTTAATTCGACAACGGGCGCAGCGTCGCATCCGATCAGCCATGTTTCGGCTGTTCTGAAATTGAATGCGGGCGATACCGTGAGGTTGGCAGCGTACACGGACACAAGCGTGATGCTCGCGTCCGCGGTTTTCTCCGGGGCCAGGTTGAGCGGCGGCGGTATCGGCGGCGCGTCCACGCTGGCGGGCCTGAGTGATGTCGATGCCTCGGGCGCGGCCAACGGAAAGTCGCTGGTCTACAACGGCAGCACCAATAAATGGGAAGCGCAGACCATTTCAGGCAGTGGCAGTGCCCAGGTGGCGTTCCACGTCGATAAGAACGGCGCGACGCAGCCCACATCGGGCCAGACGGTCGTCACCTGGCCGAATGAAGTGTACGACACTAACAATAATTTCGCGTCCAACCGTTTTACGCCGACCGTGGCGGGAAAATATCTTATCGTCCTGAGCACGTATATGGCGAACGCTACGACGATCTCTTCGATATTCAAAAACACGTCGACCGTGGCGCAAAGCTATAGTGCCGCATCCAACGGCATCACGCCCGTCAGCGCGATCGTCGATATGAACGGCACCACCGATTATATCGAAGCACGCGCCGAATCCATTACCGGCAGTACCACGCTTTCCGGCGTTCCCGCGCAAACCTACATGACTGGCATATTGCTGAACGGCGGGGGTCCTAGCGGCGGGTCGTCGCAATGGTCGGATGTCACCGGCGGCATCAATTATGCGGGCGGCAATGTCGGCATTGGCACGGCGACACCGGCGGAGAGGCTTGAAGTCTTTACTGATGCCAATGCTGTCCCGCCGCGGATATTCTTGACTACGGTCGGCGTCGGCTCGCCTGGGTTTATCGGACGACGCGCGGATGGATCCGTTGGCTCGCTCGCAGCAATCGCAGGGGCGGACGAGTATCTCGCTTATTTCGGGGGACGTGGCTACAACGGCTCGGCGTGGACCTCAGCTGCTGCGTCCTTTATAGGCATGTTGTCTTCACAGGCATGGACGACGACGGCGAATGGTTCTTACATGAATTTTTACACCACGCCGAATAACAGCACGACGTCGGCCGAGCGCATGCGCATCGACGCCTCTGGCAATGTCGGCATCGGCACGGCGACGCCCGGCACGCCATTGCATGTGTATTCGACGGCAACGGCACCTTTGGTTCAGTCCGAGGTCAAATGGGACAACGTCAATTCTTTCAGTGGATTTTATGCTCAGACCGAATCCGCCGACAATTCCGTTGATTCTTCCCTTTATATTCTGGCGCATGCCAGCGAACGGACGGTCACGCGCTATGGCTTAACGTTAGGGGGATGGAGCGAAATAGTAGTGCCTGCCGGAGCTACGAACGGCAACGGACTTGCTATAGGCACGGCCATTAATAAGCCTATTGTGTTTGGCACCAATTCGCTTGAGCGAATGCGGATCGATTCAAACGGCAATGTCGGCATTGGCGTCACAACGCCTTTGGACCGGCTTCAGGTCGCCGGCGGGCTTAGGCTAAGCGCGGTTACGCCGGTCTTGCGTCTCAACAATAGTTCGGCCGCCTCCGGTTCACAGAGCTGGCAAGTTCAGAACAATAACGGGTTGTATTTCGGCACGACGGCGGACGATTTCTCAAGCTGGCAAACATCCGCGGTCTTGTATCTTGACCGATCCGGCAGGATCGGCGTGGGAACGGCCTCACCAACGGCAAAGTTCGAAGTCGCCGGCAATACAATCTTTCTGCATACAAGCGGAGGCGCCAATTTCCAGATGATGGACGATAGCGCCACGGCCGGGTCGAAACGTTTTCAGATGGCGGTCGGAAGCGGCTACCTGACGCTGGGACCGGTTTCGGATGACAATACCTCCTGGACCGCCACGGCGATGCAGGTGAACCATGCCGGGAATGTCGGCATTGGCGGCGGCCCGAACGCGAGCTACGCCCTGAACGTGACCGGCACCGCTTATGCCACGGGTGCGGCGGGCGCTCTCTCGGATATCAGGCACAAGAAGGATATTCACACATTGCCAGAAGGGGAATTGGCGAAGGTCATGAAGCTGCGGCCCGTCTCGTTTCTGTGGAAGCAGCCGGTAGACGACGGGATGAAGGGCGAGCAACTCGGTTTCATCGCGCAGGAGGTCGAACAGGTGCTGCCCTCCATCGTCCTCACTCAAGACGACAAGGATCGGACCAAGGGCCTTAAATACACCGAGATCATTCCAGTGCTGACAAGGGCCATTCAGGAGCTTAAGGCGGATAATGACAACCTGCGCGCCGCCCTGAAGGCTGCCAACGACAATGAAGAAAAGGAATTCCGCGCCCTGCGTGCGGAGATCGACGTGCTGAAGAAGGCACGCCACCCCGTCGCGGCTCACAAGGGAGGATCATGATCAGATTTGAACGCATTGCACTGATTATTGCAGCGGGTGGCCTGCTCGCGTTTGCGGCGGTCGCACTGGCCTCCACGGTTTCGGCCCCGGCAAGACCGGCCTGCGAGACGGGCGTGTCACGAGCGGTGGCCGAAGCGCGCCGCGCGCTCAATGCGAACGATCCTGGGCAGGACCGAGTCGCGCTGGCATGCATGGTGGACGCACTCGCGACGCTCGATGCCAGGGTAACTGGCCTCAGCAACGGCTCGGTGCCCTTCGAAGGCGCGGTGTATGCCCCGAAAGGCATGGTGATATCGAAGCCCCCCACGAAGGAGGCGCGTTGAAGCAGTTTAAGGTGCACAGCATCCGGGCGCTCGGTGAAGCCGGGCCCCCACAGCCTTATTTGTCGGGCGTCCGGACCCTGTGCATCGCAGTCTTCTTCGCGATTCTCGCGCATCCGTCCGCCGCACGCGCGGATTGTCCGGCCGCCCCTATCGGCAACGCCGATGACATGGCGATCAGTTTCCTTGCCGCGAATGGCGTGCAGGCGGCGTCCGCCTCGCAACTGGCGTCAGCCATTAAGGACGGCACGCTCATCTATGACAGCGCGGCCAGCGCGCTCAAGGTCTGCGACGGCACGAACTGGGTCTCCCTGCAAGGCGAGGGCGCCATCGGCACCGCGGCGGGCTCTGCCGACGAAGTGCAATTCCGTAATGTTGGTACGGGAGCATTCGCGGCGGATTCAACCTTCGTGTACGACGCGGCAAATCACCGTCTTGGCGTAGGGACGGCAGCGCCGGCGGTGACTCTGCACGTGGCATCATCCGCTGATACGCGCCTCGTACTCACGGGCGATAACAGCACCGTTACGGGAATTGATTTTCAGACCAAGGGCACGGACGGCAACGTTGTCGGCAGCAGCAATAAGGGATGGCACATCATTGCGCACGGCGACAGCGATCCGCACACGTCTTGGCAAAATGGAATCACGATCGCCAACTACGACGATACGGTGGGCAAGACGGTGTTCGCATTGCTGCCGACCGGCAGCGCCTCTCTCGGCATTAATGTTCCCAAACCGTCGGCGCTGCTCGACCTGACCGCGACGGACAGAGGGTTTTTGCCGCCCCGCATGACCGCAGCGCAACGTGATCTGATTTCATCGCCCGCGGTAGGTCTTGTCGTCTACAACACCACCGACAAGGCTCTGAACTATTACGACGGCACGGCATGGACCGCGGTGGGAGGGAGCGGCGGGGCCGGCTCATCCACGCTTTCGGGCCTGAGCGATGTCAGTGTGGGTTCACAGAGCAATGGACAGGCGCTGATCTGGAATTCGACGTCCAGCAAATGGGAACCGGGCTCGGTGTCTGGCGGCGGACCAAGCGAACCCATGTCCCGCTCGGGCACCTTAACGTTAGGAACGGTTTATGGCCCCGCAACGTCCGACGGACTTTTGATCGTCCAAGGTAGGCAAGATGGCGCAAGCGGCCAGAGTTTCCTGTCGGTCAATGCAGATACCAGCAATCCACCGACGACCCAACGTGGTCTCCAGTATAGCTATAACAACGGTACGGGCTATTTGGGCACCGTCTACATGACAGTGCCCATTAAAGCCGGCGAATATTACCGAGTCCTTTGCAATAACGGAACATCTTGCGGTGGTACGTCATTTATCGGCATAGCCAGTTATTACTTCGTGTCCTTGCCGACCGGCGGAGGCTCTTCCCAATGGATAGATGTGCCAGGCGGCATTAATTTTTCTGGCGGCAATGTTGGTATCGGCATAACGACTCCGTCCGGAGCTGGAGTGGTGAACGCTGGAGCTTATGCCTCGTTGGGAGCCGCCACAGCCCTCGTTAACGGTGGTGCTGCCGTCATATTGGACTATGCAAGTGGAGGGCGCCTTTTCACGCAAAACGCGACACCATTGAGGTTCTTGACTGACAATGCGGAACGCATGCGCATCGACCCTGTCGGGAACGTAGGCATCGGCACGGCTTCGCCGGTGGCCCCTCTCGATGTTCAGGCCACGGGGACGAGCGTGAGGCTGGCGCAATTCCTTGCACCGAACCAAGGCAATGGCTTGCTGTCTCAGATCGTTGTCGGAAAGGACAGCGCGACAAACTATGCCCAAGGCGCGTTGACCTACACCTACAACAGTACGACGCCGTCGAGCTCATACATTTCGCTCGGCAATGCCACCGTAAACTCGGCGATGCTGAACGTCCTCGGAAATGGCAACGTCGGTATTGGCTCGGTGAGCCCTTCAGCAAAATTGGATGTAAACGGATCGGTGGTGGTCGGCACGGCAAATACGGCGAATTCGAGCGTAATCGCGTTTAGAAGAGCAGGAGGAGATCCGATCGGCGGAATCGGCGTGAACCAGTCGACAGGCCTTACAGAAATCTACAACAGTCAAGGAAGTGCAGGAATCTCATTCAATATCGGAGACGGATCGCAAACGTTCCAGAACAATCCCGAGGTTTTGCGTATCACGGAGTCCGGCAGTGTTGGCATTGGAACGACAAATCCATCCGAACGTCTTGATCTTGGCGGGGGAAATATCAAAGTCGGCTACCAGCAAGTCGTCAATAACTGCGGATCCGCGGTAGACTGTGTGGCAACCTGTCCAGCTGGAAAATATGTCACCGGTGGCGGCTGCTGGCTTATGTCTGCCTGGGTAAGCTATCAACATGAGCCTACCGGGAACAACGCGTATCACTGCATGGCGAACGGCTCGTCTGTCCGCGTGACCGCGATCTGCGCGAATGTTCGATGATTATGCCCACATGCGCGCCGCAATTTCCCGCTCTTCGACACCCATGGCCTGAAGATAGATCGCCGTCGTCTCCATGCGCGCGTGGCCAAGCCAGCGCTGGATGAAGTTTATCGGCACTCCCGACCTGACCGCATGCAGGCCAAAGCCATGGCGGAGGCCTTTCGGCGTGGCATGAATGCCGTCCGCGATGCCGGCGTCGGCCATGAGGCCCTTGATGAGACACCAAGCATGCGCGCGGCACCACGGCCAAAGCTTATCTTTGTCGGGCTCGCTCAAGTCGTGCGTTGCCAGAAGCTCCTCAAGCAGCTGAGGCGGCACCGGGACCTCTCGGAAAACAATGGCGCCGTTGCGCTTCTTCAGCGAGCGCACGACGATAAAGCCGGACGCGAGTTCGAGGGACCGCCCCGATATCGCCAGCGCCTCGGAAATCCGGCAGCCCGTGTATACCAACGTCAGGCAGAAGGTTCGCAGTTTCCGGCTGGGACAAGCCCGCGCTGCCGCGATCAGGGCGTTCCGTTCGGCCTCGTTCACGTACTTCCGCTCTCCGGCAGCGGTATAGAGCGATAACTGGCCTCTGGACTGAACACGCATGAAGTCGCTCCCGACGCCGCTTGGGGGTCTTGCGACAGTCTTGCCTATTCTGTTGGATTATCCCGGAAGCGGCCTGTTTTCGGCCTTTCGCTCCGCGCGATAGTTAAGAATCTAGCAATCGCAGAATCCCGCCGCAAGCGATAAATCCGGCATTTTTTCACGCACCAGACAGAATAGGCAATTCTGTTGGCTCCCGCATAAGCCGACTCCGCCTTCGCCGCAGCCTTTGGACCGTATCGGTCCGGGGCTGTTTTGATTCACGACCTGTAGTGAACGGAGTATCCGATGGCCAACAGCGAAGAATCCGCCCGCCAGCAGGCGCGCTCGGATTATGCCCTCAATCCCCAGACCCCGAAGCTTACCGAACAGCAAGCCGACTGGACGACGCGCAACGCCTACGACGCAGAACTCGAACGTCAGCGCCGTCTCGACGACGAGCGCAAGCGCTGAGCGTCCTGGGGCATCCGTTTACGCGGATGCCCCTTTTTCATTCCGTGGAGGGAATACCGTGAAGCATATCTTCTGGGCGGTCGGCGCGGCCATGCTCGCGCTGACCGTCCCTGCGCACGCGCAGCAATCGATCGAATGGAAGCAGGTGACCAATCTGCCGAAGGGGCTGAACCAGCCACCGGGCCTCAAGCTCGATATTCTCGGCATCGAGCTCGGCGACAGTTACGCGGAGGTCAAAGCCAAGCTGCAGAAGCTGGCTGACGAATACCCTGCAGCGCCAAAGCCCGCCGGAAACACGGCCAATGATTTTATGCTCCGGCAACTCGGCCAGATGTCGGGCGCGAGCGATGCACCGCCAATCGAGGAGCGCGAGACGATCATTCGCTATCAAACGCCGGGCGGCCAGATCACGGCCCAATTCGTGGGACAGATATTCCTGCGGCGAAAGCTGCCAAGCGGCAATTCGAAGATCGACGAGACGATCCATGTTCTGCTGAGCGCCCCATCTTCGGGGGCGCAGGTCTATGCGGTGCGTCGCTCGCTTTCCTTCGACAACGGCAATCAGGTTGCCATCGCGACGTTCCTGCAGGCCCTAAGCGACAAGATGGGCGGCGCACGGCCCCAGCCCATTGGCCCCTCGGGCAATACCTATCGCTATCAGTACGACAATGGCCGGTTGGTCGCACCCAACCCGCCCACGCAAGACGGCCAGTGCGCCGTGGAAGTGGTCGGCACCGAGATGCGAAGCTTTGCCCGGAGCATCAATGCGAGCGGCGCCTGCGATGTCTCGCTGGTGGTGCGGTTCGGATTCGGGATTTCGCGCGAGCACGCCGCCTCGGCGGAGTTCTATCTGAGCGACCAGGAACGCGCCAAGGCGAACAAGGAAACCGACTACGCCTTTGTCGAAGCGTATGTGCGGGGCCTGCAATCGCACAGCGGCGCCGCGCCCAAGCTCTAGGTGGGATCATGAAACGACGCGTTCTCCTTCCCGCATTCGCAAGCCTCCTGCTCGCCGCCTGCTCCGGCGAGCCAAATTCGGATGACATTTTGAAAGCGCTTAATGCCGACCCTAAATTCCAGATGACATTGGGAATGCTGGCCGGCAGCCAGGCCAATCTCGATGCCATGAAGAAGAACGGCGTGGTCGAGAAATCCGGGTGTAAAGACGCGCAGGGTGCGCCCGGTTATGTCTGTGACTTCCGGTGGGGCACGAAAGGCCCGGATGGCCATGTGCGTTACGGGAATCCCATGAGAGGGCGGTTGTTCAAGACGTCGCAGGGATGGGCCGGCGAATTCTAGAACCAGCCATGCAGCGGGATCAGAACAAGGCGCATCGTCCCGTCATATCTTGACACATACGAGCGCATGTCAAAATTCGGCGCGCGGTTGCGATCCTCGCAACCGCGCGCCATTTTGTGGTGATGACGGTCAAACACATCATCATGGCTGCGCCGGAGGGCTCTACCGAGCGCAGAACGGCCGTGACCGCTGCCGAAGAAGGGCGCAATGGTCGTGGACAGCACTGAGCCAAACGTGGCCTGGACGCGCCTGAAGCTGGCGCCGATGCCGATGGGCTCATGGCGGCTGATCCGGCGGGGCCAGCGCTTTTGCTACGCGCTGCGCCGTGTGCGCCTGCTCAGCGTAGAAGAGTACGACGCGTGGTTTGGAGAGCGTTGCGAGCGCATCGAGATCCTTGCGCCGCCCGATCTGGTCACGATCTGGAAGGCGCCCGCGCCGGGCGAATGGACGCTCGTCCGTGTCGCCGCCGGCTATCTGCTCGGCATGGCGGAAGACGCGATCGAGCGCCTCGACGACGAGCACATTCCATTCTAGCGCGACCGAAAGGCGCATGATTTGTGGGCCGTTCGGCCAGCAAGCAGACGTCACGCGGCGTTGCGTGAATCCGGCGCGTCCTGTGCCGCCGGTTGCAGACCGTGCAGATAATCGGCCGCGCGCTGGGCATGAGACGCGGCGGTGAAGATGGCGCGCTTGTCGTTCTTCAGCGCCTTCAGCCATGAGCCGATATAGGCGGCGTGATCGTCGCAGTGGCCCGGCGTCAGGTCGAGATCGGCGCAGAGGAAGGCCGCGCCCAGCTCGGCGACCAGTTCCTCCATGGCATAACCTTCGTCGCCAAAGCGCTTGCGCCCGAAGTCGCGGGCGAGGCGCTTCGGATGACGCGTCCAGTGCGTCAGCTCGTGAATGAGCGTGGCGTAATAGGCGGGTGCGTCAGAGAAGCTTTCAAAGGCCGGCATACGCACGCGGTCCTCGGCCAGGCTGTAGCAGGCCATGCCGCCGCCATGCACGATGTCCGCGCCGGTTGCGGCCGTGAAGGCGTCTGCGTGGGCAATGCGGGCCACCGGGTCGAGGATGGGCTGCGGCTTTACATAATAATGTTCGGGCAGACCGTCGATCTGCTCGACGTTAAAGACAGTGTAGCCTTTCATGAACGGGATATCGCGCTCGGAATCCTCGCCGGTTTCGGCGTCGGTTTCGGTGCGGGTGAGTTTGGAGGCGTAGACGACAAGGCTGCCGCGCTCGCCCTTGCGTACATGCGCGTTCAGCTCAAGCGCCTGCTTGAAGGTCATCCAGATAGGGGAGCCGTAGCCCTTCTCGATGGCTTCCGACCACAGCATCAGCACGTTGATGCCGCGATAGGGAATACCGTTGGCTCGCAGCGGGCGCAGGATGCGCCCTTCTGCGTGTCCGGCACTCCATGGCTTCGCCCATGGGCGCACGCCCTGTTCAAGCGCCTCGACAATCCTGGTCGTGACGCGTTCATACACATCGTTTTTCATCGCTTTTCTCCTTCGTAGTTCGCGGTTTGCGGCGGTGGCTGCAAACCGGACTAGCCGGAGCGGCAATGAGCGGGGTCAGGCCGTCACAGGCCGGAAAACGCCAAGGGGTGGTGCGGGCCGGGAGCGAAGCGCACTACACGGCCCGGCGTTTTCCGCCCGGAGCCGAGGCGAAGGGCCTGGCCTTGACGGGCAGGGGCGGCGAGCCCCCAAATGGCAGGAGAAACGCCAGCCGCAAGGCTGTCATGGGATTGACTGGGGATGGCTTGTTCGCGCTTCAAACGGCGGCAATGCAACGGTCGGTTTTCAGTCGATGCTGCCGGATACACTTGGCGACGGCAGACTTGGGGCACCAGCCTCGGCTGACCAGAGCCGCCAGTGAGTCGGGTCGATGCTCAGAGGACGGCTTGTACTGACGTTGATCCAGCCCCAGCGCGCTTTGCGCGCCGGGAAGTTCAGAGCATGCAACTCGCCGCGGTATTCGACGGCCAGTTCCGGATCGCTATCGGACGGGGCGCTGGTGATGGTTTCCCACGTATCTTAAATGTACCTGGCGGCACCGGCGCGCTTTGATACTATCAGCCGGCAACTCTGGCCTGTGATGACGTTGTATTGCCGACGCGAAGTGCGCCCGCGGGACTTCAAACTATCGGCGTCCGAGCTAAATACATGTCCGCGGACCGTTGGGAATTTTCAAAATCAGCTTCGCTCGGCGCTCGCGCCAATGCTTTTAAAGCATGTGCGCGACATGCCGAGCGCTTTTATTTCAGAACCGCGGTAAAGGCCAAACTGGTTTCAACGCGGGGTCGTGTCAGCTTGGCGGCCGAACCCAGACAACATGGCTCGGGCAGTCGGGATTATGGCTATCTCAACCCCTCGATAACTCCGCCAGAATATGTTTCACCGACGGGGTTACGAGCGCGACGAACTGGGTTTCGCGCAGGCGACGCGCGGCCTCCGCGCCAACAAGGTAGCCGCGAGCGCCGGCCTGCAGAACGGCCGATTGCGCCGCCTCGAGGGCAAGCCACGAGAGATCGAGCCGTGCCTTGAGAACGTCTAGAAACGCGGACCGGTCGGTCAACTGCGGATCCGATGCCAGGGCCCGGATTCGCTCGGCTAACCGGTCGGCACGGGCGTCGATTTCGTCGGGGCCGAACGGCAGGTGGGCCGCGAGCTTTCGGCCGGGGCCGTCACCTCGCATGCTGGCCGCCGCGCCACGCGCGGCGCCAATCCCCATGCCGGCCTGTAGAAGCACGAAACCTTTACGAATGCGGGGAATAAACCTGTCCGCGTCATGGCTCAGGATGTCATCATCACTGACAAATGCGTCGCGGATCAAAACGGTATATGTGGCGCTGCCTTCGAGGGCGACGAAGTGCGCATTCCGGGCCAGCGCGACAGCGTCGCTCCCGGCATGGAATACGGCCATGACGCGGCGATCCGGCTCATCCTCCAGAGCAAACACGGCTGCGAACAGGTGTCCGTCCTGGACATTTGACACGAAGGGAAGCCGACCGGTGACGCGGTATCCCCCAGCCACCTTACGGCCTTTCAGCGCCAGGGGCTCGATGCCGGAGAATGCCTTCATGGCGTTCGAGAGTCCCGTGCCGCCAAGTTGTTCTCCGGAGGCGACGGCAACGAGATAGCGCGTACGCGGTGTCGGGTTTTCGGATTGTGTCAGATACCAGCCGAGCGCGTCCTGGCACCACATGCAAAATCCGGTGGTGATGCAGGACGCCGAAACGTCCGCCATAGCTTCGATCGCGCTGACGAGACCGGAAGCATCACCTTCCGGCCGCGATATATGACGCGCAAAGCCGCCTGCATCGCCAAGACTGCGCAAGACGGCTTCGGGGTAAAGGCCTTCCTCGTCGATCCGACGCACCAGCGGTCGCAGATCGCGCGCGACAATGTCGGCAATGCTGCGGGTCGGCGCGTCAGCCTCGGCGAGTTCCTGCGACATCAGCCGTGATCCCGCGCAACGCTGACAGGCACGGGATTCTGCACGGTGTTGAGAACCGGCGACCACATTGCGGCGTGTGCGACGAGTTCATCGAGCTCGGCCTCAGTCGCGCCGTCGGCGGCAACGCGTGCCTTGATGCGGACAGCGGTCAGCCCTAACGGCTTGGGTGACAAGTCGCCTACGCCCCAGACCGAGGTGATGTTGATGTCGCCTTCGAGATCGACCTCGATCGAGCGCACGGTCCAGCCCCGAGCTACTGCATTGGCCTGGATGCCGACTGCGACGCAGGAGCCGAGTGCCGCGAGCAGAGCCTCGGTTGGATTCGGCGCGGTGTCGTCGCCGAGCAGCGCCGGTGGCTCGTCGACAATATGCGCCGGCAGGTTGCGGACATAGTTCTGATGCCGGAATTTCTTGCCCTCGGCGACTGTCTTGCAACGCACGGTGCGCACCGCGGACGGATCGGCTTTGCCCTTTTCGGCGAGAGCCTGCAGCCCCGTCTTGTCGATCGGCTCGAAGGTTGCGGCGGTTTTCAGCGAGGTTACAGCCATATTAGCATCTCCCGGATATCGCTATTCTGAGCGTGGTGACTAAGCAGTGGGTGTCCATTGTGTGCGCCTGATGCACGACGCGAGGACCGCGTCCAAAGCGAAGCCTATAACGCCAATCAGGATAACGATGGCGCCAAGGCGGTCGTACGAAAGCGTGTCGCGCGCATCGTTGATGGCGTAGCCCAAGCCGCTGGTGACGCCCAGGAATTCGGCCGGCACCAGAACGATCCAGGCCACGCCCAGGGCCAGGCGCAGGCCGCCGAAAATATCGCGGGCCACGGCGGGAAAGATCACCCGGCGGAGCACCGATAGCGGCCTGCCGCCGAGATTCGACGCCATCGCCAGCCAGACCGGGTCGATGCGCTTCACGCCGGCAGCCGTGGAGAAGATGATCGGCCAGATGGAGGCGACAGCGATGAGAAAGACGATCGCGCCATTCCAGCTGGGAAACATGAGAATCGCGATCGGCATCCACGCGAGGGGGCTGATCATTCGCAAGAACTGAAATGGGAACTGCAGGAGGCTTTCGAGGAGGCGCCAGCGGCCTACGGCAAGTCCGATCGGCGTGCCGATGACGAAAGCCCAAATAAGGCCCTGAAGAACCCGCGACAGGCTCGGCACCGTTGCCTTCAGTGCGTCACCGGAAGCGACGAGCGCCCACAGAGCCCGCGATGTGTTCGCGACCGTAAAGCCGTGAAATGCCGACAGGCGTGGGGTTGCTTGAATGACCAGTCCACCTAGCCACCAGATGCCGACGATGATCGCGATGCCGCCGAGCGGCGCCACGATCTTTTTCAGGGCATCGAGCTGCAGGATGGGCGAAGGGCGCCGGGCCTGATGGTGGAGCGCGAGAGTCATTACAGTGCCAGAATTTCCTGCCGTTCGAAGGGATGGGCTCTGTCGACGCTGGGATCGTTGAGCCAGTCTGGGTTCTTGTTGATGGCCTCCTTGACGAAGCGATAGTCGACGAGGTCTTCTGCAACAAATTCCGGATCGAGCCCCTTGAGGAAAGTGGTGTTTCCCTCCACCAGCGTCTTATTCATGTTGTCGACGATGAGTTTGGTCGCCGACGGATAGGGCCACGGTTGGAAGTCGATGCGGCCGTTTTTCCAATCACGGTGACGGATAGCGCCACTCTTTTCGTAGGCGGGACCATAGTCGGTGACGGCCTTGACGACGACGTCGGCCGGGGCCGGCAGATAGCCTTTGCCATCGCGAGAGATCAGCTTGGCGACCTCTGCCTTGTTCTTGGAGGCGAAGATGTGCGCGCGGACGATCGAGTCGGTGACTTTCTGCGCCCACTCCGGCTTGTCGCGTGTATAGCTTTCGTGTGTGCAGATCACGCAGCAGGGATGATTTTTCCAGATGTCGCCGGTGAAGCGTAGCATCTTGGCACCGGCGCGCAGCTCGCCAAGCGCGTTGAACGGTTCGGCGACGATATAGCCGTGGATTTTCTTCGCGGCGAGGGCGGTCGGCATGTCCGGCGGCGCCAGGATCTGCAGCGCACACTCATCGGCGGCCAGCGCCGCGCTTTCAGGCTTGATTACCGGCTTTACGCCGGACTGGCGCAGCGCATATTGCAGCACGATGTTATGCATCGAGTACCAGAAAGGCACCGCAATGCGTTTGCCGCCGAGGTCGGAAAATTTGGTGATGCCCGTGTCGCCGCCCACCACCAAGCCGGAACCATTCGTATGGCCCCAGGCAAGGATCTTGACGGGGAATTTGTTATTGTAGCGCATCCACACCGGGATGGGCTTCAAGAGATGGACAACGTTGAACTTGCCTGAGGCGAAGCCCTCGACGAGCGCCGACCAGCTCCGGATCAGCACGGGCGCTTCCACCTTGAGGCCCGCCTCTTCAAAATATCCGTTAGCATGTGCCACCAGCAACGCCGTCGCGTCGGTGATCGGAAGATAGCCGATACGCACGACATCGTCGTTCGTCTGCGCCTTCGCGACGTCGATGCCCTTGGCCGCCAGCAGTGCAGCGAGGCCGCCGCGGGCCAGATAGTCCAGCGTGCCGCGACGGGTGATGCCGCCACCGTCGTGGGGACCGCAGCATGCGTCGGAATGAAAGCTCTTGAAGAATTTGGACATCGGCGGATCCTTTGAATTAGGCGGCGTCGCGCCGACCGGCGAAATAAGCCCTGAGTTCGTCTTCGGGATTATCGCCAAGAACGACCTCCCGTTCGATGCGCCCCGGTGCTCCGGCAAGAACAAAAATGCGGTCGGCAAGCGCCGCAGCATCGCTGAGATCGTGCGTTACGGTCACCAGCGTCATGCCGCGGGCCCGCGCCAGCGCGCGGATATCACTCCGCAGAACGGCACGGGTGTCTTGATCGAGCGCCGAGAAGGGCTCGTCGAGCAGCAGTACCGCCGGATCGCTTGCGAGCGCCCGCGCCAGAGCAACTCTTTGCTGTTGGCCGCCGGACAGATGGGTAGGAAGGGCGTCAGCGCGCTCGCCGAGACCGACCTGCGCGATGAGACCGTCTGCCTTCGCCGTAGCTGCCGCACGATCGAGACGAACGGCGTTAGCAAAGTGCAGCGGCAGCAGGACATTGTCGCGTGCGCTGAGCCAGGGAAGGAGTGCCGGCCGTTGGAACATAAGGACCGGATGGCCGATCTCATTGTTCAATGCGCCGCCGTCGATAGCAATACTACCGCGCGATGGCTGCAGAAGACCGGCAAGAAGATGCAGTAGCGTCGATTTGCCCGCGCCGGAACGTCCGAGAACGGCGATATGCTCGCCGGTCCCGATATCCAAGGAGATATCGGACAAGACAGCTTCGTGTCCGTAGTAAAACGATACGTGATTGACGCTAATTTGCCCGGGTCGCATGGGCGCACTATGACGAGAAAAATATTCTAGGGAATTCCAAATACCGATGGATCGGAGAAAATATCCCCTCGCCTTGCTGCGAATGACAGTATGGATCTCCTAAGCGGCGACCTAAGTGGGGGCCGGCGGAGCGCCGATCTCAGCTTTGGAAAGGGCTTTGGCTATTCGATCAGAGCCCCGATCATGTTGCGCCACCCACGACCACCACGATGAAATCCTTGCCATCGCGGATAACCTGCTGGAGAAACGGGCGGCCGATCGTCGCCTCTAATCCGATACGTTGGGTCGTCGCGGCCAGTGCCCCAAGAAGGGGAACCGGATCCGTCCGCGTCGAATCCTGGTCTCCATGGCCAATCCCCGTTTTGTGGTCGGCCTGGAACGGTCGGCGATTGCCTGGCGATCCGCAAAGAAGATGAGGTCGAATTTGCCGCGTTCGAGCGTTCGTGCGACCTCAACGTAATATGGCAACGACAGGCACGGCGCTGCGTGGTCGGGGTTGCGTCAGAGGGCATGACTGTGGCTACGGGGCCGGCGATCAAGAAACCCGCAAGTGTCATCTTGGGGTTCGGCATCAACTATCCGTCCTTACGCAGCAGGATCCGTGGCGGCGCCTCGACAGGCGACTACCAAGTCGATTTGATTCAAGGGGACAAAAGGCACCTGCCGAAAAGCCGCAGCAGGGCCTTCCATTCAGCCTCTGCGCTGTGTCAGTTCGTCGCCTGCCACAACGTGACATCGGTCGTGTCCACCTTCTTCGGAAGCAGCCCTGCGGCATAGAACGCATCGGCAATCTGCTTCTGTTCGGACAAGCCTTCACGTGTGACGTGGCCTACCTTGTAGCTGCGGTTTGCGATGGCCTCGGCGGCGATGGCGGGATCGATTTTCCAGATTCCGGCAAGAAGCTTCGCCGCGTCCTCAGGCTTCGCCTTTACCCATTTCCCGGTTTCGTCGAGTTGGTCGTAGACGACCTTGAGAATATCGCCGTGCCTTGCGGCATAGCTCTCCGAAGCCAGATAGTAGCGTTTGTAGCTTGCCAAGCCGTGGCTGCCGTCGGTCAGCACGCGGGCGTTGTTCTGGGCTCGGGCGGTCGACAGAAAGGGGTCCCAGGCGACCCACGCGTCGACGTTGTGGCTTACGAAGGCGGCGCGACCATCGGCGGGCGTCAAGTAAGCGGAGGTGACGTCCTTCGACGTTAGGCCGGCCTTTGCCAAGGCGGCGATCAGCAGGTAGTGGCTGCCGGCACCTTTGGTGACGGCTACCTTCTTGCCCTTGAGATCGGCAACGGACTTGATCGGGGAATCTGCGGGCACCAGGATTGCCTGCGCAGCGGGCGAGGGGGCTTCCTGCGCGACGTAAGCAAGCTTGGCGCCGGCGGCCTGTGCGAAGATTGGCACGGTGTCGGCGACGTCGGCACTGAAATCGATATTGCCGGTATTCAGCGCTTCGAGTTGCGGCAATCCGCTGGTGAATTCATGCCAGGTGATCGTCACTCCGAGCGGAGCAAGAGCTTTTTCTAGCCCACCGTTCGACTTGAGCACCGTGATCAGGGTTGATGAACGTTGATACCCGATCCGCAATGTTCTGTCCTTGTCCTGCGCCGCCGCCACCGTGCTCGCGACGAGCAACGGAATGACCGCGAGCCCGAGGCGACGAAATCGATTTGCAATCATAGAATTGGCTCCTGTCTAATGGCTAAGATGCTTGAAGAAAACGGCCTTCCGTGCCGGTGTCGGGACTTCGTCGGCGATGACGCGACGCAATTCCTCCAGTAACAATTCACCCTCGACCCAATCGCCGAATCCCGACGCAACGTTGATGTGGCCACACGCGCCAACATTGTAGAAAGATGCACCCCAGGACTGGGAGAATTCTTCGGATCGGCGGATATCGACATAATCGTCGTTTGTGCTGCCAACCACGACGCTGCGAAACGGCAGCCGTGTCCGCGGTACCGGTGAGAAGCTTTGCACGCGGTTCCCAAGGCTGGCGCAGTGCTCGACGTCGGCCGGAGCGACCAGCAGCGCGCCGGCGATAGTGGATGCAAGTCGAAAGCGGGCTAGATGCGCGATCAGGATCGAGCCAAGGCT
The DNA here is from genome assembly GCF_003367395.1 of Pseudolabrys taiwanensis. Taxonomy (NCBI): domain Bacteria; kingdom Pseudomonadati; phylum Pseudomonadota; class Alphaproteobacteria; order Hyphomicrobiales; family Xanthobacteraceae; genus Pseudolabrys; species Pseudolabrys taiwanensis. Next base: position 2,958,872 of record NZ_CP031417.1, on the reverse strand, counting down.
ATGCCCGATCAGTATTGCGCCGGGATTGAGCTCGATCGCCTCGTGCAGTTTCGATAGCCAGGCGGAAAGTTCGGGATTGTCCCAGTCATCCTGTTCGACCATCTTGGCATTCGGCAAGGTTTTGCTCCAACGCACCTGCCAGTGATCGTCGCCGGAGCCGAATATGCCGGGTACGATGAGCAGCGCGGAGCGGCTGTGGCTGGTCATGCGCTGCCTTTTTGATCGCCGTTATCGCCAATGCGAAAATAGCTGCCCAACCGATGGCCCAGCGCATCGCCACCTTCGTCGGCGCGTACCGCAGCGACCCGGCCGAGTACGATCGAATGAGTATGGCGGTCGATGATCTCATCGACGTCGCAGTCAATGCTTGCCAGCGCATCGACAAGAACAGGCGCTCCGGTCACAAGCGTTATCCAGTCACCGGCAGCGAATCGTTTTGAGCCCTCGGTACCGGTTTGCCCGGAAAACCGGTCAGCCAGGTCGGCCTGCGACGCGCGCAGAATATTCACGCTGAAATGACAAAATCGTCTGAGCGCGGGCGACAGAGAGGAACGATGCGCCACGCAGACGAGTAAGGTCGGTGGGCTTAGCGAGAACGAGGAAACGGAAGTTGCCACAATACCGGCGCGGTGTTCGGCATATCCAGCGGCGACGATACAAACGCCGCTCGCAAGGCCGCGCATTGCCCGGCGGAAGGCATCACGCTTTGTCGCCGCCTCGTCCGTTGCGAAACTGACTGTCATCTTCGGCGGCAATCCCAGTGAGGCGTCCATTTGAAAGAGCCGTGCCAAGGCCTCGCACAAGTGCGCTCATCCGAAAATAAGACGCCGGCGAAAAAAGCCAACTACAAACGGCAAAGAGGCATGAATTTGGAAGAATCGAATTGTGCCATTGCGCTGAGATGGCATCGCCAATGCGATAAAGAGCCTCGCAGGGGAATATTCTATTGGCGTTGTTTAGAATGTGACACGCAGCTCCCGCCCGGATGTCTGTGATTGTGTAGATGAAGCAGGCTTACGACATGCAATGTCGAGAAGGTTGCTAGCACATTCCCGCGAGTCTTAATGGCCGGCGCCGCCACTCAAATGCCATCGATGCGAATTCATTTTTGCTTATTGCGCCGGAAATAGTGAGTTTAGGCTGCAAGTCACTCAACTTTGGTTTTCCATTTTATCGACAAGCGAGAATTCTTTGCCAACATTGAGCCATGTCGGCTCGCGCCTTCGCGGCGCACTTGGTGGAGGCATGTCATGACTTTGGGCTGGAGGGTGTGGACTTGGAAGGTGTGGACTTGGAAGGTGTGGCCGACTATAGCAGTCTTGGGTCTGGTGCTCGGCGCTGCGAGCGGAGCGCAGGCGAGCGAGAAGGTCATTCGTATCGGCTTCCAGAAGTACGGCAAGCTCGTGTTGCTGAAGAGCAAAGGCTCGCTGGAGGGAAAGCTGAAGGCGATTGGCTATACGGTCGAGTGGAAGGAATTCCCGGCCGGGCCGCAGATGTTGGAAGCGCTCAACGTCGGTGCCATCGATTTCGGCAATACCGGTGAGACACCGCCGATCTTCGCGCAGGCGGCGGGTGCGCCGCTTGTCTATTTCGCCTATGAGCCGCCGGCTCCGAAGGGCGAGGCGATTCTGGTGCCTCCAGGCAGCCCCATCAAGGCTGTGGCTGATCTCAAGGGCAAGAAGGTCGCGCTTAACAAAGGCTCGAACGTTCATTTCCTGCTGGTCGAGGCGCTGAAGAAGGCCGGTATTCAATATTCCGATATCACTCCGGTTTTTCTGACGCCCGCGGATGCGCGTGCGGCGTTCGAGAAAGGTGCGGTCGATGCCTGGGTGATTTGGGATCCGTATCAGGCGGCGGCGGAGAAGACTTTCAAGGCGCGCGAGCTCGTTAATGCCGAAGGCCTGGTGCCGAACTATCAGTTCTATCTGGCGTCTCGCAAGGCGCTCGACGTCCACGCAAAAGCATTGGATATCGTGCTCGAACAGCTTCGTGAGGTCGATACCTGGGCAAAGGGGGATATCAAGGCCGTCGCAGCGCAGCTGAGCGCGTCGATCGGCATCCCGGCCGACGTGCTCGAAGTCGCGCTGACGCGCCAGGCCTATGGCATCCGCTCGATCGACGCCAAGGTGATCACCGATCAGCAAAAACTTGCCGACGTGTTTTTTGGTCTGGGCCTTATTCCGAAGGCGCTGAAGATCTCCGATGCGGTGAGGTCGGGGTCATGACGGTATCTCCGGCAAATGCGGCGAACGTTTTGTGGTTCCTTCCCACCCACGGCGACGGGCGCTATCTGGCAACGCAGGAAGGCGGCCGTCAGGTTGATTTCCGCTACTTGCGCCAGATCGCGCAAGCTGCAGACGACCTGGGATATTTCGGCGTGTTGTTGCCGACCGGGCGCAGTTGTGAGGACTCATGGGTTGTCGCCTCGGCCGTGGCACCGCAGACAGAGCGGCTTCGCTATCTCGTCGCCGTAAGGCCAGGGCTGCAATCGCCCGCCGTCGCGGCGCGCATGACGGCGACGCTCGATCGCGTGACCGGCGGTCGGCTGCTTATCAACGTCGTTACCGGCGGCGACCCCGCCGAGAACAAGGGCGACGGTGTCTTTCTGCCGCATGACGAGCGATACGAGATCACCCGCGAGTTTCTGCTGATTTACAAGGAGCTGCTCGCCGGCAAGGCCGTCAACTTCTCCGGCAAGCACATCCGGATCGAAGACGGTCGCCTATTGTTCGAACCGGTTCAGAAGCCGCATCCGCCGCTCTATTTCGGCGGCTCGTCGGCGGCCGGCACGGCGGTCGCCGCGGAGACGATCGACAAATATCTCACTTGGGGTGAGCCGCCCGCCGCGGTTGCCGACAAGATCAAAAACGTCGCGGCTCTAGCGCAGGCCCGCGGCCGCAAGCTGACCTTCGGCATCCGTCTTCATGTGATTGTACGCGAGACTAACGCGAAGGCTTGGGCGGCGGCCGACGATCTCATCCGTTACGTTGACAACGCGGCCATTGCGAAGGCGCAAGCTGCCTTCAGTAAGATGGATTCCGTCGGTCAACGCCGTATGGCCGAGCTGCACGGTGGGCGTCGCGATAAGTTGGAAGTCAGTCCCAATCTGTGGGCGGGCGTCGGCCTCGTTCGCGGCGGCGCCGGAACGGCGCTCGTCGGCGATCCGCCGACTGTCGCCGCACGAATTAAGGAGTACATGGACGTCGGCGTCGACACGTTCATCATGTCGGGTTACCCGCATCTCGAAGAGGCGTACCGTTTTGCAGAGCTAGTCTTCCCGCTGCTGCCTTTGGCGCACGAGACGCGATTCGGCAATGCGTATAACGGCGGTCCGTTCGGCGAGATCGTTGGCAATCATTTCCTGCCGGCCAAACAGGCGTCGTCATCATGAGCGTCCGTGGCCCGAACCAGAGGTTCGGTGGGCTGACGCAGTGGGTTCTGCCGCTGGCGATCATCGTGGTTTGGCAGGCGCTTTCGTCGGCAGGCTTCATTCCCGAACGCGTCTTGCCGTCACCGGTTGCCGTCATACTGGCCGGCTGGCGGTTGCTGCTGAGCGGCGAGTTGCTGATCAACATGTGGGTGAGCTTTCGCCGCGCCGCGATCGGCCTGGTCATTGGCGGCGGCATCGGTTTTGCCCTGGGGCTTGCCAATGGCTTATCCGATCGATCAGAGCGTCTTCTCGACAGCACGCTTCAGATGGTGCGCAACATTCCGCATCTGGCGATGATTCCGCTGGTCATTCTTTGGTTTGGCATCGATGAAAGCGCCAAGATATTCCTCGTCGCCATCGGCGTGTTTTTCCCGATCTACATCAACACTCAGCATGGTATTCGAAACGTCGACGCCCCACTCGTGGAGATGGGTCGTACGTATGGCATGACGCCGGTTGAACTGTTCTGGCGTGTTTACCTTCCGGGCGCGCTGCCGTCTATTTTCGTCGGTCTGCGCTATGCCCTCGGAATTATGTGGTTGACGCTCATTGTCGCGGAGACAATCGCGGCGTCTTCTGGCATCGGCTACATGGCGATGCAGGCTCGCGAGTTCTTGCTCGTCGATGTCGTCGTCCTCAGCATCGTAATCTACGCCCTGCTTGGGAAGCTTGCCGACACACTGGCGCGCCTCCTGGAGCGAGGGTGCCTGCAATGGCATCCGGCCTTCCATCAAGCCAGGTCATGAACATGAATACGCGCGTAAAACCGCCGTTGACCGCATGGCAAGGCGAGAGGCCCGCCGCGGCCCTTCAGCCGCAGTCCAACGGCGGCCTTTCGATCAGGGTCGACGGGCTGAAAAAGGCGTTTGGAGAGAACAATGTACTGCGCGGCCTGGATTTTGAGGTTGCTGCCGGCGAATTCATTGCCATCGTCGGACGCAGCGGGTGCGGCAAGAGCACGTTGCTTCGCCTCTTGGTCGGGCTGGATACGCCGACGGCCGGTACGTTTCGTATCGGGGGCAGCGCCGTCAATGTAGTCGATCGCGAAGCTGTTCGCGTGATGTTTCAGGAGCCGCGTCTCCTGCCATGGGCCTCTGTGCTGTCGAATGTCGAAGTCGGCTTGGGAAGACAGCGCAAGGCAGCCGAGGGCCGCGCCCGGGCCCTGGAGACTCTCAAACGCGTCGGCCTGGTTGAACGTCGAGGCGATTGGCCTTACGTCTTATCCGGCGGTCAGAAGCAGCGTGTTGCGTTGTCACGTGCGCTCGTCAGTCAGCCGCGCGTTCTTGCTTTCGACGAGCCGCTCGGGGCGCTGGATGCCTTGACCCGCATATCGATGCAGCGGCTGCTTGAACAGGTCTGGACCGATCAAGGCTTCACCGCTCTTCTTGTTACGCACGACGTCGCCGAGGCCGTCACCTTGGCTGATCGGGTTTTACTAATCGAAGAGGGGCGAATTTCGCTCGATCTTCGCATTGATCTGCCAAGACCGCGCCAGCGAGGCTCGGCAGATGCTGCGGCCTTCGAGGGGCTGATCTTGCGGGAGCTCTTCAAGAATGCCCGACCCGGCGAAGATGCGTGAAAACTTTGGGCTATTTCATGCGCGAATATATGACCGATGGCGAGGAACGGGCTTCTCCGATTCTCTCCCCTCGGGAGACCGATTGGGAGAAGAACGACGCCGATCGGATGGTCGTGCCGGTGGCAGGACTCGCCTGGATCGTGATGGGTATCGCAGCCTATGTCTGGCCTGAGCATTTTCGGGCTTGGGCTTCCTTTGCCAACGAAATAGGGGCCGGATTTACCATCATCGGTCTTTTGTTGTTGGTCGGTAACGTCGCGCCTCGCATCATCGCGCGCCAAGTGTTGCGTCTTGCGCCCTGGTTTCTTTTCTTTGTACTGTTTGTCGAAATCTGGCTGGTCGGACCAGCCAAGACGCCGCTCTGAGCGCGCCGTCTGCAGCGTGGCGGCTCATCCGGTAACTCTGAATCAGCCGTTTGGCCGAGTGGAATTACGCCGCTTGGCAGCGTGATCGCGGGCGGCAGCCTCTGCCGCCCGGAGCGAGTTGAAGTCGCGTCCTTCGAGTGCATCGAAGCGGCGGTCCGAGGCGAAGAATCGATATTGCCGACCGTCACGGACAACGATGCCGGCGGTCTCCGATTGAACTTCAACGATGTATGCGTTGGACATAAGGATCCTGCCGCCGGCTCGTGCCGGTGTTTCCTGACCGTGTCAGCGATGAGGGATATAGCGTGATCGGCGGGTCAACACACGCCGGTCGTGCACGCTGCGCGGCAGCAGGACAAGTTATCCAGGGAGGAGGAATGGACTGACATCCACCGAATGGTCATAATCTTCTCCGTCAGAAGAAGCCCACGAACACCATTCGTGGCGCTTTAGCGATTGAGCACGCGGCGCAAGCTGCTTCGTCAAATCCCGCGGCCGACAAATGTATTGTCCGCGTGTTCATCTTGCTGATGCGGGAGGTGTAGTCAATTCACTTGGGAAAAATAAGATACTTCATACTGCATGCCAGCTGGGGCTAAAAAATCGTTATCACGAACCCCGGAACCGCGAGAACGCGCATTCGCGCGCCTGGACCGGGAACCGGAAGGCGCTCGAAGTGGTTGAGACGAGGCTCTTCGTCGGGCACGCTCACTGGAGTGCCAATGCGGCTTAAGTCGCCGAATCGGTAAAGCTATAAGCGGACACCGTAGCGCGGATTAGGAACGGAGGAGCGGATGCGGCGGGCGCAGCAGCATGCGGTGATTGTGGGTGGCGGGGCGAGTGGGGTTCTGCTGGCCGTTCATCTTCTGAAGAAATCATCCTCCCCATTGAACGTTACTCTTATTGAGAAGAGGCCGTCGGTCGGTCGCGGCGTCGCCTATAGCACGTCGAATCCGGATCACCTTCTCAATGTTCGCGCTCACAACATGAGCGCGTTTCCAGACGAGCCAAACCATTTTTCTCAGTGGATCGCGGCGAGAAGGACTCGATCAAGCAACGATACTCCATCGGCGCTGGAGTCCTCCAGTTTCGTGCCGCGGGGCCTCTATGGGGATTATGTCGCGGGTCTGATCGAGCCCTATATCGGAGCCGGCGCAAATGGCCGTTCGCTCGAAGTTATGACTGGCGAGTGTATCTCGCTTGCCGAAAACGCCGGAGGCGTAAGCGCGCGGCTGAGCGATGGTCGCTCGTTGGAGGCCGATCTTGCGATTCTCGCGACAGGACATCCGGAGACCGAGATCGGCGCACGTTGCTTCGCAGACCCGTGGACGCCTCCGGCCGAAGCCGGCATCAAACCCGACGATACCGTTTTTATTCTAGGCACTGGCCTGACCATGGTTGACTACGTGATGGCGTTGCAGTTGGCGGGCCATCGGGGGCCGATAATCGCGATGTCGCGGCGTGGATTACTGCCTAAGCCGCACCGACCAGTGAAACCGTTCCCCTTGGGCCCGGCGGATATCCCGACCGGCGCGAGCGCCGCTGAACTTGCTCGCTGGCTACATATTTGCGCGCGCACGCACATCGGCCGTGGAGGTGACTGGCGCTCGGTTGTCGACGGCCTTCGACCTTATACGCAATCACTGTGGCAGGCGTTTTCGGCAGCAGACCGCAGACGTTTTCTCGAACATGCCCGCGCATGGTGGGATGTCCATCGTCACCGCATGGCTCCGGCGGCGGAGCTGCGTATCAAGGCGGCCGTAGACGCGGGTCAGCTGACGATCGTTGCGGCAAAGACTTGCGGCATCGATCTCTCGGGCGAGGGCGCGGTTGTCCATTTCCGCCGGCGCGGAGTGACGACGCTCGAGTCTGTCTGGGTATCCAAAATTGTTGAATGCAAGAGTTCATCGGATTTGGCCCCAAAAAATACCAGCCCATTGTTGCATGGAATGCTTGCAGACGGCACGGTTCGACCGGATGCTCTGGGTATTGGACTCGACGTTACGGATGATTGCGCCGTGCGGTCACGGTCGGGCACTGTCTCTGAGCGCATCTATGCCGTTGGTCCCCTCACTCGCGCGGCTTTCTGGGAGATCACTGCTATTCCCGACATCCGGACCCAATGTGCCAAACTCGCGGCGACATTGATTGACAGGCTGTCTGTCGATTGGCATCGCTTCGCGAAGCCACCGTCCGCTGAAGACAAAACGCGCGCCCCGGATCCGTAGCTCTGCTGCGCGCCCGCGCAAACGCCTCAAACGATAGAAAGCTAAGTGCGGGCGGGCGTGACGGACAGGATTAAACAGTCTGTCAGAACAAAATCGGGCCCGGAGTGCAGAATAGACCTGTAGAAAAAATTGCTCGCCCGGCTCCGGCGGGCGAACAGATCATTGCGACAAGTGCCAGATGGCAGATCTATTTCGTCTTTTCTGGAATGGCCGACTTGCAGATGACGGGATGACTCGCAATGGTCAAGGCGTCGACAACTACGGGAGTCATAACCAATGCGCTTTTTAAACGATAGAGTTGTCCGCCGCACCCTCTTCGCCGCCGTCGCTGCCTGCGCTCTCGCAACTGGCGTCGCAGGGCCGGCCGTCGCGCAGAACCGGATACTCAATGTCTCTTATGATCCAACGCGCGAACTGTATCGCGCTTATGACGCCGCGTTCACTAAGTATTGGAAGGCTAAGACCGGCCAGACAGTCGTCGTGCAGCAATCCCATGGCGGCTCCGGCGCGCAGGCGCGCGCGGTCATCGACGGCCTCGAAGCCGACGTCGTCACGCTGGCGCTGGAAGCCGATATCGACGCCATCGTCGCCAAGTCCGGCAAGATCGCCGCCAACTGGCGCAGCCGCCTGCCGAACAACAGCGCGCCTTACACATCGACCATCGTCTTCCTGGTGCGCAAGGGCAATCCGAAGGCCATCAAGGATTGGGACGATCTCGTCAAGCCGGGCGTCGCCGTGATCACGCCGAACCCGAAAACCTCCGGCGGCGCGCGCTGGAATCTGCTCGCGGCCTGGGCCTGGGCGCGCGAGAAGTTCGGTGGCGACGACGCCAGGGCGCAAGCCTATGTCAAGGACCTTTTCGGTCACGTGCCGGTGCTCGACACCGGGGCGCGTGGCGCGACCACGACCTTCGTGCAGCGCCAGATCGGCGACGTGCTGCTCGCCTGGGAAAACGAAGCGTTCCTCGCGCTCAATGAACTGGGGCCAGACAAGTTCGAGATCGTCGTGCCGTCGATCTCGATCGTGGCCGAGCCACCGGTGGCGCTGGTCGATGAGAACGCCAAGAAGCACAAGACGACCGAAGTGGCGCAAGCCTACCTCGAATATCTCTACAGCGCCGATGGCCAAAAGATCGCCGCCAAGAACTATTACCGCCCGGCCAAGCCGGAACTGGCGGACCCCGAGGATTTGAAGCGGTTTCCCAAGCTGAAGCTCGCGACCATCGCCGATTTCGGCGGCTGGAAGGAGGCCCAGCCGAAGTATTTCGGCGACGGCGGTATATTCGATCAAATCTACAAGCCGAAGTAAGATCGCCGAATGTCGATCGCCGAATCGTGGACCTTCAGGCGGCCCAGCGTCATCCCGGGATTCGGGGCGACGTTCGGCTTCGCGCTGACCTACCTGAGCCTGATCGTTCTCATCCCGCTGGCGGCGCTGATCGTGCGCAGTACGTCGCTCGGCTGGAGTGAATTCTGGCATCTGGCGCTCGACCCGCGCACGCTGGCGGCCTTGCGCGTCAGTTTCACCACCGCGTTGATTGCGGCGCTCGTCAACAGCGTCTTCGGCCTGGTGCTGGCCTGGGTCCTGGTGCGTTACCGGTTTCCCGGCAAGAGGCTGATCGATTCGATGATCGACCTGCCCTTCGCCTTGCCGACGGCGGTCGCCGGCATCGCGCTGAGCACGCTCTATGCCCCCAATGCGTGGATCGGGGGCCTGCTGGCGCCTTACGACATCAAGATCGCCTATACGCCGGCCGGCATCGTCATGGCGCTGATCTTCATCGGCCTGCCGTTCGTGGTGCGCACCGTACAGCCGGTGCTGACCGACCTCGACAGGGAACTGGAGGAGGCGGCGGCGACGCTCGGAGCGAAGCGGTTGCAAACCATCCTGCGGGTCGTGCTGCCGCAACTGGTGCCGGCGATCCTGACCGGCTTTGCGCTGGCGCTGGCGCGGGGCATCGGCGAATACGGCTCCGTCGTCTTCATTGCCGGCAACATTCCATTCGTGTCGGAAATCGCCCCGCTGCTGATTGTGATCCGGCTGGAGGAATTCAACTACGGCGCGGCGACGGCGGTGGCGGCACTGATGCTGATGATCTCCTTCGCCATGCTCCTGACCATCAACCTCATCCAGGCCTTGAGCCGGCGGAGGTTCGGTCATGCCGTCTGAACGCGGGCCCGCCCGGACGATGGCTCCGGCCACCGGCGAATCGGCGCCACTGCGCGCGGCGCTGATCGCGATCGCGCTGACGTTCTTCGCGCTGTTTCTGCTGCTGCCGCTGCTGCTGGTGTTCAGCGAGGCGTTGCGCGCCGGCATCCCCGGCTTCATCAAGACGATCGCGGAGCCCGATGCCGTGGCGGCGATCGAACTGACCCTGCTGGTGGCGGCGATCTCGGTGCCGGCCAACATGGTGTTCGGCATCGCCGCAGCCTGGGCCATCGCGAAATACGATTTCAAGGGCAAAAGCTTCGTCATCACGCTCATCGACCTGCCGTTCTCGGTGTCGCCAGTGATTGCCGGTCTCGTCTATGTGCTGCTGTTCGGCGCGCAGGGCTACTTCGGTGGCTGGCTTAGCGGCCACAACATCGAGATCATCTTCGCGCTGCCCGGCATCGTGCTGGCGACGATGTTCGTGACGTTCCCTTTCGTGGCACGCGAGTTGATCCCGCTGATGCAGGAGCAGGGCACCGGGGACGAGGAGGCGGCGCTCTCGCTCGGCGCCAGCGGCTTCAAGACGTTCCTGTACGTCACGCTGCCGAACGTGAAATGGGCGCTGCTGTACGGCGTGCTGCTCTGCAACGCGCGGGCCATGGGCGAGTTCGGCGCCGTCGCCGTGGTGTCCGGCAAGATCCGCGGCTTCACCAATACCATGCCGCTGCATGTCGAGATTCTTTACAACGAATACGCCTTCACCGCCGCCTTCGCGGTCGCCTCGCTGCTGGCGCTTCTCGCCCTGTTCACGCTGGCCATCAAGGCGCTGCTGGAGTGGCGCTATGGCGATCAGATCGCCGGCAACGGACGTTACTAGGGACGGTTCATGGAAATCCGCATTACCAAGGTGCGCAAGGAGTTCGACCGCTATCCGGCGCTGCACGGCGTGTCGCTCGATGTCCGCTCCGGTGAACTGATCGCGCTGCTCGGGCCCTCCGGTTCGGGGAAGACCACCTTGCTGCGCCTGATCGCCGGGCTCGAATGGCCGACCGGCGGCTCGATCCACTTTGGCGACGAGGATGCATCGAGCCTGAACGTGCAGGAGCGCAATGTCGGATTCGTGTTCCAGAGCTATGCGCTGTTCAAGCACATGACGGTCGCCGACAATATCGGCTTCGGCCTGCGCGTGCGGCCGCGCGGCACGCGTCCGGCGGCAGCGGAAATCCGCCGCCGCGCCGCCGAACTGCTCGACCTCGTGCAACTGTCCGGCCTCGGACACCGTTTCCCCGCGCAACTGTCGGGCGGCCAGCGGCAGCGCGTGGCGCTGGCGCGAGCGCTCGCCATCGAGCCGCGCGTGCTGCTGCTCGACGAACCCTTCGGCGCGCTGGACGCCAAGGTGCGCCGCGAATTGCGACAATGGCTGCGCGAGCTGCACGACAAGACCGGGCACACCACGGTGTTCGTGACGCACGACCAGGAGGAGGCGCTCGAGCTCGCCGACCGCGTCGTGGTGATGAGCCAGGGCCGCATCGAGCAGGTCGGCACGCCGGACGAGATTTACGACCGGCCGAACTCGCCCTTCGTGTTCTCCTTCATCGGCGAGGCCAGCGAGCTGCCGGTCACGGTGACGGGCGGCCGCACCAGCATCGACGGACAGCCGATCGACATCGGCATCGCCGGTATAGCCGACGGTGCGGCGCGCCTTCTGATGCGGCCGAACGGCATCGAAGTCGTCGAGGAGAGGCCGGGCGCGATCACCGGCGACATCGTCGCCGTGCGCCGCAGCGGCGGCTGGCGTCGCGTCGAACTTCTCATCGGCGCCGGACGGCATCGCGTCGAGATCGAATTGCCGGTCGATGCCGCTCAAACGCCCGATGGCAAGCTGCATTTCCTGCCGCGGCACTGGCAGCTATACGCGGCCACGCAGCCTCGCGGCCTTTGAACGCGGCGCGAAGCGCATTTAACTGGGCGCATCGCCAGGGGTAGGCGCGACGTCCACGAAAGCGATGGCGAACGCAATGCCCGCAATTCGAATTCTCTGTGGCCTGCGACTTTAGCGTCGCCCGGTAGCGAAACCGGGGAAGTATTCAAATGCGAAGGGCGCGATCGATCAGAACAAATCTTCGATGGCTTGAACCGGCATCCTGGTTCGCGGCCTCACCACTAATTCGAGGTCGAGCGCCGCGAGCGCGTCGATGAGTGTGTCGAGCTGTGTTGCGGGTGCGCCGCCCTCCAGCTTGGAGACGGTCGCCTGACGTGCGCCCATGCGTTCCCCCAAGGCCGCCTGAGTGAGCTTCTTCTGGCGTCGGTAGCGCCTTAAAGCGGCGCCGATTTGCTTGGATGAGCGGGCTATGATGTCCATCCTGTTGATATACGCGAGCGCGTATAATACGTCAATATACGCCTTCGCGTATAATCAGGAATCATATTGCGAAGTGGACATTATCGGGCAGTTTTTGCGTATGAAACTGGAGGGCGTGCACGGATCATTGAAAGCGACCCGTTGCAGAGCGGAGCGCATTGAAATGGCTCGGGCGGTCTAAACGCCAAGAGCCTTTTTGAGCCCGGCGACAAGGGCGTCTCGTTTTTCCTTGGGCAGCTTGTCGAGATTGATCTGGCGCCATTTGACGGCCGGAAGATCAGGCACGCCGGGCAGGCCCAGCAGGTCCCAATCCGGTTCGCCGCGCTCGAAGCCGATCAGGAAATCCTTATGGGCGGCCGGCATGCCGCCGACGATCGTCTCAATCATTTCCTCGCGCGTTGATTCCAGCTCGGCGAGCGGGACGGGTTCGTCGGTCATTCCTACGAAGCCGTGCTCGTAATCCTCCGTCATGTCCAGGCGCGGCGGGTCAAGAACCTCCGCCATAGGCCTGTGATGACTGAGCATGTAGACGATGAACGCCTTTCGCAGGTCGTCGGTGATGCCTTCATTCGCAAGCAAATGCCGCACATCGAAGAAATCCCGCGGGTGCTGCCGGTCGAGCGCCGCGACCAGTTTCCCGGCATAGAGATCGGAGTGCGAGACCACCTGGATTTCGGCAAATCCGAACTCGTCTTCGACGGTCTGTGTGACGGTGCGTGTTTGCGCCGGGTAGACGGAACCGCGAAGGACCGGCGTTACCTCGATCTTGACGGTGGCGGTGCCGAGCTGGACGAACAGCTTGTTGACGCGGCCTTCGGCGGCGCCTTCCGTAACCTGACAGCCGGCAATTTGCGCGCGGATGCGGTCTGCAATGCGCCTAAGCGCGGCTTCTATCTGCTTAAGTGATTGGTCGCGCGGCTGCACCGGCAGATAGGTGAGATCGATATCAACGGACAGGCGGGGCAGATCGCGAACGAACAGGTTGATGGCGGTCCCGCCCTTGAGCGCAAAGCAGCTTTCTTGCGCGACCAGCGGGATGACGCGGATCAGCAGGGTGACTTGGCGGCGGTATTGGTCGCTAAACGGCATCGAATCGCCTCGGCACGGTGATTTGATAGGTGCGATCAAGCACGCCGCCTTTGACCAGCATGCGCTTGCCGTGTCCGAGATCGACCTGGGTCTTGCTTATCCTGTTTTTCCAGGCATGCGAATGGCGATCGGCAAAGAAGAAGAACAGCCGCTTGGCCTTCACGCTGCGGCAGGCCTGCAACAAAGTCTGCATGCGCCGGGGGCTTAGGGTCGAAAGGCTTTCGACCAGCTTGTCCACGTGTTCGAAGCTCTCGTGATCGGGGAGTTCGTCCAGCAATTCGAGCAGCGCTCGCTCCGGCGAGGAGATCACCAGCGGCCAGCGCCATTGCCCCCAGGACTGGATGACGAAGCCCTTTTCGGCCGCGTCTTTCTCGGCCTGGGCGTTTGCGCGGTTGAGATCGCCTTGGGGCGGCAGCCCCGCGTCGGGTGAGAAGAGCCTCGCGCTGTTGTGGAAGGCAAAGCGCACGGAGAGGGGAAGCTTCGAGAGCCAGCCGGGTGGCGCGGACGGTCCATAGAGATGGACCTGGCGCGTGGTGCGGGGCAGGTAGTGTTCGTAGCCTTGCAGCTCCAGCGCCGTGTGTCCGCCGACAGCCAGGGGCGTGCGATAGAGAAGCGTCTGTAGGGATATGACGGCCTGCTCCCAACTGAGCGTGCCGCGCGGCTTCCTGTAGACACGGCCGGCGGGCCGTTCGAGATAGCCGGCAGCGACATATTTGCTGACGAGGCTGGTCGTATAGCCGTGGTCGCTAAGCCATGCCGCGTCCACGAGCAGGCCCTCCGGGAGATCCTGGCGGAGTTGGTTTAGCTTTCTTGGCAATTGCGTCGTCATGCTACGCAAAATAGCATGGTTTCAAACTCGATGCCAGTTTAAACAAGGGCAGAAATACGTAGGGAAGGGACGTAAATATCGATTCTTGTAAACTGATTTCCGCAAGGGCAAACAGATAGCTGAAAATATTAGACTATCGCCTTATAATCCTATATAATTATTAGGCTATGCTCTAATTATCGGATAAGGCGACTATGAAACCTGAAGCCCGCAAGCGCGCCAGAGAGCGCCTTGATCAACGTTTGGCGCCTTTGAAGCCGACGGACCGCTTCCGCGCACCTCCGAAAGGATGGGTGCGTGCTGTCCGGGACGCCCTCGGAATGAGCGGTGTGCAGTTCGCCCGCCGTCTGCATGTGCGGCCACCGAGCATCGCGGCCCTCGAAGCCTCGGAAGAGAACGAAACCATCCAGATCAAGACTCTGCGTCGAGCGGCTGAAGCGCTCGATTGCACGCTCGTCTATGCGCTCGTGCCAAACGACTCGCTTGAAGGTGCGGTGCACGCGCGCGCGCGCAAAATCGCGTTCCGCGAACTCGATCGTGTTGCGCATACGATGAAACTCGAAGCGCAGGAAACGCCGGGCACGGGCATGGACGAGCGCGTCGAAGCGTATATCCGCAACAACGTCAGAGATCGCGACATCTGGGATGAGCCATGACGGCTCGATGAGCGCACGCAGCGACAGGGCGCCAGTATGGACACACGAATGTGGAATTGAAGGCGATCAAGCCGCTGAATTAGATCATAAACACCAAGAGTGATAATGTAACTTACGAAAAATCCGGAGCAGGGGCGTCATGCCGCCTGGCTATCGTCGCCCTCCGTGCTCTGGTCTACGAGCATGGGCAGCGCCATGCCTTCGATCTCTTCGAGCGCCTTGCCGGCGATGCCCTGAAGATCGCCGTACATGCCGGCGGTCGCGTCGATCACGCCGCGAATCTGCGCCTCACGCTTGGCCCAGCTGCGCATCATCGAGCGGCGCTCCTTGTCGAGGTCCGACTGCATCTCGCTGAATTTTTCGACGATCGCCTCGATGCGGTGCCGGAAACGCGGCCCGGTGAGATACTGGTAGACGAGCTCCATCTTTGTCTGCTGTCCCTCGCCGGCCTGCCGGGCGGCGGCGAGTTCAATGAGCGACTGCCGCAACGCAATCGCGACCGGGATGGCGCAGCGGGTCTCCGTCACCCAGATGCCATCGACATGATCGAAGCTGTGCACGCCCTTGGGGAGTACATTTGAGACGATGAGCGCGACATCGGCCTTGGCCTTGCGTTGATCGTCGCGAAGCTTGGTCAGCCATCCATCGGTCCAGTTCTTCGTTCGCTTCGATTCCCATAATATCGTGCCGCAGGGCTGATTGATCGAATTCATCACGCGGTGCAGGACATCGCCCCCGAATTCGCCCTTCGGGACCGGTTCGATCACGTCCTGCGGAAACTTCGTGCGCAACGACGCTTCAAGCTCCAGCTCCAGGGCTTCACCCTGCAATTGCTGTGAGCCCTGCTCGGCCTTGCGCTTGAGATCTTCGATCTGGCGCTGCATGGAGGCGATCTGCTCTTCCTTTTCAAGGACGCGCAGCTTCAAGGCCTCCTCGGCGTCCTGCTTGGCTTTCGTGCGGACCGTGTCGAGCGATGCCTGCACCCGTTTTTCGATGGTCAGGTCCATTTCCCGCTTGGCGTCGTCAAGCGCGCGCTCCTTGCGCATGAGCTCGGCCTGGGCCTTTTGCGCTTCGGCGAGCTTCTCATCGCGCTGCTTGAGGACTTGCTGCAGCTCGGTGACTTCCTTCGCCTTCTGGTCCAGGTCGGCCGCCGCAAGGCGTTTGGCCTTGGCCGCTTCCTCGGCGGCGATGCGCGTGCGCTCGGCCGAAATCTTCTTGGCAACCTCCTGCTCGACGTTTTCCTTGGCTTTCTCGATCTCTGCCTGCTGGCTGCGCAATGCGGCCTCGCGGCCCGCGATGTCCTTGTCCTTCTGTGCCATCAGCCGCTCGTATTTCGACTGGGTCGCCTTGATGAGCGGCGCCGCCAGCGACTCCGTCAGCGGGATGTGGGTCTGGCAGTTGGGACAGGTGATGGTTGGTTCGGTCATGACGTGAAACCTCGAAGACGTGCTCGCGGCGGTTGGTGCCCAGAGCCTAGCGCCAGTTCACGGAATGTTCACGGGAAAAATTAGCCTTTTTCCCCGCCAATTATAAGGAAAGCCCGGCCGCGCCGTCAGGCGCGACCGGGCCAAGCCGCTAAGCTGCGGCTTTAGACGCGGGGCGAAGCGGCCCGGGCAGCCAGCCTGTATTCGCGACCAGGTCTGCCGCCCGGACGACCAGTTCGCTCTTCTTGAGCTTTTCGAGCGCGGGAGCGTGAGCGCCATGGGCCTCGTCGATGGCGCTCAGGATGACACTGCGGCTGATGCGGCCGAAATACCCCTCGGCGCTCGCGGTGAAATACCGCGTCATGTCGAGACCGAGCGCATCGGCCAGGGCGTTCGCGTGCGAGAGCCGTTCAGAATCGGGCTGAGCGCCTTTGCCTTGCACGGCGTTGACGCTGATCGCCGCGATGAAGCCGAGAATGCCAAGCAGCGTCTCCTTGGGCTGCGCGAGCATCCAGGGCCAAAGCGCATCCGGGCTTTCAGGCAGGATCGACGCAAGCCGCTCGCGTTCGGCTTCGATGGCCGCCAGAGCGGGGCAATCGCCTCCGACCTTGATCAAGCGCGCAAGGTTCGCTTCGCGGACGCCAATCTCCACGCACGTCTCACCGGCGGACCCATGATAGAACGCCTGCAGCGTCATGGCATGAACCATGGCAACGAGCGCGATCTCCGGCTGGCGGATCAGTTCGGCTCCAATGGCCGCGCTGCGCTGCGCCGTCAGGTCCTCGATCAGCGAGGCGGGCAGAGCATTAGCCGGCTCGCTCTTCTCACTTTTCGCCGCTTTGCGGAGCGCCTTGGCATCGGACTTGCGGACGAGACTCCGCTCGATCCGCACGCTGCCGTCATGCGATAGACCGATCACAGCGCCCGCGACAGCCAGGGTTTCGGCGGGCCAGTATTCGGAGCGCTCGGTCAATGCGTCCATACGCTGCTGAAGCTCGTCCAGACGGTCGGAGGCGTCGTCACCGTCGGAATCGACTAACTCGTCGTACTCGGCCGTAAGCGCTTCGAGTTCGGCCTGATCGGCGTCCGGCCGTTCGGCACGCTCTGGCGAAACCCGAGTGAATTCCGCCAAGGCCTGATAGTCGAGATCGATCAGCGTGTGCACGAAGCTCCACCCCTCGCCCGACAATTCGGCGGCGACAGCCGAAAGCTTATCGGTGACAAGGCGGTCCAGGAGCTCGGCGTCCTGCGCATATCCGCCATTGGCGTCATCGAACAGATCGCGGCGGACGGACCCGCCGGCGGTCTCATAGGCTTCGAGCCCGATGAAGCGGACGCGCTTGTCGCTTGCCGGCACTTCCGTTTCGGTCAGCGCGCGCCGGATCGACTGCGGATCGAGGCGCCAGTCCGAAAGCTCGGTCAGGATGCGCTCCTGAGCCGCGTGATCGTCGGTGATGGCGAAGGCCTGGGCCTCTTCGAGATCGATGTGGCCCTCGCGGTAAGCGCCCAGAATGACCGGGCTCAACCGGCCGAGGCGCAAACGCTTGGTCACGATGGTTTCGCTGACGCCGAACCGGGCCGCGACATCGGCGATACCGGCCCCCTTCTCGATGACGGTGCGGAAGGCTTCGAACTGATCGGCCGGATGCATCGACATGCGCACGACGTTCTCGGCGAGGCTGAGTTCGGAGGCGTCGATCTCATCCGATGCCAGCGTGCATGCGACCGGATAGTCCTTGGCAATCGTGCCGGCCTTGGCAAGCGATTGCAGGGCCAGATAGCGCCGGCGGCCTGCGATGACCTCGTATCTGTCGGCCTTTGCAGGACGAACGACGAGGGATTGCAAAAGGCCGTGCGTGGCGATTGAGGCGGCCAGTTCGTCGATGCCGTCCTTGGCGCCCGTCTTGCGTACGTTGCCTTTCCAGGCGGTAAGCTTGTTCAGGGCGATTGCGAGTGTGTCTGTCATGAGAGTTCTCCTTTTCCGTTTGCGGTTTTCTCGTAAGAGACGCGGAAAGGAGAGCCGGACGGAAAAGCCGCGGCGGTCAGATGCCCAACACGGGAGCGAAGCGAAGGAGCGGGCCGGGCATTGAACGCAAGGCGCGCCCGGCTAGAGAAGCGTCAAATCTTAAGAAGAAAACCGCCGAAAGGAGATGCGAGCGGACTACGTCGTAATCGGGATGTCTACAACGGGACGCAGCGGCTCAAGGAGGTTGGCGTATTTCCGGACCACATCGTCGTAGAGCTGGCCGAGGTGTTTGGCCTCGACGGTGATAACGAGGGCGTAAGCGAGGTCATCGTCCGGCGCGAAATTACGGCCGCCAAGACGCGCGTTGTAATGGATGTCGAAGACCGGGTTGCGCAGGCTTTTGCCCTGAAACCCGACCGAACCGTGCAGGCAGTTCTCCCATTTCCAGGCGTCCCGCCGCAATTCGTCTTCCATCAGCCCGTTCTGCGCTTTGCCGAAGAAGCTCTTGGTGTCGGCGTGGATCTGCTTGTGGCTCTTGCGCTTCTGGTCGTGCGGCCGGAAGGCGGCCTCAAGGCCGGCGCGGGTGTAATTGCCGGGATGGTGCGGATCGACGCCGGTCGCGTAGCACAACGTGGCCGTGATCTGGACTTTGCCGGGGATGGTGCCGGAGGGAACCGGTATCGGCGCACGGATATAACGCGAGGGCGCGATGTTGCCCTGATAGACGACCCGCACCGTGTCGTCATCACACAGGACGATGTCCTGAACTGACCGGGCGACTCGGCCGCGGCCGACATCCTCGCAGGGATGATCGCAGGCCTCAGTGGTGTGGATGAGCAATGCGCGGATGGCCAGCGCGTTCAGGTTCGCCCCGAAATGCGCGCGCACGCCGGTGGCTAGGCGAAGCGCGGATGGAGCCGAGAAAGAAGTCCCTTCGGTGGCTTCAAGCGCGATCGCAGTGGATTCGCTCAGGGCGATGAACGGGCGCTGAAGACAGCCCCCGAATTCGACAAAATCGGGCTTGATGAGGCCGGGGCTGCGGCCCGGACCGACAGAGCTGTAGGCGCAGCGTTGCCAGGGCGAGTCGGGATTGTCGCAGGCGCCGACTGCAAGCGCGTTGACGCAGTCGGCGGGTACCTGGATGCGATTGAGACCGCCATTGGCCGGGCTGTCACCGTCATTGCCGACGGCGATGGTCGCGAGGGTTTTCCCCCGCGAGAGGCGGTCGTCGATTACGGCAGTCCAGGCATGGACATCGTCGTCCTCGATCGGGAGCCGCGGGCCGATGCTGAAATTGACGAACTCGTAGTCCTTGTCGACGAGAATCTTGTCGATACGGTCGAGCACTTCGTAGAGCTCGTGCGGGTTCTGGCCAGGCGTTGCGTCCAGCACCCGGTAATGGTCGACGGGCGCAAAGGGACGGCTGATCGGCTTTGCGGGATCAATGTGACCGAAAAGAAAGGATGACGTGACCGCAACGCCGTGCTTCTGAAAATCAGGGATGGTCTTGCCGATGCCCGGCGGCTCGATGGGTTTCGCCCATTTGGTGAGCGGGTGATTCTTCGGAATGCCGCCATCGAAAATGGCGGCGCGGATTTTCGGATCGACGGGCCCCTGGGTCGGCAGGCTCACGTCCTGCATGGGAACGCGCGATGAGCGGAATGTCGGCCGCAGCATGCGCAGCGCCGGCATCTGCCGCAGGGCCCGGACGGGCGTGAAGGTGGCGATCTCTTCGGCGCTCTCGACGGGCGCTTCGAGTTCTACGAAGCAAAGGCCTCCGGCATAGAAACGGCGATCAAGGCGCTGATCGAGTCCGATCTCCTCCAGATATTCGCGAAACAGGGGAACGATGCGGTTTTCCCCGATCTGGGCGTCGGTGTGCAGCACCACTTCGAACACCGCTTCGCCCGACTTAGGCAGCTTCCCTTTGATCTTGTCGCGGACCGTCGGCGCGGCGACTTGCTCAATGGTGGCCAGCTCCGCCGCACCTGGGGCATCCTCGTGCCAATTCGGAAGTCCGGAGCGCCAGGCACGAAAGGCAGAGCGCGATCCCATTACGAACAGCTCGGTGGTGATCGTCTCTTCGGGCTCGCGGTCCTTGGATCGCTTTTCCGGCGTGATGCGCCGCGGCCGGCTGCCGACAGGCTCAAGGCCCACGGCGCGCAGGAGGTGGTCCGGGAAATAAGACTTTGCGATGTATTCGGGATTGAGGGTGACGGTTGCGACCGCCTGATCATTGGGGCAGGCCTCATCGGGCAGTTGGTCGATGCCGCGGACGACACGCGAGAGCATCGGCGCAAGGCGCGTCTTGGCCTGGCTGAACGTATAGGGATGATATTTCGGACCGCCTCCGCGGATTCCCGCCACGTCTTCAACGAGACGCTCGCCCTTGCCCAGCAGGAAATTGCGTTTTGTCATGCAGTCGCTCCCGCATTCCTGCGCCGCGAACCGCCTCCGCGTGCGGCAGCCCGGCTGCGGATGGTATCCCGCGCGACGCCGGTCAGCTCGTGCGCCTTACGCTGTGAGAGAAGCCCCTGCTCGACAATGACGGTCGCAAGACCGATGCGCTTGGATTTCGGAAAAGCCTCGTTCGATACGAAGGCTGCCAGGCAGTCCTCAAGGGGCTGCGTGCCGAGTGCGGCACTCCTGCGCGCTGCCGAGAGGTCGCGCTCGATGTCACTGAAAGAGCGGCCGGCGAAGGCTGCGGCGAGCACGTGGCTCCATGGTTTGGCAGCCGCAAAGTGC
This sequence comes from Pseudolabrys taiwanensis, assembly GCF_003367395.1. Lineage (NCBI taxonomy): Bacteria > Pseudomonadati > Pseudomonadota > Alphaproteobacteria > Hyphomicrobiales > Xanthobacteraceae > Pseudolabrys > Pseudolabrys taiwanensis. The sequence continues at coordinate 2,938,048 of NZ_CP031417.1, read as the reverse complement.
GGCGCGAGTGTGCTCTCCACGAATTGCGCAATGGCTGGCTCGGAAGGAAGCGGAAAGTCGATATGCATCTCAAAGCGCCGCCAGATCGCCGGATCGAGAAGGTCCGGATGATTGGTGGCCGCAAGAAGCACGCCGGAAGCAGGCCAGTCATCGATCTGCTGGATCAGGACGGTGACCAGACGCTTGAGCTCGCCGATCTCGGCGTGATCGTCGCGCCGCTTGGCGATGGCATCGAGTTCATCGAGCAGAAGCACGCAGTCGATCGTTTTGGCGTAATCGAGCACATGGCGCAGATTGCTGCCGGTGCGGCCCAGCAGGCTGCTCATGACGGCGGCGAGATCGAGGATAAGAAGCGGGCGGCCCAGTTCCCGAGCAAGCCAGCGCGCGGCCATGGTCTTGCCCACGCCCGGCGGGCCAACAAACAGGGCGGCGCGCGTCGGATCCAGGCCGGCGCGCATTAGCGCGTCGGGGTTGCGCCGTTCCTGCACGATTTGGGTTAGTGACGCGCAAACGCCAGGCGTGAAGACTGGCTCGTGATCGAGACTCGGATGCGCCTCGACGCGCATGAGGTGCAGGCGCGTGTCGAGATCGACCGGCACCGGCACCTCCTGCTGGCGCCGCAAGGGCGAAGCGGCTGAAGGAGATTCCCGCAAAAGGTCGCTCAACGCCTCGGCAAAGCGGGGCACGGCCTCATAGTAGCGCTTGGCTGCACGCCGCAGGATAACCTGTACATCCTGTGTGCGGCCGGAGAGTGCGCTCCGGGCGAGGTGGAGGAAGTCGGATTCGATGTCAGTCTTCTTGTTGTTCTGGGTCATGTTCCGGTCGTTCGTCAGTGGTGCGCCCCAACATACTCGCCGGTGGACGAAAATTCAACGAACGACCTAAAAATCGTCCACTGCCGACATAATTGTCGTAAAAACAATGCATTAAAGGTGGACGAATATCGCCAAGGCGGTCGACATCCCGCGCGGAGCCAAGCCGCGCAGGTCTATGCCGCAGCGGGTTGCGCTCAGAGTGCATCCTTGATCCGCCGCAGAAGAGCCCGCCACCACGGCACGGGCCGGGCCGGAGCGGCCGGCGCTGCGCGCGGTGCAAACGTCTGGCGGCGGATGTCGAACAGCGGGTCGCCAGTCTCGTCGGCCGGGTGGTGCGGACAAATGTGGTTCTTGAGCAGCTCCATGCGGGGATTGCGGGTGATCGTTCCCTTGTTGCCGTCATAGTCGAGGTAGACGAAGCGCGGCGGGTTCGCGAACCAGGGCGTGAGTAACTGCGTCAAAAGGCCCACCGCCGTCGAGGCGAGCACGCCGTTGGACCATACGACCTGCGGGCGCGAGCCGGCTGCGCCGTAATGCTGGGCCTCCTGCTCCAGGCGCTCGTCGGTGATGAAGCCGCAGCAGCGCAGGCACGGGCAGCCAGGCATCGAGAGGATCACCTGACCGCTGACGAGGTAAGCCTTTTTGCCGATCTCGTGGACGTCCATGCCGATGTCGATATACGGAATGAGATGTCTGCGCGCGAAACGTTCGAGCTGCTCGCGCTCCTTGAAGCTGTCAACGGCGCCGACGATGACATCGCAGAGCTTGAGATCATCGGTGGACCCATGCCAGTCAGCCGGCGCCGAAACGATGCGGGCATCCGGCTGCAGGCCGCGGATCAGCCTCTGCGCGATATCAACCTTGGGCAGCTTGTCATCCACGTCGGCAAGTGTGCCGCCAATGAGACGGTTGGTGTTGGTGTCCTCGATAATGTCGGGGTCGGCATTTACGTAACCGCCGATGCCCATATGGGCGGCCTGCTGCGCAATATGTGAGCCGCCCCCGCCCAGGCCGACGATGCCGATCGTGGCGGCGCCGAGGATGGCATCACTCTCGGGCCCGAGGAAGCTTTGACGATCGAGGCGGCTCATGCGGCTCTCCAGTTGCGAATCGGAATCCCAACTTCGTGAAACGTCGTGATGAACGGCTGCGGCGACTTGCGATCAAGCCACACCTGTCCGTGTGCCGCGGTGTCGCTCAGGACAATGGCGCCATGCCCCGCGTGCGGTGCCACCGCTGTGAAGTTGGGCACAAACTTGGCGTTCTCGCTGACGTCGGTGCCGCTGAAGCCGGGAACGCCGGTGCCGCCATGCGTATGCACATGGAATATCGCGACGCGCTCATCCATCGCCCACTGCCTGGCACTCCGGATGGCTTCGGCGCTCATCATCGCGCCGACGCGCGGGTCGTTCAGATACTCGTCGTCCCGAACGGGGCGGTACTCGCGCGCGAGAATGAGCAGTTCGTCATGTGCTGCGGCCAAGCCTGCGGCGATGAAGCCCACGCGCTCGTGCGCGAAAGGATGCGGTCGCCTGAGGTCGATGCGGATAGTGGCGAGCAAGGCGCTCGTGATTTTGAAACGGATTTTCATGCGACAGCCCTCAAGTGTGCGGAGAGCATGCGGGTCCAGGACATCGTCGCCGGCACGTGGTTCCACGACGGCGCCCACCAGTTGCGCTCGACGACCCGATGCTGGTTCCAGTTGGCGCCGCGGCCTTCGATCTTGCGTTCGAAGAACAGCCGGGTGACGTAACCGGAGTGGGCGAAGGGCACGAGCAGCAGGTCCATCTTGTGAGCCTGCTCACCCGCCGTGAAGGCGAAGCCGGGCAACAGGGCGACCGGCTGGCCGCCCTCCTTGAGGAGGACGGCTTCCTGATGCATCGCCTTGAGGCTGGCGAAGTGCGTGGCCGGGTCGGTCACGACGAGCCCCCGCAGGGGACTTGCTCGAAGAACTTCATACCCGCCTTGACGTGGAGCTTGGCCCCCGGCTTCAGCGGCGTGAGCCGCCCCTCCTGGTTGATGAATTCCAGGACGTAGCCCGCCTGCACGCCGAAGATCTGCTTGAGCTGCTCGGTCGTGTAGACGCCGCGGGCAATCTCGCGCGGGTCGTTTTCGAAGAAGACCGTGATCAGCCGCTTCTCCGTGTGGAGATGCTCGGTGCCGCCGCCGCCGAGATCGACGATGTCGGCGGGCGCGAGGTCGGTTTCCTGGCCTTCGCGGTCGAGCACGATGATCTCATCGTCCGCAACATGGGCGATGGTGCGGAGGTCCGGCTCGGAGAACTTGTCCACGCCCCACTCGTAGCCGTGGCCGTTGAAGGTGAAGCGGAAGATGCGGTCGCTCTTGAAGGCGCGGAACTCTTCCGTTCCCGCGGCACCCAGATCGACCGTCTCGTCGAGGCCGACCGAGCGGCTGCTGTGACGCAGGAGCTGGATCAGCACGTAGTCGCCGGCCGGCTTCAGGCCGGCCTTGTCGAGGATCGCTTCGCCCTTCGGAGTCTGGTCCGCGAACTTGACGGTCTCGCCGTTCACGGTCGTGAAGAACTTGCCATCCGCCCCGGGGCCGCGCGTTTCGTGCCCGCCCTTGACGCCTTCGCGGCCGGTTTGGCCGCTCATCCCTACATTTTCCATTTGAATGGTTCCTTGTCGCTTTCCCCTTGAGCCCGATGCCCGCGAGGTTATGATGCCAAGATAAGGTGGCATGCAAAGCATATCAAGCATATTCTGAGCATGCTTGACTTTCTTGGCGATGGGCGCTAAATAACTAAGTTGAATCAAGTGCTTTGGAGGAGCTGCATCATGATCAGGAAAAGCGTGGGGGCGGAGAGCAAGCTCACGCTTGGACAATTTCTCGCCTCAATTCGTACCGATCGCGGCTTGTCGCAGCGCGAGGTGGAGAAGGCGACGAACAAGGTCGTATCGAATGCCTACCTAAGCCAGATCGAAACAGACCAAATTAAAAAGCCCAATCCCAATATCCTGCACGCGCTCGCTGAGGTGTATGGCATCTCGTATGAAGACTTGATGGAGCGCGCCGGCTTTGTTGTGCCGACGCGCGCGCGCACCGGTGCCGAACAAAGGCATGGCCGCGTCGCCACCTTCGCCGGCCACAATCTGACATCGGAAGAGGAAGCCGAGTTGGTCAAGTTTCTCGGCTATCTGCGCAGCAGGAACAAACCGGGTGGCTAAGTCGGACGACAGCAGTCTGGACCCCGAGGGGTTGCGCGCCGTGCAGCACGCTGCGCGGCGCGCTCTAGACCGTGCGTCAGCTTGGGGTGTTTATCCGACTCCCACGGCGATTATTCTGGAAGCGGCTGACTTAAAGGTCGCCCCGGCCAGTGCCTTCGATCCAAAGCGCCTGATGGCATATCTGATGGACAAGGCCGAGGAGGCCGCATCCGCGCTGAAGTCTGCGATTTCGAAAGTCTTTGGGGTCTACGATGCCGGAGAGCAGCTGATCCACATCGATCACGATGTCCACCAGTCGAAGCAGAACTTCCTCAAGCTGCACGAGGCCGGGCATCACGAGTTGCCGGCGCATCGCAAGCTCTTCCGCTTCTTCCAGGACTGCGAAAAGACGCTCGATCCCGAGACGTCCGATCTATTCGAGCGCGAGGCGAACAACTTCGCGCGGTTCGTCCTGTTCCAGGGCGATGGCTTCCAGTCGATGGCGGCTGACCACAAATTCGAGATCAAAACGCCTATCAAGCTGGCCAAGACCTTTGGATCGTCAGTCTATGCGGCCTGCCGCGAATATGCGCGCACAAACCACCGCGCATGCGCTGTGTATGTGCTTGAGCCGGTCACCTATTGCGAAAGGACTGGCGCGCGCGCCGAAGTGCGCCGGATCGAAACATCTCCGCTGTTCCGGCAGCAGTTCGGCATACCCTGTGAAGAGGTGATCACGCTCGATCATTCCCTGGGCCGGGTTCTGCCGTTGGGACGAAAGATGACGCGGCCAACGACGATTTCTATCACGGATCGGAATGGGCAGGCGCATGAATGCCTCGCCGAGGCATTCGACACGACATTCAATATCCTGATCCTGCTCTATCCCGTAAAGGCTCTCACGCGCACAACGATCGTATTCTGATCTTTGGGGGTGCCTGCCAGAACTAGAGAGCGGCCCGCACAGGCGAAGGCGGGCCGCCCCTAGCACGGGCCAGAAGGGGTTCTGACCGGCGCTATCTCTTGGCTTTGAGGCTGCGGGTGCGCTGCGAGGCGTCGATCATGTCGATCTCGTTGATCGCGATTCCGTCGCGGCGCAATGCATCCATGATGACATGCCGGACACTGGTCTTGCGCTCGGCCGCGCGGATTTTCAGGGCGGTCCAGACATAGTCGGGCAGCTCGACATTGAGCGTCTTCATCGGGGTGCGGGCAGGCGCCTCGTCGAACAATACATCGAACGGTGCGGCCGCAATGGCCGGCGAAGCGATTAACGGCGTGGCCGGCGTGCCGGCTGCAGACGCCGGGGCGGGGAGTGTCTCGCTGGCGCGAGCCCCCTGCTCACCCTGCGCGGGCCTCACGAGAGTGCTGACCCCCTTCTCGCGCGCGAGGGTTTCGATCCTGGTGTCGAGATCATCATCGAGTGGCTGAAACGGCGTGCGTTGCTTCATGATCAGCCTGCCTTCCGAAGTAGCGCTTCGGGTTCGACGATTGCGCGGATTTCCGTGAGCAGCGTTGCGATCTCAAGGCCCGCCCCCTTCTCCGGCTCGGTCAGTGTCGGCGGCTGGCCGTTCAGGAACATCTCGCGGTAGGCGGAGCGCTCGACCAGGGCCGTGCGGAACAGCGGCAGGCCTTTGCGCTCAAGCTCTGCATAGGCGTAGTCGGTGACGCGTGTGCGCAAGGGGAAGATCTTGGTCAGCAGCAGCCGGTACGGAATCCTGCGCCCCGTCGTATCGCCGATGTCGCGGATGTCGCTGACCACGACCAGGGCCTCACGCAGATCGGGCTCGGAGGCCTGTGCGGGAATGATGACCAGATCGGAGCGGGCGAGCGCCTTGAACAGCGTGACCTCCCTCGTCCCGGGCAGGTCGATGCAGATATGGTCATAATCACCTGACGCCTCGGCGTCGCGGAAGTACGCCCCGAACTTGTCGGTCTCGATCGCGCTGACCGTGAGCCCTTCCACGGCCGTGCGCTTCGCCCAGCGGCCAAGCGTGCGGTTCTGATCGAGATCGATGATGAGCACATGCGCGCCCTCAAGCGCCAGCGCGGATGCCACGGCCGCGCATGTGGTCGATTTGCCGACGCCGCCTTTCGAGGATGCAAAGGTAAGAATCATGAAAGCCTCAAAAATGGATTTGTGGAAATGTGGATTGGTGGAAATGAATAATCGAACACCTCTAAGGCTACGGGATTCGTTCAATCCTCCAAGTAAAGAATGGTGCAGCCGTGCAATCGCACGGTTCAACGGCTCTACAGCCGTAGCAATGTGTCCTTACACAAATGTGGAATCGTATAATTCAATGTCGGTCTGGTTTTCGAAAGCCGCGTTGCGCGACCGCAAAGGGCGCGGCGCGACAAGCCGGTCAGGGCCGGCCCTGCTTCGGGCCGCTCGCCTTGGCCTTGAACGGATCGGAGCGCGCGTCAGGGTCAGGGATAAACGGCGGCCCGCAAACCTGAGCGCTGGTTTTTGGTGAGTCTAGGCTACCAGGCAAAGCCACAAATGTGGATTTGCACAAAAGCGTAATTCTACGAATCTTTATTACGCTCCCTGGCGCGCTGCGCTTCACGCTCAAGCCGCGCGTCGTCGTCTTCGTCCGGTTCGAGCAGGATGATCCGGCCGTCGCGGGGCAGGGCATCGAGAAGGATGGTCAGCCCGGCGCCTTGTTCATGCGGCCAGGCCGCGCCGATGCGTGTCCAGACAGCAGGCTTGTCTTCGGCATAGCGCTTCACGGCATAGGCAATCAGGACGGGATCGGGCTTCGTCACGGCATAAAGCGTGAGGCGTACCGGCAGAGCGGTCAAGCGATTGATCGGTGAGGAAGTGGGCGGAATCCCGAGTCGCGCTCCGGATTCCTTGGCTCACCCGTGAGTCGAACGGTGAGTTAATGGGCGTCGACTCACCGAACCTGGAATTTCGGGCTCTTTATACGCGTCCACATCGCGCGTTTTTACGGCGCAGGGCAAGCCGCGTCGCACGTGAAACAGGAACACCAGCGGCGTCCTGATCGGGCCTGCCGGCCTATCGAGAGGCAGGGGAGGGCGGGCTTACGATGTTGAACCGTCCACAAGCCCCACCCCGCTGGCCCCCTTTAGACCTCACCGCAGGCACTGTGCGGGTAGTTGTGTGCGTGTCTCGCACACTTGCCAATCAATCATGGTTATCCGCGTAAGCGGATTCCGAATCCAACAGGTGCGGCGGAGCGAGCGCATAGCGCGAGCGCAGGGTGAGGGAGTCATGGTTTGTGGTCGCGCATGCGGCCACGCCATTATATCGCCGAGCGCATGCGAGGCGCTTGTTGCGCGTGATTTTAATGGCCGACCTCACCCTTTCTATTAATTCTGATTCAATAGTTCAGATTCAGACGCTGAATTTGAACACCGGATCAAATGCTTGTCGCGCCAAATGTGAAGTTATGGGCGAGATAGGTGGGAAACGGGGCGGAGTCGCGCGAAGAATCGGGCGTCCAACGACGAGGAACGGGGCGTATTGCAGTGAAGAAGTGGGTGGCATTGAGCGCAAAATAAGCGGCTCAGACGTTTCGGTGAGGGATTGGGCGTTTGATTATGTATTCTATTCCGCGCCGATGACATGAATGGTCGCAGCACCGCGCCAGCGCTCGCTGCGGCCGATGCGGCTTTTCTCGCGTTCGTCATGAGCCTTGCGCAGCTCCTCCGCGGATTTCCGGAACCAGTGCACGAGCAGCTTTTGGACGGCACGGCCATTCTTGATGGCGGCTATCGATACGGTGAAGTCAGAAAGGTGATTCACCTCTTCCATGGCAGGCTTGAGGCAGTACTTGTTGAAGTCGGCGAAGCGTTCGAGCTTGCTATTCGGCACGCCCAGGAGCCCCCGGAATTCGTCGATCGTGAACTCTTCGTGCTGTTTGACCAGGCCAATTCGGCGCTCGATCATCTCATAAAGCCGAATCGAGTATTTCGAACGCAGGGCGTACATGATGTGCGACTTTATGGTCGCCCAGGCCTTGCTCTGGCTGATAACGGCGAGAAGATCCGGGGGGAAGGTGTAATAGAAATACCCGTCATCCTTCTCTTCCTCCTTGTTGGTGCCAAGGAGGTGGACGCGGAAGGTCGCCATGGCGCCGGTTTGCGGGTCGCGGGCGCGAACCTTGACCCAGGCGCCCATGAGCTTGTCGAAGGCTTCGTGCAGGCGGTCATTGCTCTCATGCGAGCCGCGCAATGAGGCCTTCAGCACCTTATGGACGGGATTGGTGCGGATGTTGTTCCAGGCGTGGGCGAGAAGCTGGTTGTAGAGAATCGTCTCGCTGCGATTGAGAGGCGTGAGCTCGATAACGTCGACCAGCTCGCGGGGCTTGATGATACGCCCGATATGGGTGGGGTCGAGCGGCTGGCCGGTGACCTTCACATCGGTCGCAAGAAGCTGGCCCGGACGCTTGATCGGCTCTGGCTCTTGGTAACTCCCTATCAGTGCATCACTGACCTCAGACACAAAGCGAGCCTGATGATGAATGGTGAGCGCGTCAAGCGTTCACCTCACTTTACCCCGAACGTATGCAAGACACCGCCCAATAACTCGCCGTTCGATTCCCCTCGCGTCTGCGGAATCCCTAACGCGACTCGGGATTCCGCCCAATGTCTCACTTTTAAAAACAGGCGTCGCGAGCGTCAGGCATTCTTGGAATCGAAGGTCGTGGGCACCATGCCAGCCATCATCAGCAGGTCATTGTGTGGAATCGCGCGGCGGCGGAGCAGCGCCCGGGCCGTCAGGCGAATGAGGTCCTGATCGGAAGTAATGATGGATTTTGCCTGGACATAAGCCTGGTCCAGTAATTGTTCGACCTCTTCGGCAACAGGGCGGAAGAGAGCGATCTGCGGCTGGGAATCATACATGCCGTACCAGACCAAGCTCTGTTCGGGGCCGAGTCCCTGAGCCATCACCGCGTTGAAGGCGACCTCGGTCGCTTTGGCGAGATCGGAGTTTGCGCGTCCTCCGGCGCCGGCACTGGCAGCGCCCAGAATGATCTCCTCGGCCGCCCGCCCGGCGAGCAGCGTCGCGAGTACATTCTGGACCCTTTGCGCGGTGACGCCCGCGCCCGCGATGCGAAGGTCGAGGCAGGTCTGCGGCCGATCGCTCAGGCATATATTGATCTGCTCGGAGACTTTGAGACGAAGGCCGGTGACGGCGTGTCCTGCCTCATGGACAGCGATCCGGGAGAGCTCCGCAGTGCTAAGATCCTTGAGGTTTTCGGCGAGCACTTCCAGAAGATGGGGATGGCCAAGGGGCGAGCGGCTTTTGCGAGCCAGACGGCGTGCATCCCTGACCAGCTGCGCGATGTCGGCACCGGATCGTCCGACACACTGGACGGCAATCGCATCCAGGTCGTCGATCGCACTGACATCATCGCGAAGGTGAAACCGGAGGATCGCAGGGAGAGCCTCAAGCGAGGGAAGGGGGATTTCGATCAGTCGACCGAGCCGCCCGGGCCGCAATAGGGCCGCGTCGAGATTGCCTGGATCGTTACAGGCGCCAATGACGATGATGCCCTCCCGCGCATCCGTGCCGTCCAGCTCTTCGAGGAGCGCATTATTGATGCTGTTGAACCAGTCGGCATGACGGCTCTTGGTGTTCCTGGACGGCATCGTGTCGATCTCGTCGATAAAGACGATGCACGGACGGTTTTGCCGCGCGGCTTCGAATGTGCCGTGGATCGCCTGCATGAGATTGCCGAGATGCCCTTCGCCGCTACGCTGCCAGGCCGCGTAGGACGTGGCGATGAGGGGGACGCCGCAGCTCGTGGCAAGAGCGCGGGCGAATGTGGTCTTCCCGGTTCCAGGCGGTCCATACACGACACAGCCCGAGTCTACGTCGTCCCACCGTATTTCGCCGGCACGATAATCCGAAATATCGAGCTGCAAGGCCTCGCCCCAATCGCGCGCGGAATCCATGCCGGCCAGGTCTTCTAACCTCACGGCACGGGCACCTGGTGATGAAGCCTTTGCTGTCGGTTGATTTTGCGGTGTTGGTTTTCGCTGGGCCATGGTCGTGTCCGCAAGTGTGCCAGTTTTGAAAGTCAACGTTCTTCGGCGAGTCGAGCCGGCTGGAATGGATTAGCTCGGGGGCGTCCCCCGGAAGAACAGGCCGCTCAGATATTCGTGCATGAACGCCGTGAGCTCGGCCTCATGCCGAGGAGGGACGTGGATGCCGCTTGCGCTGGCTAAGTCCTGCAAGACACGCTTCGCGCGCTCGCAAGGCGCTTCTCGCCGCCGGCTGTAATGAACTAAGTGCGCCTGGAGTATCCCGTAGGCCCTGCTTGCCGCACCGGCTCCGCAGGTGCGCATTCCGCGGTATTGAAGGCGGCAGAGGGCCCGCGCCGCTTCGGCTGAGTAGGTGCGCATGACGGCTACTCCGGCTTGGAAGCTTGCCGGAGCGCAGCCCTGGCTTCGATGAAGGCATCAATGTCCTGAGACAGCCACCCCTTGCGGCCCCTATTGCCGCTCTCAGGATTTAGGGCGAACCGCGGGGGGAACCTGCCGGCCTTTTCAAGCCGCGCCACGTGTTGGCGGCTGTATGGAATTCGCTGGCTCAACTCCGCCCAGCTAACAATCCGAAGGGGTTTCTTCTTGGATCCGTTGTCTTCTGACATACGCAACCTCCATCGTCCCTATCCTCTGGAGGGTAGTTACTATGGAGCAGAAAATCAAGTACGAGGGTGCAATAACTCAAATAGAAAACTATTGGCGACGCAGCGCAGCATTGTAGAGCCTGGCCGCTGTTTTCTTGTCGTTGGGAAAGCGGGCAAACGCGTCTTCAGGCTTGTTAATGCGGTGCTTTTTCAGCTCAGCGTCAATTTCCTCGGGAGTCCGGCGCTTCTTGGATTTGAAGAATTGGGTCAGGTCGGCCGGCGGCTTGCGGTCTCTGACCCAGCTTTTCAAAGTGCCATAGAGCTTCGGGTCGAGATCACCTATGTCCGAAATAGATAAGGGGGTCGGGAGCCAGTCCGAATATACGCGCCGCAGAAACCCTACGGCGTTTTCGCCGGAGCCTTTACCGCGTCCTTCGTAAAGCTCGGGGGCCTCGGTCGGAATAGGGCGCTTCGATTTGGAACGCATGCCTTTGGATGCGCTTTGGAAGACTTTGCGAAAACTAGGCTGCTTGCTCAACTCGGAGGCAAGTTCGGGCCTCTCGTCGATCAGTTGTGCGAGTGCATCCACTAAAAATGTGGCTTGGTCTAATTTCGGATCCAAATCGGCGTGTAGTGGGGCAGAAAAAATCTCGTCAATTCCGGCCGCCCATCTCGGGTTCAAGGTTAAAATCCTAGAGATGATAGAGTGCCAAATGTCTTCCGGCAAATTGTGAATAGTGGCTCTATCCGTCCGGGCATCCGGGTAAAGCTGAATAATGCGGCCAACAATTTGGCTGACTAGAAGCGCGAGAATAATATGAAAAGTACTTTGGCCGAGCTTCGGATAGGCCTCGATAAAATAGCCATATCGCCACGCAATATGATTGGCAGCTAAAACAATTCCGGAGGGGTCTCGCGGCGACCCATCTTCCGGCAATAGGTGTGCGCGTGGGTCCAGAATTACATGAAGTGCGAGATCTTTGAGTTCGGTAATAGTCCGGCTGGACGCTACAAACGGAGACGCCGGATCTCGGTCCAAATTTGAACGAATCCTCACGTTCTCAGCGGAGACCGCAGTCGGATCGCGCGGCTCCCCGGCGTGATCGATGCTTCTTTCGTGTGGTCTTTTTGGGACGGAGCTCATTCACTCAAATCTCAGTGCTGTTCGTGAGACCCGATTGAAAGCTGCAGAAGCTCTCCACCGTCAACTGCCGCTTCAGAAGATGACGATTCTTCGCATAGCCTTGAGTGGCCGTCACGTAGCCGGGCCGCTGTATGGCAGTTGCCTCGAACCACGTGACACATAGGGCAACATGGGAAAATCGACAAACTGGGGGTATTTCTGAGGGTATTCCGTCGCGGAAGCCGAAAAAATCAAGTTGAAATTCAATTAGTTAGGCCACGGGTGCGATGCCGCCCCTGGCACCATGTTCTCTCTATCTCATTGAATTAAAGATATTTTCCGATGAGGTGTGGCCGGTCGACGGTCTGCCCCATTCGCCGCGGTTCCCACCTGATACCGAAGGCGGCGGTTGCTCGGCCGCTCACTAATCAGGAGACGAGCCTCAATGGCTTTGAGTGCGGGCCGAGCGCGCTCTCTTCTCCGCGGTTGAAAGCGCCGGCGCGCCCGAAGATCGCTTTGGCGCCGCTTGCCTCGATGGATATGCCGGTCGAGGTCCGTCTCTGAGCCGTTGCTTCGGGCATGATGAATTGCGGCCGGTCGGCATCGCTGAAAACCGACAGCCTTTGAAACGTATCGGCCTCGAGCGCCAGGCCGGGCAGGGCGTATAGAATCCAGCCGTCATTCGTCAGCCGGACCGCTTCCGCCGCTTCCTGCGCGTCGTTGCAGACCAGGATGCCGAGGCAACTGAAGCCACCGTCTCCGGCGGCGAAGGCGGCGGCCGCGTTGCGCACCAAGCTTGCCGTTTGCGCGGCCGGACCTTGTGCATGTGTAATGAGAAGCAGCGGGCCGCGGCCCTCGAACCGGCTGTTCAATATGCAATGCGGCTCCGGCGAGCCGGTGCGGCCGGCCTTGCGCGCTCGTCTCTGCCCGGGCGTTGTCAGCATGTGCTGCTCGAAGGCCTGTGCCCAGGCATCGGACGACCTAGCCTCGTCGGACGCAGCCCGCTGCGGCGACAGCCATTTTGTCACCAGCGCCCGTTGCGATGAGACCATCGCCCAGGCCGCGTCCAACATGTACTCTGCGGGGAGGCGCGGATATTCGAGGCAGAGGCTTTGCCAGCTCTTGAGCAGATCGACAGCGGCCGACGTGCGGCCGAAATATAGAAATGCCGTCGAAAGGCCTGAGCTCGTCTGAACGGCGGCGAAGTCGACCCCGGCAACGTCAATATCGAGGCTGGTCAGGTCGGCGGTGCTGTGCGGATCGAGCCAGATCAGCGGCTTTGTGCTCGTCTCCCAGGCGGTCAGCAAGAGCTGGCTGCGAATGGGCGTGCTCTCGTCGCACGAGATGAAGGCCTCGTCTCGTTCGATCGTGTAGGTGATGCCGAATACGTCGAGCGCTTTGGCGAACAGCGCCGCGGTGGTATCCTGCGGCGTGTTCGGCCGTACGCAGGTTACAATGTGGGCGTTCAGCAGGTTGGTAAGGCAGCTCTTCGGCGCCTTGGACGATCTGCCGCCCCACCAGACCAGGTGTGGGGCTTCCGGCGCTTGGGCGCCGATGACGCCACGGCAGCGCAACCTCGACTTCAAGTAATCGAATGCCGGATTCTCACCGTAGGGAATGATGACCGTCGCCTGCGGCGACAGCGCCCGCCTGAGGGCATGAACTTGCGCGGGATTGGGCGGCTCGTCGACGACGACGATGGAGGACTGCGATACGTCGCGGTCTTTGTCCCAGACCGACATGGTGTCGCCGAGCTCGGCGCACTCGCAAAGCCGTTTGATCTGCGTGTCGGCAATCTGGTGGCCACGCGCTGCGAGGAGCGCTTTCAATCGGTCGATCATGAATCCAGGTCAATGCTTTTTGATACCGGCTGCCGGCGCGCCGTCGGGATTGCGATGCGATCGACGACCCAGAACACATGTCGACCAATTGAACTTGTTACGAAGCAGATACAAAAATCAGGCGGGGATTATTTCGAAGCGTTGGCGCGCCGTGTGCGTGTATCGGCGCACGTTTTGGATGCTTTGATCCTGATGCACTGCTTGCGAATTTTATGTCTTTATTCGTTCTTCAATGAATAGATCGCGATTTTTCTAAGTATAAATTGTTCTTCTGAGTAATAATTGGATATCAAATACTGCGATAGGCATTTGTTGCCGGGTGCGATAGGCAAATTATTCCGTTATTTCAGGCATTTATTATTCTAGATTTCGAAAATTTTACGCCCGGAATTCTTCGCGCCCCCGTTCAAGACCATGACAGACAATCAGGGCGGCCCGGAGACGCAGATGACGCAAGCCTATATGAATTTGAGTCGGCCTGCAGCGCAGAGCGCCGCGGTCGAGATCGGCATAGGGGATGCGGTGGCAGAGACATTCGGGCGCGTCGACGAAGCGCCCTCGGCAGCCGATACCGACGATGGTCTGCTCGAGCGGATTGCCGCCAACGATCAAAACGCTTTCCGGCTCTTGGTCGAACGCCACATCGACCGCGCCTACGGTCTTGCGCTCCGCATCCTCAACAACCGCGCCGACGCCGAAGATATCGTCCAGGACACGTTGCTGAAGATCTGGCTGCACCGGGGGCGCTGGGAAAGCGGGCGCGCCAAGTTCTCGACCTGGCTCTATCGCGTCGTGACCAACCGCTGCATCGACTATCGCCGTCAGCCGCGGACCGAAGATCTCGAGCAGGTGCCCGAAGTCGCCGACGCCAAGCCCCTGCCGATCGAAGAGCTTCAAAAGCACAAGGTCACTTCGCTGCTCGACGCGGCGATGGAGCGCCTGCCGGAGCAGCAGCGTATCGCGCTAATCCTCTCCTACCACGAGAACATGAACAACAGCGAAGTCGCCGAAGTGATGCAGACGACGGTGATGGCCGTCGAGTCGCTGCTCAAGCGCGGGCGTCAGAAGCTGCGCGAGTTGCTGCGCCGCTCGGAGAAAGACATCCGCGGTTCGTTTACCGACGATTAGCCATGTCCACGGCCGCCGCGAAAAACACCGCCCGCTGCCGCGTCGCGCCCCGTTGAACGCTGCAGACGCCGGCGAACCGACGTCTGCTCGGTTTCCTGCGCGTTGCGGGACAGGGGCTTGTTCAAACCAGGAGGGCTTACAGTGCCTGTCATTTCGACCAATACGGCGGCCAATACGGCGGTCCGCTTCCTCAATCAGAACGCCGCGTCGGAATCCTCGTCGCTGGCGAAGATCGCCAGCGGCTCGCGCATCAACAAAGCGTCCGACGACGCTGCCGGCCTCGCCATCGCCACCAAGATCTCCTCGGACATCACCTCGCTGCAGCAGGCATCGACCAATGCGACCCAGGCGGTCGCGGTGCTCCAGACCGCCGACGGCGGCGCTTCGAACATCAGCGACATTCTCACCCGTATGAAATCGCTCGCTTCGCAGTCGTCTTCGGGAACGGTGACCGATACCGAGCGCACCTATCTGCAGGACGAATTCTCGCAGCTCCAGGACGAAGTCGACGGCACCGCGTCCGGCACCCGCTATAACGGCGTCAGTCTGCTTGACGGCACGAGCAACTTCTCGACTGGCGTCGACGTGCTGGTCGGCACCGATGCCTCCGACACGATCCAGATCAAGATCGACAATCTGAGCGCGTCGAATCTCGGCATCTCCTCGCTCGACATCAGCACCCAGAGCGGCGCCGATTCGGCCCTCACCACCCTCGACACCGCGATCAGCTCGGTTTCGTCCGCCCGCGCCAGCATCGGCGCGCAGGAATCGCGGTTCGAATTCCGCGCCAACGCGCTGTCGAGCACGGAAGAGAACCTCAGCTCCGCCAAGTCGTCGATCACCGACGTCGACGTCGCGGCCGAGCAGGCCAACCTGTCGTCGGCGGAAGTGAAGACGCAGGCCGCCGTCGCGGCCGCCGCGCAGGCGAACCAGATGCCGCAGTATCTGTTGAGCCTCCTGAAGTAACGTAGTCCTGGCGGGCCGGCGTTGCCGCCGGCCCGCTTCTTCTAGGCAGGGTCGATGAGCACAGTTTCCAGCACGGCCAGTACGGCCAACACAGCCAGTGCGGCGAGCACCAGCACGGCCTCGACGTCGTCCTATACGTCGAGCACCGCCAGCACGAGCGCGAACAGCTCGACGGTCGACTGGAACGGCCTCATCGAAGCGATGGTGCAGGCCAAGCTCGCCAAGGCCGACACGATCGACACCCAGATCACCACCAATCAAACGAAGATATCGAGCTATCAGTCTCTGCAAGGTCTGTTGCAGGATCTTGCCACCAAGTCCAATGCGCTCAGCAATCCGGCCGGCGTGTCGAATGCGAGCACGAACGTTTTCGCCAACCGCGCCGCCTACCTCACGGCCAACGGCGACGTGACGGCAAGCTCCGTGGCTTCCGTCGACGTTGACAGTGGCACCGACGAAGGCACCTACGATCTCGTCGTCGAGCAGATCGCCAAGGCGCAGAAGGTGGCGAGTTCGACCATCGCCAGCAGCTCGACGGCGCTGGGCTACAGCGGCGTTTTCAGTATCGGGACCAGCGCCGGCACGAGCGCCGACATCAGCGTGACCAGCGGCATGACGCTCGGCGATGTCGTCGAAGCCATCAACAATCAGACGACCACCACGGGCGTGCGGGCTACGACGCTGCAGGTGTCGGATGGTGAGTACGAGCTGTTGCTGACGACGACCGGCACCGGCCAGACGATTACCACGAGCAGCGTCTCGGGCGACGACGTCCTCAATCAGCTCGGCGTGACCGATTCATCCGGTGCTTTCACCAACGAGATCCAGGCCTCCCAGCAGGCGAAGATCAAGCTGGACGGTGTCGAGATCACGCGTGATTCCAACGACATTTCCGATGTTCTCGACGGCGTGACGTTCCACCTCTATTCGCCGACGCCGACGGGCACGTCGGTATCGGTTCAGGTCGCGCCGAACCTCACGAATATCGAAACGGCCATCAACAATTTCGTCACCTCGTACAACGCGCTGCGCGACTTCGTCATCGCCCAGAACAAGACGGCGTCCGACGGCACGGCGGACAGCAGCACCGTGTTGTTCGGCGATTCGGCGTTGCGCTCCGTGAGTCAGCAGCTCGAGAGCGATCTCAATACGATGGTGTCGAACAACTCGCTGGCGAGCTTCGGCATCACCTTCGACAGCGACAATAAGCTCGAAGTCGACACGACGACGCTGGAAAGCGCGCTCAACAATAATCTGAGCGACATCCAATCGCTGTTCGAATTCCAAACGACCACATCGGCGAGCGACATCCGCGTGCTGGCACGCGGCACGGATGCGCCGACGTCGTTCACGCTCGATGTGACCTTGGACGGTTCGGGCGCCATTACGTCGGCGTCGGTCGGTGGCGACTCGTCGCTTTTCACCATCAGCGGCACGCGAATTATCGGTAAAGCCGGCACGGCCTTCGACGGGTTCTCATTTTCCTTCGCCGGGAGCGCCTCCGAATCCATCGATTTCACGCTGAGCTACGGCCTCGCGCAGAAGATCTATGCGGACAGCGATGCGGTCGGCAATGCCACGAGCGGCACGCTGAAGACGGTCATCGATAACATAGAGCAGCAGGATACGGACCTGACCAGTCGCAGCGCGACGATCAAATCGCAGGCCGACACGTACCGAACGCAGCTCACCGACCGCTATGCCAAGATCCAGCAGCAGATCTTGCAGGCCAATTCGACGATCACTTATCTGAAACAGCTCAACAACACGAATTCGAGTAACTAGGCGATGGCGCAGCAAGCAACGCATAGTATGGTGGCCAGCATCTACCGGACGACGGCCGCGACCACATCGCCGCTCGCCGGCGTGGTGATGCTCTACGACCGGGTCATCCAGGAACTGAGCCGCACCGTCGCGGCTTTGGAGCACAAGCGGCTCGACCAGGCCTTCGGGCACCTTGAAGCCGCGACGACGATCCTGCGCGGTCTTTGTCACAATCTCAATTTTGACAAAGGTGGGGCGGTGGCCGAGCACATGCGCGACACTTACGTGCGGCTCATCCTCTCCGCGCTGCACTCGCTGGGGAAGCCCGACGCCATCGCCCGCTTCAACAAGCTTATCGTGGCGGTTACCGACCTGCGCGATGCCTGGGCGGACGTCCGCGTTCAGCAGGCCAAGGCGACCGCCGAACGAGGTTGAATTGTGTCTGATTGTGTCTGCTTGTGATAATGTACAACAGACCGTATAGATGTGTATCATTCTGTAGCAGAATCGAGCTACAGGCTTGGCCTGCCGGGGCAGTGCGTCATGAATCTTGCGGAGTTCGAGGATCTGGTCGACCGCTGCGGTGAGCAGCCGGCGGCTTGGCCTGTCGAAGTCCGTGCGGACGCGCTCAAGCTGCTTGACGAGTCGCAGGAGGCGCGGGACGTGATGGCCAGCGCGGTCGCCCTGCGGGAGATGTTCGACGACAGTCCCGCCGAGCCGGCGCCGGCCAATCTGTCGAACAGGATCGTCGCCCTGGCCGGCCGTATCGACGACCTCCCGGTGGTCCACGACAGCAAGCCGCAGAAGGCGCCGGGCCGGTTTCCTTTTCTGAGCCGCAGTGGCCTGCCCAAGTCCTACATCTGGATCGCGGCGTGCTTTGCCGCCGGTATCGGTCTTGTGGTGAGCGGCTTTCTGAAATAGCGCCGCCGGCGACCGCCGATCGCGGCGCGTTAGCCGACGTCACCGCCAGCTTCCATCCTCTCACGTTCAATCGACGCCCGAGGCGAAAGACCTTGCGCGATCGGTGCCGCATGCACGTCGCCGTTGTCGTGATCGCGCGCGCTTGGCCCGCGGGCGCTGAGAGAATCCGCGCCTGAATTGGTACGCGCTCTCGTATTAATATCCGAAGACAACACCGACATCGCATCACACAGAACGAACGATACGGCGCGCAAAAGTCGCGCCCGTGCAGGATCAGCCGCGCCATGACGATCTCATCCGTCAGTTCCGCCTACGCCGCCGCCACAGCGTCAACGTCGTCGACGTCAAGCACCGACTCGTCGATGTCGCTGTCGACGACCGACTTCTTGCAGCTCATCGTCACACAGCTCAAGAACCAGAATCCCCTCGATCCCACGGATCCCACGCAGTTCATGAGTCAGCTCGTTTCTTATGCGAGCTACGACCAGCAGACGCAGATGAACAGCAATCTGACATCAATGGTCTCGTCGATGAACAGCCTGCTGACGAGCAACGGCATCGGCTACATCGGTCAGACGGTCGAGGCGAAGGGCGACACGACGCCGTTGACCGGTGGCCAGGCGAACTGGGGCTATTCGCTCTCGTCGGCTGCGGCCTCGGTCAACATCACCGTCAAGGACCAGAACGGTAACGCCGTTTATACGACCACCGGCGACACCGCCGCCGGATCGCACACCTTCACCTGGGACGGCACCACCAATTCGGGCGGCACGGCCGCCGACGGCGACTACACCATCTCGGTCGGCGCCGCCAACGCCAGCGGCTCGTCGGTCCTCGATTACACAACCGTCATCGGCAAGGTGACCGGCGTCGACAGCACCAGCGGCACGTCGCAGTTGCTCATCGGCGATACCACGGTCGCGCTTACAAGTGTCGTCGGCGTCAAATCCGCCAATTGAGTTGAGGAGTTTTTCAGATGAGTCTCACCGGTGCTCTTACCTCTGCGGTGTCCGCCCTGAGCGCGCAGAGTCAGTCGATCGCGATGGTCAGCGACAATCTCGCGAACTCGTCGACCTACGGTTATAAGACGTCCTATGCCAGCTTCGAAGAACTGGTGACCGGCAGTTCGTCGGCCGGCTATTCCTCCGGCGGCGTGATGGTGAACGCCCGCTCCGACATCTCGAAACAGGGGCTGCTGGTCTCCAGCACGACGGCGACGAATCTCGCGATTTCGGGCAGTGGATTTTTTGTCGTCAGCCCTTCGGACAGCAGCAAAGAGACTTACTACACGCGCAACGGCGCGTTTGCGGCCGACAGCGACGGCTATCTGGCCAACGACGGCTATTATCTGATGGGGTGGCGGACAGACGCCGATGGCAATGTCGTCGGCAACGAGAGTGCCAGCACGCTTACCGCCGTCGATACCAATATCGTGACCAGCACGGCCTCGGCCACCACAAGCACATCGATTCAGGCGAATTTGCCGGCCGATGCCGCGGTGGGCGACACGTTCACCAGCGATATGTCCGTATACGACTCGCTCGGCACTGCCCATTCGGTCCAGATCACCTGGACAAAATCCGCGACCAATACGTGGACGGCCGCGTTCGGCAATCCGACGCTGTCGTCGAATACGAGCGCGACGACAGGTGCGGTCACGTCGTCGCCGATTACAGTGACATTCAACAGCGACGGCACCTTGGCGAGTACGTCGCCCACGCCGCCGACCCTATCGATCTCTGGCTGGACGACGAGCGCGGCCGACAGCACGATTTCGCTCGACCTCGGCACTGCCGGCAAGGCGGACGGCCTCACCCAGTACTCGACCGGCACGACGTCGCCGACGGTCGACGTGACCAGCATCAAAAGCAACGGCATGGCCTACGGCACGCTGACCGGTGTGTCGATCGGCAACGACGGGGTTGTCAGCGCTTCGTACAGCAATGGTCAGACGATCGCGATCTACAAAATTCCGGTTGCGACCTTCACCAATGCCAACGGTTTGCAGGCGATGTCGGGGAGTGTCTATGCCTCGACGCAAAGCTCCGGCGACAGCACGCTGCATGAGGCCGGGACGGGCGGCGCCGGCAACGTCAAAGGCGGCGAACTCGAATCGAGTGCGACGGACTCCAGCGAGGAGTTCAGTACGATGATCGCGGCGCAGCAAGCCTACTCCTCCTCTGCGCAGGTCATCACGGCGGTCAATAAGATGTTCGATACGCTGCTGAGCGCGGTGCGTTGACATGACGCATGACGAGGAAACCGAGCGTGGCGAGCGCGATGCCCTGCATCGCACGCGCTGCGCGGTCAGCGAAGCGGTCGCGCATTTGAAGGTCTTGGGTCTCTACCAGATGGCGCCGGACTGCGCCGCTCAGCTGCGGCCCGTCGACCTCGACCCTCGGCAGCGGCGCGAGCTGCTCGTCTTTCTGACCGAACTGGAAGACCTGGTGGGTGTGCTGGAGTCGTTCAAGCGTGACTTGGCGCAGAACATCGAGATCGCGAACCGTAGCCTGAATGCGGTATCGGCCTATCGCCGGACCGGCGCAACGTTGAAGCAGAACGCGCGCAAACACTAGATCGAAGGAAAGCGTCATGATTGCACAGAACAACGAGGCCGATACCGCGGCGGAAGCTTTGGTGGCGCTGATCGACGAGTTCATCGGGGTGGTGAAGGAAGAGAATGCGATGCTGGCGCGCGGTCTGCCGGCGTCGCTGTCCGTGGTTGCCAAGCGCAAGGCGGAACTCGCGGCGGCTTTCGAGGTCTGGGCCAATGCGGCCACGGCCCGCACGTTCCGCATCGACATGGCTTCCGAGCCGGTGCGCAAACGTTTCCTCGACCGGCTTGCGTTTTTCCAGGAGACGATGAACGACAATATCGTGCACCTGGAGGCCGCGATGGAGGCGAGCCGTCGCCGCATCGACGCGGTGATGGCGGCGATCCGCGACGAAATGGTCGAGGCCTCGCCCTACGGCGCCAATGGCAAGACCTATCACGTGCGCAGCTACACGGCGGTGCGACCCGGTACCTACATCTGAGACGAGCGTAACCCATGTCCCTGTCGATCGCGCGATATGCCGCCACGTCCGCCTTGATGGCGGCGGAAACGCAGCTGAGTGTCACCTCGGCCAACATCGCGAACGCCGACGTCGACGGCTACACCCGAAAAACCGTCACGCAAGTGTCGACGGTTTCGAACGGCATCGGCAGCGGCACGGCAGTCACCGGCATCTCCGGCAGCGTCGACAAGCTGCTGCTCAAGTCGCTGATGCAGGCGGTCTCGGACCTCGGTGCGGCGAGCACGACGAACGATTACGCGAGCCAGTTGCAGTCGTACTTCGGCTCGACCACGGGCAGTTCCGACAGTAGCGGCACCTCGATCGCCAGCACGATGGCCTCGTTGGCAACCGCAGTGTCGAACCTTGCCGATACGCCGGAGAGCTCCACTCTCAAGCAGCAGGTCGTGAGCGCGCTCGACGACGTGGCGGCTCAGCTTCGCGATACGTCGAGCTCCATCCAGACATTGCGCTCGAATGCCGATCAGCAGATCGGAACCGCGGTCGATGCCGTCAACAGCGACCTCGCCACGATCAAGGATTTGAACAGTCAGATCGTGAAGAGCACCGCCGCGGGCGAGTCGACGGCAGATCTCGAGGACAAGCGCAACAGTGCGCTGCAAGACCTCTCGTCTTACATGGGCGTGAATTACTCCGTCACCAGTTCGGGCGCCATGCAGATCTACACGGCCTCGGGCCAGACGCTGCTCGACTCGTCCGTGCATGCCCTCAGCTTCACCACCGCGGCCAAGGTGACCGCGGCATCGAGCTATCCGTCGGGCGGCCTGAGCGGCGTCACGGTCGATGGCGCCGACATCACATCGCAGATGAAGTCAGGCTCCATCGCCGCGCTCGTCAGCCAGCGCGACAGCGTCTTGCCGGCGTCGCAATCGGAACTGGACGAATTGGCCGTGCAACTGGCCGATACGCTTAATACGGTCAGCAACGCGGGGACCGCATCGCCGCCGCCGAACAGCCTCACCGGCACGACCGCGGTGGCCGCCGGCGACACGCTGTCGGGCACGGGCACATTCCGCGTCGCGGTCACCGACGGCAGCGGCAGTCTCGTATCGTACCAAGACTTCGATCTGTCCAATTATGCGACGGTCGGTGACCTTGTCTCGGCCATTAACGGCGTCAGCGGGCTGTCGGCCAGCATCGATGCGAGCGGCCATGTCGTGATCGCCGCCGCCGACGCGAGCGGCGGGATTGCGGTCAATGAGATGACCAGTAGCGTCGGCACGGAAGGTAAAGGCCTCTCCGATTGGCTGGGCTTGAACAATATGGTCTCGGCGACGGGGGCTTCCGATTTCGCCGTGAGCAGCAGCCTCTTGAGCGACTCCAGCAAGTTGGCGAGCAGCAGCCTAAATTCATCGGCGACGCTCACCATCGGCGCCCAGGTCGTGACAGCGGGCTCTACCGTCGTCGCGCAGAAACTCTACGACGCGCTGACCGGCGATACGGCCTTCTCGGCGGCCGGCGATCTGTCGTCGCGGACGACCTCCTTCTCCTCATATGCAGCCGACATCGTAGCCGATGCCGCCTCGGCGGCGACCAAGGCGTCGAACACGCTGACCTCGAAGGAAACGGTCAAATCGAATTTGGCCGACACGATTTCGTCCCAGTCCGGCGTGAACGTCGATGAAGAGACGGCGCGGCTGTCCGACCTGCAGAATGCCTATGCCGCCGCGGCGCAGGTGCTGCAGACCTTGAACAACATGTTCACGTCGCTGATCAATTCGGTGCAATCGACCTGACGGAGAGTAGCGATGGTCGCCCGTGTAGCAACGTTCGCGTTAAGCGAACAAATGGTCAGTGCCGCACTCCGGACGCAGGCCAAGATTTCCGAACGGCAGATCGAGACGGCGTCCGGAAAGGTCTCGTCCGACTACGGCGGGCTGGGTGCGACGTCGAAGAAGGTGATCGATCTCCAGGTCTCGATCTCGCAGTCCAAGAGCTACGAGGACGCGGCAAGCAGCGCGGACGACCGGGTCCAGGCCATGTATTCCGCGACCGGATCGATCGCCGAGTTGCTTTCGAGCTACAAGTCCGAACTCACGGGGGCTGTGTCGGCCAGCGGCACGGACGCGTCGACGCTGACCAGTGCGGCTGAGGGCTTCATGAGCGAGATGACGTCGCTGCTGAATACGCAGTACGGCGGACGCTATCTGTTCGCCGGATCGCGCACCGATATGGCCCCGGTCGATCTCTCCAGCTATTCCAACACGACCTCCGCGACGGCCGCCGACACGTCCTATTATACGGGAGACGATCAACTCGCGTCGGCCAAGGTCTCCGACAGCCAGTATGTCACCTACGGTGTGACGGCTTCCAACCCGGCCTTCGAGAAGGCGATGCGCGCCTTCAGCATGATCGCCAACGCGACGTCGTCTCCGATCGACAGCACCACCCTTAGCTCCGCGCTAGATCTCGCTACGTCCGCGCTGGACGCCGTGACGGGGGTGCAGACGAAGCTTTCGTTGTCTGCGTCGCAGTTGGAGCGTGCGGTAAACAACCAGCAGACCTATCAAAGCGACGCGACGACACTGTCGGACTCCTTGACCAACGTGGACGTGGCGGCCGTCACTGCCGAGATCTCCACCTATCAGGCGCAGCTCGAGGCGAGCTACTCGGCCATCTCCAAGATCCAGAGCCTGCGATTGAGCGACTACTTGAGGTGACCGGGGCTCAGAAGTCCTGCCAGTCGTTGGCCGCTCGCTTGCGTGGGGCCGTCGTTCGCGGGCCGGCGGGCAAAGCGCGCACGGGATGTGCGACGCGGGCTTGGGCTGGTGCCGGCGACGCGGGCAAAGCGAGGGGCGGCGCGGGCGCGGCACCGAGTTTGAAGTACGACACGTGGTCGTCCATGGTCCGCGCCTGCATCTCGAGTGACTTGGCTGTCGCCGCGTTTTCCTCGACCAAGGCCGCGTTCTTCTGAGTGACTTCGTCCATCTGGGTCAAAGCCGTGTTGATTTGATCCAGGCCGCTCGACTGTTCGACGCTGGCGCGCGCGATCTCGTCGACCAGCGTCGCGACCTCCCGAACCGATTCGACGATCTTTTTGAGAGCCTCGCCGGTGTGATTGACGAGTTGCACGCCTTCGTCGACCTGGGCCCCGGAGTTGGTGATCAGCGTCTTGATGTCTTTGGCCGCCTGAGAAGAACGTTGCGCGAGACTGCGGACCTCGGAGGCGACGACGGCGAAGCCGCGGCCGGCTTCGCCGGCTCTGGCGGCTTCGACGGCCGCGTTAAGCGCGAGCAGGTTGGTCTGGCGCGCGATTTCGTCGATGACGCCGATGATGTCCGAAATCTTGCGCGACGAATCCTCGATCTTCGCCATTGCGCCGATCGCGCGTGACACGATCGCGCCGCCTTCACCGGCGACGGCGCAGGCTTCCGCCGCGGAGCCGTTGGCCCGTTCGGCGTTGAACGAACTGTTTTTCACCGCGGACGAGATCTGCTCCATCGCCGCGCTGGTTTCCTCGAGGCTTGCGGCCTGCTCTTCGGTGCGCTGCGAAAGATCGGTCGTGGCACCGGCGATCTCGGACGAGGCGCCGTTGACTTCGGACGCCGCACGCTTGATTTCGGTAATGGTGGCGCTCATCTGCGTAACCATGGCGCTTACCGCGCTCGCGATCTGGCCGATCTCGTCGCCGCGGCCGGTGCCTTCCACCTTCACGTTGAAGTGGCCTTTGGCCACCTCGCCGATAGGCACGATGAGCCGCTTGAGCGGCCGCGCAATCGACGTTCGCCCGAAAATGGCGGCGCCAATCAGAACCGCCATCGTCGCGATCGTGAGACCGAGATTCATCCATTCGATGGAGCTCGCCATCGTCTCGGCGCGATCGATGGATCGACGCGCGTACTCCTGCGACACGGCGGCCGCCTTCTCGGAGAGGGCGCTGATGTCGGCGCCGGCTTTCTGGGTCTTGTCGCGCGACACGCGATTGACTTCGGTCCAAAGCGCCGCGGTCTTGGCCACTCCGGCCTCGCTCTTGTCGGCGGTCGAGCGGATGTGCTCGGCGCGGATGCGCACGATGTCTTGTGAGCCGGCGATGTACTGTTCGGCGAGGGCTTTCAGCTGCGCGAGACGCTCCCGCTGGTCCGCTTCGTAAACCGATGCGGTTGCGTCCTCGATCTTCGCGGCGACGACCTTGAAGCGGGCATTGACGGTCTGGCGTTCGCTCTCGAGCGCATTCAGGTCCGGCACCAGGCGCAGGCTTCGGTTCGAGAGCTGGGTGTTGCGAATGGCGGATTCGATGCTGGCGAAGCGCGTGGCGTTCTCGAGCTGGCGCGTGGCGTCGGCATTGGCCTCATTGATGAGGCGGTTGCCGTAAATCTGCATGCCGATCATGCCGCCGACCAGCACGATGCCGAGCGACGAGATGAACATCAGCTTCGCGCTGATGCTGATGTCGGAAAGACGGATCATGATGATGTGGACCCCCGGAATAGAGCAGCCGAGGGACAGCAGGACTAGTCACTCGGAATTTCTGTAAAATTATGCCGCGGCGTCTTTATCTCTGGTTACCGCGCGGTATTCCAAGCAACGGTGGATGGTATCTAAGTATAGTTTTTGGCTGGGTTCGTCTCTCGGACGAAAATAAGCGCGCGCACGACACGCATGTCGGGTATCCGACCATGTGCACACGCGGCCGAACCGCAGCGGCGGCTGCGGTTCGGCCGCGCATCGGCCTTGGCTAGGCAAGCCGGCTTATCGTCCGGTGGCTTTCGCCGCCGGCCTGTTCAAAAGCTCTCGCTCTCGCGGTGCACGTCGTGCACGAGGATGCCGGAGCCCTGGCGCGGCATCGCCAGCCATTCGCGGCGCTTGAGCGTGCGCTTGGTGTCTTCGTAGCCGCTCTGCCAATGCTCGCGCATCGAGGTGCCGGAGAATTCGTAGTCCTTGGCGTGCCCCTCGTAAGCCTTCTGCTGATAGATCAGATGCAGGATCGTGATGTCGGGCAGGCCGCCGAGCTCGCGCTTGAGCGCCCGCTCTTCTTCGGTCAGTTGCTCTTCCGGAATCTTTCCGAGCGCGTCGCGCAGCTTGGTCTTCCAGTTGTGGATGCGGCGATAGACGTCGGTGTTGTAGCGCGTGCGCGACGAGTACATGATGTCCTTCTGCCGCGCCATCACCTCCTGGATGTCGCGGGGCAGGGCGCCGCGCGCGCTGAAGAGATCGACCTGGAACACCAGCGTATTGTGCGTGGTCTCCTGATCGAGCAAATGCTGCAGCGGCGTGTTGGAGACGATGCCGCCATCCCAATAGTGGTCGGTGCCGATCTTGATCATCGGCAGGGCCGGCGGCAGCGCGCCGCTGGCCATGATATGTTCCGGCAGGATCTCTTCGCGGCTATTGTCGAAGTAGATGAAGTTGCCGCTCAGCACATTGACCGCGCCGACGGCGAAGCCGGTCATCTTGTCGTTGAGCAGCGAGAAGTCCACGAGATTGAGCAGGGAGTCGCGCAGCGGCCCGCTGTCGTAATAACTGAGCGCGTTCTGCGCGCCTGCCGGGCTGAACCACGGGCTCGTCTCGCGCGGCTTGAAGAAGCCGGGTTGCCCCAGGGTGACCGTCATCCATGAACTGGCGGCGTTGCGCGCCTTGCGGAACATGTCGCCGTCCGGCGTGTAGTGCCAGATCTTGCGCTCGGTGATCATGTTCCAGAACTCGCGCAGGCGCGGCAGACGTTGATCGCGCGAGTTTCCGGCGATGATCGCGGCGTTGATGGCGCCGATAGAGACGCCGGAAACGAAATTCGGCTCGATCTCCGCTTCGTGCAGCGCTTCATAAACGCCGGCTTGATATGCGCCGAGCGCACCGCCGCCTTGCAGCACCAGGGCGACGCGGTCGCAGCCTTCCGGCCGCCAGCCATACCCACGATGGACACTCTGTTGATTATCGACGCTTGCGTCCACGGACTGCTCCTTGCGGTTGCCTGGGCGGAAATGAAATGAACATCCATGACGCGCCAATGACGTGTTCGGCCGAGAACTGCCTCGGCCTGCCTATTTAGTCGCCATCTGTCGTCCTCGAACCGCGGCCAATTATTTCTGTCCGAATTCCTTCACACCGGTGTCAGACCGCTTGTGTTGATTGCCTGCAACGCAAACGTGCTGGTGGGGAAGTGCATGCTGGCGGGAAAGACCGCGGTTATTGCCGGCTCGACAAGTGGGATCGGTCTCGGCATTGCCGAGGCATTGGCGAATCAAGGCTCCAATATTGTCCTTAATGGGTTCGGCGACGCCAACGAAATCGAAAATTTGCGTAACCGTTTGTCACGCGATCACAATGTTGGCGTGAGTTACAGCGGCGCCGACATCAGCAAGCCGGATCAGATCGGCGAGATGATCGAAGGCGCGCGGTCGGCGTTCGGCAAGGTCGACATTCTCGTCAATAACGCCGGCATCCAATATGTGGCGCCGGTGGAGGAGTTCCCGCCGGAAAAGTGGGAAGCCATTATCGCCATCAACTTGTCGGGCGCCTTCTACACCACCCGCATGGTCGTGCCCGCGATGAAGGCGGAGGGCTGGGGTCGCATCATCAACATCGCTTCCGCCCACGCTTTGGTCGCCTCGCCGTTCAAATCCGCCTACGTCGCCGCCAAGCATGGCATCGCGGGTTTCACCAAGACCATCGCGTTGGAAGTCGCCGAGCACGGCATCACCGTGAATGCCGTGTGCCCGGGCTACGTGATGACGCCCTTGGTGCAGAAGCAAATTCCCGAGCAGGCCAAGGCGCGCGGCATTTCCGAGGAAGCCGTGGTGCGCGATGTGCTGCTCGCCGCGCAGTCGACCAAGGAATTCGTGGCGGTACCGGAGGTCGCGGGTTTCGTCGCTTATCTCTGCTCGCCCGAGGCGAAATCGATCACCGGAGCGGTCATGCCGATCGACGGCGGATGGACCGCTCACTGACGTAAGCGAGCGAGGAAGACCATGCGCAAACAAGACGTACTCAAGCTGCCGTCGATGCCGGCGGTGGGGCCGAGCTACCCCGCCGGTCCGTACCGGTTCGTCGACCGGGAATTCATGATCATCTCCTACGAGACCGATCCCGAGATCATCGCCGAGCAACTGCCGGAGCCGCTCGAGCCGCTCGATCAGGCGCTGGTGCATTACGAATGGATCAAGATGCCGGACTCGACCGGGTTCGGCAGCTACACCGAGTCCGGCATGGTCATTCCGTGCCGCTTCGGCGCGGAGGAAGTAAACTTCGTCACCCAGATGTATCTCGATGACGATCCGCCGATCGCCGCCGGGCGTGAGATCTGGGGCTTTCCGAAGAAGTACGCCCACCCCAAGCTCGAAATCGTCAAGGATACGCTGACCGGCACACTGGAATACGGTGGTCAGCTCGTGGCCATGGGCACCATGGGCTACAAGCACGAGAGCATGGCCGGCAACGGCGTACGCACGACCGCGACTTTGTCGAAAACGCAGGTCAACCTCAAGGTCATCCCCGGCGTCGACGGCCGCGCGGAGATCTGTCAGCTAGTCGCCTACAACATGACCGACATCGTCGTGAAGGGCTCGTGGGTCGGACCGGGCCGTTTGCATCTCATTCCGCACGTCAACGCGCCGGTCGCGGACTTCCCGGTCCGCAAGGTCATCGGCGCGCATCACTTCCTGGCCGATATGACGCTCCCCTACGGCCGCGTTCTCTACGACTACAACCGCGACGATCAGTTCGCGACGATCCAGCAGCTGAGCGCTGTCGGCTGACGCATCAACATTCCCGCCGAGAAGTCGACTTTCTTAAAGGAGGATGTCCCATGAGCGACATGGCTTTACCGGGCTCTATCGAGCCAGCAGTACGCCGAGGCCCGGACCTTGATAGAGGCTTCCATCCGCTCTCGGGCATCATCTTTTTCGGCGTCATCGCAGCGGCGTTGCTGTTCGTCGCCTACAGCATCTATGTCGACGTCGACGCCACCGGCACGCGCATCACGACGCTCGTGCCGTACATCCTGCTCTTCGTCGCTCTGCTGATCGCGCTCGGCTTTGAGTTCGTCAACGGCTTCCACGATACCGCCAATGCCGTGGCGACGGTGATCTATACGCGCTCGCTGCCGGCGCACATCGCCGTGATCTGGTCGGGCATGTTCAATCTGCTCGGCGTTCTCCTGTCGAGCGGCGCGGTCGCGTTCGGCATCGTGTCGCTGTTGCCGGTGGAACTCATTCTCCAAGTGGGCAGCAGCGCCGGCTTCGCGATGGTGTTCGCGCTGTTGATCGCCGCCATCGCCTGGAATGTCGGCACCTGGTATTTCGGCCTGCCGGCGTCCAGCTCGCACACGCTCATCGGCTCGATCATCGGCGTCGGTATCGTCAATGCGCTCATGCACGGCCGCGACGGCACGTCGGGTGTCGACTGGTCGCAGGCGACCAGCATCGGCAAGGCGTTGCTCCTGTCGCCGCTGTTCGGCTTTGCCTTGGCGGCGGTGCTGTTGCTCCTGCTCAAGGTCCTCGTGCGTAACGCCGCGCTCTATGCCGAACCGAAGGGCGATCAGCCGCCGCCGTGGTGGATCCGTGGCATCCTGATCACGACCTGCACGCTGGTCAGCTTCTTCCACGGTTCGAACGACGGCCAGAAGGGTATGGGCCTGATCATGCTCATCCTCATCGGCACCGTGCCGACGGCCTACGCGCTGAACCGCGCCATGCCGACGAGTCAGATCGAGCGCTTTGTCGCCAACTCCAAGGCCGCGAGCGCGGTGATCGACGCCAAGGCCGCCGGTTACAACGTCCTCGGCAATCCGCGCCCGGCGGTCACCACCTACGTCGCCCAGCATCAGATCGCGGAAGGGACCTACCCCTCGCTCGCCGTGCTGGTGCGGGATATCGCGGACCAGGTGACGCAGTACGGCTCGCTGGCGAAGTTCCCGGCGGAGGCCGTCGGCAACACCCGTAACGACATGTATCTGGCGTCCGAGGCGATCCGCTTCCTGATGAAGGACAAAGAGAGCGACCTGAAACCGGAAGAGGTCGCGGTTCTCAACGCCTACAAGGGATCGCTCGACAACGCGACCAAGTTCATCCCGGATTGGGTCAAGATCGCCGTGGCGATCGCGCTCGGTCTTGGCACCATGGTCGGCTGGAAGCGCATCGTCGTCACGGTCGGCGAGAAGATCGGCAAGACGCATCTGACCTATGCGCAGGGTGCCTCGGCCGAGCTCACCGCCGCGGCCACCATCGCCGCCGCCGACATCTACGGTCTGCCGGTGTCGACCACGCACGTGCTGTCGTCGGGCATCGCCGGCACCATGGCGTCGAACGGCTCAGGCTTGCAGTGGAGCACCATACGCAACATCGCGCTCGCCTGGGTGCTGACATTGCCGGCCGCGATGATGCTCTCCGGCTTCTTGTACTGGGCGTTTTCGCAGATTTTCTAGCCCGATGGGCGGCGGCGTCCGTTCCGTGAAGGCGGAACGGACGGGCCGCGTCGAACAGGAGATGGAAGATGAAAGCGATCGACGTGATGGTCCGTGACGTCGTGACGGTGGGACCGGACGACGACGTCGCGGATGCGATCAAACTGCTCGCCGAGTTCGATGTCAGCGCGCTGCCGGTCGTCGAGGAAGACGACAAGGTGATCGGCATCATCAGCGAGGCCGATCTGGTCCGCCGCCCGGAGATCGGCACGGAGAAACACCGCGCCTGGTGGCTTGAAGCGCTCACGCCGGGCTCGACCCTGGCCGAGGAGTTCGCCAAGGCGCATGGCCGCCGCGTGTCGGAAGTGATGTCAACCGACGTCGTCTCGGCGGGCGAAGACGCTTCGCTCGGCGAGATCGCGACTTTGCTCGAGAAGCATCGCATCAAGCGCGTGCCGATCCTGCGCGACGGCCGGCTGGTCGGCATCGTCAGCCGCTCGAACCTGATCCAGGCCCTGGCCTCGACGCAAGCCGGCAACGGCACCGACACCGATGGCGACCGGGAAATCCGCGAGGCGCTGCTGGACCGGTTGGACGATCAATCGTGGACGGATTTCGGCTCGCGCAACGTGATCGTCGCCGGCGGCGTCGTTCATCTCTGGGGTCTCGTCGGCTCGGCCGAGGAGCGCAAGGCGCTGCTCGCGCTGGCCGAAGAGGTGCCGGGTGTGACGCGCGTGTCCGACGAGATGATTCCCGCCTATTAGATCAGGGAACTCGGTTTGCCTCCGCGACAGCGGGGGCGAACTCATTATACGCGAACGTTCTGATAAATATTCAGCGGACGCTGTCGTCCCGGGCATCACGCCTGCCGGAAACCGGCTGGGCGTAGGGCTTTTTGGCTCATCCCGCATCCAACCCCGTACGTGCTGCATTATGCCGCAACGGCGAGGCCCCGTGACTGTCCCGTTGGCATCGCCCTTCGCGGTTGCGCGCCTACAGTCGATGCTGCGCCGTGCATCGCACCGATTCCCAACAATGCCGGCTATGGTTCATAAAGCGTGCGTGATGAGTTGATTCTGGCGCGCGTGACGAGCCGCGAATCGATGCCGAGGAACAACGTTCTGCCGAACGCGCACGGCGTGTCCATTCGGTTCCAGTACGTCAGTCTGCCGCTGCGATAAGGCGGCCCTGCAGCGCGCCGCGCCTGCCACTTGGAGAGTTTGATGTTCAATACGCCGGCCTTCTCCCTGGTTCTGTTCAGCGGACTGAGGGAGCTCGGAGAGATCTTGCTTCTGGTCGGATTGGGTGGCGAAGTCGCACTTCTGATCCTCAAGATTACGAACGGTAGGTGGGAGAAGCGGCTGGCCATCACGTTCGCCGTTCTGGTCATGGTTGGCTGTGGCCTGGAGTGGTGGGCGGACAGCCCGCGGTCCCTGAGCGCCGCATCGCAACAACGCTTGACCAAAGCTCTTAAGGTCCACCATGGCACGCCGTTCGATTTTTCGGTCGGGCTTGATCCGGAAGCCGTCGATCTGATGGAGGATATCGGCCAAGCCCTCGAGGCTGCTGGGTGGAACAGGCGGCCGGCCGCCAATCGCTCCGGCTATCTTCCGCCAGGAAAGCCTCCGGTTGGCCTCGTCGTGCTTAAGGGTGTCGAAGTGCACGTCACCAAATCGCGTCACCCGGATTGGGGCGCGGACGGCAAGCCGGGCGCCGCACTTTTAAAGGCTTTGCGGAACGAAGGCTTGACCGCCTTCGGCAAGGAGGTCCCGGATGATTATGAGACCGGCGACGCGATCCATATCATGGTCGGCGCCAAGCCGTAGAGACGGGATGGTGAGTACCTCCTGAGGTATGGCGTGCCCGCTCGCATCGCGAGCATGCTTGTCAAACAGACACATTGGCGGCAATAGAGGGAGTTCCGCAGAAGGACTGTGCCCAGTGTCGCGCCGCGTGGCCGTTTCAAAGGCCAAATCTTCGAAGCCGTTGCCAGTCGCGAAGCCCAAGGCAGCGGGGCGGCGTACCGAAGCGCGACCCGTCAGACGCCGCGACGCGGCGGCGACGCGCCAGCGTATTCTCGATGCGGCGCTGAAGGAGTTCGCCGACAAAGGCCTCGACGCAGCCCGCATCGAAGACATCGCCGACAAAGCCGGAGCCAACCGGCGCATGGCCTACTACTATTTCGGCAGCAAGGAAGGTCTCTACCTAGCCGCGCTCGAAACGACCTACTTTCAGCTCGTCGAGGTCGAAGAGGCGATCAACGTCGAGGCGATGGATCCTATCGATGCGATCGAGGCGATGGTCGCCGCGAAATTCGAGCATTACGTCAAATATCCACACTACATCGAGTTCGTGAAGATGGAGAACCTGTACCAGGCGCGCCATCTCAAAACCTCGCGCCGCATCGCGGAATTAAGGGCGCCGCTCATCTCGATCATCAAGCGCGTGTTGCAGCGCGGCGAAGCACTCGGTGTGTTGCGGAAGGGCGTTGATCCGCTCGATCTGTATCTGTCGATCTGCGCACTCGGATTCTTCGTGTTCTCGAACAGGCACACGCTCGACGTGATTTTCGACACTGACGTCATCAGCCCGAAGGCGCTTGCGCGCCGGCGCGAGGTGATCGTCAACATGATCAAGGCCTATCTCGCGCCTTAAGCCGCGCTGCGACAACGGACTGCCTTGACTCGCCCTTGCCCGGCAGATTAACTCACGCGCGAGTTAATAAGAAAGTTTCGGGAAGGAAGCATGAAGGTCCTCATCACCGGCGGCATGGGCGTCATCGGCGCGGAAACGAGCCGGAAGTTCGTGCGCGAGGGGCATCGGCCTGTGGTTTTTGCACGGCACCGCGAGGACCGGCTGATCAGCGACATCGTCGACAAGATCGACTTCGAGGCGGGCGATATCGTCGATATGCCGCGCCTGCTGGGCGTCATCAAGGAGCACAAAGTCTCGCACATCGTGCATGCGGCGGCTTTCGTCGGCGCGGTGTCGGCCGCCAATCCCGCGCTCAGCATC
Organism: Pseudolabrys taiwanensis; assembly: GCF_003367395.1. Classification (NCBI taxonomy): domain Bacteria; kingdom Pseudomonadati; phylum Pseudomonadota; class Alphaproteobacteria; order Hyphomicrobiales; family Xanthobacteraceae; genus Pseudolabrys; species Pseudolabrys taiwanensis. Next base: position 2,904,291 of record NZ_CP031417.1, on the reverse strand, counting down.
CAGGTCAACGTGATGGGCACGGTGAATGTGCTCGAGGCGGCGCGTCTGTTCGACGTGAAGCGCGTCGTGTTCACCAGCGCCAAGGGCATCTACGGCCCCGTTCTCGGCGAATACGGCCCGCCGCACTACAAGCCGATGCCCGAGGACATGCCGAAGAATCCGCAGCGCATCTACGACAGCGCCAAGCTGATGGCCGAGCAGACGACGCTGTATTACGCGAACAGTTTCGGCGTCGATGCCGCCATCGTGCGTTTCGCGACGACCTACGGTCCGGGCAAGACCGCGCGTCACGGCAAGATGGGCGTCACCAGTCAGATCGTCGAAAACCCGTTCCACGGTCTTCCCTTCATCCACCCCTATGGGGCGGAAGCGAAGGACGACTTCATCTATAACAAGGATTCCGCGCTCGGCATCTACCTCGCCACCGTGGCGGAGAAAGTACCGAGCCGCGTCTACAACATCGGCAGCGGTGTCGGCGTCGGTCTCAACGACATCGCGGCTGCCGTGCGCAAACGCATCCCGGGCGCCAAGATCGAGATCGGCCCCGGCGATAATTTCCTCGGCATGCCGTATCCGCCGCACGGCGTTTACGATGTCAGCCGCGCGCACAACGAGCTCGGCTTCAAGCCCGAATACGACGTTGAGCGCGCGGTGGCCGACTATGTCGACAGCCTCGAGCGCATGCGGGCGCAAGGCATCTGATAGGCGACGGAGAGCACGATGCGTGAGAAGCTGGAACTGGTGCGACTGTCGCTTGCTGAACGCGACCGGCGTTGGGCGTTGACGCGTAAGGAGATGGAAGCACGTGGGCTGGATTGCCTCGTGCTGTGGGGCTGGCCGGCGGTATGGGATTTCTGCACGGCGAATGCCCGCTATCTGTCGCCGATCGGCGGCAATGCCGAATTCAACATTCTGGTGTTTCCGCTCAAGGGCGAGCCCACGTCGTTCGTGATGATGCCGACCTTTGTCGACGGGTGGCGCGCGGCGCAGGACTGGATCACCGACGTGCGGCCGCGGCGCGGCACCTGGGCCGACGGCGTCGTCGACCGGCTCAAGGAGCTGGGGCTGACGAACGGCCGCATCGGCATGGACGGCTTGGCCGGCCCGCTCGACCCGGACGGCTGGCTGCCGCACAGCGTGTATACGCGCCTCAAGGAACTCGCGCCGCAGGCGGAATTCATCAATCTCGACGACATGATGGAGATGATGCGCACGGTGAAGAGCGAGGAGGAACTGCAGATCCTCGCCCGCGCGGCCAAGCTCGGCGATCTCATGCTGACGACCTGCCGCGATATTGCGCGGCCCGGCGTCAAGGAGTCCGCCGTGTACGGCGGCATGATGGAGACCATGCTCGCCAATGGCGGCGAGGAGCCGACGCTGTTCCTGTGGGCGTGCGACCCGCTGCCTTATCCGCATCCGTTTCGCGTTCCGACGATGCGCGAGATGGGCCGTGGCGACGTCATCATCTGCGAAATCCATCCCAAGATCGGCGGCTATTACACCCACGTCGAGCGCACGTTCTCGCTCGGCGACGCCAAGCCCGAGCAGCACCGCATCTACGAAGGCTGCCTCGCGGCCTACGAAGAGGGGATGAAGAACTTCGCGCCGGGCAAGCCGATCTCGGTGGCCATGGATCGCGTGCGCGATGTCATCCACGCGCAGGGATTCGGTATGTGCGAGACCGGCATTCACGGCCATGGCCTCGCGTCGCTGGAGTATCCGCGCTACCGCCATCACGCCATCAAGGCGGATCAGGCGGCGCTCAAGAAGCTCGGCGACGAGTTCCGCACCGGCATGGTGTTCGCCTTCAACATCGACCTCTACGATCCGAAATTTCACGACGGCAAGACCGGCTGCGTGTTCGCCGAGACGGTTGTGATCACCGAGAACGGTGCGCGCCGCATGCACGACTATCCGACCGACTTCCAGACGATTGCGGTGTGAGCCTTCCTATGACCGAGACGAAGCCCGATTACCCGGCAATCCGCCGCATCGTGACAGGACACGAAGGCGAGGTGGCCAAGGTGCTCATCGACGCGCCGGCGAGCAACGCCAAGTATCCGTCGCCCGGCACCGTATCGACCCTGATCTGGTCGACCGACAGCGCGCCGGCCAAGATTCCGGCGGGCACCGATGTCGAGGACATGGGCGCGCGCATCATCGGCACGGCGCCGCCGGCCAAGGGCTCGCGCTTTGCCGTCATCGACTTTCCGCCCGGCAACAAGCCGCACATGCACCGCACCGAGACGGTCGATTACGTCATCGTGCTCGAAGGCGAGATCGAGATGGACATGGACGACTCGACCGTGAAGATGAAGGCGGGCGACATCATGGTTCAGCGCGGCACCAACCACGCCTGGGCCAATCGCAGCAACACGCGGGCGCGCGTCGCATTCGTGCTGCTCGATGCCGAACCGATCGGCATCGGCAAGCCGGTGCAAGGCACGGCGAACGCGCGCTAAGCCATGCTCGAATTCCGTAACATCAGCTTCTCGTTTTCCGGCCGGCGCGGCAGCGTCGAGGTGCTGCACGATGTTTCGTTCGAGTGCCGCGAAGACGAGATCGTCGCTGTGATCGGGCCGAGCGGCTGCGGTAAGTCGACCTTGCTCAGCCTCGCCACGGGCCTGCGCAAGCCGACCGCGGGCGAAGTGCGCATCGACGGCAAGGTGGTGAAAGGGCCCGACCCGCGCCTCGGCATGCTGTTTCAGCAGACGACGCTGTTGCCGTGGCGCTCTGTGGTCGAGAATGTAGAACTCGGCCTGGAAATTCGCGGCGAGCCGAAGGCCGCGCGGCGGCAGAAGGCCGTGTCGCTGATGGGGCAATACGGCCTGGGCGGTTTCGAGCGCAAGTATCCGCACGCGCTCTCCGGGGGCATGCAGAAACGCGCGGCCCTGGCGCAGACCTTGGCGATCGAGCCGACCGTGCTGCTGCTCGACGAGCCTTTTGCCGCGCTCGACGCGCAGACGCGCGTCGTTATACAGAACGACGTGGTCAAGATCTGCCGCGCCGGGCGGCGCTCGATGCTGATCGTCACGCACGATATCGCGGAAGCGCTGGCGATGGCGGACCGCGTGGTCGTGCTCACGCGGCGGCCGGCGACGGTGAAGGAAGTCTACGAGGTGTCGTTCAGCCGCGAGGCGGCGAGCGTCGCCGATGCGCCGGCGATGCCTGGGTTCTCCGAGTACTATAAGCGCATCTGGAACGCGCTCGACATCAGCGTCACCGGCATGGGAACGGCGGCATGACGTCGACGACCATGCACAGTATCGTTGTCAATCTGGCGCGCCTGCTCGTGCTTGCCGTCATTCTCGTCGGCACGGAGCTTGGTGTCCGCTATGGCGTCATGAGCCAGCTCTTTTTCTCCAGCCCGACCGACATCTTCGGCGCGCTGCAGATGCAGTGGGCGAAGGGTTCGTTCCTACCCGACCTCGGCATCACCGTCTTCGAGACCTTGCTCGGACTCGTCGCCGGCTCGCTCGCCGGCATGGCGGTGGGCCTCATTCTGCCGCAGCTGCGCACGGTCTCGAAAGTGATCGAGCCGTTCCTGATGGTGCTCAACGGCATCCCGGTGATCGTGATCGCGCCTTTGTTCATCTTGTGGCTGGGCCTCGGCCTCGCTTCCAAGATCGGCATCAGCGTCTACATCGTGTTCTTCGCGATGTTCATCCCGGTCTACACCGCCTCGCTGCGGCTCGACACGACCTTCGTCGACGCGTTGAAGGTCATGGGCGCGAGCCGCCATCAGATCTTCTGGAAGGTCGTCGTGCCGTCGTCGCTGCCGAGCGTTTATACCGGGCTCAAGATCGGCTCCGGCCTGGCGCTGATCGGCGCGGTGATCGGCGAGTTCGTGGCCTCGCGCGCGGGCCTCGGCCACATGATTCTTTACGCGTCCGGCACATTGGACACGCCGTCGCTCTATCTCGGCATCATCACCATCGCCATCTTCGCCGCCGCGCTCAGCTTCGCGATCGACGCGTTGGGGCCCGTGCTGGTGCCGTACAAGTTTTCTGACGAGAAATGAAAACGACGTCGCGTTGAAAAGCGACGCTAACAACAGGGAGGAGATCGCAATGACGAAATATGGGAAGATGGCGGCTATTGGCCTGTCGCTGGCCGCACTGTGGTCATCGGCGGCATGGGCCGAGCCGGTCAAGATCGCGCTGCCGGTGGCCTCGCTGGAATCGATGCCGATCTACATCGCGCAAGACAAGGGCTTCTTCAAGAAGCACGGCGTCGAGGTCGACGTGATCACCAGCCGCGGCGGCGGCGAGGCGATGAAGGCCTATCTCGCCAAGGAAGTCGACATCGTCGCCACCGGTTTCCCGGAAGTGGGCCTGATGCGGGCGCGCGGCGTCGATGTCGAATTGTTCTTCGCGCAGACGTCGCGCGTGCCCTTCGCGATGATCTCGCGCAAGGATCTCAAGCTGAAATCCGTCGCGGAGCTCAAAGGCAAGACCGTCGCGGTGACGAGCCCAGGCTCGCTCACCTCGAATCTGGCGCGCTACTTCGTCAAGCAGGCGGGCCTCGACCCGGACAAGGACGTGAGCTTCGTCTCCGTGGGCGGGGGTGGCGAGCTGCTCGGCGCGCTCAAGAGTTCCCGTGCCGATGCGGCGATGCTGTTCGAGCCGTTCGTGACCGTCGGCATCCAGACCGGCATCGCCGACATGCTCGTCGACGTGCCGCAGCAGCTCGACGCCTTCTCGTCGTCGCCTTTGGCGACCAGCAAGACCTTCGTCGAGAAGCGTCCGAAGGAGGCGCGCGCTGTGTTCGATGCGCTCGCCGAGTCGCTGAAGATCATCCATGGCGACAAGGCGACCACCTTGGAGATCGCCAAGAAGGTCTTCACCAACGCCGACACCAAGGTGCTCGAGGCGGCGCTGGCACGGATGGAGAAATCCTATTCGCAGGACGGCCGCTTCACCCGCGCCAATGTCGACCAGACGCAGAAGATCTCGGTCGACATGAAGATCATGCCGAAGGTCTTCCCCTACGAAGACGTGGTGGCGCCGATGGCGCGCGAGGGCGGGAAGTAACTCCCGCGCCGAGAACGCGGACGGCCTGGGGCCGTCCGCCCACGACAAAGCTGATATCGGACCCCGCCGTAAGCGGTGGCCGAGAGATCATGCCTCCCAGGGAGATAGATCATGAAGCTGGTGGTGAATCAGCGGCGCTATGACGTCGATGTCGACCCCGAAACCCCGTTGCTCTACGTCTTGACCGACGATCTCAAGTTGAAGGGGCCGCGCTTCGGTTGCGGCCTCGCGCAGTGCGGCTCCTGCTCGGTGCTGATCGACGGCAAGGAGACGCGGTCCTGCGTGACGCCGGTCTCCGCGGTCGGCGAGGGCGCCGTCACCACCCTGGAAGGGCTGTCTCAGCTTTACGCGAAGGAAAAGGGCCTCGCGGCGGCGCCGGCATTGCATCCCGTGCAGAAAGCCTTGCTCGACGAGCAGGCGCCGCAATGCGGCTATTGCTACAACGGCATCACCATCAAGGCGGCCGAGCTTCTCTCGGAAAAGGCCGATCCGTCCGAGGGCGATATCCGCGAGGCCATGGACGGCCACCTGTGCCGCTGCGGCACCTATCCGCGCATCATGAAAGCGATCCGTCGCGCCGCCGCGGAGATGCGCAAATGAACGCCATCGTCCAGACATCGTTTGCGCGCCGTAGCCTGCTCAAAGGCGCGGGCGCGCTGATTATCGGCTTCGGTCTTGGGCTCGACGGCAAATCGGCGTTGGGCGCGCCGGCCGTTCAGGATCCTAAGAGTGCCGCGTCGTGGATCGCCGTCGGCAACGACGACGTGGTGACCGTGTATCTCGGCAAGGTCGAACTCGGGCAGGGCAACGGCACGACCATGCTGCAATTGGTCGCGGAAGAGCTCGATGTCCCTGTGTCCAAAGTCGTTGCGGCGCAAGTCGATACCATGCGCTCGATGAACCAGGGCGCCACCGTATCCAGCTCGTCAATCCAGGTGGCGGGCCAGCAACTGCGGCTGGCGGCCGCAGAGATTCGGCAAGAACTGCTGCGCCGCGCCTCGGCGAAGCTGGGCGTGCCGGCGGACAAGCTGAGCGTCAGCGACGGCGTCGTGCGGGGCGGCGGCAAGACCGCGCGCTATGCCGAACTCGTCGGCCCAGGCACGCAGGAGATCGCACTGACCGGCAAGGCGCCGCTCAAGGATGTCGCACAGTATAAAGTGATTGGCGCGCGCACGCCGCGCCGCGATCTGCCCGCCAAGATCGACGGGACATACACCTTCATGCAGCAGGCGTCGGTGCCGGGTATGTTGCACGGCCGCGTCGTCCGGCCGAAGGGGCAGGGCGGCTATGGCCATCCGCCCAAGGTCAAGGCAATCGACGAGGCTTCGATCAAGCATCTGCCGAACGTACGCATCGTGCGGCAGCGCGATTTTGTCGGCGTGGTCGCGGAGCGCCAGTGGGACGCGGTCCGCGCCGCCGAGGCGTTGAAGGTCGATTGGGAACTGCCCGCGTCGCTTCCGGGCGACGTGAAGCTCTACGATAAGATGCGGTCGGCCAAGACCGTCGACAGCGTCGTTCTCAAAGAAGGCGACGGGGCGCAAGCCGGCGATCACGTCGTGTCCGGCACATTCCACACGCCCTACCAGGCGCACGCGCCGTTCGGGCCGAGTTGTGGGATTGCCGACGTGAAAGCCGACGGCGCACTGGTGCTATGTTCGAGCCAGGATGTCTTCGCGCTGCGCGACCGTATCGCCGGTGTCGCCGAACTGCCCAAGGATAAGGTGCAGGTCCAGTATCTCGAAGGCTCCGGCTGCTATGGCCATAGCTGCTACGACGATGCGGCTTTGGCGGCGGTGGTGATGTCGAAGGCCGTCGGCAAGCCGGTACGCGTGCAGTTCATGCGCTGGGATGAACTCGGCTGGGACAATTACGGTCCGGCCCATGTGGGTGAAGTGCGGATCGCGGCCGGCAAGGACGGCCGGTTGACCTCGTATGAGTACCAGGGTTGGCATCACGGCTGGCAGATCGAAGAAACGAGCGAATATCTCGCCTCCGGCAAACCCGTGCGTGAATTCAACAAGGGTGTCGGTTCGCTCATCGTCAACAAGCAAGATGCCGGCGGCATGTACGACATTCCGAACCGGCTGCTGTTCAACCACGCGGTGCCGGGGCTCGACGGCTACCTCAAGGGCGCGAACCTGCGCTCGCCGATGGATCTGTCCTACTCCTTCGCTTCGGAGCAGTTGATCGACCGCTTGGCGCGGTTGTGCGCGCTCGACCCGGTCGAATTCCGCCGCCGCAACATCACGGACGAGCGTTGGCGTGGCGTGCTCGAGGCGGTTGCCAAGGCCGCCAACTGGCAGTCGCGCGCGCAAGCGCCAGGGGCGAACGGTGACGTTGTGAAGGGCCGCGGCGTCGCGCTCGGCACGCATCGCGCGTCCATGGCCGGGGCAGTCGCCGATATCGAGGTCAACCGGCGCACCGGCGCCATTGTCGTGAAGCACGTCTATGCCGCGATGGATTGCGGCATCGCCGTGAACCCCGACATCGTCGAGAGCCAGATCATCGGCATGTCGATCCAGGCGACCAGCCGCGTGCTGAAGGAGGCCGTGACGTTCAACGAGACGAACGTCACCAGCCTCGACTGGGTGAGCTATCCGGTGCTGCGTTTCGGCGAGCATCCGGACGTGACGCCGGTGATCGTGCCAAGCCGTAATCCATCCATCGGCGCCGGCGAGGAGGCGATTCCCGCCGTGGGCGCGGCGATCGCCAATGCCTTCTACGACGCGACAGACAAGCAGCTCTCCGAATATCCGATGACCCCCGAACGCGTGTTGCAGGCGCTGCGCGCGTAAGGCCTGTGATTGCGGCAGGGTGCCATCCGCGCCCTGCCGGTCTCTCGAAGGATCAAAGAGCCATGTCACATCGACCGAACAGAACACGCCGTATCGCGATGCGGCTCATGCTGGCGGCATTGCTGCCGGTTTTTGGCGCGAGCGCTTCAATCGCGGCTGAAACGTTTCCGAAGCGCCCGGTGAAGATCATCGTGCAGACGGCCGCCGGCTCGTCGATCGACGTCGCCGCGCGCATTCTCGCCGAAAGTCTTTCGCGCAAGTGGGGCCAGCAGGCTTTCGTGTTCAACCAGCCGGGGGCAGGCGGCGCCGTCGCGGCGCGGGCGCTGGCCTCGGCTCCGGCCGACGGCGAGACGCTTCTGCTTGCCGCGTCGTCCATTTTCGTCGCGTTGCCGTTGCTGCAGCCGGCGCAAGCGGCGAGCATCGATGCCTTTGTTCCGGTCGCCTTCGTCGGCGAGCAGCCGATGGCGGTCGCGGTGGGGGCCGATCAGCCGGCGAAGACGTTCGCCGATCTCCTCGCGACTACTCGTGCGACCAAAGGCGGCCTGAACTGCGCCGTTTCCACGCGTGGCGGGCTCTCGCACCTGTCGGCGGAGTCGTTGAAGGCGGCTGCGGGCGTCGACATGAATTTCATTCACTATCCCGGCACGGCGCAGGCGCTGTCCGACGTCATCGGGGGGCGCGTGCCGATGGTCGTCGACAGCCTTTCCGCGTTCGTCGGTCCGGCGGCAGGCAAGCAAATTCGGATACTGGCGGTGGCCTCCGCCGGCCGGCTCAAGAAATTCCCGGACATACCGACGGCCGCGGAGACGCTGCCGGGATTCGAGGCAACCGCGTGGCTTGCGCTGGTGGCGCCACCGGGCACGCCGGCCGCCATCGCGCAGCAGGTCGGCCGCGACGTCGATGCAATCCTGGCCGATCCCGGCTTTGTCGCGCGCCTGGAAGATGTCGGCACATTCGCCCGCCCCATCAAGGCGAACGACCTGCCGGGGTTCATCAAGGCGCAACGGGAAAAGTGGCTGCCGGTCGTGCAGAAGTACGGCGTCGCGCAATAACGTGTGACCGCACAGCGGCCCGTGGCGCCGACCGCCACGGGCCAGCGTGCCTTTATTTGCCGCTGCGGCGCAGGACGTAGGCTTCCAGTCCCTGAATGCCGATGAACAGCACCGAGGAGATCGCCGCGAGCACGACGATCGCGGTCATCACCAGGTTCATCTGGAAGATCTGGCTGCCGTAGGTGATCAGGTAGCCGAGGCCGGCCTTCGCCGCCTGGAATTCCCCGACCACCACGCCGACCAACGCCAGGCCGACATTTACCTTCAGCGTCGAGATCATGGTCGGCACGCTTGCCGGCAGCACGATCTTGCGCAGGACTTGCAGGCGTGAGGCGCCGAACAGCTGCACCAGCTTGATCTTATCCGGATCGACCGCGCTGAAGCCCGTGTAGAGCATGATGATGGTCACGAACAGGCTGACCGCGATCGCCATGGCGTAGATCGAGGCCACGTCGCCGAGCCAGATATAGAAGATCGGCACGAGCGCGATCTTCGGCATGGCGTTGACCACGACGATGAACGGGTCGAGTACGCGGTGCACAAAGGGCGACCACCAGAGCGCGACGGCGCAGGCGATGCCGAGCAGCATGCCGCCGACAAAGCCGACGACGGTCTCGCTGAAGGTCACCCAGGTGTGTACCAGCAGGGTGCCGTCTTTCAGCATCGTCATGGTGGTGCGCGCCACGGCTGACGGATAGCTGGTCAGCATCGGGTTGATCCAGCCGGCGCGCGGCGCGACCTCCCACAGGATCATGAAGACGACCAGGAGCCCGACTTGCCAGGCCTGGATGGCGTACGTGCGCCGCTTCAGCGACCGCAGATAAGCTTCGTAGGCGGGGCTCCGCGCCGGAGTGGCGGGGGCTTTCGCATCGCTATGCGCGACATTGGAGACGACGGTTTCGCTCGCCATGGTGTCCTCACTGAACCTCGTGGAGATCGAGCTCGTCCCAGATGGTCTGGAAATAGCTGGCGAACTCGGGGCACTTGCGCGCTTCGAACGGCGTCGGACGCTCGGGCCCGGCGCTCGGATAGCTGATACGGTGCTCGATCTTGATGCGGCCGGGCCGGCGGCTCATGACGATGACGCGGTCGGCCATGCTGATCGCCTCGCCGATGTCGTGGGTGACGAGGATGATGGTCTTCTGCTCGTTGCGCAGAATGGCCGCGATCTCGTCCGACAGCGCGAGCCGCGTCTGATAATCGAGCGCCGAGAACGGTTCGTCGAGCAGCAACAGATCGGGATCGGCGCACAAGGTGCGGGCGAGGGCGGCGCGCTGGCGCATGCCGCCGGAGAGCTGATGCGGCAGCGAGTGCAGGAACTCGCCGAGTCCGTAGCGCCGCAGCAGATCCTCGCCCCGCTTGCGCGCGGCGCGCATGTCGAGGCCGAGCAGCTCGGCCCCGATCACCACGTTGTCGAGCACGCTGCGCCATTCGAGCAGCGTGTCCTTCTGGAACATGTAGCCGACGCGCGGCGACGGCGCCGCCACCTTGCGGCCCTCGAGGAAGATGTCTCCCCGCGACGGCTTGATGAGGCCCGAGATGAGGGAAAGCAGCGTGCTCTTGCCGCATCCCGACGAGCCCACGATGGCGACGAACTCCCCGCGCTCGACCTCGAGCGAGATATTGGACAGGGCCAATGTCTCGCGGTCCGGTGAGAAGTAGTGCAGCATGACATCGCGAATGGCGACGACAGGGGCCGTAGTGGCTGCCGGCGTTTGCATTGTCGCCCCCTATTTCTGCGCGAATTTCTGCTGCGCTTTTTCGGCGTAATCGGTGGTCACGATCTTGTCGTACGCGACCTTCTTGTCGGCCGGCAGCGTGCCGCCGGTGACCATGATCTCCTGCGCCAGGGCCAGGCCCGCCGGATCGACGATCGTGCTCGACGCCCAAATCGGGACGCCGGCATTGCGATAGCGCGTAACGACCGCCTCATTGTCTTCGAGGGTCAGGCCCGGGAAGTAGGGCGCGATGGCCTCGGCGATCTCCTTCGGGCTCGCGCTCGCGGTCCACTTCTGGGCGCGCGCGATGGCGTTGGTCCATTTCTGCGCCGTCACGGCATTCTTCTCCAGCCAGCTCTTCTTGGCGAAGAAGACGGTGTAGTCGGCGCGGCCGACCTCCTTGCCGATCGACGTGATGACATGGGCTTGTCCAGCCCGCTCGAGACGGGTGAGGTTCGGCTCGATGAAGATGGCGAAGTCGCCGGTGCCGGACGCCCACGCGCCGTCGCGCGCCGGAATAGCAATGTTGGTGATGATGCTGGCGATGGTGGCGGGATCGACGCCGCGCTGCTTCATCACGTATTCGAGATAGAGGCCCGGCGTGCTGCCCGGCCGGAAGCCGATGATCTTCTTGCCGTTCAGCATCGACCATTCGAACTTGTCGATTTTGGTGCGCGAGGCGAGGAAGAAGCCGTCGGTCGCGGTCAGCGCGGAAAAGATCAGCGGCTTGTCCGGCGATTCACCGTTGAAGATGTAGATCGGCACTTCCGGTCCGGCGAGCGCGAAGTCGGCCTGTCCGGACAGCACCAATGCGCCGGCGCGATCGCCACCATTGGCGGTGACGAGATCCACGTCGAGACCCTCCTCCGCCGCGAAGCCCTTATTCAAGGCCACGTACATCGGCACGTACAATTGCGAGCGGACGACCTCCGCCAGCTTCACCTTGGTCCGATCGGCGGCTTGAGCCTGCCAGGCAAAGACAGTGGCGAGCGCGGCGACGACGAATGACTTGATTATGTTGCGTGGCATTTTTTGCTCCTTGCGAACCATCGCTCTGTGAGCAACATCCATGCCAATCCCTGTGCGCGGAACCGACTGGATGGCAGCGTTGCCGAACATTGCTGGGCGATGGGTTCTCCTCCGCGGCAATATGATTTTGTATACAGTTTATCAGGGTGTCAAATGCTCATAGTGAGCAAAATCATGATGTATCGGAAGGCAGAGTGTGCTTTAAAATGGTGCATACCGAATTTTGGTATACAAAATCGATGCCGCTGGCGGGCGGGATAACGTGGTGCTTGCGGCACGAGAGTTGCTAAGCTTGGGCCATGGAGGGATAGCAATGCATACATTCTCAATTCCGCCGGAACTGACCGAGCGCGTGACCAAGCGAGCGGGGCGGGCGCATCCGTTCGACACGATGGATCCCGCGAAGACTGCATTTGTCGTTGTCGACATGCAAAATTACTTCATGAAGCCGGGTTTCCAAGGCGAGGTACCGATGGCGCGCGCGGTCGTGCCGCATGTGAACCGCCTCGCGGCGGCTTTACGCGAGCGCGGCGGGCACGTCATCTGGGTGAAGAACGCGACCAACGACACGCGCGAGAGCTGGAGCGTGATGCATGATTGCCTCATGACGCCTCAGAAGCGCGATATGCGCTACGCGACCATGGACTTGGCACATGAAGGGCACGCGCTCTGGCCGGAGCTCGATGTGCGGGGCGAGGATGCGCAAATCGTGAAAAAGCGTTTCAGCGCGTTCATCCAGGGGTCGTCGGATATCGTCGCCTATCTGCATCAGCGCGGCATCGACAATCTGCTGATCGGCGGCACGGCGACCAATATCTGCTGTGAGAGTTCGGCGCGCGACGCCATGATGCTCAACTTCAAGGTGACCATGGTCGCCGACGCGCTGGCGACGTTCAGCGACGCCGAGCATAACGCCTCGCTCACGACGTTCTATTCCATCTTCGGCGACGTCCAGACGGTGGACGAAGCCATTGTCTCACTCGACCGCGGCGCGCAAATGGCAGCGGCTTGAGCATAACCTCCACTCCGCTCGTCCCCGCGAAAGCGGGGACCCCGCGCGGCGGTAGAAATTGCATGGCCCAACTGGGTTCCCGCTTACGCGGGAATGAGCGGAGTGTGTGTCCAGCTCCGCAGTTTCATCTGCGGATCAAAGATACGGCGCCAAGAACTCCAATAACTGCCGACCCAGCCATTCCTCCTTCGTATTGAAATGCGCGACCGTCGACGTGTGGTTATGCCCGAGCATCTGCACGACGTGGGGCACTGCGCCGCGCACCATGCCCAGGCGCGCGGCGAATTCGAGTCCGTAGGAATCGAGAAAGCGGTTCTCGTTCTCGGCGATGGCGATGAACACCGGCCAGCGGCAGCGTTCGACATGGGTGATGGCCGAGCGGCGTGCGAGCGCCTCCGGATCGTCGCCTGCATAGGCCGCGACGTTCTTGGCGTTCGGATTGCCGGGCAGGGTTTCGAGCTTCAGCCGCGCGCTTACCAGAATGGCGGCCTTGACCGCGGGATGCGGCGTCACGCCGATCTCCGGATCGAGCAGATAAGACGCGACGTGGCTGCCGCCCGCCGAATGACCCATCAGCACGATGCGATCCGGATCGCCGCCGTAGCGCGCGATGTTGGCGGCGATCCAGTCCACGGCGAGCGCCGTGTCCTGCGCGCCGGCGGGGAAGGGCGCGGCCGGCGCCAGCCGGTATTCGATGTTCACGCCAATGAATCCCTGGCGCGCGAACCAGTAGAGCACGTTGTCGTAGATGTCGCCGTTGACGCTCTTGCTGCCGCGCGTGAAAGCGCCGCCATGCACGAACACCAACACCGGCGCCTTCTCGGCGCCGGGCGGTGCGAAGACGTCGAGGCACTGACGCGGATCGGTGCCGTAAGCGATGTCGCGCGTCAGCGCGATCGTCGCGTTCTCGGGGTGACGCACCAGAGGGCTGTAGACCTCGAGCACGACCGCACGATTTTTGACGATGTCGTCATTCCAGCGGGCATTGACCGCGCTGAGCCGCGCCCAATCCTCCGGCGAGAGATGGAGCGCCGGCGAATTCGTCGCCGACGCTTCCGATAGACTTTGTTGCGATACGGTCTTGAGCGCTTCCATCGTGTCTCGCCGCTGTCTCGTGAGCGAAGTTACTTCTTGATGTCGGCCTGCACGATCACCTTGTGCTTGCTGCCGAGCAGGTCCTGTAGCGCCTGCAAGGCGGCGACGCCGCAGGCGGTGTCCTGCTCGCCATTGCCGCCGGACAGGCCGACGCCGCCGATCACCTGGTCGTCGACCACGATCGGATAGCCGCCGACGAACACCGCGAACTTACCGTCGAAGCTCCATTGGATGCCGAAGGCTTCATTGCCGGGCAGCGCCGGGCCGTTTGGCGGCACGTTGAACAGATGCGTCGAACGCTTGTGGCCGGCGGCGGTGAAAGCCTTGTTCCAGGCGATCTGAGGGCCGGTGATGCGCGCGCCATCCATGCGCTCGAGCGCAAGCGGATAGCCGCCTTCGTCGGCGATGCACACCGTCTCCGGCACGTTGAGCTCCGCGGCTTTGCGCAGGGCGGCCGCCACCATCGCGCGGGCTTCGGCGAGTTCAAGCTTGACGTAGGTCTTCATGGTCTTCCTTTCCAAAGAACGATGCGCCGCGCGCCTCGGCACGGCGGAATGCGAAGGCGTTGCGCTCAGCAGCCGCGATAGACGGTCTTGATCTGCGTGTAGAACTCCAGACCGGTGCGCCCCGACTCGCGGAACGTCGAGGTCGAGGAGCGCTTGAGGCCGCCGAACGGCGCGTTGATCAGATTGCCGGTCGTGGTGCGGTTGATCTTCACCGTGCCGGACTCGATGTCGCGCGCGAAGTCGTGCATGGTGCGCGGGTTGCGCGTCGCGATCGCGGCGGAGAGGCCGTATTCGGTGTCGTTTGCCTTGGCGATGGCGTCGGCATAGCTCGTGACCTCGATGAGGGCGAGCACGGGGCCGAAGATCTCCTCACGGGCGATCCGCATCTCCTGGGTCACGTCGGTGAACACGGCCGGCGACACGTAATAGCCGCCGTCGTAGCCGGGACCGGTCAGGCGTTCGCCGCCGCACAGCAGCGTCGCTTCACGTTTGCCGATTTCGATGTAGCGCAGGATCGTCTCGAGCTGGCGCGCGGTGGCGATCGGGCCGAGATCCATCCCCGGCGTCATGCCGCTGCCGATCTTCAGCGTCTTCACCTTGGCGACGAGCTTCTCGGTGAAGGCAGCCTTCACGTCCTTCATCACCAGGATGCGGCTGGTGCCGGTGCAGGCCTGACCGCTCAGCGACAGTCCGCCCTTGATCGCGAGATCGACCGCTTTGTCGAGGTCGGCGTCTTCCATGACGATCAGCGGGTTCTTGCCGCCGAGCTCCATCTGCGTGCGCGTGGTGAAGGAGACCGAGCGGTGGATCTGCTCGCCGGCCGCGGTCGAGCCGGTGAAGGAGATCGCTTTGACGTCGGACGCGGCGGTGATCGCCGGGCCGACGACACCGGCCGAGCCGGTGATGAAGTTCAAGACGCCCTTCGGAATGCCGGCGGCGATGAAGGCTTCCGCCAGACGCAAGCCGCTCAACGGCGCGTCGGAGGAGGGCTTGAACACCACGGTGTTGCCGGTGATGAGCGCCGGCGCGATCTTGCGGGCCGGAATTGAGACCGGAAAATTCCACGGCGTGATCACCGTCACGACGCCGAGCGGCTCGCGCTGCGAGTAAACGAGCATGTCGGCGTCGTCGTTCGGAAATGTCTCGCCGGTGAACGACTGCCCCTCGACCGCGTAGAAGCGCAGGCATTGCGCCGAGCGCAGAAATTCGTCCTTCGCCTGACCGAGCGGCTTGCCCATTTCGCGCGTCATTTCCTCGGCGAATCGCGCGGCATTCTTTTCGAGATAGTCGGCGGCGCCGTTGAGCACCTTGGCGCGCGCGGAGATGGACGTTGCCCGCCACGGCGCGAAGGCCGTGGCGGCCGCGCGCACGGCGGCTTCCGCGTCGGCGGCGCTGCTCGCCTGGAAGCGGCCGACGGTGTCGGTCGTATCGGCGGGGTTGATGTTGTCGAAGCGATCGCTGGCGCGGCTTACGACCCACTCTCCGCCGATATGGTTCTTGAACTCTTCAATGGCGGTGCGCGCCGAAGCGGCGCGCACCATCGTCAACCCGGCATCATTCATCGTTGTACTGACCTCGTCTCGCTAGCCAAAGAACAGCACGGCGCAGAGGGTGGAAACGATCAACCCTGCCAGCACCGGAATGGTGAGTGCCCGCACCGTGTCGAGCACCGATACGCGGGCGAAGCCGGCCACCGCGATGAGCGAGGACCAGGCGATCAGCGTGCCGCCGCCGGTCCACACCGCGCCCATCTGGCCGATGGCCGCCAGCGTGTTCACGTTCAGGCCGACGGTCGGTCCCAGCGCGCCGGACAGGGCGCCTGTCAGCGGCAGGCCGGAGAAGCCCGAGCCGTCGATGCCGGTGATCATGCCGACGATCAGCACGCCGAATCCGACCAGGACGTGGCTTTGCGGAATCCAGTGCTGACCGGCCTGCACGAGATCGAACAGCAGCGCGGGCGATTGCGCCGCCGGGATGTTGAGGATGCCGGCGGTCATCTCGCCGCCCGCGCCCATGAAGAAGAAGCCGGCGATCGGCAGCACCGACCCCATGGCCTTGAAGGCGAAGACGAAGCCGTCGGTGATGTGGTCGGCGCAGACGTCGAAGCTCTTGCGCCAGCCTTCGGCGGCGAAAGTGGCGAACAGCATCAGCGCGGCGCCCATGCCGCCGACCAGCGCGGCCGCGTCGCCGCCTTTGAGATCGGCGACGCCCATGCCGAGCTTGGGCAGGATCATCACGGCGATGACCAGCGCAAAGCCGATCGGCACCAAGATGGCGAAGAACTTGGACCAGCGTTCGCGCTTGAGCTCGGCGGGCGTGCTCGGCTTGCGCAGAGCGTCCGAGGGGGACGGCGGCAACTCGTAACCGGTCGCGCGCGCGATCTCGGCCTTGTCGAATGAGCCTTCCGCTTCGAGCCGGGCGCTTTCGCCGTCGCCCGACTGCTGCTGCCAACGCACAAGCAAGGCTTCGCTGCCAGGAACGATGGTCTTGCGCAGCGAAAAGTAGGCGATGGCCAGAGCCACGCCGCCGGTAATGAGCGACAGCACGAGCGCGCGATCGGCCACGAGGGCAGCGTTGGCGGCTGCGCCAGCCGCCTTGGCGCTGATGCCGGGCGCGACGCCGATCACGTAGTCCGACGACAGCGCCATGCCTTGACCGGCGATCGCGATCGCAACCGCGCCGGCGAGCGGCGGCAGGCCGGCGACGATGGCGGCCGGCAGCAGCACCGCCGAAACCAGCGGCACCGCCGGCGTCGGCCAGAAGAACAGGGAGATCACATAGGTGATGGCGACGAGGATGAAGAAGGCCGAGTGACCGTTGGTCATAATGGCGCGGAACGGCTTGACCATGCGCACGTCGGAGCCGAGCGTCTTCAGCGAATTCAGGAGCGAGGTGATCAGCGCGATCACCAGGAAGATGTTGAACAGCTCCTTGGCGGCCACGAAACTGGCGTTGAAGATACTGCCGAGCGCGCCGACCGGATTGTGCGTCCAGGCGAGCGCGACCAGGAACGTGGCGATGATCGATGGCACGACCACGTTCGTGCGCAGGATCATCGTGACGACAATGGCGACCACGCCGGCCAGATAGACCCAGTGCGCCGCGCTAATTGCGATGTGTGATGTCAAAGCTCTCCCCCAAGAAAGGCCATCGCGGCTGTGCCGCATTGTTTTCGCCTTGCGCCTGTCATGATTGTATACTGTATGCGCACTTGCAATGCTAAAATCAGAGCAGCGCGATTTGGTGCGTTTTTGCCTGAAACGACACGAAAACTCCGGCGCCGCCCATAAAATGCGCATTAATGCGCTATTTATTGAGCGCTTGCGGTGTCATCGTCCTGATGATGGAACTGCGGACACGGCGCAGTTCGGCGTTGACAGCCGTTCAGGATTGTATACCAAATGTATCAGAAGGACGGATCGCACGCGTATCCGTCTAGGTCATTATTCCTTAAATCGGCAGGGAGAGCCACGAGATGTCAGGATTGATGGACAAGGTCGAATTCCGCTCCGCGCTCGAAAACGCCATCAAGGGCAAGAGCGCCAACAAGGCGCCCTTCAGCATCGCCTGGGCGAGCGGCAAGCTCTCGCGCGCGCATCTCGCGCGCTGGGCCGAGAACCACTATCACTATGTCGGTCCCTTCGCGGATTATCTCGCTTACATCTATGCGCGCATGCCGGAGCGCTACACCGAGGCGAAGGACTTCCTGCTCGCGAACATGTATGAAGAAGAGATCGGCGGCGACCGCCACACCGATCTCCTGATCCGTTTCGCCGAAGCCTGCGGCACCACCCGCGCCCGCGTCACCGATCCGGACAACATGTCGCCGACGACCCGCGGCCTGCAGAGCTGGTGTTATTCGGTTGCCATGCGCGAAGACCCGATCGTCGCCGTCGCGGCCCTCGTGGTCGGCCTCGAATCGCAGGTGCCGTCGATCTACCGCAAGCAGACGCCGACGCTGCGCGAGAAGTACAAGTTCACCGACGCCGAGGTCGAGTTCTTCGATCTGCACATCGTCTCGGACGAGATTCATGGCGAGCGCGGCTATCAGATCGTGCTGGAACATGCCGACACGGTCGATCTTCAGCAGCGCTGCCTGAAGATATGCGAGATCGGCGCACAGATGCGTCTGCTCTACACGACGGCGCTCTACTGGGACTATGTCGCCCAGGAACTGCCGCTGAGCGAGCTCGAGGCCGTGGAGCGCAAGGTCGCCTGACGTGCCGAAGATCGTCCTGCATCGCGATGGCCAGACCTACGAAGGCGAGGTCAACGCGAACACCAATCTCGTGGTGATGGCGGGCATCAAGCGCTTTCCCTATCCCAACCTGCGCTACGGGTGCGGGATGGGGAAATGCGCGAAGTGCGCCTGCCGCGTCCTCAAGGGCGCGGAGCATCTGCCGCCGCCGAACTGGAAAGAGCAGGAGCGGCTCGGCCCGCGGCTGGAGGAAGGCTATCGCCTGATCTGCCAGCTTTGGGTCAACGAGGACGTCGAACTGTTCCAGGACAAGGACCCGATCAAGCCGCTGCTGCCGGCGCCCGCGGTCCGTTCCGGCGCCGCCGAGTAGAGAGGAGTCTGCCCGTGTACGTCATCCTCACCAGCAAGCCCGGTCAGTTCAAGACCGTGATCCACGATGGCGTGCGCCCGCTGGAGGCTTACGACTACTTCTTCTACGGCACCAAGAAGGCGCACTTCGTCATCGCCGAATTGCTGGACGAGCGCGCCAAGATCCGCGTGGTCGAGGACGACACCGCGATCGTCAACGACGTGCCCTCGAAGTTTCTCGAGAAGTTCGAGAGCGTGGAGGGGGCCTTCAACGAGATCAAGCACCTGACCACGTTCGGTCACATGGAAACGGTGCTGCGCAAGACCGACGTCGCGGCGCAGTAAGCCGGACGTCACGGATGACGACACGATGATCCAGGTCACGTTTTTGACGAATGGCGGCAAGGTCGTCACCGCGCCGGAAGACAGCAATCTGTTGCGCGTGTCCCTGCGCGAGCAGGGCGGTATCCCTTTCAAGTGCGGCGGCGGCATTTGCGGCACCTGCAAATGCAAGATCGAGCAGGGCATCGAGAATACCGACGGGGTCAAGCCGAAAGAGCGCAAGCATCTGACCGAGGAGCAGTTCAAGGAGGGCTACCGCATGGCGTGTCAGACCTTCCTGAAAGGCGATGTCAGCGTGTCGTGGCAGCCGCGGCCGGCCGCATCCGCGCCGGTCAGGCCGGCGTCGGCGGAACCGTCCAGTTGAGCGCCGCCTGCGCGCCGATGCGGTATTCAGCGGACTTGCCGCGAGCCAATCGGCCCCGTTAAGAAGGGCCGCGAAACGCGGTTGGCCGCGTTCTCGGCTATACTTTAATGGCGAGCCGAGATTCGTCGGCGGTTTGGCCCCATGTCGCGGCAGGGGGCGAGGATAGTTCTCTGGCTATGGTCTCGAAGACAGGAACGGTGAAGCGGCGCCTGGGTGAGGACACCCCGTCGCTGCACGGCAAGGTCGTCGACGAACTGCGCCAACGCATCCTCACCCGGCGGTTGCTCCCGGGAGAACGGTTGGTCGAGGGCCGTCTAGCCGAAGAGCTCGGCGTGTCGCGCAATCCCGTTCGCGAGGCCATCCGTGTGCTGGCATCGGAGGGCCTCGTCGAGGTCAGCGCCCGCCGCGGCGCGTCGGTCGCCGACATGTCGATGCACGAGGCCCGCGAGACCATCGAGGTGCGCGCCTTGCTCGAAGGCCAGAACGCCAGGCTGGCGGCGCGCCGTCACGACAAAGAGGTGATCAAGCGCATCGAGGCCGTGCTCGACAAGGGCTCGCAGGCGGTGTCGCAGGGCCGCTTCGACCTGCTCAGCGATCTCAATCAACAGTTCCATCGCGAACTGGCGCTGGCGGGGCAGAACACGGTGCTCGGCGACCTTCTCAAGCGGTTGCGCGAACGCACGGCCATCCTGTTCTCGCCGACGGATCCTTCGCAACAGCGCCGCGCGTGGGAGGAACATGCCGGCATTCTCCGTGCCATCATCGACGGCGACGAGCGGCTCGCGGCGACGTTGGCGGCCGAGCATGTGATCCGCGCCGGGTCCGACTATCTGCTGGCGCTCGACATCGGCGACGATTTGCCGGAACTCGACGCGGGGAGGCCGCGCGCGCCGCAGCGCGAGCCGCTCAAATCCGCGAAGGCGTCCGCGGGCCGCTCCCGCAATGCGGCGGGGAGCTCCGGGCGGGCGCGCGCGCGTTAAGCTGTCCGCGATCGGCGCAAATCGCCGACCCGCCACCGCAAAGACAAAAAAGTTTTTGTGTTCGCAGCTGTCCGGCGGCGGCGATTGAAACGTTACTGTCGCACATCGCAACGAGATTGATCGGCCGCAATGCAGCCGCGGCCGATTCGGCGTTGGCTGCCATGACGATGGAAAGGGCGGTATCGGATGTGGATTACGCACGACGAAGCGATCGAGATGTACGCGCGCTTCTGGGCGGCGCGGCACGGGGTTAATGCGACGAAAGCGGCGCGCGAAGCGGCGAAGGCCTTCGAACGGAGAGGCGACGTGGAAGGTCTCACGGCCTGGACCGAGGTGGCCGACCGCATCGAGCGGAAGCGTCACGACGTGCCGACATGGCCGCGGGCTTGAACAGCGTGCGCGCTACACCTGTTCGGCGTTGAGATAAGCGAGCCGCGCGCCGCAGAAGGCGCAGATCAGGCCCAAACTAAGCGCGGAGAGGCTGGCGACGACATCGATGGTGCCGCCGACGTTGCCGACTTTGCTCATCACGCCGCCGACGGTCGCAACCGCAAAGACAATCGCGATGAGAAAGCGCTGCGCCAGGCGATAGACGAAGGTGCGCTCGCGCGCCGCGGCGATGAGATAGATGCCGGCGCCCCAGCCGCCAATGAAGCCGGCCGCGGCGATCGCCCACCAGGCGAGGGCCGAGACGAATTGATGCCCTTTGGCCGCGGCCGCATCGCGCAGCACCTGATCCAGGCCGACGCCGAGCACTGTCAACAGGATGTGCACCGCCAGCGCGGCGAACAAGCCGCAGGCGATGGCAGCGACATAATGCAGTCGGCGGAGGGCGTCGGTATCCATGCGCGGGTCCAGGGGCGGTGCAACGCCCGTCCACCTTACCCCAAGCCGTTGTCCGCGCGAAAGAAATTAGGATCGTGCGGTGAGCAGATCGTGGAATTCCCGCTCGAGGGCGGCGAGGGCCGCCTGACGCGCCGGCGTCATCAGGTTTTTCGGCTTGTCCGGCTCGTAGAAAGGCTGCTCCGTCTCCCGCAATGCCCGCCCACGGTGGTCAGCTTCGTGCAAGCTCATGGTGTGGCCCCCAACCTGATTCGCCGCGATGCAATCGCTAGCTGAGTCGGGCGGTGGCTAAAACGGGGGATAACTCGGCCAATGCAATTGAAAGTAGGTGTGACTTTTCGGCTACACGCCGCTCGGCTCATGTCTCCAGCTTGGCCGCTCGCTGGCCTGCTGATGGCCTCCGCTTCGGCTCATGCGGCGCCGCGCGGTGCCGACCCCGCTCTGTCGCGGGCGGACATCGTCTGTACCGCCCGCAAGACCGACCGGCGGTTCGGCTATCGCTACCGTTACGATGTGACACTCGCCGTTCGCGCGGGGCGCGTGCGGCGGTTCAACCTGTCGCAACGGGCAAAGGCTGAGGACGGCGACGAGCAGGGCTGCGCCATCGGCCTTGGCGATCTCAAGCAGGAGCCGGGCAACGGTGCCATCGTCCTGCGGGCGGATGGCGATGGCGAAGGCAAGCCGCGCTGCACCATCCGCATCACGGCCGAGGGCCGGCAACTCCGCATCCGGATCGGCGACGCCGCCGAGGAGGGCAACGACTGCCGGGGCGGCGACAACGTGATGTATTGCAGTCCGCGCTCCTTCTGGGCAGACGTGATCATCGATCGCAAGACTTCGGCCTGCAGGCCGGTGGAGTAGACCGCTTTGACGCCGCAAGCTTTGACGCCGCAAGCCGACCGCCGCAGCACCTTCCTGTTCCTGTTCGGATTAGTCGTTCTCTACGCCGCGATCATGGCGGCGAAGTTCGCGCTATGGCGCGCCAATGTGCTGATGAACGACTGGGCTTTCTATAACAACTCGTTCTGGAACACGAACTTCCGCGACCTCTGGATGCTCAGCCACGACCGGCTGATCCAGTTCGGCTATCCGAGCTATCTCAACGAGCACTTCGCGCCGCTGCTGATGCTGCTCGCAGCGGTCTACGATGTTCTGCCGCAGACGCAAGGCGAGGCGATGTTGCTCTTGCTGCACGGCGGCTGCGTCATCGTCGCGGCGTTGTTCATTCACGCGACCGCGCTGCATCTGCTGCAGGACCGGCGGCTCGCGGCGCTCATCGCCTTCAGCTATGCGCTGAGCCCCGGCATCCTGTGGCCGACCATCAGCATCGTTTACGGCTTCCAGCCCGATTGCCTGCTGGCGCCGATGGCGGCCTGTGCCGGTTGGGCCTTGGCCACGCGGCGCGACGGCGTTTTCTATCTCGCGCTGCTGCTCGGCCTTGGCGTGAAGGAGAACGTCCCCGGCTACGGTGCGATCCTCGGCACATGCCTCGCGCTGTTCACATCGCGGCGCAAGCTGGGCCTGATCACGATCGCCATTTCGCTCGCTGTCTTCGTGATCGCGTCGAAGGGCGTGCCGCTGATTACCGGCGTCGAGAACCGCAATGTCGGCCGCGTATGGACCTTCGTCAACGACGTGCTGCATCTCAATCCGCACTTTGATTACACGCTGCCGGAGATCGCCATCGGCGTCGGCTACAGCCTGGCCTTTCTGCCGGCGCTGGCCGTGTGGCCGTTCCTGGCGATGCTCGGCCCCGACCTGTTGCTGATCGGACAAGTGCCGTACGCCAAGCTCGTCACCTGGCACGTGATGCTGCCGGTGACTGTGCTCGGTGTCTGCGCGACCTTCGGCACGCTGCGGATCGCGCGGCCGGAGCTGATGCGGCGCTACTGGACGGCGGTGTTGTGCGTCAGTCTGATCGCGGGGCCGGCGACGATCTACCTCTCGTATTCACGCTATATCGCGCTCGCGAGCGTGGTCGACCGGGCCGCGGTGGCGCAGGCTATCGCGCTTATTCCGAAGGACGCCGGCGTCGCCGTTACCAGCGATCTCGAACAGTATTTCGCGCGCCGCGCGATTGTGTCGTCGCGGCCCGACGTGCTCAACACGGCTGCGCATGAGTTCACCTATGCCGCCGTCAATCGCAACGCGCTGACGCCGGCGCGCCGCGACGGACCGCTCGCCTTTGTGACGCGGCAGGACGCGTGCCTGGTCGCGCTCGCCGAACGCGTCGCGCAAGCCGGTGGCGCGGTGATGGACGCGGGGGGCATTCTCGTCGTGAAGTTCTCGCGGATGCCGCCGGGCTGTGTGATGGGCGGGACGGAGCGGTAAGACTTAAGAAGACACAGCGTATGTGGTCCCCGCCTTCGCGGGGACGACCGACAAAGGCAGCGGGCGACATTTAACCGTTGTCGCTTTTCGTACCTGTCTCTTTCTCGACGATGTAACGCGGGCGGGACTTCGCCTCGAAATAGATCTTGCCGACATATTCGCCGATCACGGCCAGCGCGAAGGTCTGGAACGCGGCGATGAGCAGGAACAGCAGCATCACCGACGTCCAGCCCTGCACGGTGTGTCCGGCGAGCCAGGTCCAGAATACCCACACGCTCATGCCGAGGAAGATGAAGAACAGGATCACGCCGAGCAGCGCGATCAGCCGGATCGGCCTGACCGACAGCGAGGTGATGCCGTCGATGGCGAGCCGCAGCATCTTCTGCAGCGTGTATTTCGTCTCGCCGTGCAGCCGCGGCAGCCGCTCGAACTCGACGACCGCGGTTTTATAGCCGAGTTGCATCACCAGCCCGCGCAGGAACACGTGCACTTCGCCGTACTGCGATAGCGCCCGCAGTGCCCGGTCGCTCATCAGGCGGAAATCGGCGTGATGCGGGATGATGTCGGCGCCGAGCCAATTGAGGATTCGGTAATAGAGTCCGGCCGTGCCGCGTTTGAACAGGCTGTCGCTCGACCGCTCCTTGCGCACCGCGAAGACGATCTCGGCCGGGTCGCGGCGGAAGTGCTCGATCATCCTGGCGATGATCGAGACGTCGTCCTGCAGGTCGGCGTCGAGAGAGATGGTCGCGTCGGCCTTGCCGATCTGGGTGAGCAGCCCGGCGAGCAGCGCGTTCTGATGGCCGACATTGCGCGAGAGCTTGAGGCCCTGCACCCGGCCGGGATGCGCCTGGGACGCCTCCTCGATCAGAGACCAGGTGCGGTCGTGGCTGCCATCGTCGACGAGCAGGATGTAGCTCGCCGCCGCGATGTTCTGCCCGGCGACCAGACTGTCGATGTCCGTGATGAGCCGCGCCAGTGTGTGCGGCAGCACGGCCTCCTCATTGTAGCACGGAACAATGAAGGCGATGGTCGGGGGCGTGGCTGTCATGGCGGCGGGTTCTAGCAATTTGGCGCGATCGAACGAGGCTTCCGGCGGTCGTGCAACGCAAAATTTGGTCCTGCTCCCAATTTTTTTATCCGTAAATGTGCGCCCTATACTTTAGTTCATATCACCTGGCTAAGCGGTTTGAAAATAAAAGCATCGCTGCGTGCGCTTAGTAGTACCTCCCTGCGCGCGGCGCGCGAAAGCGGCGTTGATCGCGCGGCACATAGCATTGATTGTGCGTTCTCACGGCACTAATGCTCGCTTTAATCGCGTCCTGCGTGAAGAAAATTTGTGGTTGGGAGAACGGCCCTGCGTTCTGAATCAAAGCACGGTTCTGCCTCGGATCTGGTCGCGAACCTTATTCGCAAGCGCGACTTCTATGCCGGCGGCTTGATGATCCTGTTTGGCCTTGTAATGGCCTTGAAAGGTCCGAGCTATCGGCTCGGGACCTTGATGCATATGGGACCGGGATTTCTGCCGACGGTGCTCGGCGTCATCCTGATCGGTCTCGGCATTGCCATCGCCTGCACGGCGCTGGCGGCTGGCGAAGGCGAGGACGAAGACATTCTGCCCGAGAACCCGGAATGGTTCGCTTGGGGCTGCATTCTGGTCTCGCCGCTGGCCTTCATGTTGTTCGGCAGCTACGGCGGGCTCGCGCCCGCGACCTTCGCTTGCGTGTTTGTCGCCGCGATGGGTGACCGCAGTATGACGTGGAAGCAGGCGGTCGTGCTGTCTCTGATCATTACCGTGTTCGGCGTGGGACTCTTTCACTACATACTGCAGATCCCGATGCCCGTGCTTGAATGGAGAGGCTAAGTGATCGGTACGGCGCTCACAGATCTCTGGTATGGCTTCGGCGTTGCGCTCGAGCCGCACAACATCGTCTGGTGTTTCGTTGGCGTGCTGGTCGGCAACATGGTCGGCGTGTTGCCGGGCATGGGTCCGCTCGCGACCATTTCGATTCTTCTGCCGCTGACCTTCGGCATTAAGCCGGTCGGCGCCATCCTGATGCTCGCCGGCGTCATGTACGGCGCGCAGTACGGCGGCGCCATCTGCTCGATTCTGCTCAATCTGCCGTGTCACCCACCGCATGCGGTGACGTGTCTCGACGGCTTCCCGATGACCAAGCAGGGGCGCGGCGGCGCCGCCCTCGGCGCCACGGTCTTCGCGTCCTTCGTCGGCGCGTCGTGGGGCATCACCGAGATGATCTTCCTCGCGCCCGTCTTGGTGCGGGTGGCGATGGAGTTCGGCCCCGCGGAGATCTGTTCGCTGATGCTGCTCGGCTTGCTCGCCGGTTCGACGCTGGCGCGCGGGTCGCCGCTCAAGGGCGTGGCGATGACCGTGCTCGGCCTGATGCTCGGCATCGTCGGCACCGACATCGAGACCGGCGCCGAGCGCTTCACTTTCGGCATGACCCATCTCGACGACGGCATCGAACTGATCGCGCTCGCGCTCGGTCTGTTCGGCATCGGCGAGTTCATGAACAGCGTCAACCAGGTGTCGACGGTCAACGCCAAGTACGCCAAGGTCGGCCTGAAGGACATGCGGCCGTCGAAGGAGGAAATGAAGCGCACGATCGCGCCGATGTTCCGCGGCACGTTGATCGGCAGCTTGTGCTCGCTCATCCCTGGCACCGGCCCGACCATCGCTTCCTTCGTCGCCTACGCGACCGAAAAGAAGATATCCAAGACACCGGAGAAGTTCGGCACCGGCATGATCGAAGGCGTGGTGTGCCCCGAGGCGTCCACCCACTCGTCGGTGCAGGGCGACTTCATCCCGACCATGAGCCTCGGCATTCCCGGCGACGCCGTGATGGCGCTGCTGCTCGGCGCGCTGATGATTCAGGGTATCGTCCCGGGTCCGCAGCTCATCAAGGAGCATCCGGATATCTTCTGGGGCTTGGTGGCCAGCTTCTGGATCGGCAACATCATGCTGGTCATCCTCAACGTGCCGCTGATCGGCGTGTGGGTGAAGCTGCTGACGATCCCGTACAAGTATCTCTACTCCAGCGCGATGTTCTTCGTGTGCATCGGCGTCTATGCCGCCAACAACGACATGTTCCAGGTGGGCGAGACGGCGGTCATCGGCGCGTTGGGCTACGTGTTGCTGCGCCTCGGCTTCCACCCGGCGCCGATCCTGCTCGGCTTCGTGCTCGGACCGCGGTTCGAGGAGAACTTCCGCCGCGCCATGCTCATCTCGCGTGGCGACCTCGGGGTGTTCGTCGAGCGACCCATCTCCGCGGTGTTCGTGTTCCTGTGCGTGCTGCTGATCGGTCTGCAGATCTACGTCCGCATCCGGGGGCCCAAGAAGCCGCTGGTGCCGGTTCTCGAGACGCAAGGCGCAGAGTGACCTTAATGCGCGGCGGGGCTTAAGGCCCTGCCGCGCGTTACATGCCCGTCACCCGGCGGCCACGAAAAAACCGCCAACGTCCCTAACATCAGCGACGCAAAGTTCCACCTGCAGCGCGGCAGTGCTGTGGGTTCGATTCTTTTTTGTCTCAATTCAGTTCCATCGCTCGGATGAGTTGTCCTTGAGTCTCCCAAGGATGGGGCGATATCGTCGTTGCAGGGGGTCTGCCGCCGCTCATGTTGTCCGCGCGCAACGCAGCCATAAGACTGCTCAAGTTCATGATGGCGGCATCGCTGGTGCTGCCGGCGCTGTTGTTCGCGTTCACGGCCTGGGTGAGCCACACCAACATCGAGCGCGTCACCGACGAACGCATCGACCGGTCGCTCGACATCCTGCACGAGCACGCTCTCAAGGTGTTGCAGACGATCGAGCGCTCCTTCGCGGAGGTGGACGAGATCGTCCGCGGCATGTCCGACGACGATGTCCGCATCAACGAGAGCATGCTGCACGATCGCCTCAAGCACATCGTCGAGGCGCTGCCGCAGCTCCAGGACATTATGATCGTCGATCGCGACGGACATCCGCTGGTGATGTCGAACCGCTATCCGGCGCCGCGCGACCGCGACTATTCCGATCGCGAGTACTTCAAGGTGCCGCAGAACGGCGCGACGGGAACCTATGTGAGCCGAATTCAAGCGCCGGGGACGAACGGGACGATCGGCCCGTTCTTCGCGCTGTCGCGGCCGCGGCCGTCGGATGACGGCGCGTTCAACGGCATTATGGTGGTCTCGGTGCTGCCGAGCTATTTCGAAGGCTTCTATGCCCGGATGAGCACGGGCGAGGGCAACTATTTCGCCCTGGCGCGGGATGACGGGAGTTTCCTCGCGCGTTATCCGGTGCTCCAGAATCGCGGCGTGGCGCTCGATCCCAACAGTCGTTTGCGCCAGGGCATCGGGCAGGGCGAGGACCGCAAGATCTACACGACCGAATCCCAGCTGGACCATGTCGAGCGCAGGATCGGCTACCGGAAACTCAGCGGCTTTCCGCTGTATGTGCTGGCCGGCGTCGAATCCTCGGCGATTACCGGCGAATGGCTGCGCTACATGACCAGCCATCTGACCTTCGGCCTGCCGCTGACGGCCTTCCTTTATGCCGGTCTCGCGCTGGCGCTCGGCCGTACGCGCCGGCTCTACGACGAAGCCGACCGCCGTGAGATGGCAGAGGGCGCCTTGCGGCAGGCACAGCGTCTGGAGGCCATTGGCCAGTTGACCGGCGGCGTCGCGCACGACTTCAACAACCTGCTGATGATCATCAGCGGCAGTGTGCAGCGGCTGCGCAATGAGCTCACGGACAGCAAACATACCCGTCTGCTCGACATGATCGTGACGGCCACCCAGCGTGGTGAAACGCTGACGCGCCAGTTGCTCACCTATTCGCGTCAGCAGACGTTGACGCCGGAGGTGGTGGATCTATCGCAGCGTCTGCCGGTCCTGCGCGAACTGCTGACGCGCTCGCTGCGCACCGACATTG
Organism: Pseudolabrys taiwanensis; assembly: GCF_003367395.1. Classification (NCBI taxonomy): domain Bacteria; kingdom Pseudomonadati; phylum Pseudomonadota; class Alphaproteobacteria; order Hyphomicrobiales; family Xanthobacteraceae; genus Pseudolabrys; species Pseudolabrys taiwanensis. Next base: position 2,875,721 of record NZ_CP031417.1, on the reverse strand, counting down.
AAATCAAGGTCGACGTGCCGGACGGCGTATGCGCTACGCGCGTCGATCCGGGCGAGTTCGAGCTGGCGATCCTCAATCTCGCGGTCAACGCCAAGGACGCGATGACGACCGGCGGCACCTTGTCCATTCGCGCCAAGCCCGTGACGCTGAAGGGCGAGGCGAGCGAGGAGGGCTTGTCGGGCGACTTCGTCGCGATCCGCGTCGCCGACACCGGGCATGGCATTCCGGCGGACATCCTGCCGCGTGTTTTCGAACCGTTCTTCACGACAAAGGAAGTCGGCAAAGGCACCGGGCTCGGCCTCAGCCAGGTCTACGGCTTTGCCAAGCAGTCGGGCGGCACCGCCACGGTATCGAGCGTCGAAGGGCGCGGCACCACCATCACGCTCTATCTGCCGCGCAGCGCGGAGGCGCCGGAGGACGAGGTCGTGGCGGCGCCGGCGCAAGCGCCGACGGGCACGTCCGGCACGGTGCTGCTGGTCGAAGATAATGCCGACGTCGCCGATGTGGGTGCCGGCTATCTCCGCCAACTGGGCTATCGCGTGCGCAGCGTCGCCAACGGTCAAGCTGCGATCGCGGCGCTCAGGCTCGATGCCGATGTCGATCTCGTATTTTCCGACATCCTCATGCCGGGCGGCATGAACGGACTGGAGCTCGCGCGCGAGATCAATCACCGGTTCCCGGGAATCCCGGTATTGCTCGCCACCGGCTACAGCGCCAGCGCGCAGGACGCGGTGCACCAAGGCTTCGTCGTCTTGCAAAAGCCCTACGATCTCGAAAGTCTGCGCCGCCATATCCACGAGGCGATGGAAGGCATCAGAGCGCGCGACCGATCGTTCGTCGCCAGGGCCTCCTGAGAGTCGATTGTTCCTTCCTGCTGCGCGTCGTAACAAGCCGCATCACGGGGGACACGACGTGACCGTCGCATTCCGGATCGATTGGCGCGCCGCTTTTCGGGCCGGCATGAAACATGTCAGCATGGCGCGCCGGCTCGACGGGAGAGTACGTCATGCGAAAATCGATCGTTTTCATGTGCGGGCTTGCGCTCGGCTTTGCGCTTGCCTTTGCCATGCCGCCCGGGCGGGCGCACGATGCGGATCAACTCGCGGCGAGCGCGCCGCAGAAGAATCCGCTGTTCATCAACATGACGACGGGCGATAGCTGGCGCGGCTGGATGGGCCTGCATTTCGCCCACGCGACGCTGAAGATGGGGCATCCGGTCGCGGTGTTTCTCAACCTCGATGCCGTCACGCTCGCATCGATGAAGGGCGAGCAGGAGAAGAAGCCGTCGATGCAGCGCATCCCGCGTGACATCATCGCCGACTTCATCCGCGATGGCGGCGTCGTGCTGATGTGCGGGCCGTGCATGGCCGAGTTCGGGCTGAAGCTGGAAGACCTCGTGCCCGGCGTGCAGATGGGTAAGCCCGGCTTCACCCAGGGTTTCATCTTCGCCGAGAATGCCCGCACGTTGACCTGGTGAGGCGCTCTAGTTCGGCTTCGCCGCGTCGCAGAGCTTGCGGTCGGCGCGGGGCAGAATGAACACGCGATCGTCGGTGCCGGGCCCGCCGAACTCGCCGAAATCCTTTGCGCCCTCGGTGTGGATGTCCGAGGACGGACCGCCCGTGATTTCGAGCCGCAGGGCCTCACCGCGTGGATAAAGGTTGAACGTGCCGCCGTCAGCCTCAAGGTAGCATTCGAAGTGATCGCCGGCTTGGTTGCAGACCAGCGCCTGACCATACCATTCGCGCGAGCGCTTCAGCATGAAGCCGATCCCGGCCTGGAAATTGGCCGCGCTGTTCTTGGCCGGCGGGTCGGAGCGCTCGTTGACGTCGAAGTCGATCTCGATGCGCCGCACCTGCTGCTTCGGATGCGCCTTGAGATGCGCGTCGTCGTAGGTGCGCGCGTAGCAGGGTTTGCCGGCGGCGGCGCCGGCAAAGTAGCGCGTGTAGAGATCGTCGGCCGCCGTCGCCGGCGTGCCAATGGCAGCCGTCAGCATCAGGGCTAGGGTGCGCAGCCGCATCGGCGCCTCCTTGTGATCGACGAAGGCCGTTATGACGCGCCGACGCGGGCCGGCATTGACGTAGGTCAGGTCGCGACCGGTCCTTACGCCTCCCCGATCTCCTTGAGGATGTCGTCCGTGTGCTGGCCGAGCAGCGGCGCGGGATTTTCGCTCGCCGCGCGCCAGCCGTCGAAGACGATGGGCGTGCGCACGCCCGGAATCTTGCCGGCCTTGGCCGCGTCGCTCGGCAATTCGAGCTTCATGCCGCGATGCACGACCTGCGGATCGTTGAACACCTGCTCGAGATTGTTGATCGGCCCGGCCGGCACGCCCTGCGCCTCGAGCTTCGCGAGAAGGTCATCGCGCTTCATGCGCGCGGTCAATTCGGACAACTTGCCGATGACCACTTCGCGGTGCTTCATGCGGCCGACGTTATCTTTGTACTCCGGGTTCTGCGCGAGCTCGGGCGCCCCGAGCACGTTGCAGAATTTGACGTACTGGCTGTCGTTGCCGGTGGCGACGATGGCGTAGCCGTCGGCGGTCGGGAAGACCTGATACGGCACGATGTTGGCGTGGGCGTTGCCGATGCGCTTGGGGATGTTGCCCGACACGAGATAATTCAGCGCCTGGTTCGACAGCACGCCGACGGTGGAGTCGACCAGCGCCGTATCGACGTAGCAGCCTTTGCCGCTTTTCTCGCGCGCCTGCAGCGCGGCGAGGATGCCGACGGTCGAATAAACGCCGGTGAAAATGTCGGAGACGGGAATGCCGATGCGGGTGGGCTCGCCGTCCGGCGTGCCGGTGAGGTCCATGAGCCCGGCCATGCCCTGCGCCATCAGGTCGTAGCCGGCGCGTTTGGCATAGGGGCCGTCCTGGCCGAAGCCGGTGACCGAGCAGTAGATCAGCCGCGGGCACTCGTCCTTCAGGCTCTTGTAGTCGAGGCCGAACTTGGCGAGGCCGCCGACCTTGAAGTTCTCGATCAGCACATCCGACTTGGCGGCGAGCTTGCGGACGATGCGGCGCCCCTCGTCGCTTTCGAAATCGAGTTCGATCGAGCGCTTGCCGCGGTTGGCGGCATGGAAATACGCCGAGCCGATGTGCTTGCCGTCCTTGCCCTCGACGAAGGGCGGACCCCAGCCGCGGGTATCGTCACCGGCGCCTTTGCGCTCCACCTTGATGACGTCGGCGCCGAGGTCGGCGAGCAATTGTCCCGCCCAGGGACCGGCCAGGATGCGGGCAAGTTCGAGAACGCGGAGGCCCGCCAGCGGCTTTTCCATATCGAGAAAACTCCATCTAGGAAACGCCGAAGCCCCGGCGCGGCCGGTTTATAAAACCTCGTTCCGGCCCTGACCAGAGCGGCGAAAATTCATTCTCGCCATGGGCTTGCGGGCGAAACCTGGCGATTTCGCATGGCACAATGACAGATCGGCCGCTAAGGTGGCCTCAAGTGCGCGAAATCCGCTATCTTGCCGTGACCTGCAATTGCGGCTGGCAACGGCATAAAAAAATCATCGGTAGGAAACACGACATGAAGGTACTGACCAAGCTTCTCCTCGGCACGCTCGCTGCGGCCGCGCTGACCGTCTCGGCCCAAGCGCAGGTGACGCTCCGGGCTTCGCACCAATTCCCGGGCGGCAAGGGGGACGTCCGCGACGACATGGTGCAGATGCTCGCCAAGGAGATGGCGGCGTCCAATCTCGGCGTCACGGTGCAGGTCTATCCCGGCGCCTCGCTGTTCAAGCCCAACGACCAGTGGAACGCCACCGCCAACGGCCAGCTCGACATCACCTTGTTCCCGCTCGACTACGCGAGCGGCAAGGTGCCGGTGTTCTCGGCGACGCTGATGCCGGGTCTGATCCGCAGCCAGGAGCGCGCCAAGCGCATCAACAAGTCGCAGTTCATGAAGGACGTGCGCGCAGAGATCGAGAAGCGCGGCGTGATCGTGCTGTCGGATGCGTGGTTCGCCGGCGGCGTCGCGTCCAAAGGTGGCTGCATCGTCAAGCCGGACGACATGAAGGGGCGTAAATTCCGCGCCGCCGGTCCGACCTTCGCCGGCATGTGGGAAGCCGCCGGCGCGAGCATCGTCTCGCCGCCGTCGAACGAAATCTACAATGCGTTCCAGACCGGCGTCGTGAACGGTACCGACACCAGCCTGTCGACCTTCAACTCCATGCGTCTTTATGAAGTCGCCGACTGCCTGACGGCGCCGGGCGATAACGCGCTCTGGTTCATGTACCAGCCGATGTTGATGTCGAAGAAGAGCTTCGACAAGCTCAACAAGCAGCAGCAGGACGCGATCCTCGCCGCCGGCAAGAAGGCCGAGGCCTATTTCGAAAGCAAGGCCGACGCCATCAACCAGGAAGCGATCAAGGCCTTCGAGGACCACAAGGCTAAGGTGGTGTCGCTGAGCGATGCCGACTACGCCGCCTGGCTCGAAGTGGCGAAGAAGACGGCTTACGCCGAGTTCGCCAAGGCCGTGCCGAACGGTCAGAAGCTGATCGACGAAGCCCTCGCGGTGAAATAGCGCCACGCGGCGCGGCCGGTGGCGCGTGCCGCCGGCCGCGGCCTGATGCCTATTGCCGGTCTCTCCAACGACCTCGGAATCATTCCTATGGACGGCTTTATTAGCGCGGTGACCTTCGTGTCCCGCGTCGCGGGAGTGGTGGGCGCGTTCTTCATCGCCGCCGCCGTGCTGATCATCTGCGACATGGTGATCGAACGCTATATCTTCAATCTCACCACCATCTGGCAGATCGATGCGGTGACGTATCTGACGATCGCCGCCACCTTCATCAGCAGTCCCTACGTGCTGATGACGCGCGGCCACGTCAACGTCGACATCCTGCCGCTGCATCTCAAGCCGCGGGCGCGCTATGTGCTCGCGCTGGTGACGAGCTTCATCGCGCTGGCTTTCTGCGTGACGCTGTTTGTCCTGTGCGCCGCCTATTGGTACGAGGCCTATTCCGAGCGCTGGCTCTCCAACACGGTCTGGCGCGCGCGGCTGTGGATCCCGCTTCTGTCGATGCCGGTCGGGCTTTTCCTGCTGGTGCTGCAATACATCGTCGACATTTACTGCGTGATGACCGGACGGACGTCGCCGTTCGGCATTTCCGCCCGGCAGGACGCCGAGGATGTCGCCCGCGAACAGGCGCGTGAAGCCCTGGGAGGTGCGCCATGAGCCCCGCCGCACAAGGCTCCATCGTCCTTATCATTACGCTGCTGATGCTGGTGTCGGGGATTCCCGTCGCGTTCGGCCTCGGCGCCATCGCGCTCGCCTTCCTCGTCATCTATCAGGGCTTCGACGCCTTGCACGTCGCGGCGGAGACGTTGTGGTCCGGTCTCGACGATTTCACGCTCGTCGCCATCCCGATGTTCGTGATGATGGGTGCCGCGATCGGCTCCTCGCCGGCCGGCAAGGATCTCTACGAGGCGCTCGAGCGTTGGCTCTACCGGGTGCCGGGCGGACTCGTCGTCTCGAACCTCGGCGCCTGCGCCATCTTCGCGGCGCTCACCGGCTCGTCGCCGGCCTGCTGCGCCGCCATCGGCAAGATGGGCATTCCGGAGATGCGCAAGCGCGGTTATCCGGACGATGTGGCAACAGGATCGATCTGCGCCGGTGGCACGCTCGGCATCCTCATCCCGCCGTCACTGACGTTCATTCTGTACGGCATCGCCACCGAAACCTCGATCGGACGGCTGTTCATCGCCGGCATCATGCCGGGCCTGCTGCTGACGACGATGTTCATGGCGTGGAGCATCTTCAAAATCTGGCGCAGCGGCTTCCGCGCGCATGCGCCGGACTTCCGCTACTCGTGGAAGCAGAAGTTCGAATCGATACCGAAGATCGCGCCGTTCCTCTTCATCATTGCCGGCGTCATGTACGCGCTCTACGGCGGCATCGCGACTCCGTCCGAGGCGGCCGGCGTCGGTGCGGCGCTTTGCCTGATCCTGGCGATCGCCATCTACCGGCTTTGGAAGCCGGACCAGATCTGGCACATCCTGCGCGACACCATGCGCGAGTCGGTGATGATCCTGACCATCATCGCGACCGCGGTGTTGTTCGGCTACATGCTGACGTCGCTGTATCTCACCCAGACGTTGGCGCAGGGCATCGCCGATTTGCACGCCAATAAGTGGGTGCTGATGCTGCTCATCAACCTGTTCTTGTTGGTGTGCGGCTTCTTCATCCCGCCGGCGGCGATCATCTTGATGACCTCGCCGATCCTGCTGCCCATCATCACGGCGGCCGGCTTCGATCCGGTCTGGTTCGGCGTAATCCTCACGATCAACATGGAGATTGGGCTCATCCACCCGCCGGTAGGGCTCAATATCTACATCGTCAACGCGATCGCGCCGGATGTTCCGCTCGCGAAAGTGATGTGGGGGACGCTGCCATACGTCGTCTGCATGATGCTGGCGATCGTGATCTTGTGTATATTCCCCGAAATCGCGACATGGCTCCCTAACCACCTGATGGGGCCAGGCAAATAGTGGGCGACCGTTACTCTCGGTCCGCCGCGGCCGCAGGGGCATCGGATGAACACTTCGTTTTTCGGCGAATTGCTGCAAACCATCTCCGACCGCGGGCGGGCCCTTCTCGCCCGTGGGGACCGGCGGACCGATGCCTCGGCCCGCTCCGAAAGCCTTGTGGAACTTTGCGAGGACCTGCTGTCCGGGCGCGGCGAGGCCTCCGGCGTCGCACTGGCCCGGGAAATCCTGGGCCGCTACGCCGAGCTGACCACCGGGCCGCGCATCGCGTTTTTCGAGGCGCTGGCCCGGCGCTTCGGCACCGACCCGGCCCGGGTCGATAAGGCCATCGCGGCCTGGCAAGCCAAGCCGTCCGATGCGACGGCCGCTGACCTGCACGTGGCCTCTGAACCTCGCCGGCAGGAGCTGTTCCGCCGCCTCAATCTGGCGCCCGGCGGCACCGCCTCGCTGGTGCGCATGCGCGAGCAGCTCATGGATGTGCTGGCGCATCGCGACGACCTCAAGTCGATCGACGAAGATTTCGTGCATCTGTTCACGTCGTGGTTCAACCGCGGCTTCCTGGTGCTGCGACATATCGACTGGTCGACGCCGGCGCTGATCCTGGAAAAGATCATCCGATACGAGGCCGTGCACGAGATCCATGATTGGGAGGATCTGCGCCGCCGCATCGATCCGCCGGACCGGCGCTGCTACGCCTTCTTCCACCCGGCGCTCAACGATGAGCCGCTGATCTTCGTCGAGGTGGCGCTCACGCGTGAGATTCCGCCTGGTATTGGGCCGATCCTCGCGACCACGCGCGAGACCGTCGAACCGGACAAGATGCGCACGGCGGTGTTCTATTCGATCTCCAACTGTCAGCGCGGCCTCGCCGGCGTGTCCTTCGGCAACTTCCTCATCAAGCAGGTGGTCGAGGAAGTCAGCCGCGAGATGCCGAAGCTGAACACGTTTGTCACCTTGTCGCCGGTGACGAGCTTCGCCTCGTGGCTCAAGCGCGAGCGCGCGGCGGAGAGCTCGATCGCGCTCAGCGAGGCCGACAAGACGGCGCTCGCCGCGCTCGATACGCCGGGCTGGTGGCAGGACGCCGAGAAGGCGGAAGCGCTCAAGGAGCCGATGATGCGCGCGGCGGCGTATTACTACGTGCGCGCCAAGAACGGCCGCGGCGCGCCGCTCGACGCGGTGGCGCGTTTCCATCTCGGCAATGGCGCGCGTCTCGAGCGCATCAACTATCTCGCCGATACGTCCGATAAGGCGATGAAGCAGGCGCACGGCTTCATGGTCAACTATCTCTACGTGCTCGACGACATCGAAAAGAACCACGAAGCCTATGCCGAAGGCCGCACCGTCGTCGCCTCGAACCAGGTGCAGCGCCTCGTGCGGCCGTCGCTCGAACTGGTGCCCGTGGCGGGATAGCTTCTTTCTAACCCTCCCCCTTGTGGGGAGGGTGAAAATCACACCTTCCCATACACCGGCACGACGGCGCCGCGGGTCACCTTGTTCTCAGGCGAGGCGAGGAACAGGATCGTCGCCGCGACTTCCTCGACCTTCGGCCATGCGTTGAAATCCGCCTGCGGCATCGCCGCGCGATTGGCGCCGGTGTCCATGATCGACGGCGCCACCGCATTGACGAGGATGCCCTCGCGCACGACCTCTTCCGCCAAGGTTGTCGTCAGCGTCGCGACGCCCGACTTGGCGATGGTGTAAGCGGCCATGCCGGCGCCGCTGCGCCATTCCAGCGCCTGGCGCGAGGCCACGTTGACGACGCGGCCACCCTGCCGGCCGGCGCGCATGGCGTTGACGGCCGCACGGCAGCACAAGAAGCACGACACCAGATTGCCGTTGAGCTGCGTCATCAGCGCCGCCTTGTCGGTGTCGGCGACATTGCCCGGCGCGAAGCCGCCGGCAATGTGGATCGACGCCCAGAGCGGCGCCGCGCCGGGGCTGGCGTAAACACGCGCCACCTGCGTCTCGTCGGCGAGATCGCCGACGGCGATCATCGTGACGTTCGGATCGCCGCGATGCGCGAAGCGCTGCGCTTCCAGCTCGGCGCGGTAGGGCACGATGCAATGCGCGCCGCCGCGCAGGAGCCCGGCGACCACCGCAGCGCCGAGCGCGCCGGTGCCGCCGGTGACGACGACGTATTTGTTGGAGAAGTCCATGGCGTTACTCCGTCACGCCCGGCCTTGTGCCGGGCATCCACGTCCTGCTGGCGGAGAGCCTAAAGGCGTGGACGGCCGGGACAAGCTCGGACATGACGAATTTCAGCCTCGGCCGCGCTTCGCCCGGGTCGGCAGCACCTGGAATTCGATCCAGTTGGCGACCTCGCTGGTGCGCAGCTTCTTGTCGAGCACGTTGGTGCTGATGCCGTGCCGCCACGACAGGCGCTTGCAGGCCGGGTCCTTATCGAGCGTATCCAGCTCCTGCGAAAACGCTTTCACCTCGGTCTCGTCGCCAAAGAAGCCTTCGGCGATGAGACCCGTACCGATACGGCGAACGATGGCCGCGAGCTCCCGCAGCGGGTATTCCGGGTGATATTGTACCCCCCAGGCGACCGAACCGTTGGTGCGGATTTCGGCGCTCTGCACCGCCGAGACCGCATTCGAGGCGAGGATGGTGGTGCCGGGCGCCACGGTCTCGACCTCGTCGAGATGCACAGTGGGCGCGTTGAACACCTCGATCTTGCCGACATACATCGGATGCTTGCGGCCGGCGTCGGTGAGGCGGATGCCACGGCCGAAGCCGATCTCGCGGCCCTTGGGGTTGCGCCGCACCTGGCCGCCCGCAGCGACCGTGAGGACCTGCAAGCCCCAGCACGAGCCAAACAGCGGTGTGCCGGTCGAGAGGGCGGCGCGCACCAGATCGATCTGGCGCGTGACCTCCGGGCCGTCGTTGTAGACGTGCAAGCCCGAGCCGGTAATCGCGATGCCGTCATAGCCCTCGAGCGCCTGGCCTTGCGGCAGCGCTGCGGCGACGTCGCCGGGATAGCAGACATCGACGGCGGCCCCCGGAAGCAGTTCGCGCAGCAGGTCGCCATAGCCCTGGCTGGCGATGGTGCCGCCGACCGCCTTGTGTTCGGCCATGGTCTTGGGGGAGTTGCCTTCGATGACGAGCAGGCGCGGGGAGGGCATTACGGGTCCTTCGATCGGTCGTACGGGGCGCGAGCGCGCCGCACCGGAATGACAAGTTCGATATGGCCAGCTTAAGGCAAGTTTGCAATCTCGGCCGGATCTTGCTGCTTTAATCGACGTTAACACGCCTGCAGTAGAGTAAGTTTCAGCCGCGCCCTGCGGCCGCAATGAGGCAGTCCGCAAGGCCATGGCCGATTTCGACCTCGCCATCATCGGGGGCGGCATCAACGGCACCGGCATCGCCCGCGATGCCGCGGGCCGCGGCTTGCGCGTGCTGCTGGTCGAGATGAACGATCTCGGCAGCGGCACTTCCTCGGCCTCCTCCAAGCTGATCCATGGCGGCCTGCGTTATCTCGAGCACGGCGCGTTCCGTCTCGTGCGCGAAGCGCTCACCGAGCGCGAGGTATTGCTGCGCATGGCACCGCATGTGGTGCGGCCGATGCATTTCCTGTTGCCGCCGCTGCCGGGTCTGCGCGCGCCGCTCAAGCTCAGGCTCGGCCTGCTGCTCTACGACTGGCTCGGCGCGCGCAAACTGCTGCCGGCTTCGCGCACGGTCGATCTCACGCATCACGCTTACGGCCAGCCGCTGCAGCGCAAATTCTCCTACGGCTTCGAATACTCCGACTGTTCGGTCGACGATGCGCGGCTGGTGGTGCTGACCGCGGTCGATGCCGCCGCGCGCGGCGCCACCATCCGCACCCATGCCAAGCTGACGCGTGCCGAGCGCGGGCCTGAGCGCTGGAATCTGGTGCTCAATGTGCGCGGCCGGCGCGAGACGGCGACGGCGCGCGTTGTCGTTAATGCCGCCGGTCCCTGGATTGGCGAGGTGGCCGAGAACATCCTGCGTCAGCCGCTCAAGCGGCCGGCGCGGCTCGTCAAAGGCAGCCACATCGTGGTGCGGCGGCAGTTCCGGCACGACGCCGGCTACATCCTGCAGACGGCGGACAATCGCGTCGTTTTCGCGCTGCCCTTCGCGCAGGACTTCACGATGATCGGCACTACAGACATCCCGTTCGTCGGCGACGTCAACACGCCGGCGCCGGACGCCAAGGAAATCCTCTATCTCTGCGACGTGATGAACGAGTATTTCCGCGACAAGATCACGCCGGACGAACTAGTGTGGTCGTTCGCCGGCATCAGGCCGCTCTACGACGACGGCTCCAACAAACCGGAAGATGTCACGCGCGATTACACGCTCGTGCTCGACGAGACGGCGCGGCAGGCGCCGATGCTGACCATCTACGGCGGCAAGATCACCACCTATCGCCGGCTGGCCGAGACGGCGATGGAGAAGATCGGCCCGTTCTTCAAGACCGGGCCGGCCTGGACGGCGGGCTCCACGCTGCCGGGCGGCGGCTTTCCGCCGGATGACTTCGATGGCGTGGTGGCGGAGACCATCGCGCGCTGGCCCTTCGTGTCGGAGCCGCATGCGCGGCGCCTGGTGCGCGCTTACGGGCTGCGCATCGAACAGATCCTCGGCGAGGCGCAGAGCATGGACGATCTCGGCCCGCGCCTGACCGGCGATCTCACCGGCGCGGAGGTGCGTTATCTCGTCGAGCACGAATGGGCGGAAACCGCCGAGGACGTGCTGTGGCGCCGCACCAAGCTCGGCCTTCAGGCGACACCGGACGAGCGCATCTCCATCAATCAGTTCATCGTGTCTTTGAGCAAGCCGGCGGCGGGCTGAGACTGCGTCTATCCCTCTCCCCGGAAGAACGAGAGGGAAATAAAAAGGGGAAGCGCCATTGCCGACCGCACTCATTGCCATCGATCAGGGCACGACCTCGACGCGCGCGATCGCTTACGACGCCGCGCTACAGCCGCTCGCCACCGCGCAACAGGAGCTGCCGCAAATCTATCCCGCGTCCGGTCAGGTCGAGCACGACCCTGAGGACATCTGGCGGGCGACGGTGCAATGCGTGCGTGACGTCATGGCGAAAGCGTCGCTCGCCGCCAACGAAGTCGCCGGCATCGGTATCACCAATCAGCGCGAGACGACCGTCATCTGGGATCGCGCCAGCGGCCAGCCGGTTCATAACGCCATCGTCTGGCAGGACCGGCGCACGGCCGCCTATTGCGACACCTTGCGTGCCGGGGGCCACGAGCCGGAGATCACCGCCAAGACCGGGCTGCTGATCGATCCGTACTTCTCGGCCAGCAAGATCGCTTGGCTGCTCGAACACGTCCCCGGGGCGCGGGCTCGCGCCGAAGCGGGGCAGCTCGCCTTCGGCACCATCGACAGCTTCCTGCTGTGGCGGCTGACCGGCGGCAAGGTGCATGCGACCGATGCGACCAACGCCGCGCGCACCGGGCTGTTCGACATCGGTGCCGGGGCATGGGACGCCGATCTCTGCCGGCTCTATGACGTGCCGGCGGTGCTGTTGCCCGAGGTACGCGATTGCGCCGGCAAGTTCGGCGTCACCGACCTGTTCGGCGGCGCAATCCCGATCCTCGGCATCGCCGGCGATCAGCAGGCGGCGACCATCGGGCAGGGGTGCTTTACACCCGGCATGATGAAGTCGACCTACGGCACCGGCTGCTTCGCTCTGCTCAACACCGGCACGCAGTGTGTGGCCTCGCGCAGCCGGATGCTCACCACCATCGCCTATCAGCTCGACGGACGGCGCACTTATGCGCTCGAAGGCGCGATCTTCGTCGCCGGCGCGGCGGTGCAATGGCTGCGCGACGGCCTCAAGATCATCACCAGAGCGAGCGATTGCGATGCGCTCGCGGTGAAAGCCGACCCGGCCGAGCGGATCTATCTCGTGCCAGCCTTCGTCGGACTCGGCGCGCCGCATTGGGATGCGCAGGCGCGCGGTGCTCTCTACGGCCTGACGCGTAAGACCGGCGCGGCGGAGCTGGCGCGCGCGGCGCTGGAGGCGGTCGGCTACCAGACGCGCGATCTGCTCGATGCGATGAAAGCCGACTGGCCGGCGGCACAGGATGCCGCGACCGTGCTGCGCGTCGATGGCGGCATGACCGCGAGCGACGTCGCCATGCAGTTCCTGGCCGACATCCTGGCCAGTCCGGTCGACCGGCCGGTGCTGATGGAGACGACCGCGCTTGGCGCCGCCTATCTTGCCGGCCGCGCCGCGGGCCTGTGTCCCGATCTCGACGGCTTCGCCGCGCAATGGCGGCGCGAGCGGCGGTTCATGCCGGCCATGGCGGAAGACCTGCGCGCGCGCCAATACGCCGGCTGGCAGGACGCCGTGCGCCGCACGCTCTCGGTGCCTTGAAGCTGCTCTGGAATTGAGCGGCCACAATCTCCGTTCATTCCCGCGCAAGCGGGAATCCAGCGCTGGGTCCCCATCGCAAGTCGACTGTAGCCGACTTGCGCACTAAAAGTGGCAGACATCGAGTAAACTCGATGTCTGCGCGCGGGGACGAACGGAGGGCTACCAAGTTCAATGCCCTCTAGTTTTCCAGATGCGCGCATTGCCCGGTTGAGCGCCCGTGCGCGTCCCGCTAGCGTGCGCGCGGGTTAGGCTAGACGAGGGGCATGATGGCGGGTGGTGCCGCGGCGGATAAGCCGGCATTGGTGCGTTTCGAGGGCATCGTTAAGCGCTTCGGCGCGCTGACGGCCATCGATCACGTGTCGCTCGACATCGCCCAAGGCGAGTTCTTCGCGCTGCTGGGGCCATCGGGCTGCGGCAAGACCACGCTATTGCGTATGCTCGCCGGCTTCGAGACGCCGACCGAGGGGCGCATTCTGCTCGACGGCCAAGACATCAGCCGGACGCCGCCGCACAAGCGGCCGGTCAACATGATGTTCCAGAGCTATGCGCTGTTTCCGCATTTGACGGTCGAGGGCAACATCGGATTCGGCCTGCGCCAGGATAAAGTCGGAAGGGACGAGATTGCCGCACGGGTCGAGGCGATGCTGGCGCTGGTGCGGCTCACCGGCTACGGCAAACGCCGCATCGATCAGCTTTCCGGCGGTCAGCGTCAGCGCGTGGCGCTGGCCCGCGCGCTGATCAAGCAGCCACGCGTGCTGCTGCTCGACGAGCCGCTCGCCGCTCTCGACAAGAAGCTGCGGGCCGAAACCCAGTTCGAGTTGATGGAGCTGCAGCGCAAGCTCGGCACCACGTTCGTCATCGTCACCCACGACCAGGAAGAGGCGATGATCGTCGCCGATCGCATCGCGGTCATGGATCATGGCACTTTGTCCCAAGTGGCGACGCCGGAAGAAATCTACGAGCGGCCGAATTCGCGCTGGGTCGCCGATTTCATCGGCGAGGTGACGCTGATCGAGGGAACGCTGTCGCAGCCCGATATGCTGGCGACCGCGCTGGGGCCTTTGCGCGTCGCGCAGAACGCCGCCAAGGTCGGCGACAAAGTATGGCTCGCGCTGCGCCCGGAGAAGATCAGGCTGGGCAACGGCCGTGCGGCCGGCGAGACGTTCAATGCGCTCGGCGGCACCGTGCAGGAGATCGGCTATCGCGGCGACATGTCGGTTTACAAGGTGCGTCTCGGCGATAATTCCTCGATCAAAGTCGCCCTCGCCAACAGCGGCGGCCCGCCACCGTTTTCGGTCGGCGACGATGTATGGCTGTCCTGGCCGCCCTCGGCCGGCGTGGTGTTGGTGCGATGAGCGGGACAGGCACTCCGTCATGCCCGCCCTTGTGCCGGGCATCCACGTTCTTCTTTGACGCGCCGGGTCGTAAAAACGTGGATGGCCGGGACAAGCCCGGCCATGACGCGCTGAGATGCCGAGGCGAGAATGTCTGAGGCCGTGCGCAAGCGCTCTTGGTCCGCACGCTTCGTCGTGCTGATCCCCTATGCCTGGCTGCTGGTGCTGTTCCTGGCGCCGTTCGCTATCGTCTTGAAGATCAGCCTGTCGCAGACGGCGATGGCGCAGCCGCCTTATCTGCCGGTGCTCGATCTTGCGGCCGGCTGGCAGGGACTAAAGGATTTCATCGCCCAGCTCTCGTTCGATTCCTATGCGATGCTCGGCTCCGACTGGCTCTACATCCTGTCGTATCTCAAGAGCCTCGAGGTCGCCTTCGTCTCGACAGTGATCCTGCTTTTGATCGGCTACCCGATGGCCTACGGCATCGCGCGGTCGCCGCGCGCGTGGCAGCCGCTCCTGGTGATGCTGGTGGTGCTGCCGTTCTGGACCTCGTTCCTGATCCGCGTCTACGCCTGGGTCAACATCCTGCAGCGCGACGGGCTGCTCAACACGCTGCTGCTCAACCTGCACATCATCGACCAGCCGGCCGCCTGGCTTGCTTCCGATACCGCGATCTATATCGGCGTCGTCTATTCCTATCTGCCGTTCATGGTGCTGCCGCTCTACGCGACGCTGGAGAAGATGGACGAGAGCTTGCTCGAAGCCGCCGCCGATCTCGGCTCACCGCGGTGGAAGGCGTTCTGGCAGGTGACTGTGCCACTGTCGCTGCCCGGCATCGCCGCCGGCGCGCTGCTGTGCTTCATTCCGATCTGCGGCGAGTTCGTCATTCCCGATCTGCTCGGCGGCTCGGACACGCAGATGATCGGACAGACCTTGTGGACGGAGTTCTTCGCCAACCGCGACTGGCCGGTCGCCTCCGCCATTGCCGTCGCGCTGCTGGTGCTGCTGCTGGTGCCGATCATGGTCTATGAGCGGCTGCAGCGGCGCGCGATCGAAGGGGCACGGTGATGCGGCGCCTTTCGCTGTTCAACATCACCGTTGTCGCGCTTGGCCTGGCGTTTCTCTATCTGCCGATCGCGATCCTGGTGATCTATTCGTTCAACGCGTCGCGGCTGGTGACGATCTGGGGCGGCTGGTCGCTGACCTGGTATCGCGCGCTGCTGCAGGACGAGGCGATGTTGCAGGCGGCCTGGGCGAGCCTGCGCATTGCGGCTCTATCGGCGACGGCGGCGACCTTGCTCGGCACCTTGTCGGCGGTGACGCTCACGCGCTTCGGCGCCTTCCGCGGCCGCCTATTGTTTTCCAGCATGGTCTATGCGCCGCTGGTGATGCCGGAAGTGATCACCGGGCTGTCGCTGCTGTTGCTGTTCGTCGCGCTCGGTGTCGATCGCGGATTCTGGACGGTGGCTGCCGCACACACCACGCTGACCATGTGTTTCGTCACGGTGATCGTGCATTCGCGGCTGGTCAGCTTCGACCGCAGCCTCGAAGAAGCAGCGATGGATCTCGGGTGCCCGCCGCTCAAGACCTTCCTGACGGTGACGCTGCCTCTGATCGCGCCGGCAATTGCCGCCGGCTGGATGCTCGCCTTCTCGCTGTCGCTCGACGATCTGGTGATCGCGAGTTTCACCACGGGGCCGGGCGCCACCACGCTGCCGATTCGGATCTATTCGGAGGTGCGGCTCGGCGTGAAGCCGGAGGTGAATGCGATCTGCACGCTCATGATCGCCTTCGTGGCGGTGGCGACGATTATATCATCGCTGCTGACGAAGCGAGGAGCCGTGCGACGCGCTCGCGATACGACGCTCGGCGCGGCGGTCTGACCGCTGCGCGCGATTTAACTCAACCGCGTCCTAAATCTTCGCGACCACGCTTTCCGTATAATCGCATTCGCGGCACTCGAACGTACGCAGGTCGAACCCCGGCCGTGACGGCTCGATACGAGCCAACATCATTTTTAAGCCACAATGCGGACAGGGCCGCTGTGGAATCACGTTGATCGTTGTGGCTTGCGGATGAAACCGTGCCATGCCCCTCGCCCCCCAAATCCCGACAGCGGCGAATCTCGGTTGGAACTAGGGCATTTTTACGGACCGACGGGCGCAATTTAAAAGATGGAAATAGAAGGGGAACGTTATGTCGGAAGACATACACGCCGCGTGTACGATCGCGCGATCGTTGCGCGCGAAGGCGAATCAGGCGTCGTGTTGCTTAATCGGCTTTGCCAGCGGGTGCGGGCTGCTGTTCAGCAGCGGGCTGAGCGCCGCCGGTGAGCCTGTCGATGACCGACCGTACCTGATCGCGCGCGCTGCGATCGCGCACCGCGTTGAGCAGCGGCGCCGCCGCGCCGGAGCGGCGGATGAGCGCTTCTGGATCCGGCATCATCAGCGGATCGTCCCACGAGCCCTGCACGATGAACGGCAACTCGAACGGCGTCGCGCCGGGACGCGCCACCGCGACCAATGTCGCCGTGCCCTTCAGATCGAGTTCGCGTTGCGGAATGGACGCCGAGCCGACGAGGCCGAGGCGCACCGCCGAGCCTTCGACCTTCACGTCCTCGACGCTGGCCATGCCCTTTTCGATCTTCAGACCGACGCTGATCTTCTCATACGGCGTGCGGCCGCTGCGGAAGTCGCCGGCGCCGGACAAAGGCCGCCGCTCGAGACGGCGCAGCAGTTGTTCGACGTTGAGGCCGGCGAGCGCGCCGTTCTGTCCGACGAGGCTTGCTTCGCCATGCAGGGTGCGCGTGACGGCGAGCACGCTATCGCCGCGTCCTTCGACGGCGAGCGACATGTTGCCCCGGCCTTCCAGCCGCTTGAGATTGAAGAGCTGGCCGAGGCAGCTCTCGAGATCCACGTCGATGAACTGGAGTTGCGATTTGACGTCGACGCTGTCTTCGAAGTTGGCGAGCGCGAGCGAGCCTTTGATCACGCCGCCATAAGCCTGCGCTTCGCCGATGGTGACGACCAAGTGGCCGCCGCGCAGATTGGCGGCGATGGCAGTGCGTCCGAGCGTTGCGTTGGATACCGTGACGTTGCCGGCCGACAGCCGCAGGTCGAGGTCCATGCCGTTCAGACCGTCGAGCGCGATGTTCGCATTGTCCCATCCGCGCTGATTGGTCGTCAGCAGCCGTACGGTGGAAACGTAGGGCGTCAGGTCGAGCTTGTCGGCGGCGAGCGTGCCTTGCAGCGTCTGACGGCCATCGGTCGCGAAGGTGAGCACGCCCTCGGCGCTGTTGCCGTCGAGCTCGACGTTCACGCCGGAGAGACCGACCGTGCCGCCGACCACATTGGTCTGCGCCTTGAGCGTGAAGCGACCGAAGCCGCCGCCGGGCAGCGGCCGCTGTCCGGCCCAGAGCAACGCCGTACGCAGCGAGGGCGAGTCGGCGGCGATGGTGCCTTCGATGCGCAAGGTGGGCTTGACGCTGATCGAGCCTTCGAACGCCGCTTTGAGCGGCGCGCCGGCGAGACGCAGCCGCACGCCGGTGCGGTTACCATTGAGCGCCGCCGGAAAATCCGCGAGCGTCAGCGTCGCATCGACAGGCTGCTTGTGCCAGACGAAGTGGCCGGTGGCGCCGAAGCTCTTGGAGATCGACGGCCAGGCGAGAGAGAAATCGAAGTCGGTCAGCTTCTCTTCGTTCTTGCGCGTCAGGTCACGGACGATCACCGTGCCATTGTCGATGCGCATTTCGGAGAAGCCGGTGGTGCGCGCATCGCCGCGCTTGCGGCCATTGGCGAGCGCCGCGATCAGGCCCGACCAGTTGGTCTGTCCGTCGGCGTCGAAGTCGATGCGGATGGTCGGCTGTTCGAGCGAGACGTCGGCGATCTCGACGCGGCCGATCAGCAGCGGGAAGAAGCGTAGACGCGCGGTCAGGCGCTCGGCGACCAGTGCGGGCCGACCCTCGTCGCCCAGCATCACGTCCTCGAAGCTGATGCTGCCGCTCGGAAACAGGTCGACCTTGGTCGAACCGCGCAGCACCGGTTCGAGCCCGGTGGCGGCGTGGATTTCGCGCAGGGCCTGGCTCCGCACGGTATCGGCCGAGATCAGGTACCCTGCGGCCATGAGCAAGCCGGCCACCGCCACGAATGCGGCAAGCAGCGCGAGTCCCAGGCGTTTTAAGCCGGCGGCGGCGTTCAAAAGGAAGGATTCCGGTTGTGGTTCAGCGCCAAGCGCCGGCGGACTATATCATCGGGCCCGCTGCAGCCAACCTTGGGGGTGGTCTGTGACCCTTTTAGGGCCGACTTTCCCAAGGGTTAAGCTTACTTAGCGGGTCTCGTCCGGGCCGCCGGGCGGCCTTCGGCCAGATGGACCATACGCGCCACCGGCAAGAGGCCGACGGCAACGATCAGGAGCGCGGCCAGCGCTCCGTCCTCGAAATTGCCGCGGCTGGCGAACTGGTAGATGTAGGTCGACAGCGTCTCGGTATTCAGCGGGCGCAACAGCAGCGTCATCGGCAGCTCTTTGAGGCAGTCGACGAAGACGAGCAGGGCGGCGCCCCATAGTGCGGGGCGCAGCAGCGGCAGGTGAATGTCGCCGACGAGCTTCGTGGGTCCGGCGCCGCAGGCGCGTGCCACTTCGTCGAACTCGCGGGGGATGCGCGCCAGGCCCGCCTGCATGAAGCCGATGGCGATGGCGAGAAAGCGAACGCTGTAGGCGATGATGAGCGCGGCGCTCGATCCGGCGACGACGAGACCGACGCTGGCGCCGGTGAAGTACAAACTCAGCCAGTTGATGGCGTCGTCGATCGCCACCAGCGGTCCAAGCAAACCCAAAGCCAGCACCGTGCCGGGGATCGCATAGCCGAGCGTGGCGATGCCCACGCCGGCCGCGACGAAGCGCCCGGGCACGAGCCGACGGCCCAATGTGGCGGCGAGCCCGACGAGCAGAATGACCAGCGTCGCGCACGCCGCCAGCGTGACGGTGGTCAGGCCATGCCGCAGCAGCGCCGGATCGATGCCGCCGCTCAGGCTGCGCAGGATCGCCTCGCGCAACAAAAAGCCTGTGGGAATCAGGAAGCCGAACGCCACCGGCACGAGGCAGGCGACGAGCGCGAGCAGCGACCGGGAGCCGTGCAGGGCAACCGGCGCCGTGACGCGACTGTCCTGCACGGACTGATAGCGCTGATGCCGGCGGCCATAGGCTTCGAACGCAATCAACGCGGCGACGATCGCCAGCATCGCCAGCGCGATCTGCGCCGCGCCGGGCAGGCTGCCGCGGTTGAGCCAGGTCGTGAACACCGACAAAGTCAGCGTCTGCACGCCGAGATATTCGGTGGCGCCGATGTCGTTGAGCGTCTCGAGCAACGCCAGCGCGACGCCGACCGCCAAGGCCGGCCGTGCCAAGGGCAGGGCGATGTCGCGCATGGCGCGTGTCGGCGTCGCACCGGTTGCCCGCGCGGCATCGATGAAGGTCGCGCATTGCGTCTGAAACATCGCCCGCGCGGCGAGATAGACATAGGGATACAGCACGAAACCGATGATCAGGATGGCGCCCGGGAGCGAGCGCACCGGTGGAAACCAATAATCGCCGGCGCTCTGCCATCCGAATGCCGCGCGCAGCGCACTTTGCACGGGGCCCGCGGCATCGAGCATGTCGCCGTAGACATAGGCGGCGATATAGGTCGGCAGCGCGAGCGGCAACGGCAACAACAACAACAACATGCCGCGCCCGGCAAAGCGGAAGGTGGTGACGAGCCATGCGGTGCCGGCGCCCGCGGCGGTGGTAACGATGGCGACGCCGCCGAGCAGCAGCACCGTCTGTGCTGCCGCATTGGGGATTACATAGGCGGCGAGGTGCGGCCAGATCTCGGCATCGCCGATGGCCGCGATGCGCGCGAGGCTGACGAGCGGCAGCGCCAGCAGCGCGGCGACGGCCAGGGCGATGGCCGTCGCGGCAACCGGCGTCCAGTGTGGGCGGCGAAACGCGTCGGCCCCGCGCGAGGCGGGGCCGTTCAATTCGGACGGGATCGCGCTCAATTGTCGAAGCCGACCTTATCGACCAGCGCGGCCGCCGCCTTCTTCGCGGCCGCGACCTTCGACAGCGCGAGCGTATCGGGCTTGAGCGTGCCATAGCCGGCGATAATCGCATTGACGGCGACGCCGGCGCGCAGCGGATATTCGTAATTGACGTCGGCG
Source organism: Pseudolabrys taiwanensis (assembly GCF_003367395.1). Lineage (NCBI taxonomy): Bacteria > Pseudomonadati > Pseudomonadota > Alphaproteobacteria > Hyphomicrobiales > Xanthobacteraceae > Pseudolabrys > Pseudolabrys taiwanensis. The sequence continues at coordinate 2,855,348 of NZ_CP031417.1, read as the reverse complement.
TAGATGTGTTGCGCCTTCTCGCCAGCCAGCCATTCGATCAGCGTCATCGCATTGGCCTTGTTGGGCGCGTATTTGGCAAGCACGACCCCGGACACGTTCACATGCGTGCCGCCGCCCGCGAAGGTCGGCAGGATCACCTTGGTCGCGTCGGCCCATGGCTTCTGCGCGTCGCTCGTCGCCATCAGCGCCCAGTAATACGTGTTGCCGATGCCGAGGTCGCACTTGCCCGCCGCGACGTCGCGGGCGGTCTCGCGATCCCCGCCCGAAGGTTTCTGGGCGAGATTGGCCTTCAGCCCGCGCAGCCATTCTTCGGCTTTCGCTTCGCCGTGCTTGGCGATGAAGGCGGCGATCAAGGCGTTGTTATAGATGTGCTGGCCGGAGCGGATGCAGATCTTGCCCTTCCACTTCGGGTCGGCGAGCTCTTCGTAGGTGATGCTGTCCTGCTTGACGCGCTCTTTCGAGGCGTAAACGACGCGCGCTCGCAGCGAGATGCCGACCCAGTGGCCTTCGGGATCGCGGTACTGCGCGCCGATCACCTTGTCGAGCGCGGGCGAGACGATCGGCTGCGTGATGCCGGCGCGCACCGCATCTTCGAGACGTCCGATGTCGACGGTGAGCAGCACGTCGGCTGGGCTGCGCTCGCCTTCGGACTTGATGCGCTGTTCGAGACCGGAGCTCGCCGAGATGATGTTGACCTTGATGCCGGTGTCTTTGGTGAAGGCGTCGAACAGCGGCTGCACGAGCTTGGTCTCGCGATACGTGTAGACGTTGACCTCGCCCGACTGGGCGAACGCGCTACCGGCGGCCGCGACGGCCCCGAGCGTGACGAAGGCCCGTGCGAAAGTTTTGGCCGCAGCGAACATGGCTTGATCTCCTGGCAAGAATACTCCGCGTTGGCCATCGGCCGGGCACGCGACGTGGTGCCGATGTGAGATGTCGCCCCTGGAACGGTCAATAAATTTTTTGATGAAAGATCAATAGGTTAGAATAGTTCTAGGGTACTAAAGTCGTTACCCGTTGTGAAAATGCCGCGCATCATCATGGAGATAAGCGGCGTGCGCGCGATGGCGCTGCGGGCGAGCCCACATCTTGCGACAAAGTGCCCGGGTCAGCGCGGCGGCAAGGCCGCCTGTCGTCCCGTCGGCGCGGCCTGCGCGATCTCGGCGATCATCTTCTTGATGATGGCCTCGCCGAAGGAATTGAAATCCTTCGCCTCCATCACGAACGCGCCGGGACCGCCCGTGACGTTGTCCTGATAATATTTGGCGAGGCCGCCGGGCGGATTGGTGTGCTCCGGATTCCACGGCAGCGGCTGGTCGCTGAGGATCACCAGGCCGTTGATGGTGATGCCGAGCTTGAGCGCCTCGTCGCGCGCGGAGGTGACGTCGCGGCCGGCATTGTTGGTGCCGTCACCGGAAACGTCGATGGTCTGCCGGTCCGCGGTGAACGGCGCGCGTGCAAGCTGCGCCACCGCCGCCTCGATACCGCCGCTGATCGCGGTGCGATCGGCGAAGGAGCGTGGCGATTCCAGCAATCGGTCGCCGAAAGCCTGCGCCGCTTTTGGCCCGTCGATCATGGTCCAGTCGATGACGACCTTCTGGTTGCCGAAGCCGGACCACTCGATGAAGGTCAAACCGATCCGCCCGTTGCGTCCAGCCTGAATCGCCTCGAGCACGCGGCGGTCCGAGATCGCCGCGGCATACCCTTCGCGTTGAAGCTGGAACTTGCGCGCATCGACGCTGCGCGAAACGTCGGCCGCGAGAACCAGAAGCAGGTCGACCTTCTCGGCCGCGCGCGCGGAGGGGAGGGCAGCGATGACCGAGATGATGAGGCTCAGTACAAGGCGACGCATGACCACCTTTCCCCGTCATCCTGAGGTGCGGGCGAAGCGAGCCTCGAAGGATGATCGGCCGTTCTCCTGCGAGGGCCGCCGCGCGGCCACCTCAGGATGACGGTGATAGGCGGAGCATAAACGAAAAGCGCTACTGCGCCAGCACCCGCGTGGCGGGGAATGCGACTTCGACCAAGGTACCGTCGTCGACATGGCTGACGATGCGGAAGCGCGCATGGTTGGCTTCGGCCAATGCCTTGGTGATCGGCAGCCCCAGACCGGTTCCGCCGGAACCCCAGCGCGCCGACGTCGACAACTGCCGGAACGGCTCGAGCGCGGTTTGCAATTCCTTCTCGCTCATCCCGGTACCGGTGTCGCGGACGCGCAGGACCACTTCGTGCGTATCGTTCACCGCGGTCGAGACGATCACCTGTCCGCCGGCGCCGGTGAACTTGATCGAGTTTGACAGCAGGTTGAGCGCGATCTGCCGCACCGAGCGCGCGTCGGCGATGATGTGCGGCAAGGTCGGCGGCAGCGAGGTGCGGATGATGACGCGCTCGCGGTTCGCGTCCTCCTGCATCTGCGCGACGCACTGCTGCACGACATTGTTGAGGTCGATGCTGACGAAGGACAGGTCGAGCTTGCCGGCTTCGATCTTCGACAGATCGAGCAGGTCGTTGAGCAGCGTGATCAGGCTTCCGCCGGAGGCGTGGATGTCCTTGAGATACTGCTTGTAGCGCTCGTTGCCGATGGCGCCGAAACGTTCGTGCATCATCACTTCGGAAAAGCCGATGATGGCGTTGAGCGGCGTGCGGATCTCGTGGCTGATCTTCGCCAGGAATTCGGACTTGGCCGTGGAGGCCCGTTCTGCCTCCTGCCGCGCCTTGATCAACTCTTCTTCGGTGCGCTTCCAGGCGGTGACGTCGCGCAGCACCACGCAGACTTTGTCGCCGCCTTCGAGGCGCCCCATGGTGATGTAGAGCGGCACCAGCCCGCCTTTGGCGACGCGGCCGATCGCTTCGCGCCCGGGATCCAGCATGCGCGCGCCATTTTCGCGCGTCAGCCGGTCGAGATGGTCGAGCACGCCACGCCGGCTTTCCGGCGCGAACAGATCGCCGAACGACAACTCGCTGAATTGCGTGGCCTCGTAGCCGAACAGGGCCTGGGCGCTGCGGTTGCCCGAGAGCACGCGGCCGGCGCGGTCGAGCACCAGCACGCCGTCGGTCGCGGTGTCGAGCACCGCCTTGAGCTGCTGGTTCTCTTCTTCCAGCCGGCGCAGCGACGCTTCCGCCGCCTTGCCGCGCTCGTCGGAGACGACCGGCTGCGTATTGATCATCAGCACCAGCGCGTTCTCGTCGTTCCAGGACACGGTGAACAGCCGGCCTTCGACGGCCTTCTGGTTGCCGTTGACGGTGGTGATGGAGAGCGTCTTGCCGTTGCCGTTCTTGGCGCCCGCGGGCGCTTCGCGAGTTTCGATGAACAGACTGTCGAGGCCGCCGGCTTCGGTCAGCGCTTCAAGCGTGCCGTAGCCGGTCCAATCGAGGAACGCGCGGTTGGCGTAGATCAGATTGTTCAGCCGATAGACGAGAATGCCGACCGGCAGCCGGTCGAGAATGGGACGGCCTTCGTGCGTGTCGCGCGCCGCGTTCGGGTTGCGGGCGAGGGGCAGCGATGTCGGTGCCAATGGCGCGACCGGCGCAGCCGGCGCAAGCGGTGCCGGCGCAACGAAGGGCGCGATCTCGTCTTCGGCTTTCTTCTCGCCGCCGTTGCGCAGCCTTTCGCTAAGCTCGCGCGCCAGCTCCTGGAATGCGCTGTGCTCGCTCGGGCTGAGCGCGGGCGCCTGTACGGACGGCGTTTCCGCCGCGGGAGCCGGCGGCGGTTCGGGCGCGCGCGGAGCGGGCGGCGCGGCCGACGGGAACGGCAGCACCTTGGCTTCGAGCGGCGGCGCGGGCGCCTCGGCTGGCGGCGGCGCTATCGCCGGCGGCGGCTCGGGCGCTGTTTGCGAACGCTGGCGCTGCAACGCGTCGATGCGATCGGTGTCGCGGCAGATGCCGAAACCACGGAAGCCCGCGAACTGCCGGTCGCGATCGAACACCGGCAAACCGGACATCTCGATCGGCAGCCGCTCGTCGCTGCCGTCCACCGGCCACATCACGACGAGACCGCTCCAGGTTTCGCGTGCGCTCAGGGCCTGCGCGACCTGTCCCGACGGATCGAGTTTGAGGGCGTCGGCGATCTCCTTCCACGGCCGGTCGAGCACGGAAGCTGTGTTCGGTCCGATCAGACGCTCGAAGTCCTCGGTGCCGACGGTGAAACACGTGTCTTCGTCCATCTGCCAGACGAAGCGAAACGGCATGCGGCGCGCCGGCGCTTCGAGGCTTGCCGGATTGGGCACGGTCGGTGGCGACGCGATCGTCTGCGGCTCGGGCGGCGCGACCGGCGCTTGCGGCGGGACGATCGCAACGGGCGGCGCGACCGGTGGCGCAGCCGGCTTGCGCGCCGGGCCGGTGAAGAGCATCAGCAAGGTCACGGTCGGGCCGGCGCCGAGCTTGCGTAAGGTCACGGCGCCCTCGCCAAGCTCGCCGTCGGCGCGGCCATTGAGCGTTGCCTCGCGCGCGAGTTTCTCGGCGCCGAGCGCAATCAGATCGCGCTTGTCGCCCATGCGCTCACGCGCGCTGGCGAGGCTTTCGATCAACTCGCCGTCGGCGGTGAACAGCGCGGCCGGTTCGTCGACATCTTTCAACAGCCGATGCGCGCGCTCCGGCAGCGCCAGCTCTTTCCCCGCGCGCTCGGTCGAGACGATGAGGATGGCGTTGCGATGATCGGCAAGCGTGATGCGCGAGCATTGGCAGACGAGCGTGCCGCCGAGCGCGGCACCGAAGCCGCGCAGCCGTTCGAGGCGCGGCAGGCCTTGCGGCAAGGTGCCGGCCAAGCGCGCGACCTGCGCGACGGCGGAGTGATTGGGCTCGAACGTAACCTCCGACGCCGCGGCCGGTGAGGGCGCGTCGAAAATGGCGGCTGCGACCGCATTGGCCCACAGGATGCGCGGCTCGGTCGCGCTCCATAGCCACACCGGAACCGGGCTCAGGGCGTGTGCCGCGAGCCGCGGATCGTTCAGCCAGTCGACCTGGAATCTGGGCTCAAGCATGGCACGCGTCGCGGACTTTACGGCTAATAAAGCCTTAATAGGGCTCGGGCCGACCGGCGTCCACGGCGCATCACACGCGTGTCACAGCGAAGCGGCAATAACGTTAATGGAAGAGGGCGGGACCCATTCCGCCCCCGCGAATTTGTGTAATATCGACTTGCACGCCGGGTCCGGAGGAGAGGAGGACAGCCATGTCTACCGCTTTCGATATCTCGAATGAGATGCGCGCCTTTGCCGAAAAAAGTGTCGAACAGGCGCGTGCCGCCTTCGACAGCTTCGTGTCTGCCGCTCAGCAGGCGGTGAACACGGCGCAGAACCAGGCCATAACGGCGCAAACCGGCGCCCGGGAGGTCGGGGAACTCGCGATGCGCTTCGCCGAGACCAATATTTCCTCGTCGTTCCAGTTCGCGCAGCGCCTGTTTCAGGCCAAGGACCCGCAGGACGTCGCCCGCCTGCACACCGAATACGTGAACAGCCAAATGGCGGCCCTGGCCGAGCAGGCCAAGGAGCTGAGCCAGAAGGCCGCCGCAATGGCCAAACCGCCGGCTCACTGAGCCGGGCGGTTTCGCCGCGACCGATCGAGCTTCTCCGGACTTAGTTACCGCTGGTCGTGCGCCGGCGCGTCGGTGGCACAGCTTTTGTGCGACGCAATAATATTATTGCAACGCATCAAAAATGTGCTATAAACATTCCACGAGCGCCCACCGGATGCGCAATTTCATTACTCCGGTGGGCTGATGTGAACAGACGAGGACCGTGTGCCGAGGGCGGGCGGTCTGTCGACGAGCCGGAACGCGCCCTCCGAGGATGCTTGTTATGGCCGATATCGCTGCTGCGGCGCCGACAACGAAATCCAGGAAGCCGGTCGCCTCCTTCATGCCGCCGTTCGAGATGCCGAAGTTCGAAATGCCCAATTTCGAGATGCCGAAGTTCGCAATGCCGCATTTCGAGATGCCGTCGATGGAAATGCCGACTGCCTTCCGCGAGATGGCGGAAAAGGGCATCGCCCAGGCGAAGGAAAACTACGACAAGGTGAAGGGCGCCGCCGAGCAGGCCACTGAGCTGCTCGAAGACACCTATTCCACGGCCTCCAAGGGCTGCACCGACTACGGTCTGAAGGTGATCGCGCACGCGAAGGCCAACAGCAACGCCGCCTTCGACTTCTACGCCGATCTGTTCACCACCAAGTCCTTTGCTGAAATGGTGGAGAAGTCGACCGCCTTCATGCGCGGCCAGTTCGAGACCATGACAGAGCAGGCCAAGGATCTCGCCGAGTGCGCCCAGAAGACGGCCAATGACACCGCCGAGCCGCTGAAGGAAAGCTTCACCTCCTTCACCAAGCAGGCCTGAGCCGTAGGCTCCCCGAGAAATCCAGCAAGCCCGGGGTCCGCCCCGGGCTTTTTGTTATGCGGGAAGGGCAAATGGAAACTTGCCAAACCCGGAGGCGGCACTTAGTTTCCGCCTCGCCCGGCTAGGCCGGTCATCCGTACTCGTGCAGGTGTAGCTCAGTTGGTTAGAGCGCTGGTCTGTGGAACCAGAGGTCGGTGGTTCAAGTCCACCCACCTGTACCATCCGCATCCTCCCCGGCAGTCCTAAGGCCCGTCCTGCATGACCCCCTTCGCGCTTCCCGAGAAGTTGGACCGCGATCTGGTCCCGGTTCAGTCCTACTGGGATGGGCTCCGTCGTGCCGGCAATGAGATGCCGTTCTGGGACGACGTGAAGCAGCCCGTGCTCGAGGAATTGGGGACCGGCGCCCTGCTGATCGACGTTTTCGCGCAACCCGAGCGCTTCCGCTTCAATTTCCTGTCGCGGGCCCTCAACCAGGGCGCTGCGAGCACGCTCAAAGGCCGCTTTGCCGATGAAGGCGCGCTGCCGCATCCGTTCGAATATCTGCGCGCGCAGGCCAGTGCCGCGGTCGAGGCGCGTAAGCCGACCTACTACCGGCACGAAGGCGATGGCGGCTACGCGCGGCTCCTGCTGCCGATGTGGGGCGACGGCCGCATCAGCATGCTGCTGGGCGCGATCTCCAGCGTCTAAGGATTATGGCGCGCCGCGACCGATCGCCCGCGCCTCCGTGACTGCAAACAAAAACGCCGGCGGTTTCCCGCCGGCGTTTTTGTTTTTCGATCCGGTCTCTCTGCTGATTTCCGCCAAGGCCGGAATCAGCAGGCTCCCAAATAAGCTTGTATCAGCACGCTGAGTCCCCGCTTTTGCGGGAACGGATGGCGTGTTGGGCGAGTCTGCTTAGCGCCAGCTGCCGTAGTAGCGGCCCGAGCTGTCGGCGCGCGGACCATTGGGGCCGCGCCCACGGCGCATTTCCTGTTGATCGCCGCCGTTGAACAGCCAGTCGAAGAAGTTCGGACCGGAGTCCCGATAACCGCCGCCGCGGCCGTTGTTGAGCATGCCAACCGGCACCCGTACCGGCTTAGACGACGTGTTCGGCGGCCGGTCGATGGCGGTGTCCGCCACCTTCATCTCGCTGCCCTTCATGATCGAGATCATCTTGGCATCGCGGCCGTAGATATCCTTACGGAGCTGCAGCTTGCCGTCCTGATCGACCCAGGCGGTCTGATAGGTCAGGTGTACCCAGATCGGCTTCGGGAAATTGATGTTGATCTCGTTCGAGCCCAGCATCTTCTCGATGCGCGCCTCGCTGTAGTTCTCGTTCGGCAGCGCCAGCGACAGCAGCTTCTCCGCATAGGTGAAGGGGTTCTGCACGCGCATGCAGCCGTGGCTGTAGGCGCGCTCGCTGCGGGCGAACAGCTGCTTGTCCGGCGTATCGTGCTGATAGACCAAGAACTTGTTCGGGAAGTTGAAGCGGATGCGGCCGAGCGCGTTGGCGGCTCCCGGCGGCTGATAGACGCGGAGCGTTCCGTCCGGCCGCTGCTCGACCTTGAGGCCGATGCGGTCGAGGGCATCGGGATCCTCGCGCAGCGCCGGCAGATATTCGTTCTCGATGATCGATGGCGGCACGTTCCAGGTCGGATTGACCGTGATGAACTTCATTTCCGCGCTGATCAGCGGCGTCGCCTTGTTCGGCTTGCCGACGACGATCTTGGAATGCCAGTAGGGCTTACCGTTATTCCAGAGCGTTAGCGTATAGTCGGGAATGTTGACGACCACGTGCGGATTGCCGAGGTCGCGCGGATACCAGCGCCAGCGCTCCATGTTCACGAGCACTGTGTCGATGGTGTTGTGCGAGGCGCGGTTCTCGCCTCCCTTCTGATCGCCGTTCAGAGCGGCCAGAGTATTGCGACCGACGTTGCCATCGACGCCGATCTCGGCTGTTTCCTGGAACGTCTTCACCGCGTCACGGACGTCTTCATCGTAGACCGGGTTGTTCTTGTCTCCCGGGACATCGAGGCGCTTGCGCAGCGCGATGACGCGGTCGTCCTTCATGCCGAGGCGCAGCAGTTTGCCTTCCGGCACGCGAACCTGCTCCGGCTTCTTCTGTTCCGGCTTGGCGGCGAGCTGGCCGTCATTGTTACGCAGTTCGGCGAGCTTGGCCTTCAGCGCTTTGAACTCGGGCATCGGCGGGTTGTAGCTGTCGAGCGTCTTCGCCGCGTCGTCGCTGGCGGCGAGCTTGCCGAGTACATCGGCCGGATCGGGCGCGACCGGCGTGAACGCAATGTCGGCGGAGACGCGGGTGAAGTGGATGCGACCCGTCTGCGCCTGACGCGCGAAGGTCAGCGCCGACGCGGTGAGCCGAAGCTCGGCTTCCGCCTGCGCCTCGGGCGTCGTCGCCGCCTTGAAATCCGGCGTCGGATAATCGCTCGACTCGAGGCCGACGGCCTCCGCGTTGTTCAGATAGCCGATGGCGGAAGCGGCGCGGGCCGCGGCGGCATCGCTGCCGATCCAGATCGGCGCATAGTTGCGCGCGGCGTAGAAGGACTCGACGCCGGTGCGCTCGGCCTTGCGCAGCCCGACGCGGTCGAGCTGCTTGCCCGTCACCATCTCACGCAGCTTGTCGCTCAGCGCGGCGTCGGCCGTCACCGTCGGCTGCGACAGGTTGAGCTTGGGCGGGAGATCGGTCTTCGGCGTTTCGACGGCCGGCACGGCTGCCTTCTGCACCGGTTCCGATTTCGGCGGTTCCGCAGCCGGCGCGGTGGCGTTCTGAACCGGTTCGGTCTTCGTCGGCTCGGCGGCCGGGGTCGCGGCTTCCTGCTTCGGCTCTGCGGGCTTCACCTCGGCGGCGGCCGGCGCGGGTTGAACATCCTTGAGCGTCGGCGGCGGGGGCAGGGTGGTATCCGGGACCGGCACAGCAGCGTCGACCTTCTGCTGATCGGTTTGCTGGGCGAAGCCCGGCTGGCTCGTCAGCAAGGCCAGACCGAGGGCGGTGGAGGCCAGCAAACCGTTGAGTCGCATGCTTTTCACCTGTGTCTCCCGAAGACTGAGGGGCTTCGCCCCCGGCATTTAAGTTCCGCGCGGCAATCTATAACCGATAGACTCGCGCTCGTTACGTTTTTCACAATTCGCGGCCGTCGAAGGAAAGGCTGTGTGGCTATTTTGCACAGCCAAAACGGCGCAGTGACGACCATAAAGACGTACGGCAACGACGCGGTAGTCCTGCGGTTCCCGCGTCTATTTTTCCGCTTTTTGCCCGATGACATTCACGTGATGAGAGCCGCTGTCGCGTGTGTACCGCCCGGACAGGCAAGCCGGCGAGCGTCATCGGTGCCACTCGCCGCCATCCTTAGTTAGTCGTTCGCGGCGCGGTTCCGGTTCAACGGTTCCGGCAGGAAGGTCGCAGGCGCCTATCGCCGCCGGCGCGTCCGTGGTTGCTCGGCCCGTCGCGCCTCGACGGCTTTCAAGAGCGCCGAGAGAAGCCCGGCAAGCTGGTCGCGCTCGCGGCCGTCGATACCCGACAACATCTCCGCCAGCGCATCGAAGTGCAGCTTGATCGCGCGGTCCGCCAGCGTGCGGCCTTTCGCCGTCAGCCGCACGATCGTGCCGCGCCGGTCGTTCGGATCGGGCAAGCGCTTCACGAGGCCCAGCGCCTCGACGCGATCGATGCGGTTGGTGATGGCGCCCGACGATAGCAGCGACTCGCGATAGAGCGCCGTCGGGTTGAGCTCGTAGGGCGGTCCGCAGCGGCGCAACGTCACGATCACGCTGAAAGACTCGAAGGTCAGCCCGAGCGGCGTCAGCCACGCCTCGGCATCGCTGAGCACGGATGTCGACAGCCGCCAGATGCGACCGAAGATTCCGAACGGCGAGGGATCGAGATCGGGCCGTTCGCGCCGCCATTCCGCGAGCAGCCCTTCGATCGAGTCCGCTTCCTGCGCGCGCATGGCGTTTTGTCCGCGCACGGCCTTCTGTTTGCGCATTGTGTGTTCGCGCATCGCATCCTTGGACGCCGTAGAGGCTGCCTTTTTTCGCGCCAGCGGCTGCTTCCGTGATTGTCTTGACATTAAGATACTTGATGTCATGATTTCTTCTAACAGGCTGCAAGGCCGCGCGCGACCAAAAACAAACTTTGTCGCTGCGCGCGGGCCAATCAAGGGAGACGTCGGTGCAGAAGACCTTCGTGCGCGGCACTTGGCAACAGAAGCGTGCCTTTTCTCCCGCGGTCATCGTGAGCGGCGAGGCGCGAACGATTTACGTCGCCGGCCATACCGGCCAGGCCGCGGATGACGGCCGTTCCCTTGCCGGCGACTTCGAGGCGCAGTGCCGGCAGACCTTCCGCAACATCGAGAAGACATTGGCCGAGGCTAACGCCACGCTGGCCGATCTCGTCACCATGACCGTGTTCATCAGCGACGTGCGCCACACGACGCGCATGACGGAGATCCGCACCGAAATCTTCGGCAAGGATTTTCCCGCCAGCGCCGCGATCACGGTGACGGGCTTTGCCGATCCGTCGATCTTGATCGAGATCCAAGGCATCGCGGTCGCGCCATGACGCAGCGCTGCGCCCGCTGTGACCTGACGGCGCGCGCCGCCCGCTGTCGCCGGAGCTAGCCGGCCATGGAGATCGTCGTCGACAATCTGATCCAGGTTTTCGGCGAGGCTCCGAACGACGTGCTGGCACTGGAACGCGTGTCGCACCGCTTTCCGTCGCAGCGCTTCACGTGCATCCTCGGCCCGTCCGGCTGCGGCAAGAGCACATTGGCGCAGATCGTCGGCGGTATCGAGCCGTTTACCAGCGGCACCGTCACGGTCGGCGCGGCCGGCGGCGCGGCGCAGCCGCTCGGCACCCATTCGGTGATGATGTGGCAGCATCTCAACCTGTTTCCGTGGCGCAGCGTCATCGACAACGTCGCGTTCGGCCTGGAGGTGCAGGGTGTCGCCAAAGCCGAGCGCTATGAGCGGGCGCGCGCGCTGATCGCCATGGTGGGCCTGCGCGGCTTCGAGGCGCACCGGCCGCCGCAGTTGTCCGGCGGCATGCGTCAGCGCGTGGCGCTGGCGCGCGCCTTGATCATGGAGCGGCCGATCCTGCTGATGGACGAGCCCTTCGGCGCGCTCGACGCGCAGACCAAGATCGTGATGCAGGAAGAGCTGGTCCGCATCACCGAGCAGACCAACAAGACCGTGCTGTTCGTCACCCACGCCATCGACGAAGCCATCCTGCTCGGCGACGAGATCGTGGTGATGACGGCGCGGCCCGGCCGGATCAAGGAAGTGATCAAGGTCGATCTGCCGCGGCCGCGCTCGCAGGAAATGGTCAACACGCCGGAGTTCGGCCGGCTCTACGACAGGGCGCTGCATCTGATCCGCGAGGAAGTCCTCAACGCGATGCGGCAACAGGAAGAAGTGGCGGGCTAGGCGATGGGCACCACCGGCACCAAGCACAAGAGCAAGGCCGGGGCGATCGTCTACATTGTCGTTCCTTATCTTCTCATCGTCGCGGTGGTGCTCGCCTGGGAAATCATGGTGCGCGTGAAGGGGGTGCAGCCGATCTTCCTGCCGGCACCGAGCGCGATCTTCAAATACCTGGTCGTGATGATCGCCGACGGCGAGATCGCCTATCATCTGTCGATCACCTTCCTGCGCATCATGGCCGGCTTCCTGGTGGCCGCAGCGACCGGCATCCTTGTGGGCATCGCCATGGGCATGTCGCGCCTCGTCGCGCGAATGGTCGACCCGTGGATCGCGGCGCTCTATCCGCTGCCGAAAATCTCGTTGATCCCGCTGCTGATCATCTGGCTCGGCACGGGCGAAGCCTACAAAATCGTGATCAGCGCGGTGACCGCGTTCTTCCCGGTCGCCATCGCCACTTTTGCCTCGATCCGCCAGGTGGACAGCGGCCTGATGAAGGCGGCCAAGGACCTCGGCGCCAATGTCCGGCAGGTGCAGCTGAAAGTGGTGATCCCGGCGGCGCTGCCGGGCATTTTCTCCGGCCTGCAGCTCGGCATGGGCGTGACGATCATCATGGTGGTGGCCGCCGAGATGATCGGCGGCTCGAGCGACAGCGGCATGGGTTACCTGCTCATTCACGCCGGTCAGGTGATGGAAACCGAAAAGGTATTCGGCGCGCTGATCGTGCTCGCGGTGTTCGGCGCCGTCATTACCAATGCGCAGAAGCGCATCGACCGCATGATCGCTCCCTGGACGGAGCGCGAGCATTGAAGAAATTGCCGGTGGTGGGTTCGTATCGGAGGGGAGAACGATGAAGCTTGGTAAGACGCTTGCGATGCTGTCGCTTGCCATCTTGGCGGCGACGGGGCGGGTCGCATCGGCCGACGATGTCGTGCGAGTCGGCGAGGGGCCATTCATCACCGGCGGCGGTTATTTCGTCGCCGAAGGCAAGGGCTACTTCAAGAAGCTCGGCATCGACGTGCAGCCGAAGATGTTCATCGACGGCGCGCTTGCGGTGCCGTCGCTGATCTCCGGCGAGCTCGATATCTCGTTCATGACGGCGAACGCCGCCTTGTTCAACAGCATTGCCAAAGGCGCGCCGCTGGTCTTCGTGCTCGATCGTGGCAACAACAAGCGCGGCCGCGGCTATACCGTCATCAACGTCACGCAGGAGCTGCATGATGGCGGGCTGAAGTCGATGGCCGACTTCGCCAAGCTGAAGGGTAAGCGCATCGGTCTCGGCGCGACCGGCAGCATCAATCAGTACCTCTTCGCCAAGGCGCTGGAAAAGGCCGGCCTCGATCCGCGCAAGGATGTCACCTGGGTCACCAACGTGCCGCAGCCGGACCTCATGAAGATGCTCGGGCAGAAGCAGGTGGATGCCACCGATCTGGCTTATCAGTTCGGCTTCTTTGCGCAGAACAACAAGTGGGGTCCGATCGTCACCGTCGACGACGAGATCGATCCGGACGGCGCCGTAGGCCTCTACGCGGCACGAAAGCAGTTCGTGCAGGAAAAGCGCGACGTGCTGGTGCGCTTCGCCATGGCTTATCTACAGGGCGTCAAGGATTTCAATGCCGCCGCCGGCGATCCCGACGGACACAAGGACATTGTAGAGATTCTGGCCAAGCGGACGGCACTGCAAAAGCCCGAGTTGGTCCGCGCCATCGCACCGCATTGGTCTTACACCAACGAAGATGGTGTACCGAACGTGAAGTCGGTGATGGCAATGCAGGACTACTGGTCGGATTATTTCCGTCTCGTGGAAACCAAAGTGCCGGAAAGTCAGCTGTTCGATCTCAGCATTGCGCGCGAAGCCAAGGCGCGACTGGATCGTGACAAGCCGTTCGGCAACTGACGGAACCCGCGGCGATGGGCGGCTCGTCCCATCGTCGCGATCCTTGAGACGAACAATCTTATGAAAATATAACGAGAATATAAAAAGCCGGGCCCCGTGGGTGGGGCCCGGCGACAGTATCACCGGCGTGGGGGCCGGCTACTCTTCCAGAGGGGAACATGCTGCGACGTCGGCTCATCTGGGAGGATACTTCCGGCGCAGCAGCAAGCCTGAAGTATGCTGTCGATATCGCTGCTCAGCAACGCGGCACACCGCATGTCAGCCATGCTGAATTTGCCGTCACATGACGGATGCGGCAAACGCGATATGAATTGTGGCGCTTGTGCGTTCGCCCGCATTTGTTCGCGCGGGCGAAACGTTCAGCGATATGAACTTAGAAATTCCAGCGCTGCGCATTCGCGACGAGGAAGTCGCGGAAGACCTGAATGCGCGCGACGGATTTGAGTTCTTCGGGATAAACGAAGTACGCATCGAGCGCGAGCGTGTTCGCTTCGCCGAACAACTGCACCAAGCCGCCATTCTCTTCGACGAGATAGTCCGGCAGCATCGCGACGCCGAGGCCGCGCTGACACGCGCGCAACACGCCGAGCACGTTGTTGATCGACAATGTCGGCGTGCGCGAGCCTTTGCCGTCGCGGCCGGCATCGAGCAGCCAGCGCCGGTTGGAGAAATGCGCCGGCACGGCGCCGCCGAGCAGGATGATGCGGTGGCTGTCGAGCTCTTCGTGCGTGCGCGGCGTGCCGAAGCGCTTGAGATAATCGGGCGACGCGTAAGCGTGGAAGTGCACCGAGAACAGCTTGCGCTGAATGAGATCCGGCTGCGTCGGTTGCCGCAAGCGGATGGCGACGTCGGCCTCCCGCATCGCGAGATCGAGCTCTTCGTCGGTGGTGATGAGCGTGATCTGGATGTCGGGATAGAGATCGAGGAATTCGCCGAGCCGCGGCGTCAGCCAATGCACGCCGATACCGAGCGAGGTGTGCACCTTCAGCTCGCCGTTCGGCCGCTCGCGGCTGTCGGTGAGTTTGGTGCGCGCCGCTTCCAGCTTCATGAACACTTCATGCGCCGTGCGGTAGAGTAGTTCGCCCTGTTCGGTGAGGATCAGGCCGCGCGCATGGCGGTGGAAGAGCGAAACGTTGAGTTCGCCCTCCAGCGCGGAAACCTGCCGCGATACCGCCGACTGCGACAGTCCAAGACGCTCGCCGGCATGGGTGAAGCTGCCCGCTTCCGCGGCAGCGTGAAACACTTTCAGCTTGTCCCAGTCCATCGACGAACTGTGCGTGGTCATCGTCATTCGGCGGCCGCCCGTTGCGTTTCATGTGCGGCCAAAAACCGCTCGACTTCGAGCGCCGCCATGCAGCCCTGTCCGGCGGCCGTGACCGCCTGCCGGTAAATGTCGTCGGTGACGTCGCCGGCGGCGAACACGCCGGGCACCGAGGTTGCGGTGGAATGGCCGGCCGTGACGATGTAGCCGGACGGCTTCATCTGCACCTGGCCGACGAACAGCTCGGAGGCCGGCTGATGGCCGATGGCGATGAACACGCCGTCGATCGCGCGCTCGGTGGTCGCGCCGGTCTTGATGTTCTTGAGCCGTACCTGATTGACCTTGAGCGGGCTCTCGCTGCCCATGACGTCGTCGAGCACGCTGTCCCAGAGAACTTCGATTTTCGGGTTCTTGAACAGCCGGTCCTGCAGGATCTTCTCGGCGCGGAAGTGATCGCGCCGGTGCACGATGGTGACCTTGGAGGCGAAATTGGTCAGGAACAGCGCTTCCTCGACGGCGGTGTTGCCGCCGCCGACGACGATGACTTCCTTGTTGCGATAGAAGAAGCCGTCGCAGGTGGCGCAGGCGGAGACGCCGTAGCCTTTGAACTTCTGCTCGGAAGGCAGGTCGAGCCAGCGTGCCTGGGCGCCGGTGGCGATGATCAGCGCCTCGGCGAGATAGACGTCGCCGGAGTCGCATTCGAGCCGGAACGGGCGCTGCGACAGGTCGGCTTTGAGCACGGTGTCGGTGATGATCCGCGTGCCGACGTGTTCGGCCTGCTTCTGCATCTGCTCCATGAGCCAGGGGCCCTGGATGACATCGGCGAAGCCGGGATAGTTCTCGACGTCGGTGGTGATGGTGAGCTGGCCGCCCGGCTGGATGCCCTGCAGCAGGATCGGCTGCAGCATCGCGCGCGAGGCATAGATGGCGGCGGTGTAACCGGCCGGGCCGGAGCCGATGATGACGACTTTGGCGTGGGTGGTCTTTGACATGGAGAAGCCCCCTGGCGGGCGTTTAGGGTTGCTCCCCCGGCATCGCCCGGGCTGACCGGACGGAAAACGCCGGCTCTTTTGCCCAGTCCCGATGTATGGCCTCCTGAGGAGCTATGCAAGATACGCAACCCCTGGAGTCACAGACTTGGGGTCAACGACCCCCTGATCCTCTGGATTTCGCGCAATATTCTTTCGCGAAACAATATTTCGCGGTATGGAAGGAGCATGCCGATCGAAAAGGATTCCGTCTTGCCAGCCCGCCTGGACGCCATTGACCGCAAGATCCTCAAGGAATTGCAGGACGATGGCCGGATCACCAACGTGGAACTCGCGCGCCGGGTCGGGATTTCCGCGCCGCCTTGCCTGCGCCGCGTGCGGGCGCTGGAGGAGGCCGGCTTCATCAAGGGGTATCGCGCCCTGCTCGACGAGAAGATGCTTGGCTACGAAGTGGCGGTCTTCGCCATGGTGCATCTCGCGAGCCAAGCCGAAACCGATCTCGCCGCGTTCGAGGACTTCGTGCGCAAGCAGCCGCTGGTACGCGAATGCTGGATGCTCTCGGGCGAGATCGATTTCGTGCTCAAATGCGTCGCGCCGGACTTGAAGACCTTCCAGGCCTTCGTCGAGAAGCTCACCTCGGCGCCGAACGTACGCAACGTGAAGACCTCCTTGGTGCTGCGCAACTCCAAGGATGCGGCCATGGTGCCGATGGAGGACTAGTCCTCCCTGAGCGCACAGCATCGCCGGCACGGGCGTGGCGCAGGCCGATGAGCCTGCCGCGCATACCAGCTTCGCGGCGCTCGCCCCGATGCGCGACTCTCACGGCGTCGCTATGGTGCGGCAGAAAGCCGACACCGCCGTGACCGAACAAGCGCCTCGTCCGACCCTCTTCGCACTCTTCCTCGTCTTCTTCCGTATTGGGCTGCTCAGCTTCGGCGGCGGTCTGAGCGGCTGGGTCTTCCGCGAGGTGGTGACGCTGCGCGGCTGGCTGGACGAGGACGAGTTCATGTCGGGCTTTGCCATGAGCCAGATCCTGCCCGGCGCCAACATCACCAATCTCGGCGTTTACGTCGGCCAGAAGTTGTTCGGGGTCGCGGGCGCGGCCATCGTGCTGTTTGCCTTGCTGTGCGGTCCGTTCTTCGCGGTGATCGGCCTCGCCAGCATCTACGGCGCGCTCAATTCGCTTCCCTTCGCGGAGACGGCGATGGATGGCGTCGCCGCGGCGGCCATCGGCTTGTTGCTGATCGTCGCCGGCCGCGGTGCCAAGCGCGCTTCGCGCCACATGGCGTCGATGGCGGCGCTGCTCGCGACCTTCATCGGCGTCGCTTTTCTGCATGTGTCGTTGCTGCTGGTCGTTGTGGTCATCGGGCCGTTGTCCGTGTGGGCGGCCTGGAACCGGAGCGCCGGTCAATGAAGGATGACCTGCCGCTCGCGTTGATCCTCGTCTTCGTGCCGTTCTCGCTGGTCTCGATCGGCGGCGGCACCAGCATCCTCGCCGGCATCCATCATCAGGCCGTCGACGTGCATCACTGGGTCACGGCCCGCGAATTCGTCGATCTGTTCGCCATATCGCGCGCGGCGCCCGGGCCGGGCTCGATGCTGACCACCTTGATCGGCTGGCACGTCTGGGGCTGGTCGGGCGCGGTGATCGCGACGCTCGCCTTGTTCGTGCCGTCGTCGCTGCTGTGCTACGGCGTCGCGCATGTCTGGCGGCGTCATCGCGGCAAGCGCTGGCATACCGCGCTGGAGCAGGGACTCGCGCCGATCGGCATCGGTCTCATGCTCGCCGGCGCGGTGACGGTGCTGCGCATCGGCAGCGGCGGTGTGCTTGCGTGGGTGGTGGCGTTCGGCTCGGCCGGACTCATGTCGTGGCAGCCGCGCCTGCATCCCTTGCTCATCTTCGCCGTTGGCGGGGCGATCTTCGTCGCCGCCCGCGCGTCCGGTCTGTCTCTCTTCGGCAGTTGAGCGCGGTCAACGCGATCAGATGACTTCGCGCTTGCCGTCCGAATAGGTCAGCTTGATCGTCACCGTGCCTTCGTTGAGCAGCCACGGCCGCACCGTGTAGCTGCGCGCGCCGGCTTTGTGCATCGGATCGGACGCGGCGATCGCCTTCGCCGCGGCGAGCGACTCGGCCCGGACGATGACCATGCCTTCGCCTTCCCAGGCCTCTTCGGCATCGTTCCAGAACGGACCCGCGCCGAACATGATGCCGCGCCGCTCGAGGTCGATCTGAAAGTCGAGATGCTCCTTGAGCACCGCCATGACCGGCTCCATGCCCTTCGTCGGCTTGGTGAAGATCACATAGAGCTGCTTGCGCAGCATGCCGTCGCAGGCTTGCAAAATATCCGTCACAGCAATCGATTGCAGACTCATGGTCGTTTCCTCATGCCCTTGGCGGGTCACGGCGACCCGCGCGGCGGAGCATAAGTCAAAACGCCGCCGCGCACCGGCTATGAATCGCGGGCGCGCGATCCGGCGCTTTCACATCGTGAACCGGTGCAGCGGGGAGGGCTAAGGCCGGACGGCGCTTCTGCGCGCGTCCGATCTCTTTGCGCACTGTATGAATCAGTGCCGTGGCGAATGCGAAGATCGAGAAAGAGTGAGCCGGCCCCAAAAAAACGAAGGCCCGGCTGTTGGCCGGGCCTTCGACAACGCCAGGCAGGCGCGGTCTACCGCCACTCCACCTTCTTGATCTCGTAAGCCTTGGCGCCGCCGGGCGCGTTGACCTCGACGGTGGCGCCCTTCGCCTTGCCGATCAGCGCGCGTGCGAGCGGCGAGGTGATCGAAATCTTGCCGGCCTTGGCATTGGCTTCGGGCTCGCCGACGATCTGCCACACCTTCTTCTCTTCGGTGTCTTCGTCGATCAGGGTGACGGTGGCGCCAAACTTGATGGTGTCGCCCGACAGCTTGGAGACGTCGATGATGTCGGCGCGCGCCAGCTTGTCCTGCAGCTCGTCGATGCGGCCTTCGTTGAGCGACTGCTGTTCCTTGGCGGCGTGATATTCGGCGTTCTCCGACAGGTCGCCATGCGAACGCGCCTCGGTGATCTGCTGGATGATGCGCGGCCGCTCGACCGACTGACAATGTTTGAGCTCGGCTTCGAGCACGGCATAGCCCTCGGCGGTCATCGGAATCTTTTCCATCGTTCTATTCTCCTCTCGGCGGGCGCCAGATCAAACTTGAACGTGCAATCGCGCCGCCAAGCCTTTCACCCTTAAAATTTCGCTCCGACCTTTCGTAATACGACTCCGGCCACGGGTTCCCGTACCGGAGTCTTAAGACGAGGGCCGCTTAAAAAGGCCCGGGCCCAGGCGATCTCCCGCCGGGACCCTGAAGCCTTCCAACTAACTCACACCGCCACGTTCAGGTCCGCGCCCAGCGCGGAAAACTCACGAGCGGTTGTAGCTTTGCAGCGCCCGCACCTCGAGGTCCCCCCCGAGATAGGCTTTGATGCCTTGCGCCGCCGCGACGGCTCCCGAAAGAGTGGTGTAGTACGGGACTTTATGCAAGAGGGCGGCATGGCGCAGGGACCGGCTGTCGGCCAAAGCGGTCGCCCCCTCGGTCGTGTTGAAAACGAGCTGGACGCCGCCGTTCTTGATGGCGTCGACGATGTGCGGCCGCCCTTCCAACACCTTGTTGATCTTGGTCGCCTGCACGCCCTGTTCGGCCAGGAAGCGCTGGGTGCCGGAGGTGGCGATCGTCTTGAAGCCCAGCGCGGCGAGCAGCTTGATCGCCGGGAGGATGCGCGCCTTGTCGTCGTCGCGGACCGAAACGAAGACTGTGCCGGACCGCGGCAAAACGGTGCCGCCGCCGATCTGACTCTTGGCGAAAGCGACTTCGAAGGACGTATCGAGCCCCATCACCTCGCCGGTGGACTTCATTTCCGGCCCGAGCAGCGTGTCGACTCCGGGGAAGCGGGCGAAGGGGAAGACGGCTTCCTTTACCGCGCGGTGCGCATAGGTGCTGTGCTTGAGATTGAAACTTGCGAGGCTTTCGCCGGCCATGACCCGGGCGGCGATCTTGGCGATCGGCAGGCCGATCACCTTGGCGACGAAGGGCACCGTGCGCGAGGCGCGCGGATTGACCTCGAGCACGTAGATCGCGCCGTCCTTGATGGCGTATTGCACGTTCATCAAGCCGCCGACATTGAGCGCCAGCGCCAGTTCGCGCGTCTGCCGCTCGAGCTCGGCAATCATGTCCTTGGACAGCGAGTAGGGCGGCAGCGCGCAGGCGCTATCGCCCGAGTGAATGCCAGCTTCCTCGATGTGTTCCATGATGCCGGCGATGAACGTGTCCTTGCCGTCGGCGAGACAGTCGACATCGACCTCGGTCGCATCCGTCAGATAGCGATCGATTAGCAGCGGGCTCTTTTCCGACACCACCAGCTCGGACGGCTTGTCGAGCGTCGCCGCGAGGCGGCTGACATAGCGGTCGAGCTGCGCACCGTCGCGCACGATTTCCATGCCGCGTCCGCCGAGCACGTTCGAGGGGCGGATCACGACGGGATAACCGATCTTGTCGGCGATCTCGCGCACGGCCGCCGGCGACGTGGCGATGCCGTTCTGCGGCTGGCGCAGGCCGAGCTTGTCGAGCAGCTTCTTGAAGCGGTCGCGGTCTTCCGCGAGGTCGATGGCGTCGGGCGAGGTGCCGAGGATCGGCACGTTCGCCTTTTCCAGCGCGCTCGCGAGCTTGAGCGGCGTCTGGCCGCCGAACTGCACGATCACGCCGTGCAGCGTGCCCTTCGAGCGCTCGACGTCGATGATCTCGAGCACGTCTTCCGGCGTGAGCGGCTCGAAATAGAGCCGGTCGGACGTGTCGTAGTCGGTCGACACCGTCTCCGGATTGCAGTTGACCATGATGGTCTCGTAGCCCGCGTCCTTGAGCGCGAAGCAGGCGTGGCAGCAGCAGTAGTCGAACTCGATGCCCTGGCCGATGCGGTTCGGGCCGCCGCCGAGAATGACGACCTTCTTCTTGTCCGAGGGCCGCGCCTCGTTGGCCGGCGCGCCGGCGAACGGCGCTTCGTAGGTCGAGTACATGTAGGCGGTGGGCGAGGCGAACTCGGCGGCGCAGGTATCGATGCGCTTGAACACCGGCCGCACATCGAGCGCGCGGCGCTTGCCCGTCACGGTGTCGGCGTCGCTGCCGGTGAGCTTGGCCAGCCGCTTGTCGGAGAAGCCCATCGCCTTGAGCCGGCGCAGCGGGCCGGCCGTGGTCGGCAGCCCCTTCGCCTTGATCTCGGCTTCGGTCTCGACGATGCCGCGGATCTCGGCGAGGAACCATGGATCGATGCGGCAGGCATTGTAGATGAGCTCGTCGCTCGCGCCGAGGCGCATCGCCTGCGCCACTTTCAACAAACGCTCTGGCGTCGGCGTGCCGAGCGCGGCGCGGATGGCGTTTTTGTTGTCGGCATCGTCCATGCCCTTGGCCGGATCGAAGCCCTCGATCTCGATCTCGTCGAGACCGGTGAGGCCGGTCTCCAAAGAGCGCAGCGCCTTTTGCAGCGACTCCTGGAAATTGCGGCCGATCGCCATGGCTTCGCCCACCGACTTCATCGATGTGGTGAGCACCGGCGACGCGCCGGGGAATTTCTCGAAGGCGAAACGCGGAATCTTGGTGACGATGTAGTCGATCGTCGGCTCGAACGAAGCCGGCGTCGCGCCGCCGGTGATGTCGTTGGCGATCTCGTCGAGCGTGTAGCCGACCGCGAGCTTGGCCGCGACCTTGGCGATCGGAAAGCCCGTGGCCTTCGACGCCAGCGCCGAGGAACGTGACACGCGCGGGTTCATCTCGATGACGATCATGCGGCCGTCGGCCGGGTTGATCGCGAACTGCACGTTCGAGCCGCCGGTCTCGACGCCGATCTCGCGCAGCACGGCGATCGAGGCGTCGCGCAGGATCTGGTATTCCTTGTCGGTGAGCGTCAGCGCCGGCGCGATGGTGATCGAGTCGCCGGTGTGCACGCCCATCGGATCGATGTTCTCGATCGAGCAGATGATGATGCAGTTGTCTTTCTTGTCGCGCACCACCTCCATCTCGAACTCTTTCCAGCCGAGCACCGATTCTTCGATCAGCACTTCGCTGGTGGGGGAGGCGTCGATGCCGCGCTCGACGATCTCGATGAATTCGGCGCGGTTATAGGCGATACCGCCGCCGGTGCCGCCGAGCGTGAAGGACGGACGGATGATGGCCGGCAGGCCGATGTCTTCCAGCGCTTCGAGCGCCTGCGCCAAGGTCTTGATGTGATGCGAGCGCGGCGTCGGCAGACCGATCTTGGTCATCGCTTCGCGGAACAGTTCGCGGTCTTCCGCCTTGTCGATCGCCTCGGCGGTGGCGCCGATCATCTTCACGCCGAACTTGTCGAGCGTGCCCATCTTCTTGAGCGACAGTGCGCAGTTCAGCGCCGTCTGGCCGCCCATGGTCGGCAAGAGCGCGTCCGGCCGTTCCTTCTCGATGATCTTGGCGACGATCTCGGGCGTGATCGGCTCGATATAGGTGGCGTCGGCGAGATCGGGATCGGTCATGATCGTCGCCGGGTTCGAGTTGACCAGGATGATGCGGTAGCCCTCTTCCTTGAGGGCCTTGCACGCCTGGGTACCCGAGTAGTCGAACTCGCAGGCCTGACCGATGACGATCGGACCGGCGCCGATGATCATGATCGATTTGATGTCAGTGCGTTTGGGCATTGGCTGACGCGACTTGTCCTTTGCCGTTCGTCATCCCGGGGCCGCATCGGCGCGGACCTGGAATCCAGAGGCACATGTCGAGCTTGCGTCTGGATTCCGGGCCCGGCCATTGGCCGTCCCGGAATGACCGGAAACCACGGGGCACACAAAAAAAGGGCGCGCTTTTCGCGCGTCCTTTGCCCCAAGCGGGGGCTACGCCCCGCGCGAGGGGCTGCTTAGACCAGAATCGCCGGGTAGGGAAGGGCGCAGGCCGTCCAAGTCCCCATTCGGCCACAGCTCCGTCGAACCCGGGGCGGCCGGCGCGGTTATGGACCTATGGCCCTCATCGACCGCATCACTCCCGGTGTCCGGCGCACGAATGTGCCGGCCTTGTTGGCGGGGGCGGCGCTGGTCGGCACCTACGCGCTCAGCCTGGCATTCCGTCCGGCGGCACCGGCCCAAAGGCTGGCGGCGACCACCGCGATCGTGCCGCGTCGCGGCTGGACGTTCTGGCGCGGCGTTCTGCTGCGCACGTACACTGCATTCAATGACGACCGCCTGCTCGCGCTGGCTGCAGGCGTTGTGTTCTACGCGCTTCTCGCGCTGTTTCCGGCGATCACGGCGCTGGTGTCGAGTTACGCGCTGTTCGCGGCGCCCTCGACCATCACCGGCCATCTGGCGCTGGTCGCCAGCATGGTGCCGCAGGGCGCCTACAGCATCGTCGACGAGCAGGTGACGCGGATCGTGACCCGCACGACGGGAACGCTGGGCTTTACTTTCTTCTTCGGTCTTGGCCTGGCGCTGTGGAGCGCCAATGCCGGCGTGAAGGCCGTGCTGGACGCGCTCAACATCGCCTATGGCGTGAAGGAACGCCGTGGTTTTATCAGGCTCAATCTCGTGTCGCTGGCGTTCACGATCGGCGGCATTGCGATGCTGTTGCTCGCCATCGCCGGCGTCGTCGCGATGCCTATTGCGCTCTCTTATCTGCCCGTCGGCCGCTTGAATGAGAGCGCGCTGACATGGCTGCGTTGGCCGGGGCTGCTTGTGCTGCTGCTGCTCGGATTGGCGCTGCTCTATCGCTTCGGTCCCGACCTCGATAATGCGCGGTTTCGCTGGATCAGTCCCGGCGCGGCCTTTGCGACGCTGGCCTGGCTGTTAGGCTCGGCGCTGCTGTCCTGGTATTTGCGCAGCTTCGCCGATTACGACGCGACCTACGGCTCGCTCGGGGCGGCTATGGCGCTGATGATGTGGATGTGGATGAGCGCCATCACCGTGCTGCTCGGGGCTGAGCTCAATGCCGAGATCGATGCCGCCGCGGCCGCGTCTCGGGCAAGGGACGATGATCTGTGACGCTGCGGGTCGGAAGATTGGAGGCCCGGCCTGGAATCGAACCAGGCTGGAAGACCTTGCATGGCTTCTGCGTCGCCACTCCGCCACCGGGCCGTCCGCAGCCATAAGGGGGCAGCCTTTCCGGAAGGTGTATGGGATCGCAGACTCCCCTTCGGCTGGCCGTTGGGGTTAACGCTGCCTTAACAGCCTGGCGCACGACGGCGGGCGTCGGGCGTGGCGTCTAATTGTGCATTCTAGGCCAGGCGGTGGGCAGGCGGCGGTGATCGGGCCGCCGAGCGGGGCCCTGCCTTAAGCCGATACTGTCCGTCGATGCGCCCGTCGGCCGCCGCGGCACTTTGGCATACCCCTTGCTTTTATCCCGGCACAGTCAACGACGACTGCCGCTCTGCGGGCTGCCGACGCCAATGACGGCCGAGGCATGGAAAGCGCGAAACCGCCCGGTTCGGGTGGTTTGGCCATCGTCGTTGCGCCTGCCTTCTCGCATCGTGTCACGACATTTCCCCCGCGCCTTCGAGCGGCCGTCGCACGTCAGGAAGCAAGCGTGTGAGCCGATGCACTGCCAATCAGAAACCGGCTTCTGCCGCACACGCGTGCGGTCGGGTCGCGCGCTCACGCCCATCGCTTCGGACAGCGTCGAACACGGCTGACGCTGCCGGCTGCTCCGCACACCTATAAGGGGGACTCAGGAATGTCTTATCTCGTGCCTTCGGAATTCGCCACCAAGATGGTGGATGCCGGTGAATCCAAAGTGTTCATGTCGACGCGGGACACGGTGGTGCGCGCCTATATGGCCGGCGCCATTCTCGCTTTGGCGGCCTGGATGGCGATCACCATCAATGTGAATACAGGTCAGCCGCTCGCCGGCGCGATCCTGTTTCCGGTCGGCTTCATCATGCTTTATCTGCTGGGCTTCGATCTGCTGACCGGCGTGTTCGTGCTCGTGCCGCTGGCTTTGCTCGACAAGCGGCCCGGCGTCACGGTGAAGGGCGTGTTGCGCAACTGGGCCCTGGTGTTCATCGGCAATTTCGCCGGCGCGCTCACCGTCGCTTTCATGATGGCCTTCGTCACCACGTTCGGCTTCACGCAGGGGCCGGACAAGGTCGGCACCGTCATCGGCAATATTGGCGAAAGCCGCACGCTCGGCTATGAGTCGCATGGTGCGGCGGGCATGGCAACCTTGTTCATCCGCGGCATGCTGTGCAACTGGATGGTGTCGACCGGCGTAGTCGGTGCGATGGTGTCGACCAACGTCACCGGCAAAGTCGTCGCCATGTGGATGCCGATCTTCCTGTTCTTCTACATGGTGTTCGAGCATTCGGTCGTGAACATGTTCTTGTTCCCGGCGGGCCTGATGCTGCACGCCAAGTTCTCGATCCTCGACTACTTCATCTGGAACGAGATCCCGACCGCGCTCGGCAACCTCGTCGGCGGCCTCGCCTTCACCGGCCTGACGCTTTACGCGACGCACGTCCGCACCGCGCCGAAGCGCACGGTCGAACTCCGCAAGGTCGCGTAATTAAAGTTCAAGCGGTGGGGCCTCGCCTGTTAGAGTGAGGCCCCATTGCATTTTGGCCGGGGGCGATGCCGGGCGGGCTGAAAATATCGGTCGGGCAGTATTCTGATAAAGGTCGCAAAGAGACCAATCAGGATTTCCACGGCGTTCTGGTGCCGCAGGAGCCGCTGCTCAGCGCGAAGGGCGTCGCGATCGTCCTTGCCGACGGCATCAGCAGCAGCGATGTCGGCCACATCGCCAGCGAATCCGCCGTCAAGAGTTTCCTGACCGACTATTACTGCACGTCGGAAACCTGGACCGTGAAGACATCCGCGCAGCGGGTCATCGCGGCCACCAATTCCTGGCTCCATGCGCAGACGCGGCGCGGCCGCAATCCATACGACAAGGACAAGGGTTACGTCTGCACGCTGAGCGCGATGGTCGTCAAATCGGCGACCGCCCACATCTTTCACGTCGGCGACGCGCGCGTCTACCGCGTTGCCGGCCATTCGCTCGAGCAACTCACCGACGACCACCGCGTCGTCGTTTCATCGGAACAGTCATATCTCGGCCGCGCGCTCGGCATCGGCGCGCAAGTGGAAATCGATTATCAGAGCCTGCCGATCCAGAAAGACGACGTCTTCGTGCTGGCGACCGACGGCGTGTACGATTACGTCGGCGCGCGGGACATCGTCGGCGCGGTCAAGGACAACAACGCCGATCTCGACCGGGCGGCGCGGCGTATCGTCGAACTGGCCTACGGCAATGGCAGCAACGACAATCTCACGGTGCAGATCGTCAGGATCGACGCCGTGCCGGACGGCGAGGCGGGTGAAGTCGTCGACCGGCCGTCGGAACTGCCGCTGCCGCCGCTGCTCGAAGCGCGCATGGTGTTCGACGGCTATCGCATCGTGCGCGAACTGCACGGCTCGAGCCGCAGCCATATCTATCTTGCCGTCGACACCGCAAGCGACGCGCTGGTGACGCTCAAGCTTCCCTCGATCGATCTGCGCGGCGATCCGGCCTATCTGCGGCGCTTCGTCATGGAGGAGTGGGTCGCGCGGCGCATCAACAGCGCCCATGTGCTCCGGCCCTGCGGCCAGGACCGGAAACGCAACTACCTCTACGTCGTCATGGAGTACATCGACGGCCAGACCTTGCGGCAGTGGATGACGGACAACCCCAAGCCGGATGTGGAAACGGTGCGCGGCATCGTCGAGCAGATCGCCGCCGGGCTGCAGGCTTTCCACCGCATGGAGGTGCTGCACCAGGATATCCGGCCCGACAACATCATGATCGACAAGACCGGCACCGTGAAGATCATCGATTTCGGCTCGACCAAAGTCGCCGGTGTGGTCGAAGCCAAGCCGGAGGCCGCGGACGATATCCTCGGCACGCCGCAATACACCGCGCCGGAGTACTTCCTCGGCGAGAGCGGCGCGCAGGGCTCCGACATCTTTTCGCTCGGCGTGATCGCCTATGAGATGTTGACCGGCCGGCTGCCTTATGGCGCGAAGGTGGCGACGACCCGTACGCGCGCGCAGCAGCGCAAATTGAAGTATCGCCCGGCGATCGGCGACAACAGCGCCATTCCCGCTTGGCTCGACAAGGTGCTGGAGAAGGCGGTTCAGCCCGATCCGTTCAAGCGCTACAGCGAACTATCGGAGTTCGTCTTCGACCTGCGTCATCCGCCGCGCGCGTTTCTCGATCCGGTGCCGGCGCCGCTGATCGAGCGCCATCCTTTGTTGTTTTGGCAGGGGCTGTGCTTCGTCCTCGTCTGCGCCGTTCTGTTTCTGCTCGCGCGCCTGCACGGCGTCATCTAGGCAACGGTCGCCGCGTCAGTCGGCGTAGGTGTTGGGGTCGTGCTCCCTGAACCAGCGCATCAGCCATGAATTCACGGTCTTGACCTTGCTCGAACGCGCCAGGGAGCGCGGATAGACCGCGGCGAGCGGCCGCGACCCAAGCCGGTGGCGGCGCAGCAGCGGCGTCAGCCGCCCCGCTGCGACGTCTTCGGCGACCGCGTAAAGCGGCAGGATGGCGATGCCGAGTCCGCGCAACGTCGCCTCGCGCAGCAGCAGGGCGCTGTTGGACTGGAACGGCCCATCGATCTTCACCGACAACCGCTTGCCGTCGCTGTCGAAGCGCCACAGCCGGTCGTTCGGCTCGAGATTGAGATGCGCGAGACAGGCGTGGTGCTTGAGATCCTGCGGATGGTTCGGCCGGCCGTGCCGCCGGATGTAATCGGGCGCCGCGCAGACCAGCCATTCGAGCGTCGCGATACGCCGCGAGATCAGCGCCGAGTCGTTGATCGAGGAGATGCAGATCGCGATGTCGTAGCCCTTCTCCATGAATTCGTTGGCGCGAAACGAGAAGTCCTCCAACGACAACGACAATTGAAGCTGCGGCTCGGCCTTCGCCAGCGCCAGAATGGCATCGGCGAGCTTGAGCGTGCCGAACGACTTCGGTCCCACCATCTTGACGGTGGTCGCGGTCTTCTCGCGGTAATGACCGAACTCCTGCTCGCGCTCCATTTCGCGCAAGACGCCTTCGCAGAACTCCAGATAAGAGTGCGCGGCTTCGGTCGGCGCCACGTTGCGCGTCGAGCGGCTGAGCAACGGAAAGCCGAGATGCTGTTCGAGCGCGATGATGTGCCGCGAGATCAGCGCGCGCGAGACGCCGAGCTGCCGCGCCGCGGTCGAGAAATTGCCGGCGCGCATCACCCGCACGAAACTCTGCATCGCCTTCAGACGGTCCATGGCGGATCCATTGTCGACAAATATGCGACACTCTTTTGCACAATCAGCGCTTTCGTCGTGACGCCGTCAACCCCTAGGCTGACCGTGACAACATGCGAGCGGCCCGGACTCAAAGGGACGCCGCGCTTTGCTAGGGTAGGAAATCGCCATGAACGTCCACGCCGCCGTTGCGACGGTCAATCCGCCATTTCGCGCCGAGCATGTCGGCAGTCTGCTGCGGCCGGCGGAATTGCTGCGCCAGCGCGAGCGCTTCGAACGCGGAGAGATCGACCGGGATGCGCTGACGGTGGCGGAGGACCAGGCCATCCGCGATGCCATCCGGCTGCAGGAACAGCTTGGCTTCAAGTTCGTAACCGACGGCGAGTTTCGGCGCCGCTCCTATCACAGCTTCTTCTATCGTCAGCTCGGCGATCTGAGCATCGACACGATCGGCGGTGCGGACGCGGTCGGTGCAAAGGATGGTGGCGGCCGCGGCGCGCAGCCGATGGCGCTCATCCGCAGCCGCGTGAAGTGGACGCATCCGATCAACGGTCCCGATGTCGCCTTCCTGAAGGCGAATTCCGAGCGACTGCCGAAGATCACGATCCCGGGTCCGTGCGCGCTGCATTTCCGCGGCGGCGACGCGGCGGTGACGGCGAGCGCTTATAAGGACACCGATCAGTTCTGGTCGGACACGGTGGAAGCCTTCACTCTCGAGCTGAAGTCGCTGGCCGACGCGGGCTGCAGCTATGTGCAGATCGACGAGACCGCGTTCGCGAAGTTCGGCGATCCCGACGTGCAGGCAAGCCTCGCCGCGCGCGGCGACAACTGGAGCGAACTGATCGACAAATACATCGCGGTGACCAACCGCGTGCTGCGCGCGGCGCCGCCGAACATGCGCATCGGCATGCATCTGTGCCGCGGCAATCGCGGCGGTCACTGGCACGCCGAAGGCAGCTATGAAGAGGTCGCGGAGCGACTGTTCAACGCGCTGGAGATCCCGTTCTATTTCCTGGAATACGACACGCCGCGCGCCGGCAGCTTCACGCCGCTACGTTACGTTCCCGCCCGCAAGCACATCGTTCTCGGCCTCGTATCCTCGAAGTCGCCGGTCATTGAAGACAAAGCCGCGCTGCGCAGCCGGCTCGAAGACGCCACCAAATTCGTCCCGCTCGACCGGCTGTCGGTCAGTCCGCAATGCGGTTTCGCCAGTGTCGATACGGGCAATCCCGTCACGCCGGAGGTGCAGAAGCGCAAGCTTGCTTTGGTCTGCGAACTGGCGCGGGATATCTGGAGCGACACATAAACAACAAAAAATGGGGAGGCCAATGCCGGGAAGTCGAATCGCGAAAGCGGCCGTTCATGTCGCATTTTGCACCCTGATCATGCTCTCGGCCGCGCGGGCCGAGGACCCAAGTGCCTATCCTTCGCATCCGGTGCGCCTGCTCGCGGCTTCCGCGCCAGGCGGCAATCCGGATGTGCTCGCGCGCCTGCTCGGCAACCGTCTCAGTGAGACGTTGGGCAGCGCCTTCGTCGTCGAGAACGTGCCTGGCGCCGGCGGCGTGCTGGCCGCCAAACAGGTCGCGGCCGCAAAGCCCGACGGCTACATGCTGATGCTCAACGATTCCGGCGGTGTCGCCATCAACATCGCCATGAACGCCGATGCCAACTACGCGATCAAGGACTTCACGCCGATCACCGCGTTGGCGACGCTGCCGACCGTTCTGGTCGTGAAGCCTTCCGTTCCGGCGCATTCGCTCGACGAGTTCGTCAAGCTCGTCAAGTCGAAGCCGGGCAAGATGAGCTTCGGCTCGGCCGGTGCCGGCTCGATCCACCAGCTCACCATGGTCATCTTCGCGCAACGCGCGGGCATCGAGATGCTGCACGTGCCGTATCGTGGCGGCACCGGGCTGGTGAATGCGCTGTTGACCGGCGAGATCGACGCCGGCTGGTCGGGCATTCCCAACGTCCTGTCGCTCATCCGCGACGGCAAAGTGCGAGCACTGTGCATCAGCGTTCTCAAGCGCGATGAGACGCTGCCGGAGGTGCCGACCTGCGACGAACTCGGCTACAAGGGGTTCGACGTCGCGACCATGCTGGGCCTGCAAGGTCCGGCCGGCATGCCGCCGGCGATCGTCGCGCGCCTGCAGCAGGCGACGGCGAAGATCCTGCGCGAGCCGGAGATGACCAAACGCATGGTCACGCTCGGCATGCAGCTGCAGGAGAACGGCACCGCGCAATACGCGCAGTTCATGAAGGACGATCTCGCCCGCTACACGGCGGTCATCGACACGCTGCACATCGGGAAGAAGTAGGCGCTGAGTCCGAGGCGCGTACTCTACGTTCGTCATCCCGGGCGAGCCAACGGGTCCGCGCGAAGCGCGGCCCGATGACAGGCTCCGCGAGACCCGGGATCCAGTACGCCGCAGCCTATCGATAAACTGCGGAGTACTGGGTCCCCGCTTTCGCGGGGACGACAGGGCCTCTCTTGCGGCGATTCATTCCGTACTAATAAAGTCTCACGCCGGCCGCGCCAGGAACGTCATGCGATGCTGGTTGTGGCCGATATTGTGCGCGGCGCGCTTCGGTTCGAAGCCGGCGGCCTTCAGCTTCGCCAGCGCCTCGGCCTCGGTGTAATGCGACAGGCCGTGCGTCTTTTTCAGCGTGAAGTAGTCCGACACCAGAATGCGGATCAGACCGCCGACCGCGGCCCAGAAGAAGCCGTTCTGCGCGCCGAACTTCAGAAGGGACAGCGCGGCCCACACCGAGGCCATCTGCGGCGGCACGATGTCGCCGAGCACGAAGATGCCGTTCGGCTTCAACAGGCGACGGAAGGTCGCCATCATGGCGTCGAGTTCGTCGCCGGTGAGATACTGCGCAACCGAGTGCAGCACGATCATGTCGACGGAGTGATCGGGCGTCGCCGCCGCCTCGTCCGGGTTCATCACTGACATTTTCGGATTGGACGCGTAGCGCTCTTTCAGCGCGGCGCGCACGTTGGGCGCGGCCTCGACCAAGGTCAGGTGCCCGCTTGCGGTGGCGACCAGATTGGCGGACGTCGCCTCGCCGCAGCCGTAATCCATGACGTTGGCGTCGGGCGAGGGCACCAGCTTGCTGATGTCGGTCGCGATGGTGCGGTAATGAACGTCGCGGTGACGCTCATTCACGTAGATCACGGAATGCTTGAAGTCGTAGAAGCTGATCCAGTCCATCACCGGGTCCAGAGAACGGGCAGGCCGCCTTCCTTGCCGAGCACGGGGTCGCTCGACGGCAGCGCTACGCGCGGGATCGTCTGCAACGCCTTATCACGTTCCGCGGGATTGTCACCGCGACAGAGGTTGTAGGTGCCCTCCGGCGGATAGCCGCCGACGACCAGGAAGTCGTCGGTGGCCGAAAGCCGTTGATGGCCGGTGCCGGCCGGCAGGATGGCGACATCACCCGGCTTGAGGTCGAGGACCTGGCCCTGGTGGCCACCGAGCTGGATGCGGGCATGACCGCGGGCAATGCCGAGCGCCTCGTGAATCATCGAATGATAGTGGACGAAGGGGTAGACGCCGTTCCGCCACATGTCGCGGCCCCAGCCGTTGGCCTTGAACAGCGTCTCGATCTCAGCGGCCGGGTCGGTCGCATCGCGGAGGCCGAGTGCGGCTTCGTAGACGAGCACGGGCAGGGCTGGATTGTTCGGCACCTTGCCGTCGTCTGAGAAGAGAAAGGTGAGCGGTTTTTGCATGCCGCCTCAACGCCTGGGCGCAACGATCGTTTCCACCATCTGGGCGAAGGTGTCGAAGGCAAAGTCGGGCCCCGCCGCCTTCAGGGCCGCGCCATGCGTGTAACCCCAGGTGACGGCGCCGAAGGGGATACCGGCGGCGCGCGCGGCCTCGATGTCCCGCAGTTCGTCGCCGATCGCGATCGCCTCGCGCGCGGTGAAGCCGCTTTTGCGCAGCACCGCCTTGAAACGCTTGGCCTTGCCGTGCAGCGACGACCCGCATTCATAATGTGCGATCAGCGCCGCGGTCTCCGGTCCGAACATGGCGCGGATGTTGGATTCGGAATTGGAGCTGACGATGGCGAGACCGACGCCCGTCTCACTCAGCCGCCGCAGCGCCGCCGGTGTCTCGGCGAACAGTGGAATGCCGTGCAGGTCCTGCGCCTTGCGCTTACGGATGTAGTTGCCGATGAAGGGCAGCTTCCACGCCGACACGCCGAGGATCCGCATCATCTCGCGCGAAGACTTGCCGCGCAGGCTGTCGACTTCGTCCGGCATGACGCGGCGGAAACGGAATTTGTCGGCGGTCTCGTTGATGACGCTGGCGAACCACGGGAAGGAATCCGCCAGCGTGCCGTCGAAATCGAAGATGGCGAGTTTGAAGGGCATGGTCATCCCGCTTAGGCGGGCACTGTGCTTCACTCAGCGGGATCACCGGGTTCCGCGCCTTCGGCGCGTCCCGGCGATGACAGTGTCTAAACCTTCGCCTTCTTCTTCTCGCGCATCAGCTCGACGAAGCGCGTGAACAGGTAATGACTGTCGCGCGGGCCGGGCGAGGCTTCCGGGTGATACTGCACCGAGAACACCGGCTTGTCCTTGAGAGCGATGCCGGCATTGGAGCCGTCGAACAGCGAGAAGTGCGTCTGCTCGACGCTCGCCGGCAGCGTGTCCTTGTCGAGCGCGAAGCCGTGGTTCATCGAGGTGATCTCGACCTTGCCGGTCGTGACGTCCTTCACCGGATGATTGGCGCCGTGATGGCCCTGATGCATCTTCACGGTCTTGCCGCCAAGCGCGATGCCAAGCATCTGATGGCCGAGGCAGATGCCGAAGGTCGGCGTGCCTGAGTTCACCACCTGCTGGATCACCGGCACGGCGTATTTGCCGGTCTCGGCCGGATCGCCCGGGCCGTTCGACAGGAACACGCCATCGGGCTTGAGCGCCATGATGTCGTCGGCCGAGGTCGTCGCCGGCACCACCGTCACCTTGCAGCCGGCCGAGGCGAGCAGGCGCAGGATGTTGCGCT
This sequence comes from Pseudolabrys taiwanensis, assembly GCF_003367395.1. NCBI lineage: Bacteria > Pseudomonadati > Pseudomonadota > Alphaproteobacteria > Hyphomicrobiales > Xanthobacteraceae > Pseudolabrys > Pseudolabrys taiwanensis. The sequence continues at coordinate 2,822,215 of NZ_CP031417.1, read as the reverse complement.
TGATGCCGTAGTCGACGGCGACGACGTGGAATTCCGGGCTCGTTTGCCGGCCATAGCCCTTGTCCCAGGCCCACTCGGTCTCGTCCCAGGTGAAGCGCTGACCGCTGGTCACCTGCGGCACCAGATCCATGCCGACGAGGCCCGGCCACTCGCGCGCTTGCTTCTTCAGCGCCGGCAGGTCGAACTTGCCGGCCGGATCGTGCGCGATCACGGCGTTGGGCATGCCCTTCTCGCGGATCAGCGCGGTGAGCGCGCGCGTGTCGATGCCGGAGAGGCCGATGATGTCGCGGGCCTTCAGCCACTCGTTGAGGTGGCGGGTGGCGCGGTAGTTCGACGGCTGGGTGATGCCGGTGTGGAGGATCGCGCCGCAGGCGCCCGGGCGGGCCGCCATGTTGAGGCTCTCAATGTCCTCTTCGTTGGTGCCGACATTGCCGATGTGCGGGAACGTGAAGGTGATGATCTGACCGGCATAGGAGGGGTCGGTCAGAATCTCCTCGTAGCCGGTCATGGCGGTGTTGAAGCACACCTCGCCGACCGCCGTGCCGGTGGCGCCGAGCCCGAAACCCTCCAGAACGGTTCCATCGGCCAGCACCAACAGGGCCGTGGGTTTGGGCTCCGCCCAACCTGCGGCTGAATTCGTCTGTGTCTGGGTCATGGTCTCTTACTTGCGTATTATAAGGGGAGAGGCAAGGGGCGGCCCGCGCTGGCGCGACAGACCGCTTTGGATAATATCCCTGCCGGAAATAGGTGAAGGAGGCGGCGATGACCAAGCCTGTGAGGGAGAACTACCGGGAGGACGTGGCCGGCCGGGCCAATGTCGAGGAGACCCCGGAGCTTGCCGCCTATTATGACGAGCTCGAGCGCTTCGATACCGCGGCGTTGTGGACCGTCGCCAACAAGATCGAGCCCTGGGAGCCGAAGTCGGCGTCCGTGCCGGTGCTGTGGCGCTATGCCGACCTGCGCGACCACGTGTTGCGCTCGATCGAGCTGGTCGCCCCCGAAAAGGCCGGCCGCCGGGTGATCTACCTCAACAATCCCGGCCGCCGCGACGTCGCCGCCGCCTGCGGTTGGCTCTATTCCGGGCTCCAGGTGATGAAGCCGGGCGAGGTCGCCTCGGCGCATGCCCATTCGGCCTCGGCGCTGCGTTTCATCATGGAAGGCAGCGGCGCCTACACCATCGTCGACGGCCACAAGATGACGCTCGGCGAGAACGATTTCGTGCTGACGCCGAACGGCACCTGGCACGAGCATGGCGTCGAAGCCTCCGGCAGTCCCTGCATCTGGCAGGACGGCCTCGACATCCCCCTGGTCAATTCGCTGGAAGCGAATTTCTACGCCGTGCATCCCGACCTGAAACAGGCGGTGACTTATGCGGTGGACGACGCCTCGCTCACTTGGGGCGCGCCCGGATTGCAGCCGGCCGGTTCGGATTGGAAGAAGGCCTATTCGCCGCTGCTGAAATACGAGTGGGAGCCGACCTACGAGGCGCTGAGCAAATACGCCAAGGCGACCGACGGCTCGCCCTTCGACGGTGTGCTGATGAACTACGTCAATCCGCAGACCGGCGGGCCCGTCATGCAGACCATCGGCGCGGCGATGCAGATGCTGCGGCCCGGCGAGAAGACGCGCGCGCACCGCCACACGGGTTGCTCGATCTATCAAGTGGCCAAGGGCGAAGGCTATTCGATCATCGACGGCCGCCGCTTCGACTGGAAGCGCCACGACATCTTCTGCGTGCCGGCCTGGGCCTTCCACGAACACGGCAACGCCTCGGACACCGACGATGCCTGCCTGTTCAACTTCAACGACCTGCCGGTGATGCAGGCGCTCGGGCTCTACCGCGAGGAAGCCTTCGGTGAGAACGCCGGCCATCAGCCGGTGATGTGAGCGCGCATGAAGTCGGTGCTGGTTTATGCCGGCGCGGCGTTGGCGGAGATCGCCGGCTGCTTCGCCTTCTGGGCGTGGCTGCGGCTCGAGAAGTCGCCGTGGTATCTCGTGCCCGGCGTCGCCAGCCTGATGCTGTTCGCCTATCTCTTGACCCTGGTCGAAAGCGAGGCGGCCGGGCGTGCTTATGCCGCGTATGGCGGCATCTACATTGTCGCGTCGCTCGCTTGGCTTCGCGTCGTGGAAGGAGTAAGGCCGGACCGCTGGGATGTGATCGGCGTGTGCGTCTGTCTGATCGGCGCCGCCATCATTCTCTTCGGCCCCCGTTATGCGACCTCATGAGGTGACCCGTGCTGCGCGACGACATTAACAAAGCCTTGACCGAGGCGATGAAGGCCAAGAACGAGCGCGCGGTCTCGACGCTGCGCATGGTCAACTCGACGCTCAAGAACGCCGACATCGAGGCCCGCACCTCGGGCAAGCCGCTCGATGATGCCGCCGTGCTGTCGATCCTGCAGAAGATGATCAAGCAGCGCCAGGAATCGGTCGAGCTTTACAAGAAGGGCGGCCGCGACGACCTCGTGAAGCAGGAGGAGGAGGAGATCGCCGTCATCTCCGCCTATCTGCCGAAGCAGATGTCGGACGCCGAGATGACCGCGGCGATCGACGCCGCCATCGCCGAGACCGGCGCCGCCGGCATGAAGGACATGGGCAAGGTGATCGGCATCCTGCGCGGCAAATACGCCGGCCAGATGGACTTCGGCAAAGCCTCGGGCCTGGTGAAGGCGAAGCTGGCGGGTTAGCGGCGATCATCGGTATGGTCGACCACCTCGATCCGTCATCCTGAGGTGCGAGCGCAGCGAGCCGCGAAGGATGAACGGCCACAGCTCGCGCTGACGCGGCTCGGCCGTCGCCCTTCGAGGCTCGCCGCTTGCGCGGCTCGCACCTCAGGGTGACGGGTCAACGGCAGAAACCGGGTGGCTGACGCTCAGTCCACGGTCCACATACCGGCCATGGACATGGCCAAGACCCTGCAACAATCCGACTGGTCCCGCGTCGCGGACGATCTTGCCGCGCGCGGCTCTGCCGTCATCGAACGCCTCGTCTCCCCTCAAGAATGCCGTGCGCTCGCCGCGCTCTATCCGGACGACGCGCATTTCCGCAGCCACGTCGTCATGCGCCGGCACGGTTTCGGCGAGGGCGAGTACAAGTATTTCGCTTATCCGCTGCCGCCGCTGATCGCGGGTTTGCGCACCGCGCTTTATGCCAAGCTCGCGCCCATCGCCAATGACTGGAACGCGCGCATGGGCATCGCCACGCGTTATCCCGAAAGGCACGCCGATTTCCTCACGCGCTGCCACGACGCCGGCCAGAGGCGGCCGACGCCGTTGCTGCTGCAATACCAGGCCGGCGACTACAACTGTCTGCATCAGGATCTCTACGGCGAGCTTGCGTTCCCACTACAGGCGACGCTGCTGCTGTCGGCGCCCGGCGAGGACTTCGCCGGCGGCGAATTCGTCATCACCGAGCAGCGCCCGCGCATGCAGTCGCGCGCCGACGTCGTGCCGCTGGCGCAAGGCGACGTGGTGATCTTCGCCGTGCATCACCGGCCGGTCGCGGGTACGCGCGGCACTTACCGCGTGAACCTCCGGCACGGCGTGAGCCGCCTGCGCGCGGGTCAGCGGCACACGCTCGGCATCATCTTTCACGATGCTAAATGAGACACGGTCAGTCATGAGGGCGCAGACGAATTGAAAGTTCTTGGCTAGACTCATCCGGGGAGCGGCCCCGCGTCACAATCAAAAACGGCCGCCCGGGAGAATACGCCATGAGGCTTCGCCTTGCCTTCGCGCCGTGGCTTGCCGCGGCTTTGCTGTCGATCGCCACCGTCGCCCACGCCGACGATTATCCGAACCGCCCGATCCGCGTCATCACCACGTCGAGCGCGGGGGGCATCAGCGACATCTTCATGCGCGCGCTCGGCGAAGAGCTGCACAAGTCGCTCGGCCAGCCGCTTATCGTCGAGAACAGGCCGGGCGGCGCCGGCAATATCGGCGCGCGCGCCTGTACCGAAGCGCCGCCGGACGGCTACACGATCTGCATCATCAATGCCGACAACGCCGCCTATAACCAGTATCTGTTCAAGAACCTTCCCTACGATCCGGAGAACCTCAAGCCGATCGTCAACCTGTTTCACTTGATTCAGGTGCTGGTGGTGAACAGCGATCTCGGCGTGAAGAGCGTCGATGAGCTCGTGGCGCTGTCCAAGAAGAAGCCGGGCACGCTCAATTATCTCACCGCCTCGCTGCCGCTCGTCGTCTATATGGAGAGCTTGAAGCGCGACAAAGGCGCCGATTGGGTGCGCGTCCCGTTCAAAGGCGGCGGCGAAGCCGTCAATGCGATCCTCTCCGGCACGACGCCGATCGGTCTTATCGGGCTGGGCAACGTCAGTTCGCAAATCACCGCCGGCAAGATGACGGCGCTCGTGCTCACCAACAATATCCGCACGCCGCAATTGCCGAACGTGCCGATCTTCACCGATATCGGCTATAACGGCCCGCCGTCGGAAACCTGGTACGGGCTGTTCGCGCCTCCCGGCACGCCGAAGGAGATCATCGACAAGCTCAACCGCGAGATTACAAAGGTCGTCGCCAACAAGGAATTCCAGGAGCGGCACATTCTCGTGCGCGGCCTGGTGCCGGCGGTTGGCACGCCTGAGAAGTTCGCCGCGGAGATCAAGGCCGTGCGCGCGGTGGCGGGGCAGGTGGTCAAGGACTCGGGCATGGAGCCGCAGTGAATGGTCGGACTGGTCGCCGTCGATCGTCTCGAAATTCAAGTTCTCGTCGATAATACGACCGATGGTTTGTCGAGCACGCCGCCGAACGTGGAGAACGAGTTCGCGTTCGCCACGCGGCGCGGCCTGCGCGCCTCGTCGGGGCGCTGTCTGTGTTGCGCCGTGCACGGCTTCTCGGCGTTGCTGACCGCGGTGCGCGGAAATAGTCGGCACACGGTACTGTTCGACAGCGGCCCCGAGGACTTCGCCTTCGAGCGTAATTGCTCGCGGCTCGGCGCCGATCTCGGAGAGGTCGAGGCGATCGTGCTCTCGCACGGCCACTGGGATCATTCGGGCGCGATGTTCGCGGCTCTCGGCGCCATCCGCGCGCGCAACGGCGCGCGGACCGTGCCGTACTATGCGCATCCCGGCATGTTCCGCTCGCGGGCGATGCGGCTGCCGAATGGCGGGCTGCGCTACATGGACGATGTGCCGGGCATTGCCGATCTCACCGCGCAGGGCGCCGATGTCGTCGTGACGACGGAGCCGCAGACCTTCCTCGATGGCATGTTTCACGTCAGCGGCGAGATCCCGCGCGTCACGGCGTTCGAGCGCGGCCTGCCGGGTCAGGTGCGCCAGACCGAGGACGGCTCAGGTTGGGAGCCGGACGAGTTGTTGATGGACGAGCGCTGGCTGGCGGTGAACGTCGCGGGCAAAGGGCTCGTCGTGCTCAGCGCCTGCTCGCACGCCGGCATCGTCAATGTGCTGACGCATGCCCGCGACTGTTTCGCCGGGACGCCGTTGCATGCGGTGATGGGCGGGCTGCATTTGTCGGGCGCCAACGAGGCGATCATTCCGCAGACCGTCGCCGCGATGGGCGGCTTCGGTCTGTCGCAGATCGCGGCTGGTCATTGCACCGGCTGGCGCGCGCTCACCGCGCTGGCCTCGGCGTTCGGCGACAAGGTGCTCGCGCCGTCGGCAGTCGGCAAGCGCTATACGTTCTAGGCGGCGGGCAAGCCTTCGGAGGCGAAGCCGGCTTCAGCGCGCGCGTCAACCTACGCCCGTTTTTTCGTCTTGCCCTTCTTCTGCTCCATGTAGGAGCGGAGCACGGCGTTTATGCGCCGCTGATAGCCGGCGCCTTCGTTCTTGAAATAATCGAGCACGTCTTCGTCGACGCGGATGGAGATGGCTTTCTTCTTGGGCGGCACGACGAGGACGGCTTCGGACCAATTCCAGTCATCACTCCAGTCGGGGTCGTCTTTGATCGACGCTTCGATCTCCGCATCGGTCATATGTCGAAGTCGTTCCCAATCCGTGAGGCTTTTCCGACGTTCGAGCTGACCATCCGCATGCTCTACAATGTGGGTACCGTCGGGAAGCGACGCGATCAACGTGACGATGTCCTCTTTCATTTTCTTAGCGACCATAAAGCTCTCGCTCGATCCGTCGGGTCGTTCGCGCGGAGATGATACGGACATTGTCGCCGCGCTCGGTAAAGATCACCGCGATTATCTTTGCGCCTACCGTTCCGATCGCCACGAATCGTTCTTCGCCGGTGTGGCGTTGCGATCGATAAATCAGATGCGCTGGGTCGTTAAACACCAGCGCCGCATCGGCAAAGTCGATACCGTGCTTTTGGACATTGGCGGTGCGCTTCGTCTCGTCCCATTCGAACGACGTCATGACGATCGCTGTCCCTCGCCCACCGTAGGCTAAAGGGAGCCCGCCTCAATTTCCACTCGTTATGTATATACAAATGTATTGTATATTTCAAGGCCGCCTCGATTGTGTAGGGAAACCGAGGCTGTCTGACCCTGTGCATAACTAGGAAAACGCCGGAAACGGGGCCCCGTGGGGGCCATTTGGCAATGCCCGCGGCAAACGCACCGCTCGCGGACCTATGATCGGCGTACCGATTCGCAGAATCGCCGCAAAGCCGCTAACGATCAGCCATCCCAGCGTCCGAACCATAACTCATGCGCTTTTCGCCCCAGTTCCTCGATGAGCTGCGTGCCCGCATCCCCGTCTCGGAGGTGGTCGGCCGGCGCGTGAAGCTCACGCGCGCGGGGCGCGAGATGAAGGGCCTGTCGCCCTTCAACAAGGAAAAGAGCCCGTCCTTCTTCGTGAACGATGCGAAGATGATGTGGTTCGACTTCTCGTCGGGCAAGAACGGCAACATCTTCGATTTCATCATGGCCACCGAAGGGGTGAGCTTCCCCGAAGCGGTCGAGCGCATGGCGCAACTCGCCGGCGTGCCCCTGCCCAAAGTCTCCCGGGAGGACGAGCAGCGCGAGGCGCACCGCAAGTCGTTGCACGAGGTCATGGAACTGGCGGCCAAGTTCTTCCAGGACACGCTCGCCGCGCGCGCGGGCGCCAAGGCGCGCGGTTATCTCGCCGATCGTGGAATCGACGCCGCGACCCAGCACAAATTCAGGCTCGGCTACGCGCCGAGCGAGCGTTTCGCGCTCAAGGAATATCTCGGCGGCCAGGGCATTCCGGTGCCGGACATGGTGGAAGCGGGGTTGCTGATTGCCGGCGACGACATCCCGGTGCCCTATGATCGCTTCCGCGACCGCGTGATGTTCCCGATCACCGACATGCGCGGACGGATCATCGCTTTCGGCGGACGCGCGCTGGAAAAGGACGTCCCGGCGAAATATCTCAACTCGCCCGAGACGCCGCTCTTCCATAAGGGTTCGAACCTCTACAACGGCGCCGCCGCGCGCCAGGCCGTGCATGACGGCGCCGCCGTCGTCGTGGTCGAAGGTTATGTCGACGTGATCGCGATGGTGACGGCCGGTTTCGGCGGCGCCGTGGCGCCGCTCGGCACGGCGCTCACCGAGGATCAACTCGGTCTGCTCTGGAAGATGGCCGACGAGCCGGTGCTTTGCTTCGACGGCGACAAGGCCGGCGTGCGCGCCGCCTATCGCGCCGTCGACATCGCCATGCCGCGGCTCAAGCCCGGCAAGAGCCTGCGCTTTGCATTGCTGCCGGAAGGGCAGGATCCCGACGATCTGCTCCGCTCGGCCGGTCCCGAAGCGTTGAAGGACGTTGTCGCCGCGGCCAAGCCACTCGCGGCGATGCTGTGGGCGCGCGAGACCGAAGGGCACCAGTTCGACACGCCGGAACGGCGCGCGGCGCTGGAAGCGCGCATCAATGGGCTTACCGAGGCGATCGCCGACGAGAGCGTGCGCAAATACTACCGCCAGGATTTCGCCGAGCGTCTCGCGCAGTTCTTCGCGCCGGCCTCCGGCGCGGGGTCGGCGCGGGGGCCCTGGCGCGGACAAGGGCAGGGGCGAGGGCAGGGCCAGGGCAATTGGCGCGGGGGCCAGCGGCCGGGCGGCGCCTGGCCGCCTTTGTCAGGCAGCGGTTTCCCGCGGCCGGGGGCGTCGGGCCGGGCGGCTCCATACGTCGTCGTGAGCCAGCAACTCGCATTGAGCCCGCTGCACCGTGGTCATCGCACATCGGTGCCGCGGCGCGAGGCGCTGATTCTCCAGTCGGCGCTCAATCATCCGTGGTTGCTGCACGACCACTTGGAGGAACTGGCCTCGCTCGAATTCCGGCATCCCGATGCCGAGCGGCTGAAAAACGCGCTGATCGATATCGCGGCCCATGCTGCCGCGCTCGATGCGGAGGGCCTGAAGGAGGAACTGGCGCGGCGCGACCTCGACAGCTTGATCGAGCGGGTGGCAGCCGCGATCACCACGGCGTCGGTCTGGGGCACCCGGCCAAACGCCGCGCCAAACGACGTTTTGGTGACGTGGCAGCAGCTTGTTGCCTTGCATCGTCAGTGGCATTCACTAACTAAGGAGCTCAAGGACGCCGAGCAGGCGCTCGGACAGGAGTCCAGTGAGGCCAACTACCTCCGGTTGCGCGACGTGAAGGACCGGCTCGCCCAGATGGACGGGACGGAGGCCTTGATCGAGGGCTTTGGAGCCTCTTCCGGTCGGGGCGCGCGTACTTTATAGGGCCGTAGCGCAGAGTCCCGCCGGGACGGGCCCTGCGTCGGACAAGGAAGAGAAGAAGAGGGCCGGCGAAGGGATTTAGGTCGACTTCCCCGGACCGCGGCAGGGTTAAGGGGAGCTTAAGCGGGCTCCACGAGACTGACGACCTGATTCGAGGGGCGGTGCCTTTTCATCGAGGCCCGGCCCTTTTTGACCATCCGCAGCGCGCCGGCCGCCGTTGCGGCGTGTGTGCGGGGCCAGAACGGTCCTAAGAGAGGGTAAAGATGGCGAGCAAGGTCAAGGCAGCGCAGGCGAAAGAAGAGACCCCGGAGAAGGACGCCGAGGGCGCGACCGACTCTCCGTTGCCGTTGCTCGATCTAACCGACGCCGGTGTCAAGAAGATGATCAAGGCCGCGAAAAAGCGCGGCTATGTCACCCATGAGCAGATCAACGCGGTGCTGCCGTCGGAGGAAGTGACCTCCGACCAGATCGAAGACGTGTTCGCGATGATCTCCGAGATGGGCATCAACGTCATCGAGAACGACGACAGCGCCGACGAGGACGCCGAGGACAAGGCCGACGACGGCGACGATGACGAAGAGGATTCGGGCACCGATCTGGTCGAGGCCAAGTCGAAGTCGCTCGCCGTCACCGAGAAGAAAGAGCCGTCCGAGCGCACCGACGATCCGGTGCGCATGTATCTGCGCGAGATGGGCTCGGTCGAGCTGCTGTCGCGCGAGGGCGAAATCGCCATCGCCAAGCGCATCGAGGCCGGCCGCGAAGCGATGATCGCGGGCCTGTGCGAGAGCCCGCTGACCTTCCAGGCGATCATCATCTGGCGCGACGAGCTCAACGAAGGCAAAGTCTTCCTCCGCGACATCATCGATCTCGAGGCCACTTATGCCGGCCCCGACGCCAAGCTGCAGCAGCCGGCCCCCGTCGGTCCCGACGGCAAGCCGCTGAACGGCGGCGCCCCGGTGCCGGGCGCGCCGCATCTGTCGGTCGTGCAGACGCCGGCGCCGCCATCGGCGCCCGCGGCCGCGACGCCGTTCAAGGCCGGCGGCGACGACGAGGAGAAGGATCCGGGCGAAGCCGCGGCCGAGTCCGACTTCGACGAAGACGACATGGAGGGTTCGCTCTCGCTCGCCGCGATCGAAGCCGAGCTCAAGCCGAAGGTGGTCGAGACCTTCGACAACATCGCCGACCAGTTCAAGAAGCTGCGCCGCCTGCAGGAGCAGGACATCGAGAACCGGCTGAAGGCGTCGACCGGCGCCTCGCTGTCGCCGACGCAGGAGCGCAAGTACCGCAAGCTCAAGGAAGAGATCATCGGCCACGTGAAGTCGCTGCGCCTCAACCAGGCGCGCATCGACTCGCTGGTCGAGCAGCTCTACGACATCAACAAGCGCCTCGTGACCAACGAAGGCCGGCTGATGCGCCTCGGCGAGAGCTACGGCGTGGCGCGCGAGGACTTCCTGCGCAACTACATGGGCTCGGAGCTCGATCCGCGCTGGCTCAACCGCGTCTCGAAGCTGTCGGCCAAGGGCTGGAAGAACTTCGTCGCGCAGGAGAAGGACCGGATCAAGGACATCCGCCAGCTCGTGCACGACCTCGCGGCGCAGACCGGCGTCGAGATCGCCGAGTTCCGCAAGATCGTGCAGATGGTGCAGAAGGGCGAGCGCGAAGCGCGCCAGGCCAAGAAGGAAATGGTGGAGGCGAACCTGCGCCTCGTCATCTCCATCGCCAAGAAATACACCAACCGCGGCCTGCAGTTCCTCGACCTCATCCAGGAAGGCAACATCGGCCTGATGAAGGCGGTCGACAAGTTCGAGTACCGCCGCGGCTACAAGTTCTCGACCTACGCCACCTGGTGGATCCGGCAGGCGATCACCCGCTCGATCGCCGACCAGGCGCGCACCATCCGCATCCCGGTGCACATGATCGAGACGATCAACAAGATCGTGCGCACGTCGCGCCAGATGCTCAACGAGATCGGCCGCGAGCCGACGCCGGAAGAGCTCGCCGAGAAGCTCGGCATGCCGCTGGAGAAGGTGCGCAAGGTTCTCAAGATCGCCAAGGAGCCGCTCTCGCTCGAAACGCCGATCGGTGACGAGGAGGACTCGCACCTCGGCGATTTCATCGAGGACAAGAACGCGATCCTGCCGATCGACGCGGCGATCCAGTCGAACCTGCGCGAGACGACGACGCGCGTGCTCGCCTCGCTCACGCCGCGCGAAGAGCGCGTGCTGCGCATGCGCTTCGGCATCGGCATGAACACCGACCATACGCTGGAAGAAGTCGGCCAGCAGTTCTCGGTGACGCGCGAACGCATCCGTCAGATCGAGGCGAAGGCGCTGCGCAAGCTCAAGCACCCGTCGCGGTCGCGCAAGCTGCGCTCGTTCCTCGATAACTGAGCTGCTTCGTTCGTCCCCGCGAAAGCGGGGACCCAGCGCTGGATTCCCGCTTTCGCGGGAATGAGCGGGTGGGTGAGCGGATGACCTCAATCAAAACGGCGGGCCCCAGCGCCCGCCGTTTGCGTTTGCCCGCCACGAAACCTCCGCGCGTCTTGTCCGTTGTCCTGGCGACAACCCCGAACACGAAGGAGAGACCGCCATGGCAGGCCCGCTCGACGGCAAGCGCATTCTCATTCTCGCCACCAACGGCTTCGAGCAATCGGAACTCGAAGTGCCGCGCGACCGGCTGAAAGCCGCGGGCGCGCAGGTCGACATCGTCTCGCCCGAGCAGGGCGAGATCAAAGGCTGGGACATGAAGGACTGGGGCCGCAAGGTGAAGGTCGACAAGCCGCTCGGCGACGCGCGCGCGAGCGACTACGACGCGATCGTGCTGCCCGGCGGGCAGATCAATCCCGATCTCCTGCGCGTCAACAAGGACGCGCTCGCGCTCATCAAGGCCTTCTACGACGCCGGCAAGACGGTGGCCGCGGTGTGCCACGCGCCCTGGCTGCTGGTCGAAACCGGCATCGCCAAGGGCAAGAAGATGACCTCCTACCACTCGATCAAGACCGACGTGATGAACGCCGGCGCGACGTGGGAGGACAAGGAGGTCGTCACCGACAACGGCGTTATCACCTCGCGCAACCCCGGCGACCTCGAGGCCTTCTCAAAGAAGATCATCGAGGAGGTGAAGGAAGGTAAGCACCAGCGCAAGGCTGCGTAGGCTTCTTCACCTTCACCTTGCTCCGGTCATCCCCGCGAAAGCGGGGATCCAGTACTTACGGAATCAAAACGGCGGGCAAAGGCCCGCCGTTCGTTATTACGATAACGCACCTATGGTCCCCGCCTGCGCGGGGACGACAGTCGAAGACGAAACGGCGGGAGTTGCTCCCGCCGCTTTTCATTTTGTGTGCCGCGCGCCCGACTTTCTTCATTTTGCAACTTATGATAGTGAAGGCCATGCCTACGATTGCATGGTTCTACGGCATCGCGATCCGCATGTACTTCAAGGATCACCCGCCGCCGCATTTCGAGGCGACGTACGGCGAGCACGAAGCCAACATCGCGATCGCGACCGGCGAGGTTATCGACGGGCGTCTGCCGCGGACGGCGGCGCGCCTCGTCAAGCAATGGACCTTGGCGCACCAATCCGAGCTGCACTCCAATTGGGAGCGCGCTCGTGCTAATATCCCACTCGAACGGATCGCGGGTCTCGATGCTGACTAAGATCACACGTCTCGAAAAGCTCGGCGGCTTTCGCCTGCGCCTTCGCTTCAGCGACGGCAGCGAGGGCGTGCACGACTTCGCGCCCATGGTCGCGGAGCCCGGTCCGGTGATGGAGCCGTTGCGCGACGAACAGTACTTCGCGCGCGTCTTTCTCGAGTTCGGCGCACCGACATGGCCGAACGGTTTCGACATTGCGCCGGAATGGCTGCGCCGCGAAATGGCCGCCGCCGGCGAACTGAGCCAAGTCGCGGCGGAGTAGGGCCTCGCTCCGCCCTCATCCTGAGGAGCCCGCCGAAGCACGCGCGGAGGCGGGCGTCTCGAAGAATGGGGCGGCCACGGCGCTGGCGCCTTGCTCCGGTCATCGCCGCGCAAGCGGGGATCCAGTACTCACGGAATCAAAACGGCGGGAGTCACTCCCGCCGTTCTCTTTTCGGCCTTCCCCATTCTCATCCCTGAGAACGTATCGGGCTCGGAGCGGCCGTGCTGCCCCCGTTCACGCCGGCACCCTAAAGTTACCAAACGTAGGTTGTGGGAAACCGTTGGGAACGCTCGTCAAGTGGAGAGGGGGCAGTAAGTTACGAGATATTTCTATCGTGATTCGGGCGATGAAACTCGTCGATACTCTAACTTCCTATAGAAAGGAGTTTGTTGACGCGGCGAGTGAGTCGCCTTTCATCGTTTTTTTATGTGGTCCTTCATTAACGAGTGAAGAGCCGTCAGCTCTCCTCAGAAGGCGATTAAAAGAACTCTTAGAGCGTGAAAACTTTGAGGTCGTTCTTGGAGAAGACGATGGTCTAGACAATGAGGAAATTCACCACATCGGCATTAACTCGCAAGACAACGAACTTGAGTTTATTCAATCGCGCTGCGGTGCAGTGGTTATTATCGCGTCAAGCGCAGGTTCGTTCTGTGAATTAGCTCTTTTTAGCTGGCATTTCGTGCATGACGATGGCCTCATCGACAATACGAAAACCGATTGCATCGTCCTCATTGAAGAAAAGTACAAAAGTCATCGAAGCTATTTGAACTCGGGGCCTGCGGCCGCGGTCGATGCATTTGGAAAAGTGGAGTTTGTGAACTTTAGCGCTTATGACCCCGCGAGCCTCCTTCAAAGACTTAAAAGCAGACGAGGAATTCTTACAGTAGATAACAAGCGAGGGCGTCCGAGGGTTGGGCGGAAGCCAAGATGAAGAAAGTTCTCAATGCAAAAATGGCCTTGTTGGCCCTCGGTGTTTTGCAGCCAGCTTCTGCTCGTGAAGTTCGTGCTTTCCTCAAGTTTGTATTTCCCGAAAGTGGCACACTTCCTGACGTTGAAGAGTTCGAACAATTTCTTCGGGAGCAGGAGTCTGTCAATCGAGTGGTCGAAGTTGAGCGCCGTACGATGGCTTACTATTCGCTAACATTGTTGGGCTCACTTTACCTGCCGCCAGATATAAGGAAGAAGCGGGATAAATTTAGAGCATATTTGCTACGGGATGCTCGCCGAGGTAGATTTATCGAGTCGCGTGAGCTCGGTACGGAATTGGCTGGTGTTTCACCAGCTTCGGATACCAGCACTATCGTAAAAGGACGCGCGGCCAATAACCTTGGCCGTTCGTCCTTCGGACGCCGCTTCGCTAACGGCCAAGCTTATTGGCCGCGCATTCAAGGGCAGTTCATTACTCGAACTGGTCCAACCCGGCGCTCACGCGACACTTTTCCTAATCTATTGTCTTTCCAAGATTTGGACCAAGCCAAAAGAGCGAACGGCAACGTTTTTTGTTTCGATTACTCGGGCATCGGCCTTTGCCTAGGTTTATCTCCTCAACTGGTTTGGAATATTTCGCGCCGTCAGAGTTCGCATTATCGGGCTTTTCCTGTTGCAAAAAAGGGTGGAGGGACGCGCTTAATTGAAAGTCCACGTGTCTTCTTGAAAGTAATTCAGTGGTTTTTGAACGATTTCGTTCTTCACCGCCTTCCGGTCCATGATGCCGTACATTCCTTCCGTTTCGGTCGCTCGATTGCGACAAATGCTGAGTGTCACAAAAGAAGTATGTTCGTGGGCAATGTCGATATCGAGAACTTTTTTGGGACTATCACTGAGGGTGCGATAATCTCATTGCTAACGAGAAATAACTTTGCGCCGCTTGAGGCGATGGCGATTGCCAAGCTTTGCCCCAATTGGGGGGCTCTTCCGCAAGGTGCGCCTACCAGTCCGATTATCTCCAATGCTCTTCTGTACGACGTCGATAAAAAGATGAGTGCTGTTTGTGAGGCGAGGGGACTCGCTTACACGCGATATGCAGATGACATCTCTATTAGTGGTCCGCGAAGGAGGGACATTGCTGATGCAATCCGTATCTTCGAAGCAGCCATTTCTGATTTCGGTTTGAAGATAAATCAGGAAAAGACACGGATTGCTCATCGAAGTGGGCAGCAAAGAGTCACTGGAGTTGTTGTTAACGAGTTTGCCCAACCAAGTCGCGCGTTTCGGAAGCTGGTGCGAGCAAAATTTCACGCCGCTTCGGTGAGCCCCGACAAGGGAGTTCGTATGATTCCGGAACTGGGTGGCATCTTAGGTTATCTGAAGATATTTCCGTCGATGCAGCAGAGGAGGGAAATTGCGTCGTATGGGGCGATTATTAAGTTTCTAAAGTCGCAAAGAACTGAGTGACCAGACTTAACGTAATTGTCCTGTACTACGTCGGCTCACCGCTCACTCCCCCATCTTCTCCCCCACCAACACCGGCTTCTCCCGCCACTCCGCCGCGAACACCTTCTTCAAGTTCGCCACCTTCGGCGCGTCGTTGATGGCGATGTAGGGCTGATAGGGGTGCAAGGTCGCGTAGTCCTGGTGATAGGCCTCGGCCGGGAAGAATGACGCCTTCATCGTCTCGGCCTTGGTGACGATCGGCCGCTTGAACACCTTCGCGGCGTTGAGCTGCGCGATGTAGTCCTTGGCGATCTTCGCCTGGGCCTCGTCCTGCGGGAAAATCTCCGAGCGATATTGCGGGCCTTCGTCGGGCCCTTGCGCCATTTAGCGCGCCCAGCTTGTCCACGTTACGTGTATTGTAAAGAAAGACAATTTATTGTTGAATTGAAGCCGCGTGCTAGTTCGCGTGCAGAAGCAGGGGGGAGTGATGGGTATCGCTAGGGACATGAAGGCCGCGGCCAATCCGAACTTCAACGGCAAATGGAAAAACGAACTCGACTCCGTCATGGAGCTGACCGTCAACGGTTCATCGGTCTCGGGCACCTACACGAGCGCGGTGAGCTCAAACGGCACACCGACGCCGCCGCATCCGTTGATCGGCAATGTCGATAATGAACTCATCTCGTTCATCGTCAATTGGACCGATTACGCGTCAATCACGGCCTGGGTCGGCCAAATGGTCGTCGATGCTGCCGGCAAAGAGCAAATCTTCACGCTGTGGCAGATGACGACGACCACGAACGACCCGGAGAGTCCCAAAGAGCTTTGGCAAGCGATTCATGCCGGCTCCGATACGTTCGAGCGCGTGCGTTGACTTGACGGTGTGCGCCGCGGTCGATCGTTCGCGGCGCTTGGCGCAAGGCTTGCGGCTCTGGCTTGTGCCCAGTCTCGAGCCCGTCACTCCCCCATCTTCTCTCCCACCAACACCGGCTTCTCCCGCCATTCCGCCGCGAACACCTTCTTCAAGTTCGCCACCTTCGGCGCGTCGTTGATGGCGATGTAGGGCTGATAGGGGTGCAGGGTCGCGTAGTCCTGGTGATAGGCCTCGGCCGGGAAGAATGACGCCTTCATCGTCTCGGTCTTGGTGACGATCGGCCGCTTGAACACCTTCGCGGCGTTGAGCTGCGCGATGTAGTCCCTGGCGATCTTCGCCTGCGCCTCGTTCTGCGGGAAAATCTCCGAGCGATATTGCGGGCCTTCGTCGGGCCCTTGCGCGTTGAGCTGCGTCGGGTCGTGCGCGACCGAGAAGTAGATCTGCAAAATCTTGCCGTAGGAAATCTGTTTCGGGTCGTAGGTCACCTTCACGCTCTCGGCGTGGCCGGTGCGGCCGGAGCCGACGGTCTGGTAATAGGCATCCTTCTGCGCGCCGCCGGCATAGCCGGACACGGCGCTGGTGACGCCTTTGACGTGCTGATAGACGGCCTGCACGCCCCAGAAGCAGCCGCCGGCCAGCACGGCGGTTTGCAGCCCGGCATCTTTGCCGTCGCTCGGCGCGGCCGCCTGCGGTGGCGGGATGACGACGGCGGTTTCCGCCTGCGCGCAATAGGGGAAGGCGGCGAGCGCGAGGGCGACGATGAAAGCAGGGCGTTTGAGCATGGTGCGGTTCCTCCGAAGGAGCGTGTCGCGGACTATCGAGGCTTATTCGGCGCGGGGCCACACACGGTTACACACGAGTGTGTGAGCTTCTCCATTCGTCCCCGCGAAAGCGGGGACCCAGCGCTGGATTCCCGCTTTCGCGGGAATGAGCGGCGTGGGGCGGAGGCCGCGTCCCTCCGCCGCCGGGCGGGGGAGAGGACAAGTCCCGTTCCGCCCGCTACAAGGGCGCCGGGGAACGACAACGCAGGAACCGGCATGCTCACCCGACTGACCGCCTTATTCGTCGCGCTTTTCGCCTTTGCCGCGCCGGCTTACGCCGCCCAATGCGGCGGCAACTTCCAGACCTTCCTCGGCCAGATCGCGCGCGAGGCGCAGGGCGCCGGCGTGTCCCAGGGCGTCATCAACCAGGCCTTCGCCGGCCTCTCGCCCGATCCGGAGGTGCTCGCCTTCGACAAGCGCCAGCGTTACACCTTCCGCAAATCCTTCGAGGACTATGCGCGCACGCGCGTCATCCCGGCCCGCGTCAAGCGCGCCAAGGCGCTGATGCAGCGGCATGCGCAGTTGCTCTCGCGCATCGAGCGCCAGTTCGGCGTGCCGCGCGAAATCCTGATGGCGGTGTGGACGCTCGAAACCGACAATGGCGGCGGCGACATGGGCAAGCGCCCGGTGGTGCGCACGCTGGCGACGCTCGCGCATGACTGCCGCCGCACCGAGCTGTTCCAGGGCGAGCTCATCGCCGCGTTGCAGATCCTGCAGCGGGGCGATCTGCCGCTGTCGGATTTGAAGGGCGCCTTCGCCGGCGAGATCGGGCAGACGCAGTTTTTGCCGTCGTCCTACATCAAGTACGGCGTCGACTATGACGGCAACGGCCATGTCGACCTGCGCCACTCGGTGCCGGACGTGCTCGCCTCCACCGCCAATCTGTTGAAGACGAACGGCTGGCGCGCCGGGGCGCCCTACACCGAGGGCACCGAGAACTTCCAGGTCATGCGCGAGTGGAACAGGTCGGAGATCTACCGCAAGACCATCGTGCTGTTCGCGCAGCAGCTGCAGGAGTAGCGGCGGCTAAAACACCACGACGCCGCGCAGGTTCTTGCCGGCCTCGAGGTCGTCGTAGCCGCGGTTGATGTCTTCGAGGCTGTAGGTCTGCGTGATGAGCTCGCGCAGCTTGAGGTCGCCGCTGCGGTAGAGCCGCAGCAGCTCGGGGATCTGCAGGCGCGGGCTCGTGAAGCCGTACACCGCGCCCATGATCGCCTTCTGCGTCGCGAACAGTTCGAGCGGCGGCACGTCGATCTGTTTCACCGTATCGGGCGTGATGGCGGTGACGACGACGTTGCCGGCCTTCGCCGTGGCGCGGAAGGCGGGCAGCAAAGTGGCGGGCGGATCGATGCAGACGAAGGCGTGATCGACGCCGATGCCGCCGGTCAGCGCCAGCACGGCGCGGGTCAGCGCCTCGCCGTGCTCGGTGACGCCGTGTGTGGCGCCGAAGGTGCGGGCGAGTTCGGTTTTCGTTGGGTTGATGTCGGCGGCGATGATGGTGGCGGCGCCGCAGAGGCGGGCGCCTTGCACGACGTTCATGCCGTCGCCGCCGCAGCCGACGACGAGCACGCTGTCGCCCGGCTTGACCTTGGCGCGCACGCGCGCGGCGCCGACGCCGGCCGGTACGCCGCAGGCGACGAGCGCGGCGAGGTCGAGCGGGATGTCCTTGTCGATGACGATGGCCGAGGCCTGGTCGACGACGGTGCGCTCGGCGAAGCCGCCGATCATGCAGAAAGCCCCGACGTCCCGACCGAGCCGATCGTGCCGACAATACGTGCCGTCCAGCTGCCCCCCTTGCGTGATGCGCGGGCCCTCGGCGCAGAGATGGTGCAGGCCCTTGCTGCACCAGCGGCAGCGGCCGCAGCCCGGAATGAAGGTGAGCACGACATGATCGCCGACGGCGACGCCGGTCACGTCGGCGCCGATCGCTTCGACCACGCCCGCGGCTTCATGACCGAGGGTCATAGGACTCATCGCGACACGTCGTTCGCCGCGCATGACATGCAGATCGGTGCGGCAGAGGCCGACGGCGGCGATGCGCACCAGAAGCTCCGTCGGCTTCGGCGCATCGAGCGTGATCGTCTCGATCGAGAGCGGCGCACCGACGGCGCGGAAGAGAGCGGCGAGTGTGTCCATGCGAAGCGCACGATACGCGCTCGTGCGCTTCGGGCAAGGGCGGCGCGCGACGCTTTATGGCACCACCAGCTCGACGCGCCTGTTGAGCGCGCGGCCGTCGTCCGTCGCATTGGAGCCGACTGGCGCGAGATAGCCGACGCCGGCTGTATAAAGCCGGCCGCGCGCGATCTTGTGCGACGTCGTCAGCGCGGCCGCCACCGCTTCGGCGCGCAAGCGCGACAGCGTCATGTTGTGATCGAACGCGCCTTGGCTATCGGTGTGTCCGACGATGAAGACCTTGAGCTCCGGCTGACCGTTCAGGAGTTTGGCCATCTCGGCGAGCGTCGGCGCGCTCTCCGACTTGATGATGGCTTTGTCGGTGTCGAAGTGGATGCCGTAGATTGCGATATGGCCCTTCTCGCCCAGCCCTTTGGCCATGGCGGCGGCGTCGACCATCTTGTTCGCCATGTCGCCGACGCGCGTGATCACGAGCTGCGTGTAGATCTCGTCGTTGTTCTTGCTCACCAGGACGGTGGCGTAGGTTTCTTGCGCGCCGTCGGACTTGCGTCCGGCGTAGTAACGATAATCGAAGCCGTCGATCCACATCGCCGGCAAAGGCAGGGCATCGAGCGCTTCGGTAAAGGGAATGCCGCCGCAGTCATCGGTGTTGCAGGCGACCAGCGTTTCGAAGCCGGCCTTCGCCAATTGGCTCTCGAAGTTGCGGGCGACTTCGATGATCGAGCGGCCCGGCGGCGTGCGATAGGCGATGCGCGTCACCTGACCTTCGGGCCGGCGTTGATCGCTCGCTTTGCCGTCCTTGAACGGTGCGGCTTGCAGGCGCGTCGCGTCGAAATCCTTGGTCTGATAACCGGTGATGACGCTGCCGGCGAAGCGGCCGATGCCGGGGTAATCGCGGCTACCGGCAATGTCGCGCTGCTGCGCGCGTGCAGCCGGCGGCAGGAGAACGGGCAGAAGGGCTAACGAGATGACGAGCAGGCACCGCATGGCTATGGCCTTTCGCTTGGCGGACCATCCCCACGGTCCTCCGAAAGCCCCATCTCATGCGTCATTATGGACGGCGTTCGCCGTCGTGCCAACTGGCCGCGCGCAACGATACCGAGATGCGCGGGTGGCGGGTTAGGCGTTACTTCTTCTTGGCGCCGCTGCGGCTGAGGCTCTTGATGGCCAGCGGCGGGCGGCCGGATTTCTCGGCGATTTCGCGGTCCTGTTCGATGATGAAGCCGCGCGCGGGCTCATCCTTCTCCAGCCCTTCGAGCAGCTCGGCCGGCACGCGCCGGTTCGAGCGCTGCGAGCCGTCCTCGTACACCACGTCGAAGAACACGAATTCGTTTTTAGGGTTGGTCCCCGGCTTTTTGGCCATTGGCGTCCTCGTACAAAAGTGAAAACCCCCGCGCCGGCGCGGGGGTTTGTCTCGTCCGTATATAGGAAGAACGGCCGCTTTTGCCAACCGCGTCCGGGTCAGCGCACGCGCGCCGGCGCAGGTATCGGTCGTGGTTTGCCGCCGCGCGGCTCATCGGACGGTTTGTGCCCGAGCGCCATGATCGCGGTGCCCATCGCAGCGCTTCCAAACGTAATCAGGAATCCAAACAAGAGGAGACCGAAGGCAGCCCCCGGGGCGCGATCGGCGAGGATCAGGTCACGTAAGCCGGCCGGATTCAGCGTCAGCAGGCCGCCCAGCATGAGGGAGGCGATGCAAACGCCAATAGACAGATTTACCGCCAACAGCCGCAGCAGCGGCTGGCGAAGGGGAGAGCGCTGCGATGTCCGTCGATCCATGGGTCACCTCACACCCAGATTTGGGTGCCTTCGATAGAAGCGCCAATAATTTATGCATCGAAAAGCAGCGAAATCCGTGCATCGAGCTATGCGTTTAGGCGGATCCGGTCCGGCCGTAGCAGGGATAATTTCGGCTGAAAGGTCATCAAATCTTAACCCTTAGGTCGCGGCTGGCCTGAACCGGCGCCGAATGGAGCCGAAAAACGGGGAATTTCTCGATGGTGGCCGGGTTTGGGTGCCCCATGAGATATGCGCATATCGCATATGCTGCGCCGCAGCTACTGCACTGCGAAAAACCGCGTATATTGCAGTGCAACAGAAGGCGTCGGCGGGGAACCCGCCGGCTCCACGAAAGGATCAGAACGATGGCCTACACATCCGTTGCCCCGCGCGACTTGGCTTTCCCCGAGGGAATTGCTCCTTCGGCGCCGCGTCGTGGTTTCCTCGCCCGCGTTCTCGACGCTCTGATGGCTGCGCGTATGCGTCAGGCTGAGCGTGAGATTGCGACCTACCTCGCCGACACCGGTGGCAAGTTCACCGACGAATCGGAGCGTGAAATCGAGCGCCGGTTCCTCGCGAATTCGCCGCGCTGGTAAGGCTTTGATCGCGGGCTTCGCGCCCGCACTGGAGAAGAAGAGATGTCGTCGCTCCCGATCCACGCAGAACCTATGTCGGTGCCGCTGCCCGGCTTTGGGCGTGTGATTGCTTTCGTTTCGACCCTGTTGGACGTGTTCAACGAAGCGCAGGCCCGCGCGCGTATCGCGCATCAGCAGTATCCGTTCGCCGACTGGTGAGCGGTTAATCCGACCGCACCCGCGAAGTGAAATGGCCGGGGTGTTGACCCGGCCACTTCGACCCTCCTTGAGGCGCTTAAGCGCTTCGTATTCCTCAGCTATTTCTATTCGCCGGCCTGGGGGTGGCGAGCGCCCCGCGTATAATAATCCGCCCAGGCCAGGGCGACAGCGAAAACCCCAAACGCAACCACGATTGCAGCGACGACGATGGCGACATCGGTTGGCATCGCGACTCCCCCTTTTTGTGTCGCTGCCTGTGTAGGGGCCGTTCGGCTCTGAAAACTTGACCTGCATCAAGGTTATTTTCGATATCCAGGCGGCCGGCCTTGCCTTTGCGCCCGCTTCGCGCGCAAAAGTTCCCTTTCTGCACTGTTTCAATTCGTGATGGAACCGCAGGCTACCGCCGCGGTTGCGTCACAAAGTTGCCAGGGTTGGACGCGAAAAACCGCCATCCCCCAACAATTCTGGAGACGACATGATTCGCAGCCTTTGCATTGCCACGTCCTTGCTCGCCGTCGCCGCCGTGTCGTCCGCTTCGGCACAGGACCGCCGCGCCGCTGTTTTGGACGCTAATGGCAATTCGAACGGCAGCAGTCTCGATGCTCTCATCGCGAAGCATGCCGCTGCCAATAATGTGCCCGAGGAGCTCGTGCGCCGCGTGATCAAGCGCGAAAGCGGCGGCAATCCGCGCGTGGTCAGCAGAGGCAATTTCGGTCTCATGCAGATCAAGCTCGCCACCGCGCGTGGCCTTGGTTACCGCGGTACCGCCGCCGGTCTGCTCGACGCCGACACCAACATGACTTACGCCGTGAAGTATCTCGCCGGCGCCTATCGTGTCGCTGGCGGCAATCATGGTCGCGCCGTGCATTATTATGCGGCGGGGTACTACTACGCGGCAAAGCGTCAGGGTGGTGCCCCACGGCAGACCGCGAAATCCGCCGATGACTTCAAGGCCGTTTTCGACGGCAACGGGTCCATGGCCATGGCCGATCCCGAAAGCGCTCCACCCAAGGCGGCGCGCGGCAAGGCCGCCAGCGCGGTCAAGAGGTTACGGGAGGCCAAGATGCACGGCGAAAGCGTCGCCTCGTCGTCCAGCCTCTATAGTGGCCGGCTCGACCACTATTGAGCTGAGTGATCGCTCGCCGTCCTAGTGGGCGGCGTCGGCGCGATGCGCAGGTTTCTGATTAAGGATCATGTTCTGCGGCACGCCCGTGGTGGGGCGGGGGGTGTTGAACAATTCTTCGAACAGGCCGACCTGTGGCGCCCGTTGCACCGGGACCGGTTGCGGAGGTGTCTTAGGTGCCTTCGGCCGCGCCACCCGCGATCTCTTCTTACGGCGGCTTTCATTGGCGGGCTTGCTCCGCTCCGGTGTGCGGATGATCGCCGGCCGCTCCTCCGGCAGGACCACGGGCAGTTCGAACGATGACGCGGCGCCGATCTCGACGGGGATCGTCGCAGCCGGTGTGTCGTCGATCGAATTGGTGACGCTGTCCGGGTCGGGATCGGCGTCGGGCCGGGCCATCGGCAGGGCCGCGACTTTGGGCTCCTCGACCGCGGGTGCCGTCTCCTGGACCTGAGGTTCGGGCTCGATTACGGGCGGCTCGCTTCGCGGCGGCGTGTCCGGCAAGTCGCGCAACCGCAGAAGCTCGTTCGCACGTTGCAGCGCCGCCTTGATCGCAACCTGTCGCCACTGCGGATCGTCGTTGCTGGTGGCTTGCGCGCCGCTTGCGGTCAGGGACACGGGCGGCAAAGTACGATCGCCCGGCGCCTTGAGCGCCAGGACCAGAACAAGAATGGCGAGAAATACGCCGCCAACAGGCAGGATCCGAAAAAATGGCAGCATCCGCCTGTGCATAACTGAGTCGGCGTTTGTTCAACAGCCGCAACAGTCATCGTTTGGCCGATCCGGTGGGTGTCATACCAGGGCGGCGCGGCGCCACGCGGCCGAACCGATGACAGCCGATGTCATGCTTGCTAGGAATCGCGTGGCGTAAGCGGGGGTGCCTTGTGAACAAGAAGCCTAATTGTCCGATCATTGCCATCGAGGAGCATTATTGGGACCCGGAGCTGGCGAAGCATTTTCTGGGGATCGAAGCGGCCCGCGGCAACGAGACGGACGAACGGCTTTACGACCTTGGCGCACTGCGCCTGAAGGAAATGGACGAGGCCGGCGTCGATATGCAGGTGCTGTCGCACGGCGCGCCCGCGGCGCAGAAGCTGCCGCTCGATATCGCCGCCGAGCTCACCGCGCACGTCAATGATCGGCTGGCAAAGGTCTGCGCGGCAAATCCGAAGCGCTTCGCGGCGTTTGCCGCTCTCCCGACCGCCGATCCGCAGGCGGCGGCGGACGAACTCGAGCGCACGGTCACGACCCACGGCTTCAAGGGAGCCATGATCCACGGGCTCGCCAACGGCGAATTCCTCGACAACAAGAAGTTCTGGCCGATCTTCGCGCGCGCCGAGAAGCTCGACGTGCCGATCTACTTCCATCCTTCCTTGCCGGATCCCCGCGTGAGCGAGGCGTATTATCAGGACTACGCCAAGGATTTCCCGTTGGTGGTGCGCCCGGCCTGGGGTTTCACGGTGGAAACTGCGACGCAGGCCATTCGTCTCGTGCTCTCGGGCGTGTTCGACGCGCACCCCAATTTGAAGATCATCCTCGGCCACTTCGGCGAGACGCTGCCTTTCCTGCTATGGCGCATCGATCACTCGCTCAAGCGCCCGGGCCAGAAGCCGCTGAATTTCCGCGACATCTTCTGTAAGAATTTCTATGTCACGACCAGCGGCTTCTTCTCCAACCCGGCGTTGCTGTGCTGCGTGATGGAGATGGGGGTCGACCACATCCTGTTCGCGGTCGATTGGCCTTTCGTGATGAATCCGCTGGGGGTCGACTGGATGCAGACCGTGCCGCTCTCGGACGCGGACAAGGCCAAGATCCTGAGCGGCAACGCCCAGCGGCTGCTGCGACTGTGAACTGCGGCGGTTCGATTTGCCCGATACCCCGCCGGCTTGATAAAAGGCTCCGGCTGGGCCTGTAGCTCAATGGTTAGAGCCGACCGCTCATAACGGTCTGGTTGCAGGTTCGAGTCCTGCCGGGCCCACCACCGTTTTCAGGACGTTGATGATCATCTCTAACGCGCGTCCTATGTATAGGAATGCGTGTTCCGCAGATCATTCGACCCTTAGCCCGATCGCCTCAATCATGCTTTTCCATTTAATGATATCTGATCTAAAGAGTTTTTCGGAGGCTTTCTGATCGAGAAAAGTCGGCTCGAATCCCATCTGCTGGAGCTTATCGGTGACTGACGGATCATTCAGGATCTGACCGATTGCTTCACTCAATTTTGTCGTTATCTCTCCGGGCGTTTTGGCAGGCACGAAGAAGCCGGCCCAGACTAAGGATGTAAAATTAGGATATCCTAGCTCGGCGAAAGTCGGAACATCCGGCAAAATTGAGAGGCGCTTCTCACTTGCAATGGCGAGACCGCGGAGACTGCCAGACCTGACAAAGGAGGCTGCTCCAGAGGCCGGTGGGGCCGCCACGAGTGGAATTTGGTTACCTAAAGCAGCGCTAACTGCCGGCGCGCCGCCCTGAAAGGGGATGTGAGTCGTCCGTATGTTTGCGAGCTTCTCAAAGAAATATTGGATCGCAATGTGCGACATGCTGCCGGTGCCAGCTGTGCCGAATTGGATAGAGGTGGATCGTGCCGTATCCAGCATCTCTTTAAGAGTTTTCGCGTTGCTGGGATGAGTTGAGATCATTTCCGGCGACGCAGCGACGATTGCCACAGCTTTGAACTGGTCGGCCGTGTAGCCACGGCGCGCATAGATAGTTTCATTCACTGCCAATGTGGGTGTCGCGCCGAGGATCGTGTACCCGTCCGGGTCGGCACTCGCGACTCGCCGATTGGCGATATTGCCATTAGCGCCACCTCGGTTTTCGACGACGACAGCTTGCCCCAGTTTCGCTGAAAGCCGTTCGCCAAACAATCGCGAGACCGTGTCCATGAGTCCGCCCGGCGCATAGCCAACAACAATTGTGATCGGCCTGTTCGGGTATGATTGGGCACGGGCGCTAGATACCAATCCCGTCACGACGAGAGCGAGTGCGGTTAGAAGCGCTGCGCGCCCCGGTGCGCATGGGTTAAAGCGTCGACGTATCATAGTTTCCTCCGATTGTTTTTCTTACAGCGATGCCGCGTTTCAAAGCGACGTAGTGCAGATCCTCAGCTTTCCATCGGCTCCCGACATTCTTCTTTCTTAGGCGAGCCTTTTAGGCTGGACTCAGCGTTGATATTTTCAACCCACGTGTGGCATTCACGGCAAAGCGAGCGGGGGCCTCAGGCATCGCCCGTGTAGCGCCGAAAACACATCCGTCCCGTCGCATAATGAGCAGCGTTGCATCATCGGCACCCTGCAAAAACGACGGGGGCATGTTATGGGCATGGCGCCTGGGACATATCGACAATCACGATTCTCGGTCGGGTTAAAGTGCTGCGGCAGGATTGCGATGTTCGCGCCGACGCTTACGTCGAAATCGAGCGCCATCGCTTCCGTGATGGCGCGTTGAGCATTGCGTCCATAAAGGATCGCGGAAAATCCTCTGCTACGTGGTTCGTCTAGCAACAGCGTTTTCTTCTGAGCTATTTCCACTCGCGGCTGAGGAATAATCCTGCCTGCTACATTTTGAACATCGGTATGGAGGCCTCAAAAAACTCAAGTCGATTGATTGCTCCAAGATTACCATGATGCGAGAATGCTAGCAGAGAGCGGCATGCGAATAGTCAAGATATAAGAAAATTGGAGGATGCGAGTGAGCCGGGAGATGATTGGCCTTATGCTCATTGGAGAAGATCTTGTTTCGATTTGGCAGTGGAGACTGGATCGATTCCGCAGGCCCGGCGACTGAGGAGAGGGTCGTACAATTTCCTCGAGGTCGTGCCGTCGAGCGCAATAAAGATTGGAGCCGTGGCGGCCGCGCAACCCGAATGGGTCCGGCTGGATATCAAGGAGCGCGCACGGTTCTTGAAACACTTAGCTGGCGGGCTCCTGCTCTGCACAGACACTAACTCGATTCAGATTCCATTGTGATCTACGATGACAGGCATCCCGCAACTCCGTGAGAAATGATCTCAATATGAGCAACGCAGAACATGCGATCATCGCAGTCGAAGAGCATTATTGGGACCCTGAGCTTTCGGCCTATTTTGCTGGCGCGGAGGGAAAGCGGGCCGATGAAATCGAACGGCGCCTGCATGATTTCGAGGGTGACCGTATAAAGGACATGGATCGTGCCAACATACAGATGCAGGTCTTGTCGCACGGGGCGCCATCCGCACAAAAACTGGCAGCGGACATAGCGGTTCCGCTGGTCCAACGCGTGAACGACCGGCTCGCCACCGCAGTGGCTTCAAGGCCCGATAGGTTTGCGGCCTTTGCAGCCCTGCCGACCGCCCTACCAGAAGCCGCTGCGGACGAATTGCAACGTTGTGTTGAACTCGGGTTCAAGGGAGCGATGTTGCACGGACTATCGAACGGCGAGTTTCTCGACTTGAAGAAATTTTGGCCAATTTACGCGCGCGCTGAGGCGCTTGACGTTCCAATTTATCTTCACCCGTCTCACCCGCATCCGGCGGTCTCCGAAGCGTACTATAAGGATTATGCTGTCGACTTCCCGATGATCGCCCGGCCCGCGTGGGGTTATACTGTGGAAGCGGGTACACAGGCGGTCAGGCTCGTGTTATCGGGTGTTTTCGAACGTCATCCGCGCCTGAAGATTATTCTCGGTCATCTTGGCGAATCGCTTCCTTTTCAACTCTGGAGGATCGACCAGGCCTTGTCGCGGCCAGGGCAAAAATCCATCAGCTTTCGGGATATTTTCTGCAATAATTTTTGGGTTACGACGAGCGGGTTCTTTTCAACCCCGGCGCTTGACTGTTGCATTGCCGAACTTGGTACTGATCGAATCCTGTTCGCGGTTGATTGGCCTTTTGTGCCAGAGAGTTTGCCTGCCGTCGCATGGATGACGTCGAGTCGGCTTTCAGTGCCGGATAAATCAAAGATTCTTGGTGGTAATGCTCGCGCGCTGCTGAAGCTGTGACTTGCAGGCGTATGTGCGCAATCGTGTCGGAAGAGAGACGTGATGGTTCGGGATCGTGTCACAATGAAGCAAGGTTCCAAACGAACTTGCGCCGCGCGCCTAGGGTTGAGGAGCTGCAATAACATGCAGATGTCATCGGCCAGTGGTGCTGTTCCATGGCGCGGCGATCGAACAACAGGAAGTGGATGGATTACTGCATTCGACCTGCACGATGCGCCCGATAGCCGGCGTGTCGGTGCCCGCAATCGCCGAATGCCCGGTGGGGAAGTTCGTTGGCGCGACCCGCCGTCATAAGGTTGGCGCCCTGCGGGGCTCACCATTTATTTCCGGCAGTACGTCGATGACCATCTCTAACGGGCAGCCTTTGTGGCAGGCCCAGAGACCGCCCCAAATGTCCCGTTGACGTGTTTCGGATGACCTTAAAGAGCGTCAATTATTACGTACGTTCGAATTGCACCTCAATGCGCTCGATCCTTGGCTTTAAGGCCAGCGCACAGCTATGTCGGCAGATAATCCGCAGCGGCCGTGAGGTACCCCCCACCGTGCTATATCGCCTCATGCCTCGAGGCTGCCTTCGACAGCTGTTGGACCTAATCGGCTCCAGGCGCGCGCAGTTCTAATCCCAGGTCAAAATCCAAGTGGGCTAGTTGATCTGGCTCGGCAGCCACATGACAAGCTGGGGGTAGGCGACCATCAGCACGATCAGGACGATCGGCGCGATCAGGAACGGCGCCGAGCCCTTGTAAATGTCGAAGATGTTGATGTCTTTGGTGACCGCGTTGATCGCGAACAGGTTCATGCCCATCGGTGGATGAATAAGGCCAATCTCGACCAGGATCACCAGCAGCACGCCGAACCAGATGGGGTCGTAGCCGAAGGACAGGACGAGCGGCAGCGTGATCGGCACGGTCACCAGCAGCATGCCGATCCCCTCGAGGAACGCGCCCATCACGATGTAGAGAATGCAGACCGCGACGATGATGCCGATAGGGCCGAAACCGACGGCCTTCACCGAGCCCACGAGCTGGTTCGATATGCCGGTCTGGACGATGAAATACGAGAAGATCGCTGACGCGATGACGATGAAAACCAAGCTTGAAACGAGCCGCACCGTTTCGACGAAGCAGCCGAACGACTGCGCCAGGTTCTGGCGGCGCAAAATGGCGCTCAGGCCAAGCGCGCCAAAGGCGCCGATCGCTGCCGCTTCCGTCGGCGTGAACCAGCCGAAATAGATGCCGCCGAGCGTCAGCGCGAACAGCGCGATGACGTGCCAGATCCGTAGCAAAGCGGTGTGCAGCCGCTCCGGTTTCTCCTCCAGCGTCGGCTCCGGTGTAGGCCGGGTCAGCACGCGATAATAAGAAATGGCGGTGACGCAGTAGAAGCCGGTGAGGATCAGCCCGGGAATGAGCGCCGCAGCAAAGAGCTTCGCCACCGACTGTTGGGCGATGATCGCGTAGATCATCAGGATCAGGGATGGCGGGATGAGGATGCCGAGCGTGCCGCCAGCGGCCACCGCGCCGGCCGCCAGTTGCGGTGGATAGCCCGCGCGCAGCATTTCCGGGATCGAGACCCGGCTCATTGTCAGCGCTGTCGCGACCGAAGAGCCGCACACCGCGCCGAACAAGGCGGACGCGAAGATCGACGCGATGGACAGCGAGCCGGGCACGTGGCGGAACATCACGCGGCTGGCGCGGAACAGATCGGCCGACAGGCCGGCGCTCGCGGCGATGGAGCCCATCAGCGTGAACAAAGGCACGACGGACAAGGTATACATCGACGCGAATTCGATCGGAACGCCGCCGATCATGAGGTTTGCCCGGGTCCATCCCTCGATGGCCGCATAGCCGAGGAAGCCGACGAGACCGAGCGCAACGGCAACTGGAATTCGAATGAGGATCAGCAGCACCAACGCGACGATGCCCGCGATGCCGACGGCAAGAGGGCTCATGGCCGCTCACTCCGATTGGCGCCGACAAGCCGCGCCAGGCCCGTCAAGGTCGTCAGCGCGGCGGCGAGCAGACAGATGAATATCAGCGCGAAAGACAAGTAAACCGGAAAGCCGGTATCGGCCTTAATGTCGCCGAAGCGATAGGCATCGAGCATTGGCCGCACGATGTTCGCCAGCAACAGAGCGAGGAAAGTGATCGTGGCGGTGACGCCCAACAGCTTAAGGCCTTTTAGAAGCGTGGCAGGAACGAGGTCGTCCAGGATGTCGACGCGGATCTGCTCGTCGCGCAAGCAGACCTCCGGGAGGCCGAGCAAGGCGACGCCGAGCACCATGATCTCCGTGATATCAACGACGCCATGCAGAGGCTGCCCAAAAGCGGCCCGCGCGATCACATCATAGGTCGTGCAGATCATCATCACGGCAAGCGCAACGGCGCCCAGCATCGTGAAGATGCGAGCGAGAGTGCCAAGCACGTCCAAGAACCGCATGTCAGGCCTTGGCAACCTGGCCGCGAATCTCGTCCAGCAATTGGGTTGCCTTGATCCCCTTCGCCTCGAGTGCCGCGATCTGCTGGTCGGTGATGGTCTTGGTCTTCTGTTCGAAAGCCATCGCGGCGTCGCCGTCGATCTGGGAGATCTCAACGCCGGATTGTTCGAACACCTTGCGTCCGGCGGCTTCGCTCGAATCGTAGAGGCCACCGACGCGCTGACCCGCGGCGGGGCCCGTGGTCTCCGCGATCGCCTGCTGCATCTCTTTCGGCAAGCTCTTCATCGCTTGCGAGTTCATTACCAGGCAAAAGATGCCAACGGAATCCGCGATCAGACTTACACGCTTGACCGCCTGTTGCAGCTGGAAGACCTTGCCGCCTTCGAAGTTGAAGATGGCACCGTCGACGACGCCCTTGGAGAGGGCGTCCGCCAACTCGGTCGGTCCGATTGTGGTCGGCGACGCGCCCCATGCCTGCAGATGTGACGCCGCGGTGGCGCTGGTTGGCCTGATACGAAGGCCCTTAAGGTCATCGGGCGATTTGACGAACTTGTCGCGCATGAAGAGACCCAGCGCGGTCGAAACGACGAAATAGAGCACTTCCGTGCCGGCATATTCGTGCGCGACGCGGTCGCGCAAATTCGTCGTGATCAGAGAGGCCTGGGCGGTGGTGATCGGACGCCGGTTGGAATCGGTGAAGAGGAATGGCGCGCCGAGCAAGTCCGTCAGTGGAAAACGACCTGGGCTCAGCGCGGTATAGACGAAGGAGAGGTCGGCCACGCCGGTGCGGGCCAAATCGAACTGCCGCGGCGGCGGTCCCATCTGGCCTGCGGGATAAACCTCGATATCGAGCTGACCGCCGGTCTTCTGGCGTAGTTCGTCGGCCCACCGTTGGAATTCCAAATGGCTTTGATGCTGTGGCGGCAGGTAATGCGACAGTTTAAGTTTGGTGGGCGCCGCCCGCAGCACAGCCGGCGAAGCGACGGTCGCCGCGGTGGCGGCGAGCAAAAGTCTGCGTGTGATCACCGTTTTCTCCCCGTGGTTTTCTTTGTTGCGTCCGTTTTTTGTGTTTCGGATCGCGACGTCCATTCGATCAGTTCAACGGTCGGTGTCCTCGCGCCATCGTAAGGATTGCGTCCAGCGCATCGAGCCGCTTGCCGCGCCAGGCGACATGCTGGTCCGGCCGTATCAGTGCGAATGGCGCCTCGTATAGGCCGTGCAAGCGCTCATCGGCGACGGATGCGAGCGCGAGCGGCACATTCTGACGCGTCGCCAAGTGTTGTACGGATGCTCTTTCCTCTGCCGTCATGTCGCGCAGCGCCAGCAACGTGAAACCGCTTCCGAACAGATCGTAGAGCGAACGACCGTCGGGAAGCCAGCTATGCGGCGCCAAGGTACCGGGATAGGCGCAAGGACGATATTCGGTAACGCTCTCGGCCGGCGGCGCACCTTCCTCGCGTACGACGATCGGCGAGTCCACGTAGCGATAGCCCAGGACGAGGCCGAGCGAACGGAACTCAGGGGTCTTCTGTTTGTCGATCGCGGCGGCAGCGCGTGCACGCGCCTCTTGCCCGCGAGCGCTGTCTTCCTTCAGCTCGGGCGCGGCGAATTGATCGCTGAGGGAGGCCATGTTCTCGGTCGAGGAATTCAGCACCCTGCGATGCACCGGCCGACGTTCGAGTTCGTAGCTCTCGAGCAATTCCGGGCCGCCCCAGCCTTGCAGGGTGGCCGCCAGCTTCCAGCCGAGATCGACGCTGTCGCCGACGCCGAGATTCATGCCATGGCCGCCGAATGGGGAGTGTAGATGGCAGGCGTCGCCGATCAGGAAGACGTTCCCGTGCCGATAGCGGTTGGCGAGCAGCTTGTGTGCCGTCCAGCTATCGCGCGCCAGGATGGAGAAGTCGTAGCGTCCGCCGAGGGAATGTCTGATCTGGTCATTGAGCCAGGCGTCGTCGATCTTCACCCCCGGCCGCGGCGTCGGGCCCCAGAACCAGGTGTCGTCGCGGTCCATCTGACCCATGATGCAGGGGCCAGCCGGATCGACCAGCCAATGCATGATTGCTTGCTTCAAATCGGGATCGCGGAGCAGACCTGGGATTTTCAAGATCAGCGTGACGAAAGACGCGATCGACGCATCGCCTTCCATCCTGAAGCCCAGGGCGTCACGCACCGTGCTGCGTGCGCCATCCGCCCCCACCAGGTAGCGAGCGCTCAGTTCGATCGTCTGGTTGGCGTTCGCATCGTGGACCCGGGCACGGATGCCGTCGCCGTCCGCCTTGAAGTCGGTGAGCTTGCAGCGAAACCTGACAGTGGCCAGCGGATTTGCCGAGACGTGATCCAGCAACACCCGTTCGGTGATGTATTGAGGAACCCATTCGCCGTTTTCGGAAAAGCGTTCGTCGCGCCGCCGCTCGAAGCTCAAAGCGTTGTCAAACACCTTGATGTCGCCGCCAAAAAGTGAGGTCGCGAAGCGAACCCGACGCGGCACGGAATCATCCACCGGCGAGGAACGGCGCACGCGCTCGGCGAGACCCCAGCGGCGCATGTGCTCCATGGTGCGAACGTTGGTGGTTTTGGCGCGTGGCTGAACGCCGACGCGATCGTTCTGCTCGATGACCTGCACCGAGACGCCGCGCATGATGAGCTCGGTGGCCAGGGCGAGGCCGGCCGGGCCGGCTCCGACAATGAGAACATCCGTCGAGGTCGCAAGCGTGCTCATCGCTTCGTTCAAGACTCTTGCTTTGAAAGCGGCCGCTCTGCCGCTGGAGGGTGAGGGTGCCAGTCGTCAATCCGCCGACACGGTCCGATCGGGCGTCGCATGCGCCGATGCCAACGGGCGTCGGCACCGCAACGTCAGGGCAATGGTCTGGGGGCAGGGGCCGACATGTTTCTCCCTCACGCTCGTTTTCTTTGTTGCGGCCAACAGTAAAGCGGAGAGGGGAACACAAAAAGATATCAAACAGGACTTGGTGATGCCGTTAGGCTATCGCCCGGCGCCCCGCGCTGCGCGGCCGCCCGGCCGGCGTTGCGTTGGCCCTGACCGTGGCTTTCTGCGGCGCAAGATGGCCCGCGCTGCGCCTCACCAGATCGAGCAGGAATGCCGCCGCCGGCGCCAAAGGCACGTCCGAGCGCTTGACGACAATGATCGGCGGCGCGCGCAACTCCTCCCTGACCGGGATCGCCGTCAGGACGCGGTCGGCGAAGGGCGAATCCACCCATTGCGCCGGCACCATCGCCAGCAGATCCGAATTCGCGAGGCAGGTGAGCAAGGTCAGCGACGACTGGCTGCGCAAGGCAAGCAGGGGGGGCGGCAGCGCGTGTAGCTGGAACAGCTCGCCCAACTCGTTCTCCGCCTTGGGCGTGATCGAGGTCGTGACCCACTCCGCGTTGACGAGCTCCTTGAGCGAGGTCGCCTGCGCCAGTGGATGCCCGATCCGGCACAGCACTGCCCGGCGGCCGGCGAACAGCAATTCCTTTTGCAGCGTCAGTGGCAATGTCAGGCCTGGATCCGGCCCGACGTAGAGATCGACGCTGCCGTCCTGCAGGCTGCGCTCGATCGTCGGGTAATAGCTCTCCAGGACGTGCAGCCGGACTTTGGGAAACTTGCGCCGGAAGGGCCGCAGAACTTTCGGCAGGAACAGGATGTGGCCGACGCTGGAGAGGCCGATCGCGACTGTGCCGACGGCATCGCCGCGCATCTGGGCGAACTCTTCCTGCGCCTTGCGCACATCGTTGAGGATCGCCGTTGCGCGCCGGACGAACACGGCACCGAGCTGCGTCGCGATCATGCCCTTGGGCCGCCGCTCGAACAGGGGCGCGCCCAGTTCGCGTTCGAGCTCGGACAGGCCACGTGTCAGCGTCGGCTGGGCGATGCGAAGGTGACGAGCGGCGCCGCGCAGGCTGCCTTGCTCCGCAATGGCGACGACAGCGCGCAAGTGATGAAGCTTCATCGTCGGCCCCCCGCTGCCGTCCTGCGATAGCACGTAGCTATCACGATCGCTGTTTCGCCATCTTTACGGTATCAGCGGTGGCGCTATTGGAAAAGCAGAAAAGACAAAGACATAAGGGGAGAGCAAATGATCAAGCCCAAGCTCCACCATGTGACGCTGAAGACCACGCGGTTGAACGAGATGATCGCCTGGTACGCGCTGGTGACCGGCGCTCAGGTCAACTTCAAGGACGACACGGCGGCGTGGACCTCCAACGACGAGGCCAACCATCGCATCGCCTTCCTGGCCGTGCCTGGTCTGCAGGACGATCCGCATAAGACCTTTCACAACGGCATGCACCATTGCGCCTTCGAGTACGACAGCTTTGCCGATCTGATGAATTCCTTTGACCGGATGCGAAAGGAAGGCGTCGAACCGGCCTTCTCCCTCGATCACGGTCTGACGATTTCGCTCTATTACCGCGATCCGGAAGGCAATTTCGTCGAATTGCAGTGCGACTGCTTCTCCGACTGGAAGCGCTCCTCCGAATGGATGCGCACCTCGCCGGACTTCGCGCACAATCCGATCGGCACCTTCTTCGATCCGGCGAAGGTGTTCGACGCCTTCAAGGGCGGCGCCGATTTCGACACCCTGCACAAGGCGATGCGTGGCGGCGAATACCTGCCGGCATCCGGCAAGCTGCCGGACATCGGGCTGCCCGCGCCCTAAACGCAGCGTCGCGTCCTTTGATCAGCTAAGAATGTCCGCGAGAGGAGTTCGCAGCGATGAGCGTTGCAACGACACGTGATGAAATTCTTGCGCTCGAGAAGCGCCGCTGCGCCGCCCTGACCTCAGGCAACGTCGCGGCCCTGCGAGAATTGATGGCCGACGACCTGGTCCACGTCCATGGCAACGGCGTGATGGACGACAAGGACGGCTATCTGAAAGGTGTCGAGACGAAATACGTCTTTCATCGCGTCGAGCGCGGCGACCTGAACGTACGGGTCTATGCGGACGTCGCGGTGGTGGTCGGCCCGCTGGAGCAGACCGTATCGGTGCGCGGTGTCGACAAGCTGAATCAGATCAAGGCGATCGCGACTCAGACATGGGTGCGCAGCGGTGCTGGCTGGAAGCAGAGCACCTGCCACAACGCCTTCCTGAGCGTCGCCTGAGCCAACATGGAGAATGCGTGATGCCGCTAGTCCATTTTTCGCATGATGGCCGCGCCGGCCTCGGCAAGCTGTTCGGCGACCACGTGGTCGATCTCGCGTCGGTAGCGCCGCGGTTGCCGGGCACGGTGACCGAGTTTCTCGCCGCCGGCGACGCAGCGCTCGAGGCCTTTCATCGTGTGGAGGACAAAGCCGCCGCCGCTATCTCGCTTGCGGATGTGCGCCTGCTGCCGCCGGTTCCGCATCCCGAGAAATATCTCGGTATCGGCATGAACTATCGCGACCACGCCGCCGAGGCGGCCAAAGCCGGGGTCGCAACCCCACCCTTTCAAGTGTGGTTTAACAAACAGGTATCGTGCATCACCGGCCCGTTCGACGACGTCGTCAAGCCGAAGGTCTCGGAGAAGCTGGATTATGAAGCCGAACTTGCAGTCGTCATCGGTCGGAGATGCCGGCACGTTTCCGTCGAGGATGCACGCTCGGCGATTGGCGGCTACATGGTCGCGAACGATGTCTCGGCGCGGGATTGGCAGCTCAGGACACCAACGCATACGCTAGGCAAGTCATTCGACACGCACGGACCCATCGGCCCTTGGCTGGTGCTGGACGACGAGATCGAGGATCCGCACGCGCTCGATCTGCGCATGTACGTCAATGGTGAGGAGCGCCAGCACGGCAACACCGGTGATATGATCCATAATATCTACGAACAGATCGCCTATCTCTCGACGGTGATGACCTTGAAGCCTGGCGACATTCTGGCGACCGGAACTCCGGGCGGCGTCGGAGTCGCGTTGAATCCGCCACGTTTCGTGCAGGCGGGCGACGTGATGCGGGTCGAGATCGACGGTATCGGCCACATCGAAAATCGCGTGGTCGCGGAATAGTCCAAGGTATTAGTGGGTAGTCGCTCAGGGCGTTTTATCGCTCCAAAACAACCTGAGACAACGCAACGCGAAGGCAGGTTACCCATTAGCGGGCCTGAATCGAAGCGCCTACCAAGCGGCCCCACCCTACGCCGGCCTGTCAAATGCTAAGAGCCTACGCGGCCCGGCTCATCGCAACCGCTACCGCGCTTAGCTCGGCAGATGGTTCTGCGCTCGGGTGAAGTCGATGCCGCGCGCACACGACATATGACGCAGCTCAAGCCGCCCAACCGAGCCGCTGTGAAACGCGGTTCGCGGTCGATTTCAGATCGTCCAGCACCGGATTCGGGAATTGCACCAGAGAGGCCTGATTGCTGACAAGCGAGATCGCGGCCTGCAGTTGCCCTTGTGCGTCGAACACCGGCACGGCAATGGCGCGAATGCTGTGAAAGACTTGTCCGTCGATCGACGCGTAGCCTTCGGTACGAACGAATTTTCTGATGGCCTCGACGTCCGCGGTCGATGGCGCCTTGTCCTCGGACTTGGCGATCTCGGCCTTGAGGATGGGGCGCGTCATTCGTTCGTTGAGGTGCGTCAGGAATATGCGCCCGGCCGCTGAATCCCACAGCGGCAGGACGTCTCCGAGCCGGAAGTTCGACAGAATGGGCGCGTGACGATTGTAGTAGCGCACGGTGGTGACGCCGTAGGTGCCCCACACCGTGATGTGGCCGTCGATGTCGACCCGCTCGACCAACTGTCGGCATTCGTTGTCCGCGAGTTGCATCAAGTCGGTGCGATTCAGGGCGGCAAGGCCGAGCCTGAGCGCGAGTCCCCCTAAGTCATAATGGCCGCTGACCGGGTCCTGCTCGATGAGTCCCGCCCGAATGAAGCTCGTCAGATAGCGATGCGCCATGCTGGCCGACATGCCGGCGGCGGCGGCGAGCATTTTCAAGGGCAGGGCCTTTCGCGAATCCACTAGCGTTTCCAATAGCTTGACGCCGTGCTCGACCGACTGAATCCCCTTACGCTGCTCGGCCATCCAAGACTCCATTTGCTATTGGACAAAGAATTTGCCAATGAGGAACGAGAGCAGATGGTACGACAATCAACGCGCACCATCAAAAGACAGCGCCGGCAACGTCCGGCACGAGGAAATATCGGGGAGCGCTTCGGTCGATGCCGAGTCATTCGTCAGGATCCGATCTCGCCAGTTTGCGCCTTGCGGCCGACATCGGCGGTACTTTTACGGACGTTGCGGCGTTCGATCAGACCAATAAGCGTCTTCTTCTTGGCAAGAGCCTGTCGACGCCGCGGGCGATGGTCGAAGGCATCGAAGCCGGCGTCACCAAAGCCGGCACGAAGTTTTCGGAAGCGGGCCTGTTTCTTCACGGTTCCACCGTTGCGATCAACACGATGTTGGAGCGGACCGGCGCCAAGACGGCGTTGGTAACGACGCGCGGCTTCCGCGACGTCTACGAGATCGGCCGCATCAATCGGCCCGACGCGTATAATCTGTTTTTCCAGAAGCATGTGCCGCTGGTGCCACGCGAGCATTGCTATGAGGTGACCGAGCGCCTCTTCGCGGATGGCCGCGTCCGCAAGCCGTTGGACGAGGGTGAGCTGCACGCGCTTGCCGATGTGCTCAAGCGCGAGAAGATCGAAGCGGTCGCGATCCTGTTCCTGCATTGCTACCGCAATCCGGCGCATGAATTGCGCGCGAAGGAAATCCTGCAGAAGCTATTGCCCGAGGTCTTCGTAACGGCGTCGCACGAGCTTTCCCAAGAGTATCGCGAGTTCGAACGCTGTTCGACCATCGTCGCCAACGCCTTCGTTGGGCCGCGGGTGCAGCGCTACTTGACGGAAATCGGCGAGCGCATCAAAGGCGAGGGTTTCAAGGGCACGTTCCTGGTCGTCCAGTCGACCGGCGGCCTATTCGAGCTCGACAAGGCGCGGGACGAGTGCATCCGCATCCTGGAATCGGGGCCGGCTTCGGGCGTCATCGGGACGCAGGCGCTGTGTCACGCCCTCGGCATGGATAATGCCATTGCTTTCGACATGGGCGGCACCACGGCGAAAGCCGGCGTCATCCTCAACGGCCGCGCGCTGACGACCGGCCACGCGCTGATCGGCAGTTACGATCGCGCATTGCCGATTCAGGTGCCGACCATCGATATCTTCGAA
The DNA here is from genome assembly GCF_003367395.1 of Pseudolabrys taiwanensis. NCBI lineage: Bacteria > Pseudomonadati > Pseudomonadota > Alphaproteobacteria > Hyphomicrobiales > Xanthobacteraceae > Pseudolabrys > Pseudolabrys taiwanensis. The sequence continues at coordinate 2,784,225 of NZ_CP031417.1, read as the reverse complement.
GTGGGCACCGGCGGTGGTTCGATCGCGCGTGTGGAGCATGGCGGCGCATTGCATGTCGGGCCACGAAGCGCCGGCGCGGAGCCGGGACCTGCTTGCTACGGCCGTGGCGGCACGGAGCCGACCATCACCGATGCCAATCTTCTGCTCGGCCGCCTCGGCGCCGACCGCTTTCTCGGTGGCGAGATGAAGCTCGACGTTGCCGCGGCGGAGCGTGCGATGGACGAGCGCGTGGCGAAGCCCCTCGGTCTCAGCCCGACCGACGCCGCCAATGGCATTCTCCGCATCGCCGCAACCAAGATGTCTTACGCCGTGAAAGGCGTGACGACGGAGCGCGGGCTCGATGCCGGCAGCTTTGCGTTGGTCGCCTATGGCGGGGCCGGGCCGCTGCACGCCACGGCCGTGGCGCGGGAAATCGGCATCCGCCGTGTCATCATCCCACGCGCGCCCGGCCACTTCTCCGCCTTTGGCATGCTTTTCTCGGATCTGCGCTACGACTTCGTTCGAACCTGGTTCCTGACGCTCGAGGAAGTCGATTTCGCGGCGTTCGAAACGGTGTTCGGCGAATTGGAGGAGGAGGGACGCAAGGCAATCGCGGCGTCCGCGATTTCGCCACGGGAGGTGACGGTCCAGCGCGCGCTCGACATGCGTTATGTCGGCCAGGAGCACTCGGTCACTGTGGACATTCCGGAGGACCACTTCCGCAAGGGCGACCGCAAGGCCATCAAGGATCTGTTCGACGCCGTGCACGCGCAACGCTATGGGACCTCCGCGCCGGACGAGCCGGCCGAAATTGCGAGCCTGCGCACCACGATCACCGGCATTGTCGAGAAGCCGGGCCTGGAGCGCATCGCGGCTGGCGATGCGACTCCGCCGAAGGAGGCCGAAACCGGAACGCGCAGGGCCTTCTTTCAGGAGGCCGGTTTCGTCGACACGCCGACGTTTGCGCGTGCGGCGTTGCTTGCCGGCAATCGTATTCAAGGCCCTGCGCTGATCGAGGAGCATGCCTCGACGACGGTCGTGCTGCCCGGCGACAGTGTCGAAGTCGACGCGCTCGGCAATCTCAATATTACCATTTCAGGAGCGCGCGCATGAGCAACCGCAAGCTCTCTGCCGATCCCGTTCTCGTCGAGATCGTGCGCAACGGCGTGATGGCGGTGACCGAGGAGATGAAGGTCAACCTCATGCGCACCGCCTACAACATGATCATCTATGAGGCGCTCGACTTCACGGTTGGGCTCTTCACCAAGGACGGCGATACGGTGTCGATCGGCCTTGGCTTGCCGATGTTCATACGTGGCATGTCGGAGACGGTCAAAGCCAAGATCCGCCATTTCGGGCCCGATGGCTTCGAGCCGGGCGACATTCTGCTGACCAACGACGCCTATACGACCGGCAGCCATCTCAACCACTTCACGTTCACGGTGCCGGTTTTCCATGAAGGCAAGCTGGTCGGCTTCTCCTGCTGCATGGCTCATTGGCCCGACGTCGGCGGCACCTTGGGCGGCGTCACGACCGACATCTATTCCGAAGGGCTGCAGATACCGATCGTGAAGTACGCGCGCGCCGGTGTGGTCAATCAGGAGATCCACGAGATCATCCGCATGAACGTCCGCCTGCCGGAGCGCGCGATGGGCGATCTGCGGGCGCAGGTGACGGCGATCAAGACCGGCGAGCGGCGCTTCATCGAGCTACTCGATCGCTACGGTCAGGACAATGTTCTCGACTGCATCAAGGTGCTGATGAACCACGCGGAGGCGGCCGCGCGCGAGCGCACGAAGGCCATTCCGGATGGCGTCTATGAAGCCGAAAGCTTCATGGACGACGATGCGGTGGACGTCGCCAAGCGCATTCCGATCCGCGTCAAGGTGATTGTGTCCGGCGATGAGATGACGGTCGATCTGACTGATGTCGCCAAGCAGGTTCGCGGTTTCTACAACTCGGGCCCGACGACCGGTATCGCCTGCGCGCAGGTGGCGTTCAAATGCGTGACGTCACCGACGGACTATCCGGTCAACGACGGCTCGTTCCGCAACCTCAAGGTCGTGCTACCGCCGGGCAGCATCGTCAGCGCCGTGCGGCCAGCACCGATGCGGTGGTGGATGACCTTCCCAATGACGGTGGTCGATACGATCTTCAAGGCGTTGTCCAAGGCCGTGCCCGATCAGGTTATCGCCGGCCACCACGCCGACCTCTGCGTCGCTCTGCTCGACGGGTTCTACCCGGACACCGGCAAGCTCTTCATCACGAGCTTCGGACCTCTCGGCGGCGGCTGGGGCGCCAAACGGGGCGAGGACGGCGTTTCGGCCACGGTCTGCATCAACGACGGCGACACGCATAACAGTCCCAACGAACAGTTCGAGGCCAAGTACCCGGTGATGGTGGAAAGCCTGTCGCTGATCGCCGACTCGGGCGGGCCGGGGCGGTACCGCGGCGGCCTCGGTGTCGAAACGGTCGTACAAGCGCTGTCCGATTTCAACGTCAACACCAGTATCGAACGCGCCGTGTGTCTGCCGTGGGGCCTGGAGGGCGGGCTCGAAGGCACGGGCAACGAAATGCTGCTGCGACGTGACGGTGTCGTCCACGACGACGTGCCGAATGCCAAAGTCTTCCGCGCCAAGGTCAAAGCCGGCGATGCCTATGTCCTGCGCTCGGGGGGCGGTGGAGGCTTCGGTTCTCCGCTCGAACGACCGCCGGCGGACGTGCAGCACGACGTGCGTCAAGGCTATGTGTCGCGCGCGGCCGCGCGCGATTATTATGGCGTCGTGCTCAATGCTGAAACGCTCGCTATCGATGAGGCCGAGACCAAGCGTCAGCGTGCGCAACTGATCGACGTTCATCGCGCCCGCGTCGCGGCGCAGAGCGAGGCGCCCCGGCGCATCGAACGTAAACAGCTCGACGAGCTGCCGCCGGGCCATCTGCCCATACGGTGTCTGCTGCCCTCATGCTGCGGACGCTGGCACGTGCCACGCGGCTTTGAGGCGAGCGAAGTTTTACCTTGACCTGCGGCGCCGGCGAAAGTTCGTCGGCGACCATCGATCAATGACCGGAACACCGGCATTTGGCTTACAACGGGGAGGAAGTGATGTCCGTTACCGCTCACGCCGCCAGCGCGGAGGAGATCGTCGCTCGCGTCGAACGACTTCCAGTGTCCTGGTGGCACGTCAAGACGCGTGTCATCATCGGTGTCGCAACGTTCTTCGATGCGTTCGATGCGCTCGCGATCGCTTCGGTGCTACCGGCCATCGTGCCGATGTGGAAGCTGACGCCGCCGCAGATCGGTCTTCTCATCTCCTCCGGCTTCCTCGGGCAACTGCTTGGCGCCTTGTTCTTCGGCTGGGTCGCCGAGAAGTATGGCCGCATGACCGGCATGGTCTGGTCGATCGCGACCTTCGCCATCATGAGCCTCGTCTGTGCTCTCGCCTGGAACTACGAGTCGCTCCTCATATTCAGGGTCATCCAGGGTTTCGGCCTCGGCGGCGAAGTGCCGATCGCGGCGGTCTATATCAGCGAACTGGCGCGTACGAACGTGCGCGGCCGTTTCGTTATGCTGTACGAGTTGATCTTCCCGGTCGGCATTGTCGCGGCGAGCGTGCTGGGACTTTGGATCGTTCCGACGCTGGGATGGCATTATATGTTCCTGGTCGGCGCCATTCCGGCCATCTTGGTGTTGTTCCTCCGCCGCGTGCTGCCGGAGTCGCCGCGCTGGCTGGCGAACGCCGGGCGTCTGAACGAGGCCGAAGACGCGATCGCGCAGATCGAACGAGAGACGGAAAAGGCGACCGGCAAGCCGCTGCCGCCGCTCCAACCTGTCGTCAGTGTGGCGGAAAAGAAGGCGTCGCTCTCGGATCTCTTTGGGCCGGTGTACCTGCGACGCACGCTTGTCGTATGGCTGATCTGGTTCACGGCCTATCTGGTGAACTATGGCCTTTCGATCTGGATGCCGACGGTTTTTCGTACCGTCTTCAAACTCCCGCTTGATGTCGCGCTTCGCTACGGCCTGATTACGACCGCCTTCGGTCTGGTCGGTGCGGCCATTGCCGCGTTCATCATCGATCGCGTCGGCCGGAAGCCGTTGTTCGCGGTCTGCTTTGCCGGCGCTGCCGGCGCGCTGATCATCTTGTCGCAGATCGCAAACCCATCGCCCGAGCAGGTACTGGTCTACATCACGATCTCGTACTTCTTCGTCAACGCGATCAATCTGGGCGTTTATCTCTATACGCCGGAACTCTATCCGACGCGCGTCCGCGCGCTCGGGGTCGGCACCGCCACGGCGTGGCTGCGGCTTGCCTCCATGGTCGGTCCGACCACGGTCGGGTTCATGATCGCCGGCGGATTGAACGCCGTGTTCCTTGCCTTCGGAGCGGTGGCGCTGGTGACGGCAATTGTCACGGCATTGTTTGCGATCGAAACCAAGAAACGGCTGTTGGAAGAGATTTCGCCCTGACGGGCGCCTGAAGTGCCGGTCGGCCGCGGTTGAGATACCGCGGCCGACCGAAGTGACATTGAAAAGCAAAATGGAGTGAGCGCGTGGCGGAACGTGGATATCGCTTGGTGAGCTATGTCGGCGCCGGCAGCCAGCCGGCCGCAGGCGTCCTGATCGGAGAGCATGTTTATGCGCCCGAGTCGCTGTTGGGAGCGGGCAAGCTACGGGACTCGTCGGTTCTCGGCATGTTGCGCCAGTGGGACGAGGTGCATCCGGCGCTCGACGGCGCATCGAAATCGGTCGATCCGGCGCAGGGTAAGCCGCTGGCCTCTGTCAAGCTCCTGGCGCCGGTGCTTTATCCGGGCGCACTGTTCTGCGCGGGCGCCAATTACTGGGACCATCTCGAGGAGATGGCCGAGATCGCCAAGCGCACGACCGGGCAGGCGCCGAACATGACGAAGGGCGCCGAGCCGTGGTTCTTCATGAAGACGACTGCGGGCTCGATCATCGGCACGGATACGCCTGCGCGGCTGCCGTCGTTTTCCAAGCAGGTCGATTGGGAAGCCGAGGTCGGCGTCGTCATCGGCCGCAAGACTCGCAACATTACGGAAGAACGGGCGATGGAGGCGGTCGCGGGCTTCATAATCGTCAATGACCTGTCCGCGCGCGATCTGATGAAGCGCGAAGGCACGCCGTTCATTTACGACTGGATCGGTCAGAAGTGTTTCGAGGACGCCGCGCCGATGGGCCCTTGGTTCACGCCGGCGGCCTATGTCGATAATCCGCAGGACATGAGCATCAAGCTCTGGGTCAACGGTGTCCTGAAGCAGAACTCAAGCACCGCGCGGCTCGTTCACAACATGGCCGAACAGGTCGCCTATCTCAGCCGGCACGTGACGCTGCAGCCGGGGGACATCATCGCCACCGGCACGCCCGCTGGCGTCGGCATGCCGCGCGGCGAGTTCCTGAAGGTGGGCGACGAAGTCAAGATTGAAGTCGGCGGTTGCGGCACGCTGACGAACCGCATGGTCAAGGATTGAGCGGGTCCAATCTATTGCGCGCTCAGCGCCCAGCGTGGGAGCGCGCAATGGATGCCTTTGCTCTGGTTGACGACCTGCGTGACCGTCAGATCGGCAGCGATGCTGCAGAGAGCGTAAGCGTCCTCGCGTGAAAGACCCGTCTGCTTGCCGATGAGGTCGATCATGTCGCGCAGCGCCTGCAGCATCGCCTGATCGAGATCGGGATCGAACGCCATTGTCAGCAGATGCGTGGGCGTCTCCGCGCGTGGCCGCTTCAGGCGTGCGCCTTTCTCGACAGTGAGTCGAAACGTGCCGCGCAGCGCCGTCTCGATGGCGGTGATGTTGACTTCTCCATGTCCTTGCGTGCCATGGCCATCCCCGACAGAGAACAAGCCACCAGGTGCAAAGACCGGTAAATAAAGCGTGGTGCCGGCGACCAGTTCCTTGTTGTCGATGTTGCCGCCGAAGGCGCGCGGCACGACGGATGTCTGGGCTCCCCAGGCCGGCGGCGGCGCCGTACCCATGCAGCCGAAGAACGGCGCCAGCGGCACCGTCAGTCCCCACGGCATGCGCGCGGTTCTTCGCGCGATGTCGATGGCGATGTGAATGATCCGCGCATCGGGGAAATCGTCGGGCAGCGCGCCGCCCAGCGGACGCGTGAGATTGTAGCCCCAATCCTGCCGTGGCGAGACGTCGAGGATTTCGACCTTGAGCGCATCTCCGGGCTCGGCACCCTCGACGGCGACAGGCCCTGTCAGGATATGCGGCCCCGGGCCGCGGCCGATCTCGGCGAGGATCGCATGGTGCTCCGGCAAGACGGTGAAGCCCGAGCCGGAAGGCGGCAGATGCTCGGGCGCGCCGGACACGCTCTCCATCGTGACGGTGTCGCCGGACTGGATGGTCAAGACCGGCGCGACGGCCGCGTCGTAATAGCCCCAATGCACGGTCGAGGGGCCGCAAGGCACGGTATGGTGTTTGCTCATGCTCGGAACCTAACGGCGAATGGCAGTGCGGTCTACGATCAGCGCGACCGGGCCGCCACCATCGGGGCCCTGATGCTCGGCGCCGCCGGAGACGTAAATCTCGGCATGGCCGACGACGCTGGCCAGCGCGCCGCAGACGAAAGCGCGGGCATGGCGTGTCGGCGAGATGTCGGAGTCGTCCAGCATCGTGTGGCGATAGCCGCGCAACGTCGCGGATTTACTGGCTTCGGCTTTCGACAGCAGAGCGATGATGGCGCGGCGCCCGGCCGGATCGAGTTGTTTATGGGTCGGCAGCCCGAGGCGGGCGAGCGCATCGCGCACCGGATCGACGTCGATGGCGTCATGCATCACCGCATGGTCGATGGCGAGGGGACCGCTCCAACGCGACGACATGCCGAGCACGACCACCTCGTGATTGAGCAGTTCGATGCCGGCGGAGCAGCTTGCGCGGCCGGACCACAGATCGAGCCGTGTGCCGATATCCTCGTCGCGGATGTCATCGCTGGCAATCTCGCCCAGCGCGATGGCGACGCCGAGCGCGCTCGCGGCCCGTGACAGACCCATGGACTTCAGCGTATCGCTGGTCGCGACCGTATGGCCCGCGGCCTGCGCCTGCTTGGCGCGCTGCGCCGTCAGCAGCGGACATTTGATCTGCACGAAATGCACGTCGGCCGGATCATCGATGCCAGCTTCGCGCATCGCCGCACGCACGCCGTCCGCGACGCTGTCGATCTGGCCCTTGCGGCCGAGATGCTGCCCCGGCAGGTCGGGCGTATGGACGCGGCCGATGGCCAGCGCCGGCTGTGTGCCGCCCTCGATCTCGGCGCGTTCGAACACCGTCCAATGCGGCGCCATCCCGCCTTCGGTGCCGCCCGACATGACGAAGCAGATCTTGTGGGCTGCCTCCGCGCCGATGTGCTCGGCGAAAAAGTGGGTGAGGGACGAGGTCGCGAAGCCGCGGCTGAAATCGTTGACGCAGCCATTGCCTTCGGTCTTGCCGAACACTGCGAGCACGCCCTTGGGATCGATGCGCTTCGCCGCGATGGCGTCCGCGATGCCGCTCACGTCATCGGGCCCGGTCGCGGAGATGCGATGAACCTTGGCGATTGGCATGCGCGTCACCCGCAGTAGAAGTCGTTGCCGTAATGCGCCGCGAGCGCTGCGCTCAGCTCTGGCATGGCGGTGCGCATGTCGGCTGTGCTCGGCGCGGCCTTGCGCAAGGTGGCGAGCAGCTCCGTCTCCATCGCCGGCAGGTCGACCGTCGCGACAGTGCCGTCGCGCACGACCTCGCGGCCGCCGACGATCAGGCCCTTGATGTAGTCCTGGCGTCCCTTGGCGAGCAGCAGGTGCAACGGCGGCACGTCCGGCTCGACCAACTCGGCCGACAGCGCCTCCCAGTCGAGCAGCAAAAGGTCGGCCGGCGCGCCGGGCGCTATCCGTCCCCCATCGGCGGCGCCGGTGACGGCGAAGCGGCCGTGTTCGAAAGCAAAGCGCAGGATATCCGCGCGCGGCACGCGGACGTCGAAGCCGCGCGCTTTGTGCACATTGTAGGCCAGCCGCATCTCGCGCAGCGCGTCTTCGTCCTCGTCGAAGGCGAGCCCGTCGAGGCCCATGGCGACGCGGCAGCCGCGCGCCAGCATTTCGCCGACTGGCGCAAGGCCGGAGCTGACGATGAAGTTCGAGCTGGTGTTGACGACGATGGTCGCGCCACGCTCAGCGATCAGCTCCATCTCGTCGGGGCGCAGATAGATGCAGTGCGCGAACGAGACGCGCTCGTTCAAGAGCCCGATCTCATCGAGATAGCGGACGATGCCTTGCGGGAAGGTCTTGTCGGCCCAGATGCGCTGATAGCGCGTCTCCAGGAGATGCATGTGCACGCGGCGGCCGGTCCGCGCCGAGGCTTCGCCGATCAGGCGCAGCATCTCGTCGGTGCACCACTGCACACCGGCGGGGCCGTATTGCACGGTGACATTGTCGCCTTCGATGTCGCGGGCGACGGCGTCGACCATGGCCACTTGCTCGGCGGCTGGCACCGGCGGGCGCAGAAAGCGGCGCGTAATGCAGTCGCAGGCCTGCGGCGAGAGCTTGGCGAGCACATCGTCATGTGTGTCGTAAACGAGCGGGTTCAGGTCGCGGCAATGCACGGCGAGCGCGACATTGATGCCGACGTCGCGCGCGGCTTTGGCGACGGCGCGGGCTTCGGTCGGAAAATCCGTGAGGCCTTGCACGCGGGTGTAATGCGCCATCACCGAACCGACGCCGCCGCGCGCGGTGCGGGCGAAGGCGACGACGGAGGCGAGCCAGGGATCGATGGCCGGGATCAGCGCGAGATAGGGCAGCCAGGCTTCGAGCGGCACGTCGTAGCTGCCGACCTGGCTCACGCGCACGACGCGGGCGTGGTCGTGCGCGTTGGCGAACGCCGGCAGCGCCAGGGTCCCCGCGGCCGAAGCCTTCGTATCCGGTGCCACCGCGACGATGCGGCCGTTGTCGATCGTGATGCTCTGGCCCGCGACGGTCGGCGCTTCGGCGCTCGGCAAGAGCCACGACGCGGCAACCTGCCGCGCCGTCCCGGTTTCGGCGGCCATCGGTTACATCGCCGACTTGAGCACGCGTTCCGACTTCGGCGGCAGGAACGAGCTGTCGAAGATGTCGGCGACGGTCGGCGTATTCGGCAGCTTATAGGTCTCGACCAGCGTGCCGATGGCCTTGGCCATGCGTTCCGGCTTGATGGCACCGATGCCGATCTCGTCGGTCTCCGCCGAGACGAAATGCGTCTTGATGGCGTAGAGCAGCCGCTTCTTCTCGAGGTCGGCGTTCATCAACGGCTCGACCTTCATCATCAGCGCGATGGCCTCGTCCGGCTTCGCAGCGACGTCGATCAGCGCGCGATTAAGCGCCTTGACGAGCCCCTTCACCGCCTTCGGGTTCTCCTTCAGCATCTTTTGCGAGACCATGATGCCGTTGGAATAGAGGTCGAGGCCGAGGTCGGAGTAGTAGAACCAGCGGATGTCCTTGTCCGGGTCGACTTTCATGCCGAAGAGATTGATGTAGCTCGTCACCGTGAAGATGGCCGAGAAGTCGACCTGGTCGGTGAGCAGCATCTGCTCCTGCAGGTTCGGCGCCATGTTGACGACCGGCACGCTGGCGGCATCGAAGCCATTGGCCTTGGCGAGCGCGGGAAAGAGCTGGCCGGCGGCGCCGCCGGCCGGCGTGCCCAGCTTTTTGCCGACGACGTCCTTGATCGTCTTGATCGGGCTCGAGGCCTTGGTGATCAGCGCGAAGGGCGCCTTGTTGTAGATCATGTACACCATCTTCGGCTGTTCGCCGGGTTTGGTGCCGGCGAGCTGGATGATGGCGTTCACGTCGCCGAAGCCGGCATCGTAAGTGCCCGAGACGATGCGCGTCACCGTCGCGGAAGAGCCGGTGCCCTGATCGATGGCGACGTCGAGGCCTTCGGCGTCGAAATAGCCTTTGTCCTTCGCCCAGAAGACGAAAGCGTGCAGGCCCTGGTACTTCCAATCCAGCGTGAAGCGAACCTTGGTCTTGTCCTGCGCATAGGCGTTGCCGGCGAAGAGAAGGGCGCCGGCAACAGCGGCGGTGACGAGCGATCTGAACGACATGACGTCTTCCTTTGGGTTATCCGACAGCAAATTCGTCCGTGCGCCGGGTCCAGCCGGTCACGCGCGATTCGATGAATGAGAAGATGAGGTAAAGCGCGACGCCGAGCGCCGCGAGGATCAAGAGGCCGGCGAAGACCAGCGGTACGTCGAAGCTCGATGACGCGATCATCATCAGGTTGCCGATGCCGCGGTTCGAGGCCACGGTCTCGGCGATGACGGTGCCGACGAAGGCCTGGGTGATGGCGACCTTCAGCGACGCGAAGAAGTAAGGCATCGCTCGCGGCAGGCCGACATTGAACAGGATGTCGAGCTTGCTGGCTTTGAGCGCGCGCATGACGTCTTCGAGCTCGGGCTCGGTGGTGGCAAGGCCGGTGGCGACGTTCACGACGATCGGGAAGATGCAGAGGATCATCGCCGTCAGCACGGCCGGCACGGTGCCGGCGCCGAACCACAGAACGAAGATCGGCACCACGGCGACCTTCGGGATGCTGGAAAAGCCGACGAGCAGCGGATAGGCCGTGTCGTAGGCGAGGCGTGAGGAGCCGATCACGACGCCGATCAGCATGCCGAAGAAGATGCCGAGGCCGAAGCCGACCAGCGTCGTGTAGAGCGTTTGCACGGCATGCGGCCAGATCGCCGGAAGGCGGTCGATCAACGTGACGATGATCTGCGAGGGCCTCGGCAGCACGAGGTCCTTGATACCGAAGGCGACGCAGGCGAATTCCCAAAACAGGAAGAAACCGACGATCAGCGCGATGGAGCCGCCGCGGCGGCGCAGTAGTGCCTTCATGGGGTGGCCTCCTTGGGCGGGCTCGCCGCCACGATCAGTTCGCGCAGGCGCTGCGTGAGCGAGACGAAATCGGTGTCATAGGTCATGGCGACGGTGCGCGGGCGGGCGAAGGGCACCTCGTTGTCGTCGATGATGCGGCCGGGGCGGGCCTGCATGACGCAGATGCGGTTGGCGAGATAGGCCGCTTCCTTCAGGTCGTGCGTCACCAGCACGACCGTCGGCTTGCGCGAGATCCAGAGGTCCTGCATCACGCCCCACAGCTCTTCGCGCGTGAACTGGTCGAGCGCGCCGAACGGTTCGTCGAGCATCAATAGTTGCGGTTCGTGGATGAGGGCGCGGCAGAGCGAGGCGCGCTGCAACATGCCACCGGACAGCTGCCAGGGGTATTTGTCGCTGAAGCCGCCGAGGCCGACTTGCTCCAGCAGCGCCTCGACGCGGTCGCGATATTCGCCCTTGCGTTTGCGCCGGTAGTCCTTCCGGAACGGCGGCACGATCTTGAGCGGCAGCATCACGTTGTCGCGCAAGGTCAGCCACGGCAGCATGGTCGGGTTCTGGAACGCCATGCCGACGCGCACCGGCTCGGCGCCGATCTCCCGACCGGCGACGAGCACGTAACCGCTGGAAGCGGTGATCAAGCCGGTGATCAGCTTGAGGATCGTCGACTTGCCGCAGCCGGACGGACCGACGAGGGCGACAAAGTCACCCTCGAAGATCTTCAAGTCGGTCTTGTCGAGGGCCGTCACGGTGCGGTTGAGGCGGCCATAGGTATGCGTGACCTCCTGCAACTGCACGAATGGTTGGCGTGGAGCGACCTCCGCCATCCTTTTCTCATCGAGAGGTGCGTGCATCATGCGGCCTGTCCTTTCGACACTCCGGCTTGCGTGACGGCCTGCATCGTCTGGTCTGCATTGCAGACGACGGCCGGCGGCATCTCTTGAATGGCGTGCACGGAGCGGCCCCAGCCGCGGGCGTCGGCGTTCAACACGCGATCGCGCATGACGAACTTGCCGCGCACGATGGTGTGCACCGGCAGGCCCTTCACCGGGCGTCCATGCCAGGGCGAGATTTTCGAGCGCGACTGCAGCTTGGCGTCGTCGACGGTCCAGGACTTGCCGAGATCGACCAACGCCAAGTCGGCATCGGCGCCGGGTTGGATCGTGCCCTTGCGCGGGTAGAGGCCCCAGACCTTGGCGGGGTTGGCGGCGCTCAGGCGTACGTAGTCGGAGATGCTGAGGCGGCCTTCGCTCACCGCGGTGAGCATCAGCGGCATCTGCAATTCCACGCCGGGGAAACCGCAGTCGACGGTCCAGATGTCGTTGCGGGTCTTCTCTTCCGGCGTATGCGGCGCGTGGTCCGTTGCGACCATGTCGATGGTGCCGTCCGCAAGCGCGGCCCACAGCGGCTCCTGATTGTGCTTCTCGCGCACCGGCGGATTGACGCGGATGATGCCGCCGAACTTGGCGTAGTCGTCGGCCGACAGCATCAGGTAATGCGGCCCGGTCTCGCCGGTGATGTCGACGCCGCGGGCCTTGGCTTCGCGCAGCGGCCGCAGTTCGTCGGCCGACGAGATGTGCAGGATGTGGATGCGCGCGCCGGTCCATTCGGCGAGGATCGCCGCGCGGCTGACCGCCTCGATGGCGACGACGGCAGGACGCGAAGCAAGATGCGCGAGCGGGTCGGTGCGGCCGGCGGCGCGCAGCCGGGTCTCGCGCCGCTCCATGATCGAATTGGTCTCGGCATGCAATGAAACGCGCTTGCCGGTCTTGGCGACGACCTCGAAGGCTTCGAGCATCGCCCCGGTCGAGGGCGAGGGGATCTTGCCGAAGGTATTGCCCATGTAGCACTTGAAGCCGATGACGCCGCCTTCAACGAGCGCCGGTACGGCGTCGATCGTGTCTTCGCCGAGCAGGCCGTAGAGGCCGTAATCGACATGCGCCTTGCTCGACGCGATGGCGTGCTTGGCGGCGAGAATGTCGGCCGTGCCGGTCGGCGGGATGGTGTTCGGCATGTCGAACACGGTGGTGACGCCGCCGAAAGCCGCGGCTGCCGTGCCGCTCGCCCAGTCCTCCTTGTGCGGATAGCCCGGGTCGCGGAAGTGCACGTGCACGTCGATGGCGCCGGGCAGGATGTGCAAGCCGGTCGCGTCGACGACTTCGGCGGCGGGCGGCATCGCGTCGTCGCTGCCGACGGCGAGGATCTTGCCGTCGCGGATGGCGACGCTGGCGGGGAACGCGGAGTCGGGCGTGACGACGAGCCCGCCTTTGATGATGAGATCGGCGCGGTTGCTCATGATGCGTTCCTCACAGCATGGCCCATCCGCCATCGACCGGCAGGTCGACGCCGGTGATCTGGCGCGACACGTCGCTCGCCAGGAACAGGCAGGCATTGGCGACGTCTTCATCGAGGGTCACGCGCTTGAGCGCGTAATCGGCGGCGTGCCGTTCCATCGCTTCTTCGAGCGTGATGCCGAGCTTCTTGGCCATGTCGGCGCAAACCTTGTCGCGGAAGCGCGGCCCGTCGACCATGCCCGGGGCGACGCAATTGACGTTGATGTTGTGCGCGCCGACCTCGAGCGCGAAGCTCTTGGTGATGCCGCGCAGGCCCCATTTCGACGCCGAATAGGCCATGCGGCCGGCGCGGCCGCGCATGCCGAACGTGCCGCCGACATTGACGATCTTGCCGTAACGCTGCTCCATCATGCTGGGCAGGACGCTGCGCATGGTGTGGAAGCAGCCGTTCATGTTCAGTGTGACGATGTCGTCGAATTCTTCCGGCGTCGTCTCGACGCCGGTCTTGCCGACCGGGCCCGAGCCGCCGGCGACATTGACGAGGAAGTCGATGCGGCCGAATGCGGCCTTGGTTTTCGCCGCCGCGGCATCGCACTGCGTCGGATCGGTGAGATCGCAGGGGATGACGATCGCTTCGGTGCCGGCCGCGCGGACATCGCCGGCAACCGGTTCGATGGCCGCGGTGTCACGGCCGATGAGCGCGAGGCGCGCGCCTTCCATGGCGAAGGCGCGGCTGATGGCGGCGCCCATTCCCTTGGCGGGGCCGGTGATGACGCCGACCTTTCCCTTCAGGTTGAGTTGCATTGCGAGTGTCCCGGACTTGGCATCGATGGAAACGCGCTCCGCCACACGGACGGAGCGCGCGTTGCTCAGAACAGCTTGTGCGGCAGTTCCGAAGCCGGCGGCAGGAAGGCCGGCGTGAAGATCTCGTCGACCTTCGGCGTGCGTGGCAGGCTGTTGGCTTCGACCAGGATGTCGATCGACTTCTTCAGGCGATCCATGTCGACATTGCCGAGGCCGATCTTGGCGATCTCCGGATGGTTCATCTCGTCCGTGAGCGTCGCGTCGAAGCGTTCACGCTCGACCGGAATCTTGATCAGCGGCTCACGCTTGGCGACGGCGGCGACGGCGGCGTCCGGATCCTTCAGCGCGTCCTTGAGGCCTTTGTTGATGGCGCGGATCAGGCCCTTCACGGCTTCCGGATTGTCCTTCGCCAGCTTCTTGGAGACGATGATGGCATTGGAGTAGAGGTCCATGCCGTAATCGCCGTAGTTGATGTAGCGCAGCTTGTCGTCGCCGACGCCGATCAGCTTGGCCGAGAAGCGGATGGTGTTGACGTAGCCGAACACGCCGTCGACTTGGCCCTGCATGAGCATCTGCTCGCGCAGGTTCGGCTGCATGTTGGTCACGTTGACCTTGCTGCAATCGATCTTGGTGATCTTGCAAAGGGCAGGGAACAGCTTGAGCGCACCGTCATTGGCCGCGCCGCCGAGCGTCTTGCCCTCGAAGTCCTTCGGCGTCTTGATTGGGCTGTCGGCCTTCACCGCGACGGTGAAGGGCGGGCGGTTGTACATCACATAGACGGCGATCGGCGCGTCGTCCGGCTTCTTGGCGGCGAGTTCGATCAGCGCGTTCACGTCGCCGAACGCCACGTCATAAGTGCCGTTGGCGACCAACGGCACGCCGGCGCCCGAGCCGTTGCCCTGGTCCATGACGACCTCGAGGCCCTCGGCTTTGAAGTAGCCGCGATCGTCGGCAAGGAAGAACCAGCCCTGGGGGCCCTGATACTTCCAGTTCAGCACCATCTTCAGTTTGGTCGTCGCCGCCGCCGGGGCGCTGAGCGCCACCGGAATACAAAGCGTGGCGGCCAAAGCCAGCAGGCCGTTGCGAAACAGCTTCATGAGAGAGGCTCCCGAGGATTTAGAGACGTGATTGGGTCCGGCTGGTGCAGAAAACTGTTGCCTCATTTCTAGGCGGGGTACGCCGATGACGCGGTCATGGGGCATCCGAGAATCCTGCAAGTATCTGTAGGAATGTAAGTTTCCGCTCTTGGGCGGACCGGAAGGACCCTGCTGTGCAAGCCCTGTGCCTTTCCCCCATATCGCGCCGCAGCAGAACCCTAGCGGGCGCGAGTGCATCAATCTGCCGCTAAAAATTTGCTAGAGTGGTGCCGAAAAGGCAGCGCTCGAAAAATGGACGCTTGAAATGAAGCACTTGCGAATTTTCCACTATGTCGACGAGGTCGCGCGCTGTGGATCGATCCGCAAAGCGGCCGAACAGCTCAACGTCACCTCATCGGCGGTCAACCGGCGCATTCTCGATCTCGAGGAGGAACTCGGCGAACCGATCTTCGAGCGGCGTGCGCGCGGCGTGCGACTCACGGCGGCCGGTGAGGTTTTCATCAACTTCGTGCGCGAGCACGAGGGCGATGTGGAGCGCATGAAGTCGCAGATCGAGGACCTCAAGGGGTTGCGCCGCGGTACGGTGCGTTTCGCCTGCAGCCAGGCCTTGGCCCACGACTTCCTGCCGCGCGAGGTCGCTGCGTTTCGCAAGCAATACGCGTCGGTCAGTTTCGACGTGAAGGTGCTCGATCACGAGAGAGCGGTGGCGGCGCTCGCGGCCTACGACGTCGATCTGTTGTTAGTCTTCAGGCCGCCCTACCTCGCCAACCTCCAGCCGCTGATGACGCTCGAGCAGCGGTTGGTGGCGATTATGCACGAGCGCCATCCCTTGGCGGAGAAGAAGACGTTGCGTCTGCGCGACTGTCTGCGTTATCCAGTGGCGCTGCCCGAGCGCGGCTTCGGCGGACGCCAACTGCTCGATGAGTTCTGCGCGCGGAGCGGTCTACGCTTCCAGATCGCGGCCGAGTCCAATTCCTTTGAATTTCTGCGCAGCCTCATCGGCCACGGTGACCTGATCACGTTTCAGATCCAGATCGGTGCGCCGGCGGAGAACGATAAATTCGGCATGGTTACGCGCGACATCGACGATCGCGATCTACCGACGGCCAATCTCGTGCTCGGCCAGCTGCGCGGACGCAATCTGCCGGTACCCACCGCGGTATTTGCGGACCGGTTGGCGCGCTCGCTCGAGGCGGCGCGCGCGAAGATCGGCGTTTGAGGCGTTCGGTGGCTGGAACTGCCCGGCTGTGGCTGGCGCCTGCTACGCCAGCATAGCGTCGTGCCTGTCACACCGGCGTCATTGAGAGCGATGACTTTGCCTCCCTCGCTCCTCCATCGCAAAGTCGCCGATGAATTTCTCCCAGCGGTTCTCGTTCTTGTTTTCGGCGCCGAGCTTCGACGCCGACGATCTTGAAGGCCTGCGTGTCCAACAGATCATGGCCGCGATCGAGCGGCTCGGCTTCGAGGTCGTACGCGCACGCCGGATCGAGGACGCCGAAATCGCCGTCCAGACCGATGCGGCGATCGGTTGTCTGGTCGTCGATTGGGGAAAGAAGGGCCTTGAGGGCAAGGCGGCGTCGCTCATCAATGTCATGCGCCGGCGCGGGCTGGAAATGCCCATCGTGTTGCTGGTGCGGCGCGCGCGTTTCGAGGACGTGCCGGTCGAGGTGCTAGACTTCATTGACGGTTATGTCTTCCTCGCCGAGGAGACGCCGGAGTTCATCGCCCGCAATCTCGTCAGCCGACTCACGCAATACGCGGAGACGCTGAAGACGCCATTCTTCGGCGCCTTGGTCGATTATGCCGAAGAGGGCAATCAACTCTGGACCTGCCCGGGGCACAATGGCGGCGTATTTTACAGCCGCAGCCCAATCGGCCGCATTTTCAAGGAACATCTCGGCGACGCGGTCTTCCGCGACGATCTCGACAACTCCATCCTCGAACTCGGCGATCTGCTCACGCACGAAGGCCCCGCGTTGCGGGCGCAAAAGGAGGCTGCCGCCATCTTCAAGGCGGAGCGCACGTACTTCGTCCTCAACGGCACGTCGGCATCCAATAAGATCTCGCTGTCGGCGTTGATCGCCGATGGCGATCTCGTGCTGTTCGACCGCAACAATCACAAGGCGGCGCATCATGGCGCGCTGCTGCTCGGCGGCGGCATCCCGATCTATCTGCCGACCGACCGCAACGCCCACGGTTTGATTGGGCCGATCGACGTCGCGGCGCTGGATGAGAACGCGATCCGCGAGGCCATCCGCGCCAATCCGTTGGTCAAGGATCCCGAGGCGTGGCGGAAGCCGAGGCCGTTCCGCGCCGCGGTCATCGAGCAATGCACCTATGACGGCACGATCTACAGCGCGCAGGAGATCCTCGCGCGCATCGGGCCGCTGTGTGACTACATCCTGTTCGATGAAGCCTGGGCCAGCTTCATGGCCTTCCATCCGATCTATGCCGGCCGTTTCGCCATGGGGCTCCAGGGGCTCGACGATGCCTCGCCCGGCATCATCGCGACGCAATCCACGCATAAGCAGTTGGCGAGTTTCTCGCAAGCCTCGCAGATCCACATTAAGGATAGCCATATCCGTGGGCAGCGACGGCGTGTCGAACACCGTCGCTTCAACGAGAGCTTCCTTCAGCACGCCTCGACGTCGCCGTTCTACCCACTGTTCGCCTCTCTCGACGTCGGCGCGCAGATGATGAAAGGGCGGTCTGGCGAGGTTCTGTGGGACGACACGATCCGGCTCGGCATTGAACTGCGCAAGAAGCTGCGCGCGGTGCAGCGCGAGTTCGAGCGCAAGGAGCAGGACCCGGCGCGGCGCTGGTTCTTCGATCCGTTCGTGCCGGACGTCGTGCGGCTGCCCGACGCGGCGCGAGAGGGCGGCGTGCACGAAGTCGCTTGGGAGAGCGTGTCGACCGATGCGCTGGCGAGCCACGCGCACTTTTGGGAATTCGCGCCGGGCGCCGCGTGGCACGGCTTCAAGTCCGCGGCGCCCGGATTTGCCATCACCGATCCGAACAAGTTGACGCTGCTCACGCCGGGCTTCAACCGCTCCACCGGAGAATATGAAGCGCACGGCATCCCCGCGCCGATCGTCGCGCAATTCCTGCGCGAGAACCGCGTGGTGCCGGAGAAGAACGATCTCAATTCGTTGCTGTTCCTGCTCACGCCGGGGGTCGAGGCCAGCAAGGCCGGGACTCTGGTCAGCACGCTGGTCGCCTTCAAGCGGCTGCACGACGACAACGTTCTGCTCGATCAAGCCATCCACGAATTCGTCGCCGTCCGGCCCAAGCGCTATCGCGGCGTGCGGCTGCGCGACCTCTGCACCGAAATGCATTCGTTCTTCCGCTCGTGCGGTGTCAGCGCCTTGCAGCAGGCGCAATTCGCCGCCGAGCATCTACCGGAGCCGGCGATGACGCCCTACGAAGCGGGGCGGGAACTTGTCCGCAACAATGTCGACTATCTGCCGATCGACGAGATCGAAGGGCGCATCGCCGCCACCTTGTTCGTCGTTTATCCGCCCGGCATTGCGACCATCGTCCCCGGCGAGCGGCTCGGCCCAAAGGCGCGGCCGATGATCGACTATCTCAAGACGTTCGAGCGCAGCAGCAATCTGTTCCCCGGCTTCGACACCGAGATTCAAGGGCTCTATCGCGAAGTCGACGCGGCCGGAAACACCCGGTTCTATACCTATGTCGTCCGCGAATAGGTCGCGGCAACGGCTCGCATGACGCCGACTGCGCCGCCGATCACCGTGCGTCCGTCACGGGACGACGATGTCGACGCGATGCTGGCGATCTATCGCCACCATATCGCGCGCGGCGTCGATCCGCGTTACGCGCATGAGAGCGAGCCGATGCAGCCGGACGATATCAAGCGCCGGCGCAAGACCATGCGCAAGAACCGCCTGCCGCATGTCGTGGCCGATCGCGGCGGCGTCGTGGTCGGCTACGCCTATGCGGTGATGTTCCGGCGCCGGCCGGCCTATCGCTTCACGGTGAAGCATTCGATCTACGTGCATCCCGACCACCTGCATGCCGGCATCGGCCGGATGCTGCTCAGCGCCATCGTCGATGCCTGCGCTGCTGCCGGATACCGGCAGATGATCGGCTATATCGATGCGGCGAACGAGCCGTCGCTCCGGCTGCATGAGGCTGCCGGCTTCCAGCGCGTCGGGTATCTGCCGTCGGTTGGCTACAAGTTCGGCCACTGGACCGACGTGGTCATGGTCCAGCGCTCGCTTGGGTCCGGCGGCGCGTCGGCGCCCGATGTCTGGCCGACCGCGCCGGCGGGCGATGATTAGATCGCCGACAGGCCTTCAGCTCTTGGCCGCGGCCATCACAAGCATGGTCAGCCACTCGACGGCTGCCGCGGGCTTTTCCGAGCCTTCCCGCTCGATCGTGACGTCATAGCGGATCGAGATCTGCCCACCGCCGCGGTGGCTCAACTCCGCGAGCACAAAACGGCCGCGCAGGCGCGAATTGACCGGCACCGGCGAGACGAAACGGACGCGATCGAAGCCGTAATTGATGTTCATGGCGGCGCCGCGGATCGTCGGCACGGCTTCGTAGGACATGGTCGAGATCAGCGACAGAACGAGCATGCCGTGGGCGATGGTCGAGCCGAATGGCGTCTGCGCCGCTCGCGCGGGGTCGACATGGATGAACTGGTGGTCGTCGGTGACGTCGGCGAACGTGTCGATGAGGCTCTGATCGATCGTGCGCCATGACGACACACCGATTTCCTGACCGACGCGGCCGCTATACTCGTCCAGATCGATTTCCTGTGCCATGCGGCCCCATCATTGCAAACGCCGGAACCCGGATCCGGCGCGGCACAGATACAGGGCCGCGGCGGCGCTGTCAGCCACGGCTAAGGTAGCAACCTCCGCGCGCATCCTTGGAAATAAAACCCGCTTTCATGGGCGTCCCGCCTGCGGCATAAGGCACGGCAGACAACGGAGGCAGCATTGAGCGTCGAGATCAATAAGCAGGGCGATGTCGCGGTCATCACCATCAACAATCCGGCGGTGAATGCGCTTGGGCATGCTGTCCGGGCCGGGATCGCCGATCAGATCGCCGCCGCCAACGCCGACGCCGCCGTTGCTGCCATCGTGCTGACCGGCGCCGGGCGCTTTTTCAGCGCGGGCGCGGACATCAGCGAGTTCGGTAAGGCCTCGCAGGAGCCGATCCTGCCGGCCGTATGCCAGGCGATCGAGGACTCGGCCAAGCCGGTTGTCGCGGCGCTTCCCGGTCCGGCGCTCGGCGGCGGCTGCGAGCTGACGCTGTCCTGCCATGCGCGCATCGCGCTGGCGACCGCCGAAGTCGGGCTGCCGGAGGTCAAGCTGGGGCTCATTCCCGGCGCCGGCGGCACGCAGCGCCTGCCGCGCCTGATCGGCGCCAAGGCCGCGTTCGCCATTATGCTCGACGGCGAGCCGCTCAAGGCCAAGAAAGCGCTCGACGCCGGCATCCTCGATGCCGTGGTCGAGAGCGATGTGGTTGCCGCCGCCGTCGCCCATGCGCGCAGCCTTGCCGGCAAGCCCCTGCGCCGCACGGGCGCCCTGACGATCCCGGCCGAGCAGCGCGAGGCCTTCGAAGCCGCGGCCACGGCCGCGCTCAAGAAGGATCCGGAATCGCCGAACGTGCCGGCGCTGGTCGATTGCGTGCGCGCGGCCTTCGACAAGCCGTTCGCCGAGGCGATGGCGTTCGAGCGCGAGCAATTCGTGAAGCTGCTCAAGAACGAGCGTTCGATCGCGCTGCGCCATGTGTTCTTCGCCGAGCGCGGCGCCGCGCGCGTTGCCGATGCGCCGAAGGACACCAAGGCGCGGAATGTCGGCAAGGTCGCGATCATCGGCGCGGGCACCATGGGTGGCGGCATCGCCATGTCCTTCGTCGCCGCCGGCGTGCCGGTGATCCTGATCGAGAACGATAAGGAAGCGCTGGAGCGCGGCGTGTCGCGCGTCGCCGGCAATTACGACTTCTCGGTCTCGCGCGGCAGCATGACCGAAGCACGCAAGGCCGAGCTCATGGGCCGCATCGATGGCCGAGTCGGTCTCGAGGCGGCCGCCGATGCCGACCTCGTCATCGAGGCCGTGTTCGAGGAGATGACGGTCAAGAAGGACGTGTTCGGCAAGCTCGACAAGATCGCCAAGAAGGGCGCGATCCTCGCCACCAACACGTCTTATCTGAATGTGGATGACATCGCCGCGGCGACGGCGCGCCCCGCCGATGTGGTCGGCCTGCACTTCTTCAGCCCGGCCAATGTGATGAAGCTCCTGGAGATCGTGCGCGCCAAGCACACCGCCCCGGACGTGCTGGTGACGGCGGTCGCGCTCGCGCGCAAGATCGGCAAGATGCCGGTGGTCGTCGGCAACTGCCACGGCTTCGTCGGCAACCGCATGCTGGCGCGCCGCTCGCAGCAGGTGGAGCGGCTGCTGACCGAAGGGGCGCTGCCGCAGCAGGTCGATGCCGCGCTCAGGACCTTCGGTTTCCGCATGGGGCCGTGCGCCATGAGCGATCTCGCCGGCCTCGACATCAGCTGGCGCATGCGCAAGGCCACGGGGCAGAAGGCGCCGGTCGCCGACGCTTTGTGCGAAGCCGGCCGCTTCGGGCAGAAGGCGGGCCGTGGCTATTACCTCTATCAGGATGGCCGCACGCCGACGCCGGATCCGGAAGTCGAGCAGTTGCTGGCGAAGGTGTCGGCGGCGCAGGGCGTCACGCGCCGCGCCATCAGCGAGGAAGAGATCACGCAGCGGCTGATCTATCCGATGATCAACGAAGGCACGCGCATCCTGGCCGAAGGCATCGCCGCGCGGTCGGCCGACATCGATGTCGTCTGGGTGCACGGCTACAATTTTCCGCGCTGGCGCGGCGGGCCGATGCACTATGCCGACCAGGTCGGCTTGAAGCACATCGCCGAGCGTCTCGAAGCCTACAGCAAGGCGACGGGCGACGAGAGCCTGGCGCCGGCGCCGTTGCTGCGTGAACTCGCGGACAAGGGCGGTTCTTTCGCCAAGGGAACGCCGGGCGGCTGACGGCGGGGCGGCGCTAGCCCCTCGCTTCAAGCGAGGCGAGGAATCGGTTGCATGGCGGACATGGTTCGGGACATCCAGGGCGTGCGCGTGCTTATTTGCGCGAACGATGGCCCGCCTCTGTCGCAGGAACGCGACGCCAATGCATTCATGAGCGCGGCCTGGGAGCAGAATGCGGCCCTGGTGGCGATCCCGACGTCGCGGCTGACGGACGATTTCTTTCGTCTCAGCACCCGCCTCGCGGGCAGCGTGATCCAGAAGTTCGTCAACTACCAAGTCCGCTTGGCGGTTGTCGGCGATATCTCGGCGTGGGTCGATGCGAGCGCCGCGTTTCGCGATTTCGTCTATGAAGCAAACAACGGGCAGGCCGTCTGGTTCGTCAACGATCTCGCAGGGCTTGATCGCTTGCTTTCATTGCGGAAAGCCTAGGCTCAGGACCTAAGAGTCCCTAGCTCGCACCATGTGCGGCGATCGAGATATTTTCCCAGTCCTTCCAGGTCTTGATGCGCTGTTCGTACGCATCCTTGAACCGCGGAATCGTGGTGGCCCCGAGAACAAGACGAAGCGGTGGCTGCTCGGCGTCGACGACCTTCAGAATCGCGGCGGCGGTTGCGGCCGGATCGCCCTGGTCGGAGGGTTTGAACCCAGCGCGGATAGCCTGACGGACGCCATCATAGGCATCGATGCCGGACGCAAATTTCACTGAGGCCCCAAAGCCTGTCGCAAAACTTCCCGGCTCGATGATCGTGACCTTGATTCCGAGACCTGCCACCTCGCCCGCCAATGCTTCGGAAAGGGCCTCCACGGCAAACTTCGTTGCGGTGTAGGCGCCCCCGGTCGGGAAACTGAGGATGCCACCAATGCTCGAGACCGTCAGGATGTGCCCGGCCGCCTGTTGCCGGAGAATCGGCAAAACGGCTTGAATGACCGACAGCGTCCCAAACACGTTTGTCTCGAAGTTTGCCTTTGCGGCATCGATGTCGAGCTCCTCGATCGCCCCCATGTAGCCATAACCGGCAGCGCTGATCACGACATCGATCCGACCGAAGTGTCGGTGGGCCGCGGTGACGGTGTTGAAGACGGCGGAACGATCGGTGACGTCGAGCGACTGCGCCAGGACATTGTCGCCATAGGCTTCGACCAGATCTGCAAGATCATCGACATTCCGGGCTGTGGCCACGACCTTGTCGCCACGGGCAAGCGCCGCCTCGGACCATATGCGGCCAAAGCCACGCGACGCTCCTGTCACGAACCAGATTTTTTCCCGCGACATTTCCAACTCTCTCGTTATAATTTCGCACTCAGTGCGATAATATTTACACTGAGTGCGATAATGTCAAGTCCCGCTTGGATGAGGGTCGAATGATGGACGGGAAGCCCGAGGGCTTGCGCGAGCGCAAGCGCAAGGAGACCCTCGAGCGGATCGCTCGCACGGGGCTGACGCTCTTCATCGAGAACGGCTATGACGAGACGACGCTGGAGGCCATTGCCGCGGCAGCGGGAATTTCTCGCAGAACGTTCTTTTATTACTTCAAATCGAAAGAAGATGTGCTGCTGGCGCATGACCGCAGCAACTTCATGGAAGTCCTGCGGCCCGCCATCCTTGCCGAGCCATCGGACACAAGGCCTATCGACGTAGCACGCAAATGTCTGCTGGCCTTCGCCTCACAATACGAAACGAAAGAGTCAATTATAGTCGATCGGCTGCTTCGCTCGACCGAGGCCCTGCGATTGCGCAAGGAAGCTCATTTTGTTGAGTTCGAGCATGAGCTCGCGGAAATATTTTATACGAAATGGCCGGCGGCGGAGCGCCGTGACAGTCTTCGTGTCGCGGCGATGCTTGTGATGGGAACGCTACGCTTGGCGCTCGACGCTTGGCGCGAGAAGGGCGGCAAGAGGTCGCTGGCCGGCCAGATCGCCCGCAGCTTCGACCTCCTCGAAAGTCTTATGTCACCGGTTCCATAAAGTCCTGGTTTGACGGGGCCGAGCCTATTCATTCCGCGACAAGAGACTATTCGAAGCCGAACAGTCTAGCCGGGTTCTCGACCAGCATCTTGTGCCGCGTCGTCTCGTCCGGGGCGATCTCAGCGATGAGGTCGACCAGCTCGCCGTCGTTCGGCACGGCGAAGTGGTTGGGATGCGGCCAGTCCGAGCCCCACACCACGCGTTCGGGCGCGTGTTGCGCCAGCGCGCGCGGAAACGCGATGGCGTCCGCATAAGGATAAGGCTGATGTTTGGTGATGCGGTCGGTACCGGAGAGTTTGACCCACACATTGTCGCGGTCGAGGAGGCGCTTGAGCGCGGTGAAGGCCTTGCCATCCAGACCTTCGGCTATGTCGATGCGGCCGATGTGGTCGATCACCACCGGCGCGTCGATCGAGGTGATAAAGTCGTATTGCTCCAGCACGCCCTCGCCGCCGACATGAATGGCGATATGCCAGCCGAGCGGCGCCACCTTGGCGATGATCGCCCGAATATCGTCGTACGGCATCGGCTTGCCGAGGTGTGAGAAGAAATGGAAGCGGACGCCGCAGATGCCGCCGGCGTCGAGCCGTTCGATCTCGGCCTGCGGCGTCGTGGGTTGCAAAAGAGCGACGCCGCGATAGCGCCCGGGCGCGGCGGCAATCAGGTCGAGCACCACGGCATGGTCGCTGCCATGGAATGCCGATTGCACGAAGACACCGCGTTCGAAGCCGAGCAGCTTATGCAGGGCGAACAACTCCGCCTTTGGCGCGTCGTGCGGCGTGGAGGTACGGTTCTCGGCAAAGGGAAAAATCGCCTGCGGCCCGAACACATGGAAATGCGAGTCGCAGGCGTGCGGCGGCGGGATGAATCGCGGCTTTTTCGGATTGCGGTCGTGTGACGGAGAGGCAGGAGCTTGGGACGTGGCGATCATCTTTGTTTCTCGTGTCAAAACGCGTCTCACCGTTCGTCCCCGCGCATGCGGGGACCCAGGGCCGCATGCGCAAACTCTGCGTTCCTGGCTCTGGCTTGCGCGGGAACGAACGGAGTATGCGGTGGTGTTATGAGCCACGCTCTTAGTCGCAGCGCGCGGTCATGCCGCCATCGACCACGATCTCGGTGCCGGTGACGAAGCGCGCCTCGTCCGAGGCGAGGAACAAGGCGGCGTAAGCGGTGTCGCGGCCGTCGCCCATGAAGCCGAGCGGGATGCGCGATACGCGCGTTTTCAAGAGCGTATCGACGTCGCCGCCGGTGCGCTGGCCCGCGAGCCGCGCTTCTACCATCGGCGTGTGCATCTGCCCGGGTACGACCGTGTTCACGCGGATGCCCTTGCTTGCATACTGTACGGCGGTGACGCGCGAAAAATGGATGATGCCGGCCTTGGCGGCGGCGTAGCCGACCTGCGGCGAGCCAGTGAAACGCAGGCCCGAGGTCGACGAGGTGTTCACGATGGCGCCGCCGCCTTGCGCGACCATCACGGGGATCACGCGATGGCAGGCGAGATAGACGCTCTTGAGATTGAAATCGATCTGCCGGTCCCACGCTTCTTCGGCGAGTTCGGCGGCGCCGCCGGGCGCAGAGCCACCGACATTGTTCACGAGAATATCGACGCGGCCGTATTTCTCGCGGCAGGCACCGACCATCTTGGCCACCTGGGCATCGTCGAGAACGTCGCAGGCATATGTCGTGATGTCGGCGGCGGTGCCGGCGAGGGCCACGGTCTCAAGCATCGAGTCCGGATTCTTGTCGACCGCGAACACCTTGGCGCCTTCCTGCGCAAAGATGACGGCGGCCGCGCGCCCGTTGCCCCAGCCGGGGCCGACACAGCCGGCCCCGGTGATGAGCGCGATTTTGCCGTCGAGGCGACCAACCATTATTTGCTGGTCTCGACGCCCGCGTCCTTGATGACCTTCGCCCACTTCTTGGTTTCGCTGTCGATGAAATCGCGGAAGTGTTCCGGGCTGTCGCCGACCAGCTCGGCGCCTTGCAGCTTCATCTTTTCGATGACGTCCGGATCCTTCATCGCCTGGACCGCCGCTTTGTTGAGCGTGGCGATGATCTGCGGCGGCGTCTTTGCCGGCGCGACCATGCCGTACCAGTTCTCGGTCTGAAGGTTCGGCATGCCGACTTCGGTCGTCGTCGGCACGTCTTGCGCGCTCGGGGCCCGGTGGGGCGCGCCGATCGCGATCGGCTTGAGGTTGCCGGCCTTGATCTGAGGCAGCAGCACCGGCAGATCGAGGAACACCATCTCGACCTGGCCGCCGACGAGGTCGTTTACGGCGGGCGCCGCGCCGCGATAGGGCACGTGCGCGATCTGAATGCCGGCGGTCAGCTTGAACAACTCGCCTGCCAGGTGCGGCAGGCTGCCCGGACCCGACGAGGCAAAATTGAGTTTGCCGGGTTTCGATTTCGCGAGCGCCACCAGCTCCGCCATGTTGTTGGCCGGCACGTTCTTCGCGACGACCAGCATCTCCGGCACGGTGGCGACGAGCGTCACGGGCGCGAGATCCTTGAGCGTCTCGTAGGCGACCTTCTCCATGCTCGGCGAGATGGCCAGCGCACCGGCGCTGGAGACCGCGATGGTGTAGCCGTCGGGTGCCGCCTTGGCGACGAAGTCGGTGCCGAGCACGCCGCCCTGGCCGCCGCGGTTGTCGATGACCACGGTCTGTTTGAGAATTTCCGACATCTTCTGGCCGACGGTGCGGGCGAT
Organism: Pseudolabrys taiwanensis; assembly: GCF_003367395.1. Taxonomy (NCBI): domain Bacteria; kingdom Pseudomonadati; phylum Pseudomonadota; class Alphaproteobacteria; order Hyphomicrobiales; family Xanthobacteraceae; genus Pseudolabrys; species Pseudolabrys taiwanensis. Next base: position 2,757,501 of record NZ_CP031417.1, on the reverse strand, counting down.
GATGTCGTTCGGGCCGCCGGGCGGGAAGGGAACGATCAGCCGGATCGGCTTGTTGGGAAAGTCCTGCGCGGCCGCAAGCGATGGCCCCGCCAGCATGCTCAATCCGATCAGTAGCAGTTTCAAGGCGCGCATGGTTCGTCCTCCCTCGAAGCGCGGCGTAAGGCCGCCGCTGTTGCGCTTTTCAGATGCACCATAGATGACCCGCCCGTCCGAATGAAGTTGACGGCCGATACTTTCTCGGCATGGCGATCTGAGGGGGCCTGGAAGCAGGTGCTTTGCCGCGATCAGCAGAGCTGCGCGCCGGCCCACACTTTGTCCCGCACCAAAGCGCGGCAGACTTCGTGCATCAGCAGGCTTGCTTCCTGCGTCAGCTTCGGCAGCGTCGTGTCGCGCAGCGTCACGATGGTCACCTGCGTGGACAAGGTTGGCCGCAGGATTGGATAGGCCGAGAGCTGCTTGCGTGCCAGTTCGTCCTGCACGGCCGCATAAGTGAGGATGGTGTAGCCGAGGCCCTTCTCGACCAGGGCTTTGGCGAAGGCGACGCTGTCCGCCTCGATCTTGATGCGCAGGCGCACACCGTGCTCGAGCGCGGCGTGTTCAACCAAGCGCCGGTTGTTGTGCGCCATGTTCGGCAGGATGAGCGGCAGATCGCCAAGATCGCGGATGCGGTAGCTCGCCGGCGGCTTGCGCTTGCTGGCAAGGTGCGGCGGCGGGCCGATGACGAACATGCGTTCGGTGACGATCGGGCTGATATTCAAGGCTTCCAGATGCGGCGGATTGTGCAGGATGGCCACATCGATGCGCTTCTCGATCAGCCATTCCTGCAGCGACGACGTGACGCCCTCGCGCATGTGCAGCGTCGTGCGCGGCCAGGCTTGGTGGAAGCTCTCGACGAAAGGCGGGATGAGGAGTCGCCCGGCCGCCGGCGGTACGCCGACGGTGATGCGGCCGCCGTCATGCGCGCGATTGCCGCGGATTTCCTCGCCGGTCTCGTGCACCAGCCGCGTGATTTCCTCGGCGCGCTCCAGCAGCAGTGCGCCGGCCGTGGACAGGCGTACGCCGCGCCCGTGGCGCGCGAACAGCGGCACGCCGAGTTCGTGTTCGAGTTTCTTGATCTGCCGGCTCAACGCCGGCTGTGCCAGGCGGAGCTCGGTGGCGGCACGGCTGACGCTGCCGGCCCGCGCGACGCGCATGAAGTTTCGCAGCTCGCGCAATTCCATTTCGGACCCCGCCCAGAAGCTATACTTTCATGGCATAGCTTAGGGCAAATGCGCGCGCGGCAAAAGCCGGAGGCGGCGGGGCAGGCGATCGAGATAGTGCGGGCGGCATGAAGCCGCCCGCGTTGTGCTAGGTCAGTCGACGCGGGCGCCGGAGTCCTTGACGACTTTGCCCCACTTGGCCGTTTCAGCCTTGAGGAAGTCGCCAAAGGCGTCGCCGCTGACGTTGCCTGGCTCGGCGCCGAGATCGGCGAGCTTCTTTGCCATGTCGGGATTCTGCAGCGCCTTTTCGACGCCGGCGATGATGGTCTTCGTCACATCCGCAGGCGTTGCCGCCGGCGCGACGAGGCCGAACCAGGCCGTGGCTTCGAAGCCGGGCACGCCCGCTTCGATCATCGTCGGCAGCTCCGGGAACAGCTTCGAGCGCGTCGCGCTGGCGACGGCGAGCGCGCGCACCGTACCGGCGGCGACCTGCGGCTTCATTGCCGGCATGTTGTCGAACATCATCGGGATGTGGCCGGCGATCAGGTCGTTCATGGCCGGCGCGGCGCCGCGATATGGCACGTGCACGATGTCGATCTTGGCGAGGTCCTTCAGCAACTCGCCGGCCAGATGGTTGGTCGAGCCGTTGCCGGACGAACCGAAGTTGATCTTGCCCGGCTGCTTCTTGGCGAGGGCGATAAGCTCGGCGACCGTTTTCGCTTCGACCTTGGGATTGACCGCAAGCACGATCGGCACCGAGGCGATCAGTGCGATCGGCTTGAGGTCCTTGGCCGGATCGTAATTGAGCTTGCTGTACAGCGTCTGGTTGACGACCAGCGGACCGGGCGCGGCGAGCAACAGCGTGTAGCCGTCGGCCGCGGCACGGGCGACCACTTCAGCGCCGACATTGCCGCCGGCGCCGGCGCGGTTCTCGACGACGACGGGCTGGCCCCATTGCTCGGTCAGGTTCTGCGCCAAGAGCCGCGCGATGACATCGTTCGACCCGCCGGCCGGGAAGGGTACGACGATGCGCACGGAACGCTCCGGAAAGGCGGCCTGGGCGGAGCTGGGAAGACCGAGCGGCGCGAGCGCCAGAACGGCCAGCGAGGCGAGGAGAGTGCGACGGAGCATGGCGTTCCCTTATCGATTAATTGCAGATCATCGATTTTAATTGACAGTTTCGGACCCTGGCGTCAAATCGGGCCTCGGTCGATGCCTAAAGGAGCCTTAAGTGAACGAGGCCGCGAATTATTCCGCTGAGCTGCAACATACGTTGCAGTGTGCGATGCAAAACAAGCGAGCCTCCCGATGAATGCCGAGACGGTGCGGCCGATGCACGCATGTCCAGGACCCGATCGTCATCCAAAGGTGCCGGCGTTCAAAATGCCGCGCGGCGCTTGCGATACGCACGTCCACGTGTTCGGGCCGCAGGCGCAGTTTCCGTTCAGCCCGCAGCGCAGTTACACACCGGAAGACTGCACTTACGAAGACCTTACCCAATTGCATAAGACGCTGGGCATCGACCGCGTTGTCATCGTCCATGGGGGGGCGCACGGCACCGACAACAGTGTGACGCTCGCCGCGCTCGATCGCGATCCCATCCGTCAGCGTGGTGTTGCGGTGATTCCGTCCGGCCTGCCGCGCGCCGAGCTCGAAGACATGCACCGGCGCGGCATGCGCGGCTGCCGTATGTCGACCGTGGTGTCGGGCGGCGCGAGTTTCATGCATCTCGAGAGGCTTTCTGCGGAGACCTTCGATCTCGGCTGGCATCTGGTGCTGCACTTCAACAAGTCGAGCGAACTCGTCGATGTCGCGCCGCAGCTTGAAAAGGTGCGCAGCAATTTCGTGCTCGACCACCTCGCGCGCATCACCGGGGCAGAAGGCGTCGGCTCGCTGGCGTTCAAGGCGCTGATGAGCCTGCTCGACACGGACCGTTGCTGGGTCAAGCTCGCCAGCCTCTACCGCCTTTCGTCCGAGCCTTACCCGCATCGCGACATGCTGCCGATGATCGAGAAGGTGGTGGCGGCGCGCCCGGACCGGATCCTGTGGGGCTCGAACTGGCCGCATCCGATCTGCCCAGTGGCGATGCCGAACGACGGCGATCTGGTCGATCTTATTCCGCTGTGGTTTCCCGACGCAGGGACGCAGCATCTTGCGCTGGTCGAGAATCCGGCGGAATTGTATGGTTTCGGTCCCGTGGGGGCGTGAGCGATGGCTGAGACGCGTAATCCGGTGGTGCCGGCATCGACGACCTTGTCGTCGAGCCTGGTCGCTCGTTTGCGTGAGTCCATCATGAGCGGCGATCTGACCCCCGGCTCGAAACTCAATCTCGACCGCATGCGCGAGTCCTATGGCGTCAGTCTCAGCCCCTTGCGCGAAGCGCTATGCCGGCTGGAGAGCGAGGGCCTCGTCACTATTCTCGACCAGCGCGGTTATCGTGTCGCGCCGGTGTCGCCCGCGAACCTCGCCGAAGTCATCCGGCTGCGTGTCGAGCTCGAGAGCATGGCGCTGAAGGAAGCGATGCAACACGGCGACACGGCCTGGGAGGGCCGGATCGTCGCGGCCCTGCATCAGCTCAACCGCTGCAAGCGGGGCGCACGTTCCGCCGAAGAACAGGAGGTCTGGGAAACGGCGCACCGGACTTACCATGCCGAATTGATCTCGGCCTGCGGCATGCCGCTGCTGCGCCAGTTCTGCGCCACGCTGCACGATCAAAGCGACCGCTATCGTCGCATTTTTCTGAAGAAGCATGCGCCCGACCGAGACGTTCCGGCCGAGCATGCGGCGATTGCCGACGCCGTGATCGGCCGCCGCGTGCGCGAGGCGACACATCTATTGCGCGATCATATCGAACGCACCGGCCGTAACGTGCAGGCCGCGCTTAGCGACGCCTGACGGCCAGTTTTCATAATCAGACATAACGGGCGTTCGGCGGTCATGCTGCGGCGTGCATTGCGCCGTCGCGACGAACGCCGTATTGATGGCGTCAATAAATAAAACATCTGCGGAGGAATCGATGCTGAGGAGCGTGACGGCCGTTGCCGCCGTGATTTTTGCCGTCTCGACGGTGCAGGCGCAGACTTACCCCGATCGGCCGGTGCATGTGTATGTCGGCTACGCCGCCGGCAGCGGCCCCGATATCCAGGCACGCACGGTGTCGCAAGCGCTCGGCACGGCGTTGGGCCAATCGTTCATCGTCGAGAATCGCACCGGCGCCAATGGCACGATTGCCGCGCGGGCGGTCGTGCAGGCCGCGCCTGACGGGTATACGATGCTGTTCTCGTCATCCTCCATTGCGCCGACGCCCTACATCTACAAAAATCTCGGATACAACCTTCTTACCGATCTCAAGCCGGTTGCCACGATCGGCGAGCTCGACGGCGTTTTCATGCTGGTCGACGCCAAGTCGCCGTTCAAGTCGGTGCCGGAGCTTATCGACTACGCCAAGAAGAATCGCGTTCTCTATGGTTCACCGGGCGTTGGCAACGAACTGCATCTGAAGGCCGAGCTGTTCAACCAGCAGGCCGGTATCAAGATGGAACATGTGCCGTATAAGGGCGCCTCGGAAGTGATGACTGGGCTTCTCAGTGGCGCGGTGCAGGTGATGTTCGTCACGCCGCCGTCGGTGATGGGCTTGCTGAAGGAGGGCCGTGTGCGGGCTTTGGCCTTCACGGGTACGAAGCCATTCGCCGCTTTTCCCGACGTGCCGCTGATGTCGAAATATCTGCCGAACTATGTCAGCGGTTCGTGGGGCATGTTCTTCGCGCCAGCAAAGACGCCGGATGCGATCGTCGACAAGCTCAACGCCGCGATCCATGCCGCGCTGCTCAAGCCGGAGGTCGCGGCGATCATGCAACGGGATGGCTATATGCCGGATACCCGGAATGCGGCGGCCACTCAGGCCTTCTTCCGCCAGAAGGTCGAGGATACCGCGGCGACCGTGAAGGCCGCAGGCATCGTCCCGCAGTAGCCGGCGCGTCACGCCCGGCCTTGGGCCAGGCATCCACGTTTCTCGACGTGTTCAAGGCACGTGGATGGCAACGGAAATCGGGCGTGCCCGATTTCCGCATATTGAATCCGGCCAGTCGGGAAGCCCGACTTGCTGCGACAAGCCCGGCTATGACGGCGAGGGTCAGCCCTCCGCGTGCAGCGGCTTTCCATTTGCCGTCACCGGCTTGGCGCTGACCAATACGAAGGCGATAGTGCAGACGTCCGGGCCGCGGTTCACCCAGTTGTGGATCGTGCCGCGCTGTACCAGGACATCGCCGGCCTTCAGCGTCACCACGACGCCATCGTCGAGCTCCATATCGATCGATCCTTCGATGACCACGGCATAATCGATCGAGTCGGTGCGGTGGTTGCGCGGTGTCACGCCCGGCTCGTAGCGCACGATGCGGAACACGGTGCCGTTGTCGACGGTGGTTTTGAACGAGGCCTTGGTCGGGTCGTTGAAGCCGTCATTGTCGACCGGAAAGCCCTTGGTCGACCACACGACACAGGACGATGCGCCCGGCCGGTTGGAGATGACATTGCTGGCCATTTCGTCGACCTCGACCTTGGCGCGGCCGTCGCTCGTATGGCCGGTGACAACCCGGCGAATCTGCAGGCTCATATCGCTTCCTTCCTAGGGCTTCTTGGTTAGTTGGTTTCGACGCGGTTGAGGAACGCGGCGAATATCTTGGCCAGTTTCGGCTCGGCATCGCGCCATTCCTGGCGGTCCCATTCCTGGCGGAGGTTGTCGTCCGAACGCCGTTCGACGACGTCTTCATGCAGCTCGCTGTTCGGAATGAGCCGCGCCGCCTTGCGGGCAGTGACCGGCGTATGGATCACGTCGTTGCCGGCGACGAGGCAGGCCGGCGCCTTGATGGCATTGAGGTCGGCCTCGCTGGCGCCGACGATCGGCAGCTTGGCCGATTCCAGGAATTTGGCACGCCATTTCGTCATCACGTCGATGAAGGAATTGACGTCTTGCGTCAGCAGGCGCTCCTTGTTCGACGGCCGGGCCGTGATGCACTCGGCGAAGTGCTCGCTGTCGGCGATCGCCTGCATGCCACCCGCGCGGGCGAGCTTGATGTACTGGCCGTAGTAGTTTTCCGACAGTTTATCCACGGCCTCCTGGCCGCCGGTCAGGCGCCACAGCAACAGGCCGCGCAGGCCGTCGGGATGCCGCATGGCATACATAATCGCGAGCCGCGCCCCGGCCGATGAGCCGCCGACATACATCGGCAAGGCGCCGAGTTGTTTGCCGAGTTCGTAAAGGTCGTCGGCCCAGACTTCGTGTTCGGAGCCCGAGCCGTCGAACGCGACATCGGACGCGCCGCAATTGCGGCGGTCGTGCAGCAGGACGCGGTAGCCGTTGGCGGCAATGGCCTTGGACAGGTCGACCAGTTCGCCGTAAGGGCGGCGGCTGCCAGGGGTCAAGGCGATGAAAGGGCCCCCATCGCCGATGATTGCGTAGTTGATGCGAACGCCGCGAACGAGCGCTTCAGGCATTTCCACTCCCGACCTGTTATAAGCGTTATTGTCAGGAAGCTTTCTGCAACAACGCGAGCAAGCCGGCAAGCAACTGCCGCGGGTTAGGGGGGCAGCCGGAGATGTGCAGGTCGACCGGCACCACATCCTTGACGCCGCCCTCGACCGCGTAGCTGCCGGCGAAGAGGCCGCCGTCGGCAGCGCAGCCGCCGACGGCCACCACCCATTTCGGATCGGGCGTCGCCTCGTAGGTGCGTCGAAGTGCGTCGCGCATATTCTTGGTGACCGGGCCGGTGACCATCAGCACGTCGGCGTGACGCGGCGAGGCGACGAAGCGTAGGCCGAAGCGCTCGAGATCGTAGAAGGCATTGCTCAACGCGTGAATTTCCAGCTCGCAGCCGTTGCAGGAGCCGGCATCGACCTGGCGGATCGATAGCGAGCGGCCGAGACGCGCGCGCGCGGTCCGGTCGAGGCTCGCGGCCAATTCTTTGAGTGCCGCTTCGTCCGGCGCCGGCGGCGCTTCGGTCAGGGGGCCATGCAGGCTGTCGAGCAATGTCCGGCGCATAGCCTATTTCTCCGCTCGTCCCTGCGCGCAGACATCGGGTGTTCTCGATGTCTGCCATACTAAGTGCCCAAGTCGGTAACAGCCAATTTGGGTTGGAGACCTAGAGGCCACGAACTCAGGCGGTGCAAGGAAGAGCTGGATTCCCGCTTTCGCGGGAATGAGCGGAGTGTGTTGCTCGGCCTTCATTACAGATCGTGCCCCGAATAAGAGCAGTTGAACGATTTATTGCAGAGCGGGAAGTCGGCGACGATGTTGCCTTCGATCGCGGTTTCCAAGAGCGGCCACTGGAACCAGGATGCATCGCGCACATGGCAGCGCGCCACGCGGCCGGCATCGTCGAGCCGCAGCCACACCAGCACGTCGCCGCGGAAAGCTTCGGTCATCGCCAAGCCTTCGCAAGCGCCCTTGGGCTCGACCGTCGTCGCGAGCGGGCCGTCCGGCAAACGGTCGATGATCTGTTCGATCAGCTTGAGGCTCTGTTCGACTTCGAGAATGCGAATCCAGACGCGTGCATTGACGTCGCCGTCCTCGCGCACCGGCACGTCGAAATTCAGCACGTCATAGGGCGCGTAGCGCAGCGCGCGCCGCGCATCATAGGCGCGGCCGGAGGCGCGGCCGACATAGCCGCCGGCGCCGAACTGCCGTGCGTAGTCCGGTTTGACGATGCCGGTGGTGACGGTGCGGTCCTGCAGCGACGCGGTGTTGTCGTAGAGCGCGACCAGGCGCGGGAACACATCGCGGATCGTGGCGAGCAGGCTCCGTAACGCGGTGATGCCGTCCGGCGCGATATCGCGGGCGACGCCGCCCGGCACGATGACGTCGCGCATCAGCCGGTGGCCGAAGCAGGCGTCCGCCGCGCGCAAGGTGCGCTCGCGTAAGACGCCCATATGCGCCAGCATCAGGGCGAAAGCGGCGTCGTTGCAGATGGCGCCGATGTCGCCGAGATGGTTGGCGAGGCGTTCGAGCTCGGCCATCAGGGCGCGCAAGTAAGCGGCGCGCGGCGGCGCCTCGGTCTGCAAGGCTTGCTCGGTGGCGAGCGCGAAGGCGTAAGCGTAAGCCACCGTGCTGTCGCCGGAAGTGCGGCCGGCGAGCTTGGCCGCCTGCGCCAGGCTCGCGCCCTGCATCAGGCCTTCGATGCCTTTGTGCACATAGCCGAGGCGCTGCTCGAGCCGCACCACGTGTTCGCCATTGGCGGTGAAGCGGAAGTGTCCGGGCTCTATGATGCCGGCATGCACCGGGCCGACGGCGATCTCGTGCAGGCCTTCGCCTTCGACGGGGAGGAATTGATAAGGCACGGCGGGCGTTGCCGGCGTACGCGCGCCGAGCGGCTGCGCCACCTCCCAGAACCCTAGGTCCAACCACGGCCGGCTGTCGATCGCGCCATCGGCCTTGAGGCCGAACAGGCTGCCGATGGCCCGCTCCAGCCGGATGGCCGGCGGATGTTTGGCGCCGACGCTGGGGAAGCGGCCATCGCGGCACGTGTAGCTGATGACGGAAATGTCGCTGTCGTCTTGGCTCGTTGCCATCAGCACGTCGCCGCCATCGGCCCAGAGGCCGAGCAAGGTCGTGCTGCCGTCGGCCAGGCGGTCGATCGCTTCGCGCCAGCCTTCTTCGGTCACTTCAATGCGGGCGTGGATCATGCCGTCACCCCAACAACCGTGCGACGTTCTCGAAGCCCGACACCAGCGCCGGCGGCAGATAGATGCCGGCGCAGGCGACGATACCGAGATGCGCGAACAGCGGCACGTAGGACGCATGCGCCGGCCCCGTCGGCCCGCGCGGCGCGCCGAAGGCAACCTGACTCAATCGCAGGAACAAGCCGCCGAGCGCGATCAGGATGCCGAGGCCGAGCAGCACCGCCAGCACCGGTTCGCGCGCGAAGGTCGACGACACCACCAGGAATTCGCTCATGAAGATGCCGAGCGGCGGCAGGCCGGCGATCGCCACCACGCCGGCGACGAGGCTCCAGCCGAGCACCGGATGCGTCACGGTGAGGCCGCCGAGATCGGCGATCTTCTGCGTGCCCTTGACCTGCGCGATGTGGCCGACCGCATAGAAGATCGCCGACTTGGTCAGCGAATGCATGGTCATGTGCAACAGGCCGGCGAAGTTGGCGAGCGGCCCGCCCATGCCGAACGCGAACACGATGATGCCCATGTGCTCGATCGATGAATAGGCGAACAGCCGTTTGATGTCGCGGCGGCGATACAGCATGAAGGCGGCGAACAAGCAGGAGATTAGCCCCATGGTCACCATCAGCGGCCCGGGCGCGATCGCCGCGGGGGCCAGCGCCAGCAGCATCTTGAAGCGCAGCAAGGCGTAGAGCGCGACGTTGAGCAGGAGGCCGGACAGCACCGCCGAGATCGGCGTCGGGCCTTCGGCATGGGCGTCGGGCAGCCAGGCATGGAGCGGCGCGAGGCCGACTTTGGTGCCGTAACCGAGCAGCAGAAAGACGAAGGCGACGTTCAGCAGCGGCGCGTCGAACTTCGCGGCGTGCTGCACCAGATTGGTCCACACCATGGCGCCGAGGCCTTCGCCAATCACCGGGCCCGCCGCCATATAGATGAGGATGGTGCCGAACAGAGCGAGGGCGATGCCGACGCTGCCGAGGATGAAGTATTTCCACGCCGCTTCCAGCGCCTCGTGCGTGCGGTAGATGCCGACCATCAGCACGGTGGTCAGCGTCGCCATTTCGATCGCCACCCACATCAGGCCAATATTGTTGGCGGTGAGCGCGAGGTTCATCGCGAACATCAGCACCTGATACATCGCGTGATAGAAGCGCAGGAAATTCGGCGTCAGCCGGCCGATCTCGATCTCATGGCCGATATAGCTCGCGCTGAACATCGAGGTCGTGAAGGCGACGAAGGTCGTCAGCACGATGAATATCTTGTTGAGGTCGTCGAGCAGCAGATAGTCGCCCGAGGTCGGCTGGACGACGAACAGCGACAGTGAGGTCAGGAACGTGAGCAGCGCCGCGACGACGTTCAGCCGCGCCGTCAGGCGATAGCCGGGCAGAATGGCAAGCACCGCCGCCGAGACCGCGGGGATGACGAGCAGGGCGGTAAGCGCGTCGAAAGTCATCGGCGCTCTCCCCGGAAGCGGTCGAGCGCCTGCACGTCGACGGTGTCGAAGCGCTCGCGGATGCGGAACAGGAAGATGCCGATGACGATGAAGGCGATCAGCACCGAGAAGGCGACGCTGATCTCGACGACGAGCGGCATGCCCTTGGCGCCGGTCGCGGCCAGCACGAGACCGTTTTCCAGCGACATGAAGCCGATCACCTGGGAGACGGCATTGCGCCGCGTCACCATCATCAAGAGGCCGAGCAGCACGACGGACAGCGCAAAAGCAAGATCCTCGCGCGCCAGCGGATCGGCCTCGGCGGTGACGCGCAGCATCACCACCATCGACAGCGCGACGAGCCCGATGCCGGCGAGCATGGCGAGGCCGACGCCGACCACATTGTCGATCTCGCGGTGGATGCCGAGCTTGATGACGATGCGCCGCAGCGCGACGGGAATGATGATGGCCTTGAAGACGAGGGCGATCACCGCGGTGATGTAGAGGTGCGGCGCGTGCTGCACATAAGCCTGCCAGGCGACGGAGGCGGTCAGCACCAAGGCATGCACGGCGAAGGTATTGATCAGCGCCGACAGCCGGTCCTGGTAGAGCTGCAGGAAGCTCACCAGCACCAAGGAGCCGGCCAGCATATGCGCGATATCGAAGGAGATGCCGTGCATCAGAAGCTCCTCGACACAAAGCGCAGCAGCGTCGCCAGCAGCGCCAGCATCAAGGCGGCGCCGAGGAACTCCGGCACGCGGAAGACGCGCATCTTGGCGATCGACGTCTCGAACACCGCGAGCAGGAAGCCGCCGGCGGCGAGCTTGGCGGCATAAGCGCCGACACCGAGCAGCAGCAAGCCGGCGTTGGCGTCGGCGCCGCCGATGCCCCACGGCGCGAACAGGCAGGCGATCAGCGACACATACAAGAGAAGCTTGAGCATCGCCGACAATTCGATCAGCGCCAGATGCCGGCCGGAATATTCCAGCACCATGGCCTCGTGCACCATGGTCAGTTCGAGATGCGTTGCCGGGTTGTCGACCGGAATGCGCGCGTTCTCGGCAATGGCGACGATGACCAGCGCGATCAGGCCGAGGCCGAGCGACACGCGCAGGCCGACCTCGGGCGAGTTCATGAAGGCCGCCATGGTGGAGAGCTGCGTCGAGCCGGCGATCAGCGCGATGGCGAAGACGATCATCAGCATGGCCGGCTCGGCGAGCGAGGCGATCATCACCTCGCGGCTCGAGCCGATGCCGCCGAAGGCGGTGCCGACATCCATGCCGGCGAGCGCCAGGAAGAAGCGCGCGCTGCCGAGCAGCGCGATGATGGCAATGAGATCGGCGGTCCAGGAGAACATCAGGCCGCTGCGGAAAGTCGGTACCAGCGACGCCGCGACCCAGGTGGCGGCGAAGATGAGATAGGGGATGGCGCGGAACAGCCAGGAGGCGTTGTCCGCCAGCACCACGTCCTTGCGCAGGAGGCGGATGAGATCGCGGTAAGGCTGCAGCAGCGACGGGCCCTGCCGGCGCATCAGCCGCGCTTTCACCTTGCGCACAAAGCCTGTGAGCAGCGGCGCCAGGAGCAGCACCAGCAGCATCTGCGCGCCCTGGAAGGCGAAATCGGCGATCACGGCCATATCGCGAGCACCAGAAGAAGCAGCACGAGCGCGCCAAAGACGAGCGAGAGATAGCGGCGGATGGTGAGGAACTGCAGCAGGTTCAGCCGCTCGGCGGCAAAGGCGACGAAGGCCGCGATCGGCGCATAGAGCGCGTCCCAAACGGGATCGCGCAGCGTCACGGTGAGCCGCGCGGGCGCGGTCGAGCCGGGCGGCGGCATCTCGCCCGTCTCGCGCGCGCTGAAAATGAGCGTGCCGAACACGCGGCGGATCGGTTGCGCGAAGCTGTCGGCGGAATATTGCGTGCGGGGGCCGGCGTCCGGATAGCCGCAGCCCCAGGCCGGGCCGCGGCGGATCTTGTCGGAGGCGAGGCGGTGAATGGCGAAGGCGCCGAGCACGCCGCTCACCGTCATGAACACGAAGACGAGGAGGCCGTTATAGGAGCTGCGGCTCTCAGCGATCGGTACGATCGACAGCCATTCGATGCTGCCTTGCGCCGGCATGGGATGGCCGACCACCATCTGCGTCACCGGCGCCAAGCCATCGATGAACAGTCCGGGCAGGATACCGGCGACGAAACACAGCGCGGCCAGCGCGTACATCGCGGCGAGCGAATTGCTGTCGGTCTCGTGCGCCGCGACGGCGGCATCGGAGCGCGGGCGGCCGAGGAAGGCGATGCCGAAGACGCGCACGAAGCAGGCGGCGGCGAGTGCGGCCGATAGCGCGAGCAGCGCCCCGACGGCCGGCACCATCAGCTTCAAGCCCCAGGAGGGAAGCTGCGGGCTCAGCAGAATGGCCTGGAACGTCAGCCACTCGGAGACGAAACCGTTGAGCGGTGGCAAGGCCGAGATGGCCGTGGCGCCGATCAGGACCACGAAGGCTGTCTGCGGCATGCGGTGGATGAGGCCGCCGAGCTTTTCCAGATCGCGCTCGCCGGTCGCGGCGAGCACGGCACCGGCGCCGCAGAACAACAGGTTCTTAAACAGAGAGTGGTTGAAGACGTGCAGCAGCGCCGCGGTGAAGGCGAGCGCGGCAGCCGCCTCCATCGCATGCGCCTTGAACGCCAGGGCGAGGCCCAAGGCCACGAAGACGATGCCGATATTCTCGATGGTCGAGTAAGCGAGCACGCGTTTGAGGTCGCGCTGCATCAGGGCATACAGCACACCCATCACCGCGCTTGCTGCGCCGAGCGCCAGCACCGGCATGCTCCACCACCACGCGGGCGCGCCGACGAGATCGAAGACGATGCGGATGAAGCCATAGACCGCGACCTTCGTCATCACGCCGCTCATGAGCGCGGAGACGTGGCTGGGCGCGGCCGGATGCGCGAGTGGCAGCCAGGCGTGCAGCGGCACGAGGCCGGCCTTCGAGCCGGCGCCGAGCAGCGCCAGGATCAGCACCAGCGCGGCAATGCCTGTTGAGGGATGCGCCGCGCGGATCGTGTCGAAGTCATAGGCGCCGCTGCCTCCGGCCAATAAGCCGAAGGTAAGCAGCAGCATCAAGGTGCCGAAGCCCGCCATCAGCAGATAGACGAAGCCGGCGCGCAGATTCTCGGGTTCGCGATGATGCGCGATGACCAAGGCCCAGGAGGTGAGCGACATCACTTCCCAGGCGACGAGGAAAGAGAAGGCATCGGCTGCGAGTAGCACGATGTTCATGCCGGCGAGATAGGCCGGGTAGAACGGCAGGATGCGGGCCGGCTCTTCCTCGTGGCGGCCATAGCCGAGCGCGAACAGGCTTGCGGCCGCGCCACCGAGATTGATCACCAGCAGGAAGAAGGCGGAGAGCGCGTCGATGCGGAAATGCGCGCCGAGCCAGGGCAGGCCGAGCGGCAGCGTGACGGCGGCCGCGGGACCGTGGCCGAGCAGGACCAGCAGCGCGATGATCGCAAGCGCAAGGGTCAAGAGCAGCGAGGCGCCGTAGACGATGATCGAGGCCCGCGCCGACGCACCCAACGCGATGGCCAATGGCGCAAGCACCAGCAGGGCCAGCACGCATTCGAGCGCGGTGACGACCATCAGGGCCTCCGTGCGCTCCGGTTGGGCCGCGGACACTCCGTTGTTCCGGGAGCTGAGCGGAGCGAGGCTGCCTGGACTTCATAACCCGCAGCGCTGCGGCGTATGGACTGCGGTTCCGGCCCATCCGGCCGTCCCGCAATGACGAACGAAGAATGTCGGGTCGGCGTCATTTCAACCTCACCCCGCGTCCGCCGCCGGTTGAGTTCGCGCCTTCGCCGATCAGCTCTATGCCGCCAGCCGCCAGCGCGTCGACAAGCTTCATCAGCGAGTCGACGTTACCGCGCACGACGCCTTCGGACGATTCCATCCGCTGAATGGTCGGCAGGGACAGTCCGGCCAGCGCGGCCAATTGGCGCTGGTCGATCCCGAGCAACGCGCGCGCTGCGCGCATCTGGGCACCGGTTATCATGTTTAAAACATCAGTATCGATAGCTGAGGGCTAGCTACTGATGGATACTGCCGGGTCGCGCGCGGCGCAAGTGCCTACGATTTTACCGCTTCGGCGCCTTGGCATCGAGCCGCTTCTGCAGCCGCTCCAGCTGCACGACCGCGCGCTCGTGCGTGCCGGCGCCGATCACTTCCTGCTCGTCGTGCGCGGTCACGTCGAATTCGATGCGCCGTCCGTCCACCTTGGTCACGACCGCCTCGGCGGTGACTTCGTGGCCGACCGGCGTCGCGGCGAGATGCTTGATGTTGACGACGGTACCGACGACGCTCTCGCCGGGCTCGAGATAATCGCGCACGGCGTTGAGCGCCGCGTTCTCCATGATGGTCACCATCATGGGTGTCGCGAACACCTGCGGCAACACGGCATCCTTGAACTGGTTGGCGAGATGCGCGGGTGTCACCTTCAGCGTGTAGGTGCCCTTGGCCCCCAGTGGTATCGGACGCATTACTCAACTCCTTGCCTTGGGCACGTGATTGATCGCCGGCGCCAAGATCACTAGCACGATTCCGCACAGCCCTATCGGCAGGAACGCGAAGGCGCCCATGCCGGAGAGGTCCCAGGCCATGCCGGAAATGACGGGCACGATCACCGCGCAGCTGTAGCTGACGGTGAACATGGCGGCGGTGACGCGGTGCACGTCGTCCGGCGGGCTGAGTAAGGGCGGCAGCGCCAGCGCGAGGACGAGAATGGTGGCGCAGGTGAAGCCGATCAGCGCGGCGGCCGCGACCACCCACAATCCGGTGCCGAACACGATGCCGGCGACGCCAACGACCGCGAGCAGTCCGCTCACGACGTAGGGCCAAGCCTTGCCTTCGACCCGGCCCGCGACGGCGAGCAGCAGGAATGAGGCCGGCAGCTGCCCGATGTTGAGCGCGGCGAGGGCGCCGCTGATCCATTCGCCCTGGCCGTGCGAGGTCAGATAATTGGGGATGAACGCGTTAGTGGAGAAATACATCGCGTTGACGGTGCCGAGCATGAAGCCGAGGCGCCAGATGAGCCCCTTGCGCCAATCGGGCCACCAGCGCCGGCCCGGTGCGCCGGCGTTGCCCTCCGGCGTCCGCGGCGCGAACAGGAGCACCAGCAGGACGATCAAGAAGATGGGCGCACTCCACACCGCAAAGGCCCACTGCCAGGTGCCGACCAGCGGCAAGACGACGGGCAGCATCAATGACACCGGCAACACTTCGCCGATCAGCAGCCCGTTGGTGTAGACGGCGGTGGCAAAGCCGATATGGGTCGGCGTCCAGGCGCGCACCGTCGACGGCATCGTCACCTGCATGATGGCGACGCCGGCGCCGGTCACGATCGTCATGGCGTAGAGCCAGGCGATATCCGGCAGAAGTCCACGCAAGGCGCCGCCGAGCGCGGTCAGCAGCAGACCGACGATCAGCGCCGTGCGCAGCCCGAGCCGCGCGATCAACAGCGAGCCCGGCACGGCGGCGACCGCCAGCAGCATCGATGGCAGGCCGGTGAGAATGCCGATCTGCGTGGCGTTGAGATTGAGCTCGTCGTGGATGAGCGGGAGGACCGGCGGCACCGCGAGAATGGTGAGCCGCAGGGTATTGCCCACGAGCCAGAGGAGAAGCAAGGAGAGGATGATGCGTGCCCGCGGCGCAAGGCCGCCGGCACCGGCAATAGCGGAACCCGACATTTCGATAACGTTCTATGATTGACCCGACAAAAACTGGCAGTTCCGAATAACATAGGCTAAGGCGCCGCGCACGGCATTCGCGCCACCCGAGGGCGGCGGAGCACTGCGGAGAGCGGACCATTCCGACCGAGAACACCCGGATTTACGCGATCGGCGACATTCACGGCCGGCTCGATCTGCTCGACCGCGCCATCGCCGCGATCCGGCGCGACGTGGACGCGCATGGCAGCGATGCGCTGACCGTCACTTTGGGCGACTATGTCGACCGCGGACCGGACTCGTGCGGCGTGATCGAGCGGCTGGCCGCCAATCCGTTTCCGACGCCTTACGTCGCGCTGCGCGGCAACCACGAGGCGATGCTCGTCGACTTTCTCGTTGATCCGGAAGCGGGACGGCACTGGCGCAGCCAGGGCGGCGCGGAGACGTTGCGGTCGTACGGCGTCGCGGCGCGCACGCCGCTGATCGGCCGCAACGACATTCAGGTGGCCGAGCGTCTGCGCCGCGCGATGCCGCCATCGCACGGCAGCTTTCTAAAGGCGATGCGGTGTTCGTTCAGCTTCGGCGGTTATTTTCTGTGCCATGCCGGCGTGCGGCCGGGCATACCGCTCGATGCCCAGCGCGATGTGGACCTGATGTGGATCCGCAACGAGTTTCTCACCTCGACGGCGAGCTTCGGCAAGATCGTCGTGCACGGCCATACGCCGGTGCCGGTGCCGGAAGTCATGAGCAACCGCATCAATATCGACACCGGCGCCGTGAGGACGGGACGATTGACTTGCGTCGTGCTGGAGCCGAAGGGCTGTCGGTTTCTGATTGTTTGAAGTTTGAGAGGCGACGTGTCTGTCGTCCCGGGCGACCGAGCGCTTGCGCAGGAGACCCGGGACCCATACGCCACCGTATATCGAGAGGGCACGGCCTATGGGTCCCCGCTTTCGCGGGGACGACACCAAAATGCGATGGATGATTTCAGCTCATCGCGACGTGCGTTACCTGTACGCTCACGCCGCCTGACGCTGCACTGTCGATGGCAAGGGCAACGGCTTGTTGGCGCTGTCTTTGAACTCGACCGTCATGAACACCATCTCGCGGTCGCCGAGATTTTCGAGATCGTGCACCTTGAACTCGCCGAGGCCATAGGTCTCGTGGCGGGTTTCGCCCGGTACATAGGTGTACTCGACGGTGGTGCCGTCATGCACGTGCTGGCGGCCGCGTCCGCCCGAGACCGACGTCCAGAAGTAATCGAGCACGTGGCGATGGAAACCGATGCGCTCGCCCGGCGCCAGACGGATGATCCAGACGCGCGTGCGCTCGTTCTCCGACAGCAACGTCGAGCCGACGCACGGATTGGGATTCTTCGCCTCGCGCGCGAATTCGGCGGCGATGTCGGCGGGCCAGTCGGCCTTGCTTTTCGCCTCGGCCGCCTTGTCGATCATGGTCATGGCCATGGTATTTCCTCCAGTGCATTTCCTTTTGATGTGTACAATAATAGCAGCAACAACAAGTCGAGGAAACGCCAATGCCCGAATCCGGTTCGAGGCGCGCGGTCATTATCGGCGGCTCGATGAGCGGCCTGCTGACAGGCCTGTTGCTGCGTCGCAGTGGTTGGGACGTCGACATTTTTGAACGCGTCGAAACCGAGCTGTCCGGTCGGGGCGCGGGGATTGTGGCGCAGCCGGAACTCATTGAGCGGCTGAAAGGGCTCGGATTGCCGACCGAGGGGCTCGGCGTGCACATCGTCGGCCGCAAGATTCTCGATCGGACTGGTGAGGTGGTCGAGGAGTTCGCGTGTCCCCAGGTCACGACGGCGTGGGAGCGCGTTTATCGGCTGCTGCGCGACGCTTTTCCGGCGGCGCACTATCATCGGGGCCGGGGCCTCGCCACCCTTGCCCAGACGCCGCAGGCCGTTACCGCTTATTTTTCGAATGGCGAAACGGTGTCGGCCGACCTGCTGGTCGGCGCCGACGGCATTCGGTCGACCGTGCGCGGGCAATGTCTGCCCGACGTCGGCCCCCGCTACGCCGGCTACACCGCTTGGCGCGCGCTGCTGCATGAGCACGATTTTCCGCCAGACGTGCATCGCGAGGTCTTCGCCTTCATGGCGTTCGGTCTGCCGCCGGGCGAACAGTTCCTCGGCTATCCGGTAGCCGGTCCGGACAACGACGTGCGGCCAGGCCATCGCCGTTACAACGTCATCTGGTACCGGCCGGCCGACGAGGCCTCGAAGCTGAAGTGGCTGCTCACGGACGACCGTGGCGTGACGCATGCGATCTCGATTCCGCCGCCGCTCATTCGCCGCGACGCGATTGCCGAAATGCATGACGCGGCGGAGCGGCTGCTGGCGCCGCAGCTCAGACAGATCGTTCGTCTGATCAAGGAGCCGATCCTGCAGCCGATCTACGATCTGGAATCGTCGCAGATGGCGTTCGGCCGTGTCGCCATACTCGGCGACGCCGCTTTCGTCGCGCGGCCGCACGTCGGCGCGGGCGTCGCCAAGGCGGCGGACGACGCCGGCGCATTGACCGATGCGTTGACGCAAGAGGCCGACGTTCCTGCCGCGCTCAAGCGTTTCGAGCGCGCCCGTCTTGCCGAGAACCATCGCATCATCAATTACGCCCGCCACCTCGGCTCGTATTTGCAGGCGACGCGTACCGAGGAAGAGCAGGCGCGCGCCGGCCGTCACAGCACCAACAA
Source organism: Pseudolabrys taiwanensis (assembly GCF_003367395.1). Taxonomy (NCBI): domain Bacteria; kingdom Pseudomonadati; phylum Pseudomonadota; class Alphaproteobacteria; order Hyphomicrobiales; family Xanthobacteraceae; genus Pseudolabrys; species Pseudolabrys taiwanensis. The sequence continues at coordinate 2,738,779 of NZ_CP031417.1, read as the reverse complement.
GGCGGTGATCAAGGAGACGGCGACGCTGGATTTTCTGCACGCGTAATCTACGCGGATGCCTTTGCGCGCGGTGCTTGGGCCTCTTTGCCTCTGTCATCGCCCGCGCAGGCGGGCGATCCAGTACGCCGCGGGGTTTGTGGGTATCCGAGGCGCTTGTGTTTGCTGGATGCCCCGCTTTCGCGGGGCATGACAGTCGGAGTGCTGATTGACGAAGCATATGTTGCGCGGTCATTGCCGGGCATAGCCCGTCGAAGACGGGAGTGAACGCCCTTATGACCCGGCAATCCATAAGGCTGTGCCGCGCGTAAGGCCGTACGAGCGGCTCTCGTTCGCGGCAGATCATCATGGATGCGGGGGGCAAGCCCGCGCATGACCGTGGAGAGGCTTACAACCCCAGTACCTTGCGGATGTTGCCGCCGGCAAGCTCCGCCCGCGTCCAGTCGTCGAAGCTCTCGACGGAGTTGAGATGCCCGATCGGGTCGTATTCGAGCATGTCGAACGGGTAGTCCGTGCCCATGATGACATGCTCGACGCCGAAGGTCTTCACCAGCGCCTCGAGCTGATCGGGCGTGAAGACGACGGTGTCGACATAGACCTGCTTGAGATAGGTCGTCGGCGGCTTGGGCAGGTTGCCGTGGCAGTCGGAGCGTGCGCCCCAGGCATGATCGATGCGGCCTGAATAGGCGCCGAGATAGCCGCCGCCATGCATGGCGAATATCTTGAGTTTCGGATGGCGCTCCAGAACGCCGTCGAAGATCAGATAGTGCAGGGCCAGCGTCGTCTCGAACGGATTGCCGACGATATTGTTGAAATAGAAGCGCGATAGCCGCTGGCCCTCGGTGAAGCCGTTGGGGTGGATAATGACCAGCGTGCCGAGCTCCTCGGCCTTCTTCCAGAACGGCGCGAAGGCGGGGTCGGACAGCTCCTTGCCGTGCACATTGGTGAGGATCTCGACAGCCTTGAAGCCGAGCTTGGTAACGCAGCGCTCGAGCTCCTTGGCGGCTTCGTTGCCGTCCTGCATCGGCACGGTGCCGGCCGGGATGAAGCGGTCCTTGTGGCGCGAGACGAATTCGGCGACGCCATCATTGATCATCTGCGCGGCCGGAACGGCATGTTCGATCGCCACCGTGTGATACAATTGCGGGGGCGGCGGCATCACCAACTGCATATCGACGCCCATTTCGTCCATGATCTTGAACCGCACGTCGTAGCCGGTCATGGCGCCGCGGATGTCGCCTTCCTGTTTGGCATTCAACTCCTTGGTCTCGGCGTTGGAGAAATGCGCCAGAGGAATGGTCGAGAGGTCGAGATGCGGCTTGATGTACTCGGCCGCGCGCGGCACGGCGATGTGGCTGTGCGCGTCGATGGTGGTCGACTTCGGCCGGTGCTCGCGCCCGGGCTTGCCGTGTTTGCGGGCCGCGGTGTTGGCGTATTTGTTCCAGAGCTTGGTCATTGCGTCTCTTCCTGATTCCTGAACTCTACCCTCGTCCTGAGGAGGCGGCGAAGCCGCCGTCTCGAAGGACGAGGCCTATTTCGTTCGTCCTCGTCCTTCCAGACGCGGCGCTAGTCGCCGCTCCGCGGGACGAGGGAAAGAGCTAAAACACCCCCAGATGCTGCTGCAGATCGACACCATCCTTGGTCAGTTGAGACGGCGTCGATAGCACGGCGACCTGCCCGGTGTTGAGGATGACGATGTCATCGGCGACATCGAACACCAATTGCGGGTTCTGTTCCACTAGCACGATCGACAGGCCGCTTTCCTTCAGCTTGCGGATGGTGGCCATCACTTCGCCGACGATCTGGGGCGCCAGGCCCTCGGATGGCTCGTCCATCAACAAGACGCGCGGATTGCCCATCAGCGCCCGGCCGATGGCCAGCATCTGCTGCTCGCCGCCGGAGAGGTGCGCCGCCATCTGCTCGCGCCGCTCATTCAACCGTGGAAACATGGAGAATACCGTATCGATACTCCAGGCTGGGTGTTTGGCGTCGATGGGCTTCTTCGCGGCGACGATGAGGTTCTCACGCACGGTGAGGCTGCGGAAGATGCGGCGCCCTTGCGGCACCAGCGCGAGCCCGCGCAGCGCGATCTGCTCGGGCGACAAGCCGCCGACCGGCTCCCCGAACACGCTGATCGTGCCGCGGCGGGGCGGGAGCAGCCCCATGGCGACATTCATGCAGGTCGACTTGCCGGCGCCGTTACGGCCGAGCAGACCCAGCATACGGGCCTCGCCGAGCTCGAACGAGATGTCTTGCAGCACGTGGCTGTCGCCGTAGTAGGCGTCGACATGGGACAGCGAGAGAGCGTTAGTGGCCAAGGTAGACCTCCCGCGTGCGCGGATCGGCGACGACCTCGCCGCGCGTGCCTTCGACGATCACGGCGCCGAAATGCAGTAGCGTGATGCGCTCGGCGAACTCCAGCGCCACGTCCATGTTGTGTTCGATCATCACCATGGTAACGTCGCGCGGAATGGCCATCAGCAGCCGGTGCACATCCTGCCGCTCGTCGATCGACAGGCCGGCAAAAGGCTCGTCAAGCAATAGCACCTTGGGCTTCTGTGCCAGTGCCATCGCGATCTCGACGCGGCGGCGCTCGCCGTAGGAGGTTTGGGCCAGCGGACGGTCGGCGATATGGCCGAGGCCGACCTGCTCGAGCGCGGCCCGCGCCTGCTCGGTGAGGTGACTTTGGCGCTTGATGTCGATCAGTGGATTCCAGCGCAATGGCGATAGCCCGAGCAGTGCCAGCGTCACGTTGTGAACGATGGTGTTGCGAGCGAACAAAGTGATGATCTGATAGGTGCGCGCCATGCCGAGGTGCGGCCGCTGGCGCGAGGGCAGGCGGGTGATGTCCTGGCCGTTCAGCATTACCCTGCCGGAATCGGGCACCAACTCGCCGGTGATCAGATTGAACAGCGTGGTCTTGCCGGCGCCGTTCGGACCGATGATCAGCCGCCGCTCGCCCGGCTCAATCGTCAGATTGACGCCCTTGGTGACGTGCAGTCCGCCGAACGACTTGCGCAAGTCGGAGACGACGAGGGCGCTCATGGTGCCGGCCCCGCTTTGCCGTTTTTGCGTGAACGCGTCATCAGCCGCCACAGCCGCACGCTGCCCGGTACGATGCCTTCGGGCATCAGGATGACGATGGCGACGAAGATAGCCCCGAGCAGGAAATTCCAGCGCTCGATGAAGCCGCTCACCACGGTTTTGACCACCACCACCAAGCCGGCGCCGACGACGGGTCCGAGGATCGTGCCGGGACCGCCGGAAATCACCATGAGCAGCACCTCGGCCGAGGAGGTGAGCGACAAGGTCTGCGGGCTGATGAACTGCGTGTAATAGACGAACAAGATCGCCGACACGCTGGTGAGCAGACCGGACAACAGGCACGCCCAGAAGCGGATCGCCAGCACGTGATAACCGAGCGCGTTCATGCGGCGCGGCTGGTCGCGCGTGCCCATCAACGCTGCGCCGAAAGGCGAGCGCACGAACACCGCCATCGCCGCGATCGCCAGCAGGAAGACGACCAGCGTCGTGTAGTAGAAGGTGACCGGGCTCGACAGCGGATAGCCGAATGGCGCCGGCCGGCTGGTGACGTTGATGCCGTTATCGCCGCCGGTGAGGCTGATCCAGCGATAGGCAAGACCCCAGAGGATTTGACCCAGCGCCAAGGTGATCATGATAAAGCCGATGCCGGTCGAGCGCAGCGACAGCAGGGCGAAGATCGCCGTGGCGATGACGCCGATAATGAGCGCAACGATGATCGATGCCATATGTCCGAAGCCGAGCTGCAACATGTAGCCGACGGCATAAGCCGAAACGCCGAATAGCGCGGCGTGACCGAGAGACACCAGGCCGGCATAGCCGACCAGCACGTTCAGCCCGAGCGCGAAAATGGCGTAAAATAGGATCTGACTGCCGACATTGATGTAGTAAACGCCGGGCATCCAATAGGGCAGAGCCGCGAGCGCGACGAAGGCGACAAGAAGGGCAAGGTTGCGCGCGCTCACGGAACGTGCCTCCCGAACAGGCCTTGCGGGCGCAGCAGCAGCACCAGCAGCATCGGCAGGAACAGCACGAAGTAAGCGAGTTCCGGGAATAGCGCCTGGCCGAAGTTATAGATGAAGCCGATGATCAGGCTGCCGACGAAGGCGCCCAGCAGGCTGCCGGTGCCGCCGAGAATGACGACCACCAGCGCCAGAGGCAGCATATCCTGGTCGAGGCCCGGATAGACCGACAGCATGGGCGCGCCGATGATGCCGCCGAAACTTGCAAGGCCGGCGCCGAGCGCAAAGACGATGGTGAAGAGCTGCGAGACGCGGATGCCGACCACGCGCGCCATGTCCGGATCGTCGACGCCGGCGCGGATCATGGCGCCGAGCCGCGTGCGCTCGAGCAGCAGCCAGAGTGCGACGGCGACAATGACGGCAACGACGATGATGGCGAGACGGTAGAGCGGGAAAGCAATGCTGCCCAGACGGACGAAGCCGCCAAGCCCCTCCGGCGCGGCGACGTTGAGCGGGTCGCCGCCCCAAACCATCAAACAGAAGTCGGCCACCATGAAGGAGATGCCGAGCGTCACCAGCACCTGCGCCAGCTGATCGCCAGGTAGCCGCCGCAGCAACAGGCGCTCGATCAGCGCGCCGAATGCGGCGACGATCAGCGCCGCAAGCACGGCGGCGGCCCAGAAGTTGATCTTGATGCTGACGAAGCCGACCAGGAACGTGGCGCCAATATAGGCGCCCAGCATGTACAGCGAGCCGTGCGTCAGGTTGGGAATGCGCATCAAGCCGAAGATGAGCGCGAAGCCAGCCGAAAGCAGAAACAACAGCCCACCGAACGTGATGCTATTGACGGTGAGCGATACCCAGAAATTCATTCGTGGTTCGTCTCGGCTGGCTTTTTGCTGTCGTTCCGGGACGCCGCGCAGCGGGCCCGGAATCCATACGCCGCAGCGCTGGTGGTTATGGATTCCGGGCTCGCGGCCATCGGCCGCGCCCGGAATGATGGAAGTGGACGACGCGCGCCCATCTCCCCGTAGAGCGCTACGACTTCAGCGGCGGGTAGTTGCGGCTGTAGACCGGCTTCGCCAGGAAGTCCTTCTCGTCGTAGTTCCAGAACTGGCTGACGTTCTCGTAGGTCTTGACCGTCTTGTTGACGAGTTTGCCGTTCGCCTTCTCGACGCGGCGAATGAAGAAGTTGCCGACGACATTGCCGAGATGGTCGAACTTGATCGGGCCGCGCGGCGTGTCCTTGAGCTCGACAGCGCGTAGCGCCTTGACGAAGGCCTCCTTGTCGTCGGCCTTGCCGCCGGCAGCCTGCAGGCCGGCATCGACCACTTGCGCGGCGACGTAGAGACCGGCGGCGTAGAAGCCGGGATCGACGCTGTAGTCCTTCTGCATCGCGGCGACGAAGCGCTTGTTGCTGTCGTTGCCGTAGTCGAGCGTATAGGGGCACGAGCTGTACATGCCGATCGCTTCGTCGCCGAACGAGCGCATCAAGGCGTCGTCGCCGCCCGTTTCGCCAGTCACGACGGGGTATTTCAGGCCGGCTGCGGCATAGGTCTTCATGAAGCGCAGCGGGTTCGAGCCGGCAAAGCCCTGACACACGCCGTCGCAGTCGGCGATTTGCGCCACGAACGGTGTGTAATCGGGCGTCACCAGCGGCGGCCAGATCTTGTTGACGATCTTGCCACCCGCGGCTTCGAAGGTCTGCTGGAAGCCGCCCATCTGTTCATGGCCGAAGGCGAAGTCTTCCGACACCGTGATGATGCGCTTCAACTTCAGTTCTTTGGCCGCGAAGTCGGCCATCGGATGCATGGCTTGGGCGGAGGTCGCGGAGGGGCGCAGGAAGTAGGGGTTGGGCCGGCGCTGCGTCATATCCTCGGCACCGGCGAGGCTGAGCATCGGCGTCTTCTGCTCTTTGATGTAGTCGGTGATCGCGAGAAGCTCGAATGCGGCAAGCGGCCCGAGGATGGCGTCGACCTTGTCGCGCTCGACCAGTTCCTGAGCCTTGGTCTTGGTGCCCGCAGGGTTGCCGCCGGTGTCGGCAGAGATGAACTCAACTTTTCGCCCAGCGAAAGTGTAGTTCTTCTCCTTCAAGTAAGTGACGACACCTTGCTCCATCTGGATCCCGCCTTGCGCCAGCGGTCCGGTTTTCACCGTCAGCAAGCCGAGTTTGAAGGGCGCGCTTTGCGCGATGGCCGGCGCCGGAAATTTGAATGTGGCGAGCGCAGCGCCGGCCGCAGTGGCGCCCATGAACGTGCGGCGAGAGAACCTGCGATTCATATTAAGTTCCTCCCTGTGCGCCCTATCGGGCTATGGCTTATGCGGTCTTATGTGGTGGCCGTCAGTTTCGAGCGGCGCGACCGTGGCGTTTCCCCGCACATCATCGGTCAGACGCTTCAGCAATGTAAAGATGAATGTGTTGCTTGTTCTGTGTGCAGATGCAGGTACCGGACGCAACCAATCGCTGATGCAGTGCAGCACCACTGCGGTGTGTAAGGAATCAAATGCCGAGGTAACTCGACTTGATCTGTTCGTTCGCAAGCAGGTTTTGCGGCGTGCCCGAGTACACCACTTGGCCCTTGCTCATCACGTGAACGTAATCGACAAGCTTGAGCGCGAGATGCGCGCTTTGCTCGACCAGCAGAATGGACAGACCTTGTTCCTTCAGCTTGCCGATGGCCTCCCAAAGTCCCTGAATGATGATCGGTGCTAGGCCTTCGGACGGCTCGTCCATAATCAAACAATCGGGGTTGGTCATCAGAGCACGGCCGATGGCGAGCATCTGCTGTTCGCCGCCGGACAACGTCTTGGCGCGCTGGTTGCGCCGCTCATGCAGCCGCGGAAATAGCGCATAGACGCGTTCGAGGGTCCAACCGTGCCGTTCAGGGGAACGCTCGGCTACCAACAGGTTCTCCTCCACGCCGAGTGTGGGGAAGACGCGCCGGCCTTGCGGCACAAGGCCCATGCCGCTGCGCACGGTCTCGAAGGAGGATTGTCGGCTGATCTCCTCGCCCTTGAATACGACAGAGCCGCGACGCGGCGGATTGAAGCCGACGATTGAGTTCACGAGCGTTGTCTTGCCGACGCCGTTACGGCCGAGCAGGCCAAGAATCTGACCTTGCTCGAGCTTGAGCGACAGTCCTTGCAGGACATAGGCGTCGCCGTAATAAGTGTGGATGTCATTGACTTCGAGAATGGCGGCCATGGGTCAACCGGTCCCCAGGTAGATTTCCTGGACGCGCGCGCTCGTGTGAATCTGCTCGGGCGTACCGGTCTCCAGCACTTGGCCGAAGTGCAGCACGGAAATGTGCGAGGCGACGTCGAACACGACGTCCATATCGTGCTCGATCAGCAAGATCGCGAGGTTGGAATCGAGCTTCATCAGGAACTTCGCCATCTCGACCGATTCACCGGAGGAAAGACCCGCTGCCGGCTCGTCGAGCAGCAGCACTTTTGGATCGCTGGCCAGGCCGAGTACGATCTCGAGCTGGCGCTGTTCGCCATGCGAGAGGTTGCGCACTTCGACATCCTTGCGATCGATAAAGTCGACCTGCTCCAACAGCGTGTGGGCTTTCTCATAGACATCTTTGTAAGACGACAGAAAGCGCCACATCACGAACTTGCTCGGCCGCAGCCCTTTGATCGCCAGGAGCACGTTGTCGAGCACGGTCAGCTTGGGAAACAGGCTGGTGACCTGGAAGGTGCGCGCCATTCCCATCGCCGTGCGCCTGTGGCTCGGCCAGGTGGTGACGTCGCGGCCATAAAGCAGGATCTCGCCCGAGGTTACCGGATGAATGCCGGTGATGAGATTGAACAGCGTGGTTTTGCCGGCGCCGTTGGGGCCGATGATCGCCTGCCGGTCGCCCGGCATGATGCGCAACGATACCGAGCGTGTCGCCTGCAGCCCGCCGAAGCTCTTGCACAGCGATTTCAGTTCGAGAACCGGTACGTCGCCGCTTGCCGATGATGTCATGGTCACGCCCTGCTTGAGGGAGAACGCCGGGGCCGAACCGGGCCCCGGCGCGCCGTCGGTCATTCGCAGAACTTGCAGGGCGGGAAGTCGCGGCTGTAGAGCGGCTGCGCCAGGAATTTGTCCTTGCCGTAGGTCCAGAATTGGCTGACCTTCGGATAAGTGTGGATGACCGTGTTCCACAGCTCGTCCTTGTCGTAGCCGAACATCTTCTTCTTCTCGACCTTCTTGATGTAGACGTTTTCGACGGGATTGCGCATGTCGTCGAGTTCGACTGGGCCGCGCGGCGCGTCGATCTTGATGCTTCCCATCACCTTGATGAACTCGTCCGCGCCGGGATATTTGCCGCCTGCCTTCTTGATCGCCGCGTCGAGCCACATCGCGGTCGAGTAATTGTTTTCCGAGTAGTAGCCCGGCACTTTGCCGAACTTGGCGCGATAGGCCGTGACGAAAGCTTGGTTGGCGGGTGTGTCGATCGCTGCACTGTAGTGCAAGGCGGAAATGTCGCCGATCACTTCGTCGCCCATGAAGGGAAGCACGAACTCGTCATAGCTTACGCCGCTGCCGACGATCGGCGTCTTGATGCCCGAGCCGCGCAACTGCTTGGGGAACTGCAGCGCGCCGGGGCCGACCATGACGGTGAAGATGGCATCGGCCTTCTTGATGGTCGGAATGTAGGGGCCGAAGTCCTTGGTGTTGAGCGGCACCCACACCTTCTGGATCACCTTGCCGCCACAGTCCTCGAACGCCTTCTGGAATCCGCCGGTGACCTCGTAGCCGAAGGCATAGTCGGCGGCGACGACGGCGACGGTCTTGAAGCCATTATCGCAGGCCCATTGACCGAGCGCGTGGTGCGGCAGCGACGAGGTCCAGCTCGTCCGCATGAAGTAAGGATATTTGTCGAGTTGCCGTTGCGTGAGATCGTCGGCGGACGCCGTCGAGGAGATGTACAGCGTCTTTTCGGCGGTGCTGACCGGCGCGAGCGCATAGCCGGTCGACGCCAGCAGGCCTCCGACCACCATGTGCACCTTGTCCTGAAGGATCAGCTTCTTGGCCTTGGTGACGGCGGCGTCGGGCTTTCCTTGGTTGTCCTCGACGATGAACTTGACGTCCATGCCGCCGAGCTTGTTGCCATGCTGCTCCAGATAAAGCTGGAAGCCGTCCACCATGTCCTTGCCGATCTGGGCGAAGATGCCGGTGGTCGGCGCGATGAAGCCGATGCGCAGTTCTTCAGCGCTGGCTGTCGCCGTGAGGCCTAGCGCGATGCTGGTGCCGACCAGCGTCGGCATGAGCCGGCGTTGCCACGTCTTGGTCATTTCTTTCCTCCCGTTGTTGCCGCTCCTTCCTGAGTCAAATCAGGAGGGCTTCGATGCCAGTTCCTTGGTCGCGATTTTGGCCGAGGCTTCTGTTGGCCGGCCTTTGAAACGTTGCCGTAGGAGCGCGGGGATGCCCATCAGCCCCATCGGCAGGTAGAGAATGGTGAGAACGTAAACGCCGCCGAGGACGTACTGCCACCAGGGCACCAGCGTGGAGAGGTACTCGCGCAGCCCGAACACAATGCCAGCGCCCAGGATCGCGCCGACCAAGGTGCCGGCCCCGCCCAGCACGACCATCAGCAGCGAGTCCACCGACGTGGTGAGCACCACGGTTTCCGGACTGACGTGGCCATTGGTATGCGCCCACAGCACGCCGGACAGGCCGCCGAAGCCGCCGGCGATGATGAATGCAATGTATTTGTGCAGCCACGTATTGTAGCCGAGGATCTGCATGCGCAATTCGCGTTCGCGGATGCCCTCCAGGCTGCGGCCGAAGGGCGAGCGCACGAGCACGTAGAGCATGAACAGCGAAGCCGCGAAAAACGCGAAGACGAGATAGAAGAACGTCACGTCGTCGGAGAGATCGAGACCGAAATTCGGACGGCCGGTCATGTTGATGCCGTTGTCGCCGCCGGTGAGCGAATTCCAGCGATAGGCAAGGCCCCATACACATTGGCCGAGCGCCAGCGTGATCATCAGGAAATAGACGCCGGTGGCGCGGATCGCGAAGAGGCCGAACAGCGCCGCGAGCGCAGAACCGATCAGAATGCCGAGTAGAACGACGATCCAGAAATCCCAGCCGAGGCCGAACTGCAGCTTGGTGGCGAGCACGGCGGTGAGATAAGCGCCGACGCCGAAATAGGCTGCCTGGCCCATGGACGAAAGGCCGGTGAAGCCGAGCAGCAAATCGACGCTCATGGCCAGGATGGCGAAGGCCATGGCGCGCGTCGCGAGCAGCACGACGAACGAGCCGGAGTGCGGCACGATATAGAGCAACGCAAGCAGCGCGACGATCACCGCCAGGATTTTGGCTTTTTGGCCGGTCATGCGTGTCACTCTCTACCGAACAGGCCCACCGGTTTGATCGCCAGGATCAAGACCATCGGGGCATACAGCGTGAAGTAAGACAGCTCCGGAAATAGTGCTTTGCCAAAGTTGTCGGCGAGCCCGACGGCGAGGGCGCCGATGGCGGCGCCGCCGAGAGAGCCCATACCGCCGATGATGACCACGGCGAAAGCGAGCGGCAGCATCTCGAAATCGAGGCCTGGATAAACGCCGAGGAAGGCGCCGCCGATGACGCCGCCGAGCGCCGCGAGGAAGGCACCAAGGGCGAAGATGAACATCGAAATGCGGTTAGTGTCGATGCCGATGCCGCGCGCCATCTGCGCGTCGTCGACGGTGGCGCGCACCGCCGCGCCCATGCGTGTCTTTTCCATCGCCAGCCAGAGGGCAATTCCGATGACGACGGCCATTGCGATCATGAACACGCGATAAAGCGGCACGTACATGCCGGCGATCTGAACACTGCGGGTCAGTTCGGCGGGCGGGTTGATATCCATGTTATTGCCGCCCCAGATATCGAGGGCGGCTTGCTGGAACAGAAAGGCGAAGCCGACGGTCAGCAGCACTTGCCGCAGCACGTCATTTTCGATGGGCACGACGGCGATCCGGCTGAGCAATGCATAAGCGGCGAGGGCGGCGACGATCGCGATCAGGACGAACTGCGGCCAGACGCCGCCGATGATTTGCGGCGCGCGCGTATTGATCGCGAGACTGACAAGCACGCCGATGCCGACAGCAATGACGGCGTTGCGCAGCCATTCGAGACCGGCGGAGCGCAGAAACAGCCGCTCCATCGCGACACCAATCAGCGCGACAGCCAGCGCCGCGACAGGCAACGACAGGGCCCACGAGCCCGTAGCCCAGATGACGGAGAGGGCGATGTAGCCGCCCCAGAGGAAGTAAGCGCCGTGCGACAGATTGACGATGCGCATGACGCCGAAGATGAGCGACAGGCCGCTGCCGACGAGAAACAGCAAGGCGCCATAGGATACGCCGTTGAATATCTGGACGATCCAGAACTGCGTATTCATCCCCCCTTGGGTCCTTCTCGTTTTTTATCGAAGGTTGGACAAAGCTTACCTCAGCTTCGCGGCGTGTGAACCCACAAAATCATTTTCCGTCGCATAAACCGCGCTTTCTTGGTTGCATACGAGATCCTTTCGCGTGGACGCGTTGCACCGCCGCTAACGTCGCGTGCGCTTCGGTATGCGTCCGTCCTTCTTTGTCGGAATGACCGGCAGCAGTAGATAGGATGATTTCACGCTGCTGAATGTCAGCGTGGTCGTTCCATTAAATAGTGCCGGTGGCCGGTCGCGTGGATCGTCGTGCAGAAACGGTCCGCAGCCTTTCAGCTCGTTTTTGAAGTTCGAAAGCTTACCGCCGGTGCCGCCGCCATACTCGTAGTCTTTACCGCGCACGGAGAGTGCAATGCGGTAGCCGACGGGAACGACGATCGACGTCGGCCATATTTCGATATCGAGCTCGACGGTTTGACCGCTCTTCAGCGGCTGCTTCTCGTCGTGCGTATGATAGGGCCGGTAGGGCAGCGACAGTTTCTTGTCGAGCTTGCGATGCGATGCGCGTAGCCAGCCTTGGGCGACCGGTGTGTGCGGATCGATGGCGCCTTGAAATACGATCTCCTTCATGTCGCCGGAGAAAACGCGAAGCACGACGAAAAAGTCGGCATCGGGCGTCGACGACGAGGCGAACAGCTTGAGCGCGGAAGGGCCGGTGATCTCCGTCTCGTGCGCCAGCGGCGGCGTCAGAAAGGTGAGGCCGTCGCCCATAGCTGCAAAGCTCAAGCGTGCATTGCCGGTCGGCTTCTTGGTCGACAGCGCCATCGATTTGGGATCGAGATAGAACTTGGTCCATCTCGTGCGCTTGAGCGGCCACTCGTTTTCAGCGCGTCCAACGAACTTCTCACCCGGGTGCCGCACTTGCAGCAGCACTTTCGGCTTCTTCGACCAGCCAGTGTCCTTGCCGTGCAGGAACCGGTCAAAGAACTTGAGCTGCTGTTCGCGACCATAGTCCGTATAGAAATGCGTCCAATGCTCGATGCCGTGCGCCTCTAGCCATTTCTCTTTGGACGCGGCGCGTGCGAAGCCTTCGAAATTGCCGCGGGGGTGCAGGCCCTGACCGCCCCAATTGGCGGCGGAGAATACCGGCACGGTGATCTTGTCCCACTGTGGCGAGCGGGCCTTATGATAGTCATCATCGAGCGGATGCGAGGCGATCGCGGCGCCGAAGTCGGCGCGGTTCTTCGCGAGCTCTTCTTCGGACAAGGTCTCGGGCCCGCATACGAGCTCGCCATGCACGCGGCTATGTTTGCCGCGCTCGCCGGCGCCGTACTGCACGGTTTTCACCTGCATGTCGTACCAGTTCTCCCAGAAGGTCGAGAGAATGCCGCCATGGTGGGTCATGTCGCGATACCAGTCGGCGGCGCCTTCCCACACACAGATGGCGGCGAGGTGGGGCGGCTGCAGCGAAGCCACATGCCATTGATTGATGCCGTAGTAGGAAATGCCGTTAAGACCGACTTTGCCGTTCGACCAGGGCTGTGCGCCGGCCCATTCAATGCAGTCGTAGAAGTCTTTCGTTTCGCGCGGTGAAAAATGATCGATGAAGCCGGGCGAGCAGCCCGTGCCACGCGAGTCGACTCGCACGCAGACGTAGTCGTGCGGAACCCATTTCTCGGGATCGACCACTTCCCAATTCTGATACTTGTTGGTGGAACCGGCAGTGACGTCGGGATGCTTATCGACCATGCGCTGCCAGGCGCTCGGATAGCCATCCTGGAAAGCGAGATTCTTGGCGTAGGGTCCGTACGTGAGGATGACCGGATAGCGCCCGTCTTTCACCGGGCGAAAGACGTCGGCGCGCAGCACCAACCCGTCGTCCATCGTGATCGGCACGTTCCAATCGACGTGCATACCATCACGGATCTCCGATCGCTCTTCGAGCGCGGGCATCGCGGGCCTCCCTGTTATTTTCTATTTTCAGGGAGGCTACAGAGTGTTGGTAGATAAGCGCAAGACTCACTTGTCATGGCCGGGAGTCACCCGGCCATCTTGGTTGATGGGTACGGCGCGATCCTACGCGCGGTCACCGGGACATAACGGCGTTTACGCCCGTCGTCGACGGCAAAACAGCGTCAGCGCTTTGCTGCGCGCTTGCCCTTCGCGCGTTTCACCTTCCCCTGCTTTTCCAGCACGGCGCACACCGCGGCGGTGTCCTGCATGCCGTAGCCCTCCTTCTGGGCGCGGCGGTAGACCGGCTTGGTCGCATCGAACAATGGTGTCGGTACGCGGATGGCCTTGGCAAAATCGCCGATGACCTGCATGTCCTTGTCCCAGACGTCGATCTTCATCGTAACGTCGTCGTATTTGCCTTTGACCATCATCGGCGCGCGCAGTTCGAACACGCGCGAATTGCCGGCGCCTGATTTGATAAGGTCGAAGATCACCTGCGGTGGCAGGCCGGCCTTCATGCCGAGCACCATCGCTTCGGCGCTGGCCACATTATTGATGGCGACCAGTAGGTTCGCCACATACTTCATGCGGCTGCCATTGCCGAACGCCCCAACGTCGTAGACATGGCGGCCGAAGGCCTGCAGCGCTGGTTTGATCTTGCGGATCGAGGCGCTGTCGCCGCTCGCATAAAAGACGAGGTCGCGTGCCGCGGCCTGCGCCCCGGTGCCGCTTACCGGCGTGTCGAGCATTATATGACCGGCCTTGCCGAGGATCTTCTCGGCCTTTTCCTTGTCCGAGATCGCGAAGGTGCTCATTTCTACGACGATCTTGCGTGGGAGCTTCAAGGCGGCGATGGCCCGCGCGGTATCGATCAGGGCCTGCGGCTTGGGCAGGCTGGTCAGAATGATCGGCGCCTTCTCGGCCACATCGATGGCGCTCGAGGCGATCTCGACACCGGCGCGTTGCGCCTCGCGCCGGCGGGGAGCACTGACATCGTAGCCGACCACGCGCCAACCGGCCGCCGCCAGATTCCTGGCGAAAGAGCCGCCCATAATGCCAAGCCCGATAACGCCGATGGTGCCTTTGGTCTTCCTCTTCGCGGCCATTTTTTCTCCCCTTCGCAATGCGCGCTGACTTTGTGATTTGTCATATGCGCTCTTCGACCGTTCTGTCGAGTGGCATACTTTCATGGCGCATCGCGATCGCCTATCGTTGCCGCGAAAATATGCCGGGAGGACACATGAAGATCGGTGTTGCAGGACTGGGTGCAATGGGCGCCGCGATCGCGGCGCGCCTGATCGACGTCGGCCATCAAGTGAGCGTATGGAATCGCTCGGACGACAAAGCAAAGCCTTTGGTGGATGCGGGTGCGACGGTGGCGGCCAGCCCGGCCGCGCTCGCCGATGGCTGCGATACGGTGATCACCATGCTTACCGACGGACCGGCGCTTGATGCCGTTTATGAGGGCCCGGGTGGGCTGCTGTCCGGCAACGTGAAGGACAAGCTTTTCATCGACATGAGCACGGTGCCGCCGAAAGTGTCGATTGATCTCGCTGCCAAGGTACGTGGTGCCGGCGCGGCCTTCGTCGAATGTCCGGTCGGAGGGTCCACTGCTCCGGCGCGGCAAGGCAAGCTGCTCGGCTTGATGGGTGGTGAGCCGGCGGACGCGGCGCGGGCGAAACCGATCATGGAACAGCTTTGCCGGCGAGTGGAACATTGCGGTCCTGTCGGCAGCGGCGCTGCGATGAAGCTCGCGATCAACCTGCCGCTGATGGTGGCGTGGCAGGCCTATGGCGAGGCCTTCGCCATCGCGCGTACCGTCGGTTGGGAGCCCAAGCGCCTGCTCGATCTGTTCGTCGAGAGCAACGGTGCCAACAACGCGCTGAAGATGCGTGCCGACATGATCGTCACCATGTTGGAGGGCCGGGACCCGGGCGCGACGACTTTCTCCATTGCCAATGGGGTGAAGGATCTGCGCACCATGGTGGAAACCGGCGAGGCGTTCGGCGCCGACATGCGCGCGACCAAGGCGGCGCTGTCCGGTTTTGAGGACGCCGTACAACAAGGCAATAGCGGTCAAGACGGCTCGCGCATGGCGGTGTATTGGGCGGATCGGGGGCGGTGAGGCCCGTCACCGACGTGCGGGCGCGTGAGGGTGACGGATCGATGCCACGGGCATAGGAGCGTTCAAAATGAAACTCTTTTCCTTCTGGCGGTCGCTGGCCACCTTCCGTGTCCGCATCGCGCTCAATCTCAAGGGCATCGCGCCCGACGAGATTGTCGAGATCAACCTCGTCAAGGGTGATCAGCGCGGCGACGCCTTCCGGAAAGTCAACCCGATGATGGCTATCCCCGCCTTGGTCGAGGACGACGGCACCGTGCTGTTCGAGTCGCTTGCCATTCTCGAGTATCTCGACGAGACGCATCCGAACCCGCCGCTCTTGCCGAAAGAGCCGAAAGCACGCGCCCGCGCGCGGGCCCTGGCGCAGATTTGTGCCTGCGATACGCATCCGTTGATCGTGCCGCGCGTGCGCGAATTTCTTGCCGATGAGTACAAGATCGACGAAGCTGGCGTGTTGAATTGGGGGCACCACTGGCACACCCAATCGCTCGTCGCACTGGAGGCACATCTCAATTCGCCGCAGACGGGGCGCTATTGCCAGGGCGACCAGGTGACCGTCGCCGATATATGCCTCGCCGGGCAGGCGGTGGGCGCTTCGTACTTCAAGCGTGACCTGGCGCCATATCCGACCGTGAAACGCATTGTCGACGAACTGTTCACAATCGACGCGTTCGTGCGGGCGCATCCGCTGAAGCAGCCTGGCGCGCCGCAAAGCGTGTAGGCGCGCTCAGCGTGTCTGGATTGCCCCTTCGAGATCGGAGCCCTTGGTCTCCGGTGTCACGATGATCGCGTAGGCGGCCAGTGCCGCGTAGAGCATCACCAGCGCGCCGATATAATAGTAGGCGTGCTGGATGCCGTAGGCGTTGAGGAATAGGCCGGCGATGATCGGGATCAGGCCCCCGCCATAGACCTGCGACAGTTGATAAGCGGCGCTGGCGCCCGACGCGCGATACTGCGTCGGAAAGTTCTCGGTGTAGAAGGTTGGGATTGCCCCATAGCCGAAGCCGAAAACGAAACCAAAACCGATGACTTCGGCAACGGTGGCCAGCAGGAAGTTGCCGGTATTCACGAACGAAAAGTACGGGATCGCGAAGACGAACAACACGGCGGACGAGACCAGAAGCACCGTGCGGCGATTGAGCCGGTCGGCGAGGAGCGAGCCGACGATCATGAATAGCAACATGAACGCAGCCGCGATGAGGCCGATCAGTTCGGGCGTTGTACCCTTGAAGCCCGCAGCCTTCATATAGCCGGTGCCGAACACAAAATAGAGAAAGAAGGCGCCGCTGAACATCGCATTGACGAGCGAGGTTCGCAGGATGGTGCCCGGCATCTCGCGCCAGACCTGGCGTGCGGGAGATGAGAGCACGGCGGCTTTCGATTTGTGGCGTTCGAACACGAAGCTATCCGTGGTGCGCGTGCGAATGATCAATCCGACGATCGCCACCAGGAAGCCGACAACAAAGAAGATGCGCCAGCCCCAGCCGTTGAACGCTTCGGGCGACATCAACGAGCGGACGGCAATGACAGAGCCGAAGCCGAGCAAAAGCCCGATCGGTATCGCGAAGCCGACCCAGGCACCCCAGAACGCACGGTACTTGGAATGCGCTGCCTGCTCAACGACCCAGGTTGAGGCTGTGCCGAATTCCGCACCGAAACTGATACCCTGCAGAAACCGAAACAACAGAAGGAGCACAGGCGCGGTGATTCCGATGCTGTCGTAGGTCGGCGTCAGGCCGATTGCGAGCGTGCTGAGGCCCATCATTACCAGCGCATAAACCAGCGCGTTCTTGCGGCCGTTCCGGTCAGCGATATGTCCGAAGATGAAGGCGCCGATCGGCCTGATGATTATGCCGAAGCCGTAAACGCCGATCGCCGCGGCGACCGCGGCGAGGCCCGGCAGTTTGAAAAAGACGTTACCCCACACCGTGGCGGCGATGATGCCGGTGATGAGGTAGTCGTATTGCTCGATGACGGAGCCAATAATACTGGCGAGCGCTACGCGATAGATCTGATGGTTGTCTGGCGTGCCGGCGGAGGTTGGAGAGGCAGCGCTCATGGCTGGGTCCTTTGCCCTGTTCAACTGAGCTCAGCCTCCGAAGTTCCGAGCCGGGAACTAAGAAAAGACGGCAATCACGGTTCTTGGGAGAGGATCGACGCCGGGCACATGCCTGCTATGTGCGGCGGCGCCGAGGAGGGTTTAGCCGGCCGATCGCGCGATCCCAGACCGTCTGGATGTGTTCCAACTGCTTCTCGAACCGGTCTAAGAACAGTTGCGCCTGGGTAGACAGCGTTCGGCGCGTCGGCTGGATCACCACGAAGTCAGCGTACAAAGAAGGGCTGACGATCGGATTGACGATTAGCTCGCCGCCACCAATGTCGTTGACCGAGATGAGGCTCGGCAGCACGGCCATCCAGTCAGACCGGGCAACGAATTCCAATGTGCCGATCATGGCATCGAGTTCGAGCATCGCAGCGACTTCGACGCCGTTGCTCTGGAAGTAAGTCTCGAGATTGCGCCGCCGTATATTGCCGGGACCGGGCACGACCAACTTGAGCGGTTTGCACTTGGCCAGACGCACGGGCGAGAGCGGGGTCATACCGCTGCGCTTGCCGGACACCAGCATTTCTCGGTCACGCACCAGAAGGCGTGACTTCAAGCCGATCGTGCCTTCGAATGCCGGTACGACGGCGAAGTCGAGCGCGTCTTCGAGCACCATCTGCGTCAGCACGGCGCTGTAGCCCTCCACAATATGCAAGCGCACATCCGGATAGCGCGGCACAAAGTCATCGAGGACCGGCGCCAGCACAGCGCGGGTGAAGGTTGGCATCAGGCCAATGCGCAGATCGCCGGTGACCTGGCCAGCGAGGGCGCGCGCTTCCTCCGCGGCCTGGTCCAGCGCGCCGACCGCCTCCACGCAGCGCTTGTAGTAGCGGAGGCCAGCGGGCGTCGGTGTCACTCTGCCGGCAGCGCGTTCAAACAGCTTGGTCTTGAGGGTGCGCTCGACCATCGCCACGTGTTGCGAGATGCCGGACTGCGTCGCGTTTTCACGCGCCGCCGCGCGCGTGAAGGAGCCTTCCTCGCACACAGCGATGACGGCGCGGATCTGGCGCAACGACATTTTGGACATCGGTCTTCACCCAACCCGGCCGGGGCGAGGCCGCTCCACGTCGGCGCCCGCACTCGGAATGACAGTATTAAAAAAGATAATCCGGGCGCCAAGATTATATTATTTTATCTGCCGCCGCCACGGCGGTAGCTTGGGCTCAAAGAGGCGGTCTCCAAGACCCATACCCAAGGAGCACAGGCGTGAAACTCGGCTTCTTCACTATGCCGATCCATCCGCTCGACAAGGACTGGCGGCAGTCCTTGCGGGAGGATCGTGAGGCTTTCGTGCTGGCCGATGAACTCGGCTTCGTCGAGGGCTATTGCGGTGAGCACGTCACCGATCGCGCCGAGAACATCACCTCTTGTGCGATGTTCATCGCGAGTCTGGTCGATACGACCAAGCGCATCAAACTCGGCACCGGCACCATCAACATGCCGAACAGCCATCCCGCCGCGGTGGCGGGGCAGATCGCGATGCTCGATCACATGCTGGACGGTCGCTTCATCTTCGGCATCAGCCCCGGCGGCCTGCTCTCAGACGCGGAGATCTTCGGTAATCTCGGCGCCGACCGCAATGCCATGTTCTTGGAGGCGATCAATCAGGTGCTCGCAATCTGGACCAGCGAGCCGCCCTATAATCTCAAAGGCAAATTCTGGAACATCAGCGTCGAACGGCAGTTCATCCCCGAACTCGGCCAAGGCTATGTCGGCAAACCGCTGCAGCGGCCGCATCCGCCGATCGTCGTCACCGCGGTGGCGCCGTTTTCGAAGGGCGTGACGGAGGCCGCCGCGCGCGGCTGGGATCCGATCTCAGCCAATTTCCTCATGCCGCAATGGGTGAAGAGCCATTGGCCGAAATACGTCGAGGGCTGTGAGCGGGCCGGGCGTCCGGCAGATCCGGCCAATTGGCGCGTGGCGCGATCAATCTTTGTCGCCGACGATGAGAAGACAGCCAAGGCCTACGCGACCGATCCGAAGGGACCGTATCGCTATTATTACAGCCAGCTTTTCACCAAGTTGAAAATGAACGGTCGCATCGAGCTGTTCAAGAGTCATCGCGATCAGCCCGACGATGAGGTGACGCTCGATTACGTATGCGATCAGCTCATCACCTACGGAACACCGGAGAAGGTGGCCGACGAGCTTCTCAAGTATCGTGAAGCAGTCGGCGACTTCGGCACCTTGCTTTATGCCGGCAAAGATTGGAAAGATCGCGACCTCGGCCGGCGCTCGATGATCCTTTTGGCCGAGAAGGTCCTTCCCAAAGTCAACGCAGCGCTCAAGCGATGAGTCGTCCCCGCGTTTTCGTCACGCAACCGATCGCCGAGAGCGCGCTCGCGCGTCTGCGCGCGCGCGCCGACGTCGAGGTCAACGAGGACTCGAGCAAGATCATCCCGAAGGACCGGCTTATCGACGGGGTCAGGCGCGCCGATATTCTGATGCCGCGCCTGCACGACGTCGTCGATCGCGAGGTTCTCACGGCCAATCCAGATCTCAAGGCCGTGTCTTCGATGAACATCACCCAGGACAACATCGACCTTGCGGCCGCGACGGAACTCGGCATTCCGGTAACCAACATCACGGCGATGGTCACCGACGCCACGGCCGATATCGCGTTTGGGCTGCTGCTTGCCGCCGCGCGCAATATCGCGCTCGGCGACAAACTGTTTCGGCAGGGGGTCTATCCGGGCTCGCAATCCAACCATCTTGCCGGCTATGCCGTGAGCGGCAAGACGCTCGGCCTTGTCGGATTCGGCCGCATTGGCCAAGCCGTTGCCCGTCGCGGGCGCGGCTTCGGCATGAACATTATTTATTGCGATCCGCGCCGGTTGCCGGCCGAAGAGGAGGCGAAATGCGAGGCGCGGCACATGTCTTTCGAGGACGTGTTGCGTGAGGCCGATTTCATCTCGCTGCATCCGCAACTCTCGCCAGAGACGCGGCATCTGATGAGCGACGCCCAGTTTGCGCTGATGAAGAAGACGGCCTTCATCATCAACACCGCACGCGGGCCCGTGATCGAGGAGGCCGCATTGGTACGGGCGCTCCAGGCCAAGGAGATCGCCGGCGCGGGCCTCGACGTCTACGAGTTCGAGCCCAGGGTGGCGCCTGAGCTGGTTGCCATGCCGAACGTGGTGTTGACGCCGCACCTCGGCAGCGGCGTCCTTGAGCTGCGTGAGACGATGGCGCATGTCGTGGTCGACAACACCATCGCACTGATCGACGGCACGCCGCCGGTGAGCTGCTTCAACCCACAGGTGTTGAGGAAGTTGTTCTAGCCTCAGCCTCATCCTGCGGAGCCTGCCGACGCGAAGCGCAGGAAGGCGTCTCGAAGGATGGGCCGCCCTCGTCCCTCGAGACACGCGGACTTCGACCGCTCCTCAGGATGAGGGCGGTCTTGGCGCGGTCCGAGGGGCTACTCCGCTGTCCAGCCGCCATCCACGACCAGCGATGCTCCCGTCATCAACGCGGCGGCATCGCTCGCCAGGAACACGATGGCGCCGGTCAGGTCCTCGAGCTGGCCAAGGCGGCCGAGCTTGATGCGCTTGAGCGTGTCCTCGCGGAAAGCCTGGTTCTGGAAGAATGGCCGGGTCATCGGCGTCTCGATGAAGGTCGGGGCGATGCTGTTGACGCGGATCTTATGCGGCGCGAGGTCGATCGCCATCGCTTTGGTGAAGCCTTCCATCGCATGCTTGGTGGCGCAGTACACGGTGCGCGTCGGTCCACCCACGTGTCCCATCTGCGACGACATATTGATGATTGCGCCGGGCTTGCCCGCTTCGACGAGCTTACGCGCCACCGCCTGCGCGACGAAATAGGCGGCGCGCACATTGAGCGAGAATACGAAATCGAAATCCTCGACCTTCACGTCGACGAACGGCGCCGGCTTGTTGGTGCCGGCATTGTTGACGAGGATATCGAATGGCGCCCGCGCGGCGATCGCCTGCTTCACGGCGTCGATGTCGCGCACGTCGAGCGTCAATATGTCGGCCTGTTGCCCGCGCGCACGGATCGCCTCGGCCGCTTGCTCGATTTCTCCGGTCGTGCGTGAGGCGAGCGTGACATGCGCGCCGGCGTCGGCCAAAGCGCTCGCGGCGGCGAGTCCAATGCCGCGGCCGGCGCCGGTCACCAGAGCCCGGCGGCCGTCGAGGCGGAAGGAGGGCGTGCGGGTCAGCTCCATGAAAACCTCAGCGCGGCGGCAGGCTGGCGTAATAGTCGGCGATGGCGCGCATTTCCTGCTCGGTCATATGCCGGCTCATGTAACGCATCTCCTTGTGCGGCCGCTTGCCGGAGTGGAAAGCTTGCAGTTGGTTGTAGAGATAGTCCCGCTGCTGGCCGGCGAGATGCGGCACGTCTTTGTCCTTCGCCACCCCGGCGTCGCCGTGGCAGAAGGCGCATTCCTTGATCAGATCGCGCACTTCGGCGGCGTGTGTGCTTGAACCCAAACCGAGCAAGACGAGCGTAGTGGTCGCGAGCGCGATGACCCGCCACTGGCCGCTGCCTGCTCCCTCCCCCCTTATGGGGGAGGGTTGGGGAGGGGACTTGCGCGCTGCAGGCGGCACTCGCATCACTCCGCCGCCTGTCCGTAGGGCACATTGCGTCCGCCGTAGCGGCGCACGCGAATGTTGGCCTGTTCGGCATGGCCGACGAAACCTTCCAGGATGCAGAGCCGCGAGCAGTACTCCCCGATCATGGCGCTCGCTTCGTCGGTCAGCACCTTTTGATAGGTGCAGGTCTTCATGAACTTACCGACCCACAGGCCGCCGGTGAACCGCGCGTTCTTCTTGGTCGGCAGGGTGTGATTGGTGCCGATCACCTTGTCGCCATAGGCGACGTTGGTGCGCGGCCCCAGAAACAGCGCGCCGTAGTTCTTCATATTGGCGAGGAAGTAGTCGGGGTCGCGCGTCATCACCTGCACGTGCTCGGAGGCGATGCGGTCGGCCTCGCGCACCATTTCATCCTGACTGTCGCAGACGATGACCTCGCCGTAGTCCTTCCAGGCCTGGCCGGCCGCGTCGGCCGTCGGCAGGATCGACAGCAGCCGTTCGACTTCGCTCATGGTATCGCGCGCGAGCTTTTCGGAATTGGTCAGCAGCACGGCGGGGGAGGTCGGGCCATGCTCGGCTTGGCCGAGCAGGTCGGTGGCGCAGATTTCGCCGTCGACACTGTCATCGGCGATGACCAGTGTTTCCGTCGGCCCCGCGAGAAGGTCGATGCCGACGCGGCCGAAAAGTTGGCGTTTGGCTTCCGCCACGTAAGCGTTGCCGGGGCCGACGATCATATCGACCGGCTGGACGGTCTCGGTGCCGAGCGCCATCGCGGCGACGGCCTGTACGCCGCCGAGCACGTAGATCTCGTCGGCGCCGCCGAAATGCATCGCGGCGACGATGGCCGGATGCGGCCCGCCCTTGAACGGCGGCGCACAGGCGATGATGCGCTTCACGCCGGCGACCTTGGCGGTGACGATCGACATATGTGCGGAGGCGACCATCGGATAGCGCCCGCCCGGCACATAGCAGCCAATGGCGTTGACCGGGATGTGCTTGTGGCCGAGCACGACGCCCGGCAATGTTTCCACTTCAAGGTCGAGCATGGTGTCGCGCTGCTTCTGCGCGAAGTTGCGGACCTGCGCCTGCGCGAATCTGATGTCGTCGAGGTCGCGCCTGGGCACTTGCGCGATTGCGTGCTCGATATCCTGCTCGCTCAGGCGGAAGCTCTGCGGCGACCAGCTGTCGAATTTCTCGGACAGGTCGCGAATGGCCGCGTCTTTCTTTTCCTCCACCTGCGCGAGGATGGTCTCGACCGTTTCGCGCACCTTGGCGTCCGCTGCCTTGATCGCGGTGGCATCCATTCCACGCTTGAGATAGCGGGCCATGGGAAGATCTCCTTTGCTTTCTTAATCCTTCCCTGAAAGGGGACGGTGGCTGCGAGCTGCAGCGAGCAGCCGGGTGGGGTCGGTGAGCTGTTAAAGTGCCGCACCCGGCTCGCCATAGCGCGTTCAAGACACGCGTAAACGCGCTTAAGGCTCGCCACCCTCCCCCGCAAGCGGGGGAGGGATAAGAGTCGCTACTTGATTGCCTGCGGGTTGATCGGCGAGCCGGTGCCGCCGGTGATGATCAGCGGCGGACCGCAGAAGAAGAACTCGTAGACGCCGTCCTGCTCGCAGTCCTCGGCAAGCTCCTTCAGATAGAAGATCTCGCCCATGCACAGGCCCATAGCTGGGATCACTACCCAGTGCCAGGGTTGGTTCGCTTCGGTGGTCTCGTTCGGTCGTACTTCGACGCCCCAGGTATCGGTGCAGATCGCGGCGATCTGCTTATCTTGCGACCAGTAGCAGTTTTCGAATTTGACGCCCGGCGCGTCGCCGCCCGCATAGCCGCCCCACTCGCCTTCGGCGAGGCATCGCTCCATCTGACCGGTGCGGACGATGACGAAGTCGCCTTTGCGGATCTCGACGTTCTGTTGCTTGGCGCATTTGTCGAGCTCATCGTTCGAGATGCTCTCGCCGTCCTGCATCCATTTCACCTTTCGAAAGCGCGCGATGTCGAGCAACACGCCGCGGCCGATCATCTTGTTCTTCGAGTGCTCGATGCCGAGCACCGACAAGCCACGGGCATCGATCAGCTTGGCGTCGTGGCCGTTATAGGCCTTGTCCTCATAGAAAATGTGGCCGAGCGCATCCCAATGAGTCGCGCCTTGGACGCAGAGCATTATTGTGTCGTCCGCATAACGGATCTTGTTCCAGTCCTGCTGGCCGGCGATCGCATCCGTGCCGGTAGCCAGCATCTGGTGGATCGGGTTGAAACGGCCACCAAACAGACCGGTCTGCGGCCCCGTTCTGTCGAGCGGGATACCGAGCGCGAACACTTTGCCGGTGCGGATCAGGCTGGCAGCCTTGACGATATCCTCCGGGGTGACGTGGTTCAGGGTGCCGATATGGTCGTCTTTACCCCAGCGGCCCCAGTTGGAGAGCTTTTTGGAGGCTTCTTCGATCGCCTGTCTGCCGACCTTGATGTTCATGCAGCGTTTCCTCGTGTGTTTTCGTTGTCGCGGCCGTGTGCAAGGGCTCGCTCGAGGCAATTTTGGCGGGCCGCCGGTGTTTCATCAAGCGGGGGTACTGCTTTCGTGCGACTTGGCTATCATCGCTGTGACGAACCGCCTCATGGTTCAGGGAGAAGTTTCATGAAGTGCAAACTGTTGGCCGTGGCCGCTGGCGTACTGTTGGGCACCGCTGCTCACGCGAACATTGTCGATCAATGGTCCAGCATTCCGGCGCCGGCGCCGCCCGCACTCAAGCCTGTGACAGTGGACCCGAAGACCACTGCGCTTCTCATGCTCGATTTCATGCCGGCCAACTGCGGGAAGAACGAGCGATGTCTGGCCACGCTGCCGGCCATGAAGAAGCTGCTGGAGCGCGCCCGCGCGGCCAAGATGCCGGTGGTTTACACGGTGATCGCGAATACGACGGCCGCTGACGTGTTGAAGGACGTTGCGCCGCTGCCGGGCGAGCCGAGCGTGTTGTCGGGCCCCGACAAGTTCGTTCGCACCGACCTTGAGAAGATACTCAAGGACAAAGGCGTCAATACCGTGATCACGGTCGGTACCGCGTCGAACGGCGCGGTGCTGTTCACGGCGGACGCGCAGCGATATGATCAAGTTCTGATCTTCTTATCCCTCCCCGCAACCGGGGAGGGATAACAGTTCATACCTTCCCGAGCGCCTGCAAAATCTTGTCCGGCGTGAATGGCATATCCGTGAGCGGCTCCGCGGCGAGGGGACGGAGGGCGTCGTTGATGGCGTTCATGATGCAAGCGGGGGCGCCGGCCGTGCCGGCTTCACCCGCGCCCTTGGCGCCGAGTTCGGAATCGGCCGTGGGCGAAACGACATGGCCGCATTGGATATCGGGCATCTCGGTTGCCATCGGCACGAGATAGTCCGCCATGTTGCCGTTGAGCATCTGGCCGCGTTCGTCATAAAGACATTGCTCGTAAAGGGCCGCGCCGATGCCCTGCACGACACCGCCGCGGATCTGTTCGTTGACGAGCTGCGGATTGATGATGGTGCCGCAATCCTCGACGCACCAGTGGTCGAGCAGCTTGACGAAGCCGGTATCGATATCGACCTCGAGATAGCTCGCCTGGATGCCGTTGGTGAAGGCGAACGGCCAGCCGCGCGGCACATAATGCCGCGTTACCATGAGTTCGGCCTGGACGCCGGCCGGCAGGGTGTCAGGCCGGAAGTAAGCGACTCGCGCCAACTCTTCGAGCGGCAGACGTTCATTGCCGGTCCCTTTGTCGACGACGACACCATTGCGGATGTCGAGATCGCCCGGCTTCGCCTGCAGCATCGCGCCCGCGACTGCGAGCACATTGTCGCGCAGCGCTTTGCCCGCCTGCCATGCCGCTTCGCCGCCAATGCCGGCGGCGCGCGAGGCCCACGTGCCGCCGCCATAGGGCGTATTGTCGGTATCGCCGATAATCACGCGCACTTTGTCGATCGCGATGCCAAACGACGAAGCGACGCACTGCGCGAGCACGGCCTCGGTGCCCTGGCCCTGCTCGGTGACGCCGGACTGAATCACGACCGCGCCCTGCGCATCGAGCTTCACCGTGGCGCCGTCCTGCGAGGTGATGCGCGCGCCGCCAACGCCGTAGAACGCGGCGGAAGGGTTGGTCACCTCGATGAATGAAGCAAAGCCGATGCCGCGATAGATCCCTTGCGCGCGCAAGCGCTTCTGCTCCGCGCGCAAGCCGGCATAATTCATCATGCTGTCGAGATGTGCCAGCGCCTCATGATGCGACAGCAATTCGAACTTCAGGCCGGAGGCGGACTGAGTTGGATAGGCGTCATCTGGAATGAGATTGCGACGGCGCAGTTCCAGGGGATCCATGCCGATCTTGGCGGCCGCGAGTTCGACCAGACCTTCGGTCACCGCCACGGCAACAGGATGGCCGACGGCCCTGTATTGGCACATGACGTTTTTGTTGGTGAAGACGACACGCGTCTGTGCACGGTAGTTTGGGCATTTGTAGGGTCCACCGACGAGGTTTACCACTTGGTTCGCCTCGATACCCGATGTGCGCGGATAAACCGAATAGGGGCCGATGCCGGTCAGGTCGTCGATCTCGAAGGCGGTGATGGTGCCGTCGTTCTTGACGCCGATCTTGGCCTTGATTCGATGGTCGCGCGCGTGAATGTCGGTGACGAAGCTCTCGATGCGGTCGGCGACGAACTTGACGGGCCGCTTGAGCAGCTTCGACAGCGCCACCGCGGCCATTTCGTCGGCGTAAGTGTGTACCTTGATGCCGAACGAGCCGCCGACGTCCTTGGTCAGGACGCGCACCTGCGCGTAAGTGAGCCCGAGATGCTTGGCGAACAGGTCTTGCATCATGTGCGGCGCCTGCGTGCCCTGATAGACGGTCAGGCGTTGTTCGCCCTCGTTCCAGTCGGCGACGATGGAGCGCGGCTCATTGGTGACCCCGGTATGGCGGCCGGTGCGGAAGGTCGTTTCCACCACGGCATCGGCTTCGGCGAAGGCTTTGTCGACCTCTCCGGCGTCGAGCCTGCGTTCGAAACACAGGTTGTCGCCGAGGCTTTGATGGATTAACGGCGTCTTCGGATCGAGCGCCGTTTCCGGATCGACGACCGCGGGCAGTTCTTCGTACGTCACCTCGACCAGCTCCGCGGCATCCTCGGCGCGGGCGCGGGTGGTGGCTACAACGGCGCAGACGGCTTCGCCGCGCCAACAGGCGCGGTCGACGGCGATGGCGTGCTGCGGCGCCGATTTCAGGCCCTTGAGATGCGTCAGCACGCCGACCCAGGGTGTCATCACCTCGGCGAGTTCGGCGCCGGTGACGACCGCGATCACGCCCGGCGCCTTTTTCGCGGCGTCGGTGGCGATACCGACGATGCGGGCATGGGCGTGCGGCGACCGCACGAAGGCGACATGCCCCATGCGCGGCAGCATGATGTCGCTGACATACTGGCCGCGGCCTTGCGTCAGGCGCTGCAGGTTCGGCCGCGGCACGGAACGGCCGATATAGGAGTTCGGCCGATCGAGCGCGGTCAGCACGGGTGGCGAGTCGTCGACGATCTTCATTCCGCAGCCCCCGCGCGTTGCTTGGCGACCGCCTCGACGGCGTCGACGATGGCATGATAGCCGGTGCAGCGGCAGTAATTGCCGGAGATGTGCTCGCGGATTTCCGCGCGGCTCGGCACGCCGCCACGCGCGAGCAGGTCCTGCGCCGTCGCCACCATGCCCGGGGTGCAGAAGCCGCATTGCAAGGCGTTGCGCTGCTCGAACGCGCGCTGCAGATCGGCCACCTCGCCGGAGTCAGAGAGCCCTTCGATGGTCTCCACGGTCGCGCCGTCGCATTGCACCGCGAGCGTCAGGCAGCCGCGCACGATCTCACCGTTCATGCGCACGGTGCAGGCGCCGCAGACGCCATGCTCGCAGCCGACATGGCTGCCGGTGAGGCCCAACGCCTCACGCAGGAAGTCGACCAAGGTCGTGCGCGCATCGACACGCTCGGCTACGGCTTCGCCATTCACCGAGAGCGATATGTCGAAGCTGTGCTCAGGCATGAACCGCCTCCATCAATTGCTTGGCCACGCGCCGGAGCAAGACGCCGGCCAGATGCTTCTTGGTCGCGGCGGTAGCCTGCACATCGTCGTGCGGCGAGAGGTCAAGCGCGCCGACGGCGTCGTCGATGTTGCCCTCCGCCAACGCGGTTTCCGCCTTGCGCGCGCGAACCGGCGTGTCGCCGACGCCGAAGTAAGCGAGCCGGACGTCCGCAAGTTTCTCGCCCGTCGTGCGTGCGGTCGCGGCAAGTCCAACGATCGCGTAATCCCCGTGGCGGCGCGCCAATTCGGCAAAGCCGATACGGCTGTCGGGCCTGGCCATCGGAACGCGCAGCGCGGTCACAATCTCATCGGGCGACAACGCCGTCTCGAACAGGCCCTTGAAGAAATCGTCGGCCTTGATCGCCCTTGTGCCGTTCGGGCCGCTCGCAACGATCGCGCCGCCGAGCGCCAAAAGACAGGCCGGCAGCTCCGCCGCCGGATCGGCAAAGGCGATCGAGCCGCCGAGCGTGCCGCGGTTGCGAATGGCGGGATGCGCGATATGCGGCATCGCGCGGGCGATCAGCGGGACATGCTTGGCAATGACATCGGATCGTTCGGCCTGCGCGTGGCGCACCAGCGCGCCGATCTCGATGGCATCGCCTTTCACCTCGATGCGGTCGAGCCCGGCGATGCCGTTGATGTCGACGAGCAGGGTGGGCGCCGACAGCCGCATGTTGAGGGTCGCGATGAGGCTCTGCCCACCGGCCAGCAGCCGCGCATCCTTGTGGGCGGCGAGGTGGGCCAAAGCGTCGTCGAGCGACCGCGCCTTATGATACGCGAATGGCGCCGGCTTCACCTGTTTCCCCCTTTATTCGTTACGTTCATTGTGGCTGGGAAACGGGGCCTGCGCAATGCGTCGCTAGGTCCCGATCGTTTTCACGATATCGATGGCCCGCCGCAGCAATGTCATCGAGGCCTCGGCGGTGCGGAAGGCGGCGTGCGCCGTCAATGTCACATTGGGCAATTGCGCCAGCGGGTGGTCCGCCTTGAGCGGCTCGTTGTGGAAAACATCGAGGCCGGCATGGCGGATGTCGCCGCTCTTGAGCGCGTCGATCAGCGCCTGCTCGTCGACCAGCGCGCCGCGGGCGGTGTTGACCAGAAGCGCGCCGGGCTTCATGCGCGCGATGCGCTCGTGCGAGAGGAAGCCGCGCGTCTCGTCGTTGAGCACGAGATTGAGCGAGACCACGTCGGACTCTGCCAGCAGCGTGTCGAGATCGACCAGCGGGCAGGGCGTGTCCGCGCGTGGCGTGCGGTTGTAGGCGATCACGTTCATGCCAAGGCCTTTGGCCATGCGCACGACCTCGCCGCCGATGCCGCCGATACCGATGACACCGAGCGTCTTGCCGAGAAGCTGCATGCCCTCGCGCGGTGTCCAGGCGCCCGCGCGCACGTCGCGGTCCATGCGCGCCACATCGCGGGCCGCGGCGAACATCAGGGCGATGGTGTGTTCGGCCACCGCCGTGTCGCCATAGCCCTTGATCGTGTGGACGGCTATGCCGCGCTCTTTCAGCTCGGCAATGTTCATGTAGCTCGCCGCGCCCGTGCCGAGAAAGACGATATGCTTGAGGCGCGGGCACTGCGCGACCAAGGAGGTCGGCATATAAGAGTGATCGTCGAGCGCGATTTCGTTGTCGCCGATCACCTGGGGCAACTCGTCGCCCACGCGGTCGGTGTGGTGGACGGTGATCGCCGGATCGTCGGGGCGGATGACCTTGGCCCAAACAGGCGCAAGCTGATCGTTACAATCGATGAAAATGGATTTCATGATACCTTAAGCGACGTTCTCTGCGCGTTCGCGTAACGTGTTGCGGCGGAAGGTGAGATGATCGATCTCATGGATCTCGACGGTCAGGCCGAGAGGATGCGCTTTATATACTTCAGCAAGCCGTTTGTCGGCGGCATCGAATAGCAGTTGTCCGAGGTTCTTGCGCTGCTCCTCGCTGCGCCCGACGCGCAGACGCGCCACAATGTGAACGAAACCATTGGCGGGGTTGCCGTCGGCGACGCGACAATGTAAGCGCCGCGCGGCACGGCTGCGGATGGCCGCGAGTTCCGCCACTTGGGCCTCGATGGCCGCCCGGTGCAAATCATCCACAAGTCCTTGGACGTCGAGACAATCTTCCAGATTGGCCGAATACTCGGCGATGATATGCGGCATGCGCCCTCCGGCGTTGACGGCTCCCCGGGCTGCGGACTAGATCGCTGCCGCAGGTCTGCTAAGCATATCGCCGAACCGTAACTTTCTCCAAGCGGCCCGTGGCCGGTCAAAGTCTGGACAGCCGATGAAATTGGCAAGCTACAGGGTGAGGGGGCGCGAGAGCTATGGCGCGGTGGTCGGCGACGGTGTGGTCGATCTCAAGCTGCGGCTCGGAACGCGCTACGAAACCGCGCTCGATCTGCTGCGCGACGGCGCGCTCGACAATGCGCGTGCCGCCGCCGAAGGCGTGCGGGCGGATTACCGGTTGAGCGAAGTGGAAATGCTGCCGCCGCTCCTGGCGCCGGAGAAGATCCTCTGCATCGGCATCAATTACCTCAATCGCAATGCCGATTACGGCGACCAGGAGATTCCGAAATATCCGAGCATGTTCTATCGCGCGCCGGATTCGCTTGTCGGCCATCGGCAGCCGATCGTGCGTCCAGTCGAATCGGAGCAGCTCGATTACGAAGGCGAGATCGCGATCGTTATCGGCAAGGTGGGACGCCGGATCGCGCCCGAGACCGCGCTCGATCACGTCGTCGGCGTCACCTTGTGTAACGAAGGAACCATTCGCGACTGGCTGCGCCATGGCAAGTTCAATGTGACGCAAGGCAAGAACTGGGACGCGACCGGCAGCATCGGCCCCTGGATCGTCACCAGCGACGAAGTCGACCTCACCAAGCCGTTGCATCTCACGGTCCGCGTCAACGGCGCGGTCGTGCAGGACGACAACACCGGCAACATGATCAAGTCGTTCGCGGACCTCATTGCCTATGTCTCGACCTTCATGACGTTGAAGCCGGGAGACATCATCGTGTCCGGCACCCCGGTGAAGCTCGTGAAGAGCGATCCGCCGGTCTGGCTGAAGCCGGGCGATACGATCGAAGTCGAATGTCCGGAGATTGGAATTTTGCGTAACGAGGTTGTCGCCGAACAATGACGAAGCGCGCGTGTATCATCGGCTGGCCTGTCGCGCATTCGCGCTCGCCGCTGATCCATAACTATTGGATCAAGCAGCACGGCCTCGACGCCGAATACCGGCGCGAGGAAGTGGCGCCCGACGCATTCGGCGACTTCGTGAAGAACCTGCGCGATCATGGGTATGTCGGCGCGAATGTCACCGTGCCGCACAAGGAAGCGGCGCTCGCCCTGACGCAGCCGGACGAGCGCGCCCGCGCTGTCGGCGCGGCGAACACGCTCTGGGATGCCGACGGCACGCTGCGTTCGACCAATACCGACGTTGAGGGTTTTCTGGCGAACCTCGACAGCGCGACGCCGGGTTGGGACCGGGGCCTCGAGAATGCCGTGGTGCTGGGCGCCGGGGGCGGCGCGCGCGCCGTGGTGTTCGCCTTGCTGGCCCGCGACGTGCAGCGTGTCTATGTGGTCAACCGCACCATCGAACGCGCCAAAATATTGCAGAAGCAATTCGGGGCGCGGGTGAAGCCGGCGGCTTGGGACGAAATCACGGGGCTGCTTGGCAGTGCCGGACTTCTGGTCAACACCACCTCCCTTGGCATGGTTGGCCAGCCGCCGCTGGAGATCAATTTGCGCTGCCCGCCGTCGTTGGTGGTCACCGATCTCGTCTACAGCCCTTTGGTGACCAAGCTGCTGGCGACCGCGCGCGAGCGCGGACTGCGCACCGCGGACGGCCTCGGCATGTTGCTGCATCAGGCCGTGCGTGGGTTCGAGCTTTGGTTCGGCGTGAAGCCGGAAGTGACGGCGGAACTCAGAGCCTTGGTCGAGGCCGACTTGCGCGAAAAGGTGCAAGAGAAGCTCCCGGCGGCCAAGCAAGAAAAAGTGAAGACGAAACCGGCCAAGTCGCAGGGGAATATGTAGCCGCGGCAGGGGTTCGTCCGGGCGCAGTCTTCAGCGCCTTCAGGAGGAACCCATGCGGAAGGTCACGGGGATTCGATCTGCTTTTGGTCTTGCGATAGCCGTTCTCATGATGACGGCCGCGTCGGCGCAGCAGCCGACACGCATCCGCGGCGAGATCGAGAAGACCGACGGCACAACGCTCCAGGTCAAGGACCGGCGCGGTGCGACGGTGAACGTCAAGCTGGCCGACGATGCGCGCGTTTCGGCGCTGGTGAAGGCCTCGCTGGCCGATATCAAGAACGATACTTTCGTCGGTGTCGCCGGCATGCCGCGGCCAGACGGCAGCATCGAGGCTTTTTCGATCCACATCTTTTTGCCGGCGCAGCGCGGCGTGGTGCCGGACCGGCATGGGCCGTGGGACGCACGTCCCGGCAGCACGATGACCAATGCCTATGTCGAGAGCAAGGTCGAGGCGAAAGACGGCGAGTCGCTCACCGTCAAATACAAGGACGGCGAGGCGAAGATCGCCGTCACGCCGGCAACCGTCATCACCGCCGTGGCCGTCGGCGACAAGAGCGAGCTGAAGCCGGGCACCGCGGTCATCGTTATGGGTGGCGACAAGCAGCCGGACGGCTCCGTGATCGCGAAAACGTTATACGTCGGTCGCGGTATCGTCCCGGCGATGTAGCTATATGTGTTCGCGATAAAGCATCGGGAAGCACCGATGTGGTTTGCGGGGCGACGCAACAGAGTGTTGAAAGGAATAGCTATGATGCGGTCTCTGCCGGCGGTGGCCGGTGCGATTTTTGCGTTTGCCCTTGTCCCGGCGTTCGCGCAGGTCAAGCCTTCCATCGTGCGTGGCACGATTGAGCAGGTGGACGGGCCGCTGTTGACCGTGAAGTCGCGCAGCGGCGAAACGCTGAAGGTCAAGCTCATCGATGCCAAGATCAGCGCCGTGGTGAAGGCCTCGCTCGCGGACGTCAAGGCGGGCGATTTCGTTGGTGCTACGGCCGAGCCGGCACAGGGTGGCGGCTGGAAGGCGGCCGAAGTGCACATCTTCCCGAGTGCAATGCGCGGCACCGGCGAGGGCGATCGCGCTTACGATTATCGGCCGAAGAGCACCATGACCAACGGCACGGTCAGTGCGATGGGCAATGGCGCGGCGGCGGGGCCGAGCACGGTGGGCGGCAGCGTCGCCAAGACGAGCGGCACGGCCCTGACGTTGAAGTATGGCGACAGTGAAAAGACCGTCGAGGTGACGCCGGAGACCAAGGTGGTCAGTCTCGTCGCCGGCAATAACGGCGATCTCAAGTCGGGCGCCCAGGTTGTCATTCCGGGGGCGACGCATCAGGCCGACGGCAACTGGGCCGCGGCGCGCATCATCGTCGGGCGCGACGTCGCGCCGCCGATGTAGATCAGCGCGCTTTGCGGGCGGGCGCATGCGCGGAACCGCGCGCATGCACGCCGAGATCGGCCGCTAGTTCCGGCATTTCGCGGATGAGCCGCGCCAGCCGACTATCGCGGCCGGCATTCGCGCGGGCCTCGCGCATCTCTTCGATCGGGCGCCGCACCTCGTCGCAGCGCGCGAGGCCGTCGATGTCGGCACCGTGTTCGGCAAGTCTCGCGAGCCACGGCGTCAGATCCTCGAGCTCTTCCGCGACCACGTGGATGACGCCCGATTCCGACTGCACGCGGCCGCGGATCGCGACGTAACGCGCGCCGAGCACGATGGGCCGCACGCGCTCGAAGACCTTCGGCCACACGATGGCGTTGGCCACCGCGCTTTCGTCTTCGATGGTCATGAACACCACGCCGTTGGCCGAGCCTGGCCGCTGCCGGCAGGTGACGAGGCCGGAGATCTGCACGCGCGCGCCGGAGGCGATGGTGCGCAGCGCTTCGTTGCGCAGGATGCCGCGGCGGCCGAGGTCCTCGCGCAGGAACTGCGCCGGGTGCGCGCGCAGCGACAGGCGCAGGAAGCGGTAGTCGTTCACGACCTCTTCGCCGATCGGCATGGGGGGCAAGGCAACGTCGGGTTCGCTTGTGCGGGGCATGACAGCGGAGTGGCGCGGCCTGCGGATGAACAATGGCAGATCGTCGTCGCCATCGCCGACGCGGCCGAGCGCCTTGGCGGCCCACAGCGCATCGCGCCGCGTGAGGCCGAGCGAACCGAAGGCATCGGCATCGGCGAGCCGCTCCAGGACGCGCGTCGGCAGGCCGGTGCGCAGCCACAGGTCGCGTACCGAGTCGTAAGACCCACCGCGCCGCGCGGCGATCAATTTGGCATCCTCCTCGCTCATGCCCTTGATCTCGCGCAGGCCCAGGCGGATGGCGTGCGTGGTGCGGATATCGCCATGCATGTCGCGGTGCATATCGTGCGGCGTGGCGAGCGGCGCGGGCTCCAGCGTCGAATCCCATGCCGAATGGTTCACGTCGGGCGGCAGCACCGTAACGCCGTGCTCGCGCGCGTCGCGCACGATTTGCGACGGCGCGTAGAAGCCCATCGGCTGCGCGTTGAGCAGCGCCGCGGCGAACACATCGGGATAATGGCACTTCAGCCAGGCCGAGGCATAAACCAGGATGGCGAAGCTCGCCGCATGGCTTTCCGGAAAGCCGTATTCGCCGAAGCCTTCGATCTGGCCGAAGCAGCGTTCGGCGAAGTCGCGCGCATAGCCTTTCGCCAGCATGCCGTTCACCATCTTGTCGCGGAAGGTGCCGATGGTGCCGGTGCGTTTGAACGTTGCCATGGCGCGCCGCAGCTTGTCGGCCTCGCCGGGCGTGAAGCCGCCGGCGACGATGGCGATCTTCATCGCCTGCTCCTGGAACAGCGGCACGCCCAGGGTCTTCTGGAGGATCGATTCGAGCTCGTTGGCCTCGCCATAAGCCGGCTTGGGGTAGTCGGGCTTCTCCAGTCCCTGCCGCCGGCGCAGATAAGGATGCACCATGTTGCCCTGGATCGGGCCGGGGCGGACGATCGCCACTTCGATGACGAGGTCGTAGAAAGTCTTCGGCCGCAGGCGTGGCAGCATGGTCATCTGCGCGCGGCTTTCCACCTGGAACACGCCGAGCGAGTCGGCGCGGCTGAGCATGCGGTAGACGGCGGGATCTTCGGGCGGGATGACTGAAAGATCGACGGCTGTCGTTGCATTCTCTTCCCTGGCGGGAGAGGGCAGGAGAGGCGCGAGCCGCGTTTGTGGCAGTGCTTTCGGATAGTGTTTGACGGCCAGATCGAATGCCTTGCGCAGGCACGACAGCATGCCGAGGCCGAGAACATCGATTTTGAGAATGCCGAGCGCGTCGAGATCGTCCTTGTCCCATTCGACGAAGGTGCGCTTGTCCATCGCCGCATTGCCGATCGGCATGACCTCGTCGAGCCGGCTGCGGGTGATGACGAAGCCACCGACATGCTGCGACAGATGGCGTGGGAAGCCGTTGATCTCGCGGGCGAGATCGAGGACTTGCCGCATCCGCGGGCTGGTCGGATCGAGGCCGGTCCGCTTGACCGCGTCCTGCGACACGTCACCGCCACCGCCGCCCCAGATCGACGACGACAGCGCGCCGATCATGTCCTCGCTCAGGCCGAAGGCCTTGCCGACCTCACGGATCGCCGAACGGCCGCGGTAGGAGATGACGGTGGCGGCGATGCCGGCATGGTCGCGGCCGTATTTCTCGTAGATGTACTGGATGACTTCCTCGCGCCGCTCGTGCTCGAAGTCGACGTCGATGTCGGGCGGCTCGTCGCGCTCGGTGGAGATGAAGCGCTCGAACAGCAGGCCGCCGCGTACCGGATCGACCTCGGTGATGCCGAGGCAATAACAAACCGTCGAGTTGGCGGCCGAGCCGCGGCCCTGGCAGAGGATGCCTTGCGAACGTGCATAGCGAACGATCTCGTAGACGGTGAGGAAGTAGGGCGCATATCGACGCTGGGCGATGAGCGCGAATTCGTGGGCAAGCGTCTGGCGGACCGCGTCGTCGATGCCGTTGGGATAACGCCGGGCCGCGCCTTCAAAGGCAAGATGCTCGAGCGCTTCCTGTGGCGAAGCGAAACCATCCACACGCTCGTCGGGATATTCGTATTTCAGTTCGTCGAGCGAGAAGCCGAGTGCTTCGCTCAGCGCGAGGGTTTCCTCGATGGCTTCCGGGGCGTCGCGGAACAGCCGCGCCATTTCCGCCGGCGGCTTCAGGAAGCGTTCGGCATTGACGGCGAGTTTGCGGCCGGCGCTGTCGATGGTGACCTTCTCGCGGATGCAGATGAGTACGTCGGCAAGCTGGCGCCGTTCGGGATGATGGAAGTGCACATCGTTGATCGCGATCAGCGGCACCTTGGCCTCGCGCGCGATGTCCTTGAGATGCGCAAGGCGCGCCCGATCGCGTCCACGATAGAGCATCGAAGCTGCCAGCCGCACCCGGCCGGGAGCGATGGAGCGGAAAGTGGAGAGAGTTCCCTTGAGTGCCTGCCCGGGTTGCGAATTTTCGTGCGCAAGTCGGCCAAGCCAAGCTTGCGATGGGGGAGGGGGCGGCAACTGAGAGAGCGCCTCAGACGTCGACGTCGTCATCACCACCAGTTCGATTCCAAACGCATGCGCGATCAAATCCTCGCGCGTGAGAATGCATTCGCCCTTCTTGCCGCGCAGATTGCCGATCGTGAGCAGCCGCGTGAGCCGCCCCCAGCCGGCGCGGTTCTTCGGATAGACGAGGATGTCGGGCGTGCCATCGGTAAAGACGAGCCGCGTGCCCGGATGATAGCGCAATGGCAGATTATGCTCGCGCTTGGCCAGATGCGCGCGTACGACGCCGGCGACGGTGTTGCGATCGCATAGGCCAAGACCGGTGAGCCCGGCATGCGTTGCCTGCATCATCAGCTCTTCAGGATGCGAGGCGCCGCGCAGGAAAGAGAAGTTCGAGGCGACGGCGAATTCGAGATAACGCATGAACTTGGTACTCTCTCGCGCCGACTAACCCTCTGCCCTCGTGGGAGAGCGTCGCGGCCGAAGCCTGCGGGGTGAGGGCGCTTGCTCGATCGTCATTTCCCCCACCCGGCTCGCAGCTAACGCTGCTCGTCACCCTCTCCCACAGGGGGAGAGGGTAAAAGAGTTACGCGCACGTGCCGTGCACATACCAGGCCGGTGCCGGCATGCCGGGCATCAGTTCGCGATAAAGGCCGGCGCGAAACAGCCAGAAGCGCAGCCCATTCTTGTCCTCGACGCGGAAGTAGTCGCGTGCGGGATTTCCTGAACGATGCCCGCCGTGTTCGCTCCACCAGACGCCTTCAATGCGTTCGGGACCTTCGGCGGCGACGATCTGATGATGTGCGCGGCGCCAGACGAAACGCAGCGGCGGCCCGTCCGGTACCTCCGCGATCGCCTCAATCGGCTCGGGCTGCGCCAACAATCGCAACGGACGTGGCGCCAGATCGGCATCGGCGCGATGACGGCGGAAGGTCGCCCAGCCATCGTCATCCCGGACAGCCTGCGCCGGCGCTGCCACTGCCGCGAGTTCGGGAATATGACTGTCCCGCGCGATGAGACGCCGCACGCGGCCGCTGCCGAGCCGCGCGCTTAAGTGATCGACCATTCGGCCAATCTCGGCGGCATCGCTGGCGCCGCCGATGCCGATCTGTTCCGGCGGGCATTGCTCGGCTGTCAGCACCGCCAGCCGCGCCATGTCGAAACCGAAACCGGGATCGAAGGCATCGGCGAGCGCGGCCAGTCGCTCGACGAACAAGGCGCGGATCTCTTGCGGATCGCGTAAAGGGCGTGACGTGCCGGCGGCGATGCGGCGCACGGCGCCGTCGGTGCGAAACAGCGTGAGCTCGAGGCGCCGGGCGCCGTCGCCGCGCCGTTCCAATGCGGTTTGGAGTCGCGCGGCGAGCCGCTCGGTCACCGCCAGCACATCCTCTTCACGCGCGATCGGTTCGGCAAAACGCTGCTCGGCGACGTAAGGCGCGACCGGCAAACGCGGCGTCAGGGGTTCGTGCTCGCGCCCCAAAGCGCGGTCGAGTTGCCGCATGAGATCGGCGCCGAAGCGGGCGGTGAGCGGTGCGCGCGGCAGGTCGATGATGTCGCCGATGCGCTTCAAGCCGACGCGCGCGAGCGAAGCCGCGGTTGCCGGCGTGATGCGCAGCGCCAAAAGGGGCAGCGGCGACAAGAGCGTGCGTTCCTCGCCGCCGGCATAGCGGCCGGGATTGCCGAAGCGCGCGGCGGCCCAGGCGGCGCCGATGGTGCCGGCAATGGCGATGGAAAAGGCAAAGCCCGCCGCTTCCAACCGCGTGCTCAGATCGGCGACGAGCGCGTCCTCACCGCCGTAAAGATGCGCACAGCCGCCAATGTCGAGCAGCAGGCCGTCGCGGCCGTCGCAGGCGACGAGCGGCGTATAGCGCAGGCACCAGTCGGCGATCTTCTCGAGCAGCGCCGCATCGGCTTCGGCATCCTCCGGCACGACATCGATCGCCGGATGCATGGCGCGCGCCTGCGCAAGGCCAAGGCCGGGCGAAAGCCCCAAGCTTTCCGCCGCCGCGTCGACCGCCACCAGCACATCGGCAGTGCCGCGTTTGCCGGCGACGACGACTTCTTTATCCTTCCCCTGGAGGGGGAGGGATAAAGAGCTCTCACGCGATCTTGCGATGCGGTCGGTGAGGAACCGGTTGAGCCACAGGCTGAGCATGCGTTGCGGGGATGAAGCGTGCATCGCTTTCACTCCATTCGATGATCCAGGTGCCGGCGGGACCACGGCGGTTGCGCACGAGTTGGGCGGCAAAGCAGGGGGTACCGAGGCCGTAAGCGTTCGGCGCCGAGGGAGCCGCGCCGATAATCCAGCGGGTGGCGGCGGTGGAGGCGTCGCTTGCAGGCATCGCGCGCAGCAGCACGGCGAGGGCGCCGCTTTCGGCCGCAGCGAGCGACAGGCGCCGCACCGCCATGGTGTCGAGCGCGCCACCGCGCAATTCGCCGATCACCACGCCGATCGAACGGCAGCGCAGGGCTTCTTCCATGGCCCATAACAGATCGCGCCGGTGTCCGGCCGCGACCATGACCAGCCGCTCAGGGGCGAGGCCGACATCGATGAGACCGGGACCGTGGAGCGAGCCGCTCTCGGCGAGCGCCATGTCCTCGGCGATCCAGACGGCGCCTTTGTGATCTCTCCCCGCTTTCAGAAAGCGAGATGGGGCGCACGAGAGCGCCGCCACTCCCGCGGCAAAGCCGGCGGCGGAGGGGATATGGGCCTCGCCGGCCGCGGCGATCTCATGCAGTGCGCCGCGGGTGAGGCCGCCACCGAGCACCTGATCGATGCCCTCAATCCCAAGCGGCACCGTGCCTGGATCGTCTTCGAGACCAGGCGGGCGCTCAAGCGCCTGGAGGCGTTGGCGTAATTCTTCGAGCATCCTATAAGCCTCTGGAGACGTAAGGTTATTCGGCCTTTGTTCAAAGCCGTTGGCGTCTCATTGTTCCCTATTTGTTCTAGTTTGGCCGAAGCCCCAGAGACCGTCAAGCCGCTACAAATGGCGGTGCTGAGGCACGTCGGGCCCAAGCTCAAGGAAGATAACGGGAAAGAAT
This sequence comes from Pseudolabrys taiwanensis, assembly GCF_003367395.1. Classification (NCBI taxonomy): domain Bacteria; kingdom Pseudomonadati; phylum Pseudomonadota; class Alphaproteobacteria; order Hyphomicrobiales; family Xanthobacteraceae; genus Pseudolabrys; species Pseudolabrys taiwanensis. The sequence goes on along the minus strand of NZ_CP031417.1, from coordinate 2,699,050 downwards.
CTTCGCCTCAGATTCGCGCGACGTAGAGCACGAACACGGCCAGGGCGAGCACGGTGGCAGCCCAGACGAGGCGAGGATCGGCGCGGCGGTTGAGGTTCATGTCAGGCTCGTGCGCAATTCAATCATGTATGACTAAAGTATAACAAGCACGATTTGTGCCATGCCACGGCGCTGTAGTTGGCCTGCCGTCCCGTCCTATGGGGGGAAATTGAAAAAAGTGAGGTCGGGGCCCCGGTTTACCCGGCGGCCTTGGAACCCTTGAGCAGCCGCAGCCCGTTGAGCACCACCAGTAGCGATGCGCCGGTGTCGGCGGCGATGGCCGCCCACAGGCTGGCCATGCCGGCGAAGGTCAGCACGACGAAGGCCGCCTTCAACGCCAGCGAGAAGCCGATGTTCTGGCGGATGATGCCGAGTGTGCGCTTGGCGTGGCGCACGAGCCAAGCGAGCTTCGATACGTCATCGGTCATCAGCGCGATGTCGGCCGTTTCGATCGCTGCGTCCGAGCCGATCGTACCCATGGCGATGCCAAGATTGGCGCGCGCCAGCGCGGGGGCATCGTTCACGCCATCGCCGACCATCGCCACCGTGCCGTAACGTTTGACCAGTTCCTCGACCTTGCGGACCTTGTCCTCGGGAAGCAGTTCGGCGTGCACCTCGTCGATACCAACTTCGCGGGCAATGGCCTCCGCCGTCACACGGTTGTCGCCAGTCAGCATCGCGACGTGGGCAATGCCGGCCTCGTGCAACTGCCTCACCACCGCGCGCGCTTCCGGCCGGATCGTATCGGCAACGGCAATGAGGCCGCAGACATGGCGCTGGTTGCCGACGACGATGACGGTCTTGCCGTCCGCTTCCATCGCCTCGGCTGCGCGTACGATGTCAGGCGTACTTTGGTTGCGCTCGGCGACATAACGATGCGAGCCGAGCCAGAACTCCTCGCCGGCAAATGTCCCGGTCAGGCCTTTGCCTTGCAGCACCTGTACGTTGGTGGCCGGCTCGGCCGCGATGCCTTGCGCTTGCGCATAACCCAGGATGGCGCGCGCCAGCGGATGCGTCGAGCGGGCTTCGAGCGCGGCGGCGCGGGCGATGAGCTCCGCTTCGGTGTGGTTGCCGAGCGGAACGATGCGCGCGATCTGCGGTTCGGCGCGGGTGATCGTGCCGGTTTTGTCGAGCGCGATGGCTTTCAGGCGTGCCGGCAGTTCAATGAAGGCGCCGCCTTTGACGAGAACGCCGGCGCGCGCGGCCGAGGCGAGCGCCGCCACGATGGAGACCGGCGTCGAGATGACGAGCGCGCAAGGGCAGGCGATGACCAGCAGCACCAGCGCCCGATAGAACCAGTCGCCCCAGGCTTCGCCGAAGAGAAGCGGCGGCAGCACGAAGATGAGGATCGCGAGCGTCATCACGGCCGGCGTGTAGACGCGCGCGAAGCGCTCGACCCATTGTTCCGACGGCGCGCGGCGCGCGTGCGCGTCCTCGACCATCTGGATGATGCGGGCCAGCGTCGTGTCCTGCGCGGATTTGGTGGCGCGGACGATGAGCGTGCCGTCACCGTTGATGGTGCCGGCGAAGACTTCCGCCCCGGGCTGCTTTTCCACCGGCACGCTTTCGCCGGTGATGGGCGCCTGGTTGACGGCACTGAGGCCCTCGGTGACGCGGCCGTCGAGCGGGATGCGCTCGCCGGCGGGGACGACGAAGCGGTTGCCCGGCCTGACCTCGGCGACGGGCACGGTGATTTCCGCGCCGTCCCGGCGCAACAGGCGCGCCGTCGGCGGTGCGAGGTCGAGCAGCGCCGCGATAGCGCGGCGCGCACGGCCGACGCTCCAGCTTTCAAGCGCCAGCGACAGGGCGAACAGGAACGACACGGTCGCAGCCTCGAACCACTCGCCAATGATCATCGCGCCGATGACGGCGACGGACATCAGCAGATACATGTCGGGGCGCAGATTGCGGATGGCATACCAGGCCTTGACCGCGACGAAGCGCGCGCCGAGCGCCGCCGCGGCGGCATAAGCCAAAACTTCCGGCAGCGGCATCGGCTCTTCGGCGTGCGAGCCGAACAGTTTCCAGGCTTCGGCGAGACCGCCGGCCAGCGCGATATGGATGACGATGCCGATTAGCACGAAGACGCCGCTCGCCGCGGTGAAGAATATCTGCTGGCGGCGAACGGCGTCGGTTTCGTCCTTGCCGGCCGAGGCGCTCCAGGGCGTCGCGCTCATGCCGGTCGCGGCGACGGCTTTCAGGATCGCTTCGTCTTTGACGGCGCCGGCATCGGCCGGCACCGTCATGCGGGCATTCAGGACGTCGAAGGCGAGGCGCTCGCCGCCGCCGAACAGCGGACCAACCGCCTTGCGCAATGCCGCAACTTCGTCGGCGCAGCACAGGCCTTGCACCTTGTAAGCGCGGCCAGCACGAAAATCCGACGGCGCGGTCACGCTCTGTGCAGTGGCGCAAGCGCCGTCATGTTCGTGCGCGTGATCGTGCCGATGAGCGTGGTGTTCCTGCATCCCTCCCATATGGGACGGACGAGCGGTGTTATACAATCACGTGATAAGCCGCAGTCGGACGCGGGGATCGGCGTTTACGTCGTCTCCGGCACGGCGGGCCGCTCGAAGGTGCGGATATCGATCTCCGACGTCAGGGTCCGGTGCACCGGGCATTTGTCGGCAATGACCAGCAATTGCTTGTGCTGCTCATCTGTAAGCGCGCCCTCAAAGGTCAGATGACGATCGATGCGATCGAGCATGCCCTCCTTCGTCTCGCAGTTGAGGCAGTCCTCGGCGTGAATCTTGTTGTGCGTCAATCTGACCGACACGCGATCGAGAGGCAGCTTCTTGCGTTCGGCATAAAGCCTGATCGTCATCGCCGTGCAGGCGCCGAGAGCGGCCAGCAGGTAATCGTAGGGAGAGGGCGCCGAGTCGTCGCCGCCGACCTGTACCGGCTCGTCGGCCCGGAAACGGTGCGGCCCGCTGAGCACTTCCTGCTGCAGCTTGCCTTGCCCGGTCTCGCGCACCAGCACCGTGCCGGCTTCGACATCGGCATCCGTGCGCTCCTCGGCCTGTTCGATGTAGCGCGTGGTCCAGGCCGCGATCACATTGGCGACATAGGCGGCGTCGCTTTTCTTGCTCAGGAGATGATCGGCGCCGGAGAGCGAGACGAAGCTCTTCGGATGCTTCGCATGGGTAAAGATATAGGTGGCGCTGTCGATGCCGACTGTCTGATCGGTAGGCGAGTGGAATATCAGAAGCGCCTTGTGCAGATCGGCGAGATAGTCGTGCAACTTGTGCTGCGCCACGTCTTCGAGGAAAGCGCGCTTGATGCGGAACGGCCGTCCGGCCAGCGCCACCTCCAATTCGCCGTCAGCCTTGATCTTGTCGACGTCGTCCTTGAACTGCGCGGTGACGTGCATCGGATCGCTCGGCGCCGCGATCGTGACCACGCAGCGCGCCTCGGGAACCCGATGCGCGGCGGCAATTACGGCCGCGCCGCCGAGGCTGTGCCCGATCAGGATGGCCGGTGCACCGTGGTGCTCACGCAGATAATCGGCGGCGGCGACGAGATCGTCTACATTTGACGAAAAATGCGTGTCGGCGAAATCGCCCTCGCTGGTGCCGAGCCCGGTAAAGTCGAACCGCAGCACGGCGATGCCATTCATCGCCAGCCGCTCGGCGATGCGTTTGGCCGCAAGATTGTCCTTGCCGCAGGTGAAGCAGTGCGCGAATAGGGCGAAGGCGTCGGGCTTGCCGAGTGGGAAGTCGATCAGAGCAGACAGCTTCTCCCCTTTTGCGTTGGAAAATGAAAGACGCTCGGTGCGCATGCTGTCACCCTCGCTGGCGGTTCATACTAAATAGGCGCGGGTTCCAACGGCGCCATTGGGGCCCGATCACAGAATTGGGATGAGTCGACCACATCTTTCGCCGGGCCGACATACGGAATCTTTATGCTAAAGTTCGCCCGCCGGAGGGGCGACGGAGTTTTCTCATGAGTCTTGCTGAGACGCGTTTTGACCAACTGTACCCCGTGCTCGACGCGGCCCAGATCGAAATCGCTCGGCGTTTCGCCAGCGGTGAGGCGCGGCATTTCGCGCCGGGCGAGCTGATATACGACGTCGGCACGCGCAACGTGCCGTCCTGGCTGGTGTTGGAGGGCGGCATCGAGACGTCGCGCCGCGACGGCCTGCACAGCGAATCGTCCGTCGTGTCGTTGTCGAGCGGCCAGTTCAGCGGCGAGGTCAGTCAGCTGTCCGGCCGCGGCACACTGGCGTCCGGCCGTGCCGGATCCGAGGGCTGCACGGCGCTGCCGTTCGACGCGGCGCATGTGCGCGCTTTGGTCATCGGTTCGGCCGAGGTCGGCGAGATGATGATGCGCGCTTTCATCCTGCGGCGCGTGGCGCTGATCCAGGACGGTGGTGCCGGCTCGGTCATCATCGACCGCGGCCGTTCGGCCGAGTGTATTCGTCTGCAGGGCTTTCTGACGCGCAACGGCTATCCGTTCACGGTCATGGATGCGGATGCCGACGAAGAGGCACGCGCCGCAATCGAGCGTTTTGCGGTGCAGCCGCACGAACTGCCGTTGATGATCTGCCCTAACGGTAAGCTGCTGAGACGCCCGACCGACGCCGAAGCCGCAGTGTGTCTCGGCATCATGCCGGAGATTGCGCCCTGCGCATTGTACGACGTTGCGGTCGTCGGTGCCGGTCCCGCCGGTCTCGCCGCGGCGGTCTATGCCGCATCGGAAGGGCTGTCGGTGATCGTGTTCGACCAGCGCGCCTATGGCGGTCAGGCGGGCGCGTCCGCGCGCATCGAGAATTATCTCGGCTTCCCGACCGGCATATCCGGGCAGGCGCTGGCCGGTCGCGCCTTCACGCAGGCGCAGAAGTTCGGTGCCGAACTCGCCATTCCGCTGCAGGTGGAACGGCTCGACTGCGGTGGGCCGGAGCGCTGTTCGACGGATCCGTTTTCGCTCGAGATATCGAACGGCCTCACAATCCGTGCGCGCACCATCGTCATCGCTTCGGGCGCACGCTACCGGCGGCCGGATATTCCAAATCTTTCCGACTTCGACAGCAACGGCGTGTCCTATTGGGCGTCGCCGATCGAAGCCAAATTGTGCGAGGGCGAGGACGTCGCGTTGATCGGCGGCGGCAATTCCGCCGGGCAAGCTGTGGTCTATCTCGCGCCCAAAGTGAAGCGTCTCAAGCTGGTCGTGCGCCGGCGTTTGGAAGAGACCATGTCGCGCTATCTGATCGATCGCATCTCGGCATTGCCGAATGTCGAATTGAAGATCGGCGCCGAGGTGGCGGCGCTCGAAGGCAGCACGACTTGCGGCCTCATGAGCGCGACGCTCCGGACGCGAAGCGGCGAGATGCATCGGATTCCGTTGCGCCACCTGTTCCTGTTTATCGGCGCGGACCCTAACACCGGCTGGCTCGATGACTGTGTCGCGGTCGACGGCAAGGGCTTTGTCGTCACCGGCCAGGGCTTTCCGGCGGAGGACGATCCCGGCCGCCCGCCGCTGCCGCTCGAGACCAGCATGCCAGGCATCTTTGCCATCGGCGACGTGCGCGCCGGCTCGACCAAGCGCGTCGGTGCGGCGATCGGTGAGGGTGCGGCAGTGGTCGCGCAAATCCATCAGGTGCTGGCGCGAGCACCCGTGCCGGCGCGGCAGGCAGCGGAGTGATCAGCGAGCAGAGACCGTCTGGGTTGCGCTAGAGCGCTTGTGGTCGGGTTGAAATCCAGCGCGGCATTTGAATATTTGTGCTTTTGGCCGCTGGGCCCCCGCTTTCGCGGGGGCGAACGGAATGTGAGGCGTTGCCAGCCAGGCGCAATGCACTCTAGAAGAACTTGTTTAGGAACGCCGCCGCTTCATCGGAGATGCCGACGATCTTGTTCGTCGCCTGACGATAGAATTTGAAATTGAGTTCTGTCTGAGGCTGGCCGTCGTCCCAATCGGCGAAGCGTTTGAGCTCGTTCCGCCCCAGCGGTTGCTTCGCCAATTTTGTACGTTTAACGGTGACGCTTACACGCGGCGTTTGCCGGGCAATGCCGCGCTTCTTTGCAACCGCTGCGGCGGAAGTGACGATGCCGCGCGCGACGAGGCCCTGTCCGCCTTCGTTTTCGCTCGCGAACACGAAGATGGTGTCACCCGCGGTGATGTGCTTGCCGCCATACATCGTCTTCTGCGCGAGGAAGGCGAAGGCTTTCGCCCGCGGATCTTGAACTTCCACCTTGATCGCGAAGGCCATGTTTCCTCTCCGCGCCAGTGCCGCCGTTTAACCGAACGTGCTCGTTATTCCACGCCGCCAATATGCGTGCGCCTGATCCGTCGCACCACCCACCAGATCGCCAGCACCGCCACCGGCACGAACAGAGCGGTCGCCGCCGACACGTTCACCGGCACGCCTTCGCTGTGCACGCCCTCGAGAATGTGGCCGAACAGGGCGACGACGTAATAGCTGATCGCCGCCACCGACAAGCCTTCGACCGTGGTCTGCAATCGCAGTTGCAGGCGCGTGCGCTCGTTCATCGAGCGCAGGAGATCGCGGTTCTGCTGTTCGAGTTCGACATCGACGCGCGTGCGCAAGAGGTTGGCGGCGCGCGCCAGCTTCTGCGACAGGTTGGCTTGCCGCTCGGCGGTGGTGATGCAGGTGCGCATCGCCGGCGCCATGCGTCGAGCCAGAAACGACGACCAGGTCGGGAAACCCTCGACCTTGCGCTCGCCGATCGTCTGCAGGCGCAGGTGCACGATTTCCTCATAGGCGCGGCTGGCCCCGAAGCGGAAAAGGCTCGCCGCCGCGCCAGCCTCCAGTTCGGCAGCGAGCGCGGTCAGTTCGTCGAGCAGCCGGTGGTTGTCGACGAACTGCTGGGAGCGCCGCATCTCCTCCGTCACTTCGGCGAGACGCTGCTCGATGCGGCTGATCGAGGGCGCCAGCCGCTGCGCCTCCGGCAGGCCGAGCAGGGCCAAGGTGCGATAGGTTTCGGTCTCGATGATCCGTTGCACCAGCGCGCCCGCGCGCTCGGCGCCGAGGCCGCGGTCGAGCACGAGAATACGGATGAAGCCGTTCGGGTCGGCCTGGAAGTCGGTGGCGAACAACGCATCGCCTTCGGCGTTCTCGGCGACCGCGAGCGAGGCGCGGTCGAACAATTGGCCGGTGGTGGCGCTCGTCTCGGCATCGGGTAGAAGATGCAGGTCGAGCGCGACGATGAGCGGTCCGGGCTGCGGCAGCACGGTCATCGGAGTCGCCAATGCCGAGCCTGATGGCAGGAACGGCACCAGCGTCTCCGACGGTAACTCCCACGTGTAAGTCGTGAATTCGGAATGCTGCTCCCAGCGCAGCACGGCGCCGCCCAGGCGCAGACGGTGATGCTTGCTGCCGTCCTTCGGCGAATCGAGACCGCGCTGCCGGCATAGTTCGGTCAGCACGGCGCGGTCGGCGCGTGCGGCCTCGGCGGCGGTCTCGAAGGCAAAGTGCAGGACCCGGCGCGGCGTCTCGATCGGCGTGAACGGGCGCGCATGCACCTCGCTCAGCACCGCCGCGCGCAGCGGATGCGGTGCGAGTTTGCCGCCGTCCCGGATGATCACCTCAGCCATGGGGGCGATAAGGGCCACGCGCGCGCCGCTTTGGCAAGCGGGACCGTTCGCAATTCAGTGGTTGCTGTGCGTGCTGACCCAGCTTGCCGACCGGCGGATGACGGACCGTTGCAAGCCTGTCATGCTGCGACACGCAACGGTCATTCGACAATCACACACTTCGTCCCCACATGTCCCCCATGAAACACATCGGCTTCCTCTCCTTCGGCCACTGGACCCCGTCGCGACAGTCGCAGACGCGGTCGGCCGCCGACGCGCTGCTGCAATCCATCGATCTCGCCGTCGCCGCCGAGGAACTGGGCGCCGACGGCGCCTACTTCCGCGTCCATCACTTCGCCCGGCAACTGGCGTCGCCGTTTCCGCTGCTCGCGGCCGTCGGCGCGAGGACCAGGCGTATCGAGATCGGCACGGCGGTCATCGACATGCGCTACGAGAACCCGCTCTACATGGCGGAGGACGCGGGCGCGGCCGATCTCATCGCCGGCGGCCGCCTGCAACTCGGCATCAGCCGCGGTTCGCCCGAGCAGGTGATCGATGGCTTTCGTTACTTCGGCTACGCGCCGCCCGAGGGCATGACCGATGCCGATATGGCCCGCCGGCACACCGAGGTGTTCCTCGAGGTGCTGAAAGGGGAAGGCTTCGCCAAGCCCAATCCTCGGCCGATGTTTTCGAACCCGCCCGGCGCCCTGCGTCTCGAGCCGTTCTCGGAGGGCTTGCGCGAGCGCATCTGGTGGGGCGCCGGCACCAATGCGACGGCGGAATGGGCGGCCAAGCTCGGCATGAATCTGCAGTCGTCGACGCTGAAGATCGACGAGAGCGGCGAGCCGTTCCACGTGCAGCAGGCCAAGCAAATCCGGGTCTTCCGCGACGCGTGGAAGGAGGCGGGGCATACGCGCACGCCGCGCGTCTCGGTCTCGCGCAGCATCTTCGCGCTGGTGAGCGATCAGGACCGCATGTATTTCGGCCACGACGACAGATCGGACCAGGTCGGACTGTTAAGCGAAACCGAGCGCGCCATCTTCGGCCGCAGCTACGCCGCCGAGCCTGAAGCGCTGATCGAGCAACTCAAGGCTGACGAGGCGATTGCCGAGGCCGACACGCTGCTGCTCACCGTGCCGAACCAGCTCGGCGTCGATTACAACGCGCATGTGATCGAGGCGATCTTGAAGCACGTCGCGCCGGCGCTGGGCTGGCGGTAGTTACTATCGCCCCCGCGAAGGCGGGGTCCCATAAGCCCTGGCTTATCGAGAGGGCAGAGAGTATGGGTCCCCGCCTTGGCGGGGACGACGACTATCTATGCAACCCCGCCAGCGCCTTCTTCAGTGGCTCCGGCAGCGGCACCGGGCGGTTCGTGGTGCGGTCGACATAGACATGCACGAAGTGACCCTGCGCCGAGGCGGTTTTGTCGTCGTTGCGGAACAACCCGACCTCATAGCGCACGCTGCTGGTGCCTTGATGCACGACGCGCAGGCCGGCATGCACGGTGTCCGGAAAAGCGATCGGCTGGAAGTAATTGCATTTGGTTTCGACGACCAATCCGATCGTTGGGCCGTTCGCAAAGTCGAGCGCGCCGTGCTCGATCAGATAGCGGTTCACCACCGTGTCGAAGAACGAGTAGTAGACCACGTTGTTGACGTGGCCGTAGACGTCGTTGTCCATCCAGCGCGTGGTGATGGCCAGCACGTGCGGAAAGTCCGCGCGCTTGAGCGGTAGGGGCCGATCCATCGGTTCAACTGTCGCGCGCGGCGTTGCGCACGGCTTGCCGCACCGCCACGGCGATATCGCGCGCCTCGCGCGGCGCGATCACCTGCGGTCCGATATCCTCGATCCGGGAAACGCCGCACAACGCCATGGTGACATCGAATTCCTTGCGCAGGATCTCGATCGCTTTGGCGACGCCGGCCTGGCCGCCGGCCCCTAAGCCGTAGACGTATGCGCGGCCGATCAGACACGAGCGCGCGCCAAGCGCCAGTGCGCGCATGATGTCGGCGCCGGTGCGGATGCCGCCGTCGAACATGACTTCGGTCTTGCTGCCGACCGTCTCGACGATCTTCGGCAGCGCGGAGATGGAGGAGGGCGCGCCGTCGAGCTGGCGGCCGCCATGGTTCGACACCACGATGGCGTCGGCGCCGACGTCGAGCGCGATCTTGGCGTCTTCCGGATCCATGATGCCTTTGATGATGAGCTTGCCGGGCCAGTTGCTCTTGATCCAGGCGACGTCCTTCCAGTTCAGCGCCGGGTCGAACTGATCGTTGGTCCATTGCGCCAGCGAATTGACGTTCTCCATGCCGGGCACATAGCCCGAGATGTTGCCGAAGGTCTTGCGCTTGGCTTTCAACACGCTCCACGCCCAGGCCGGCTTGGTGGCGATGTCGATGATGTTCTTCAGCTTCATCTCCGGCGGCACCGTGAGACCGTTCTTCACGTCGCGGTGCCGCTGGCCGAGCACTTGCAGATCGACTGTCAGCACCAGCGCACTGCATCGCGCCCGTTGCGCGCGGGCCAGGATGTCCTTGGTGAAGCCCTTGTCCTTGATGACGTAGAGCTGAAACCAGAACGGCTGGCCGGTCGCCTCGGCGACATCTTCGATCGAACCGACCGACATGGTCGAGAGTGTGTAGGGGATGCCGGCCGCGAGCGCGGCGCGGGCGGAGAGGATCTCGCCGTCGCCGTGCTGCATGCCGAGAAGCCCGATCGGCGCCAGCGCGAAGGGCGCGTTGACCTTCTGACCGAGGATCGTCGTCGCGGTACTGCGCGAGGAGACATCGACCATCACCCGCTGCCGCAGTTTGAGGGTCCCGAGATCGGCGCGGTTAGAGCGATAGGTATCTTCGTTATAGGAGCCGCAGTCGGCGTAGTCGTAAAAGGCGCGCGGGACGCGGCGCCGGGCCGCGAGGCGCAGGTCCTCGATCGAAGGCAGGTTTTTCATGGGCAATGGCGCTTCCGGCTGGTAATCCTTAATCGGGTAGCATAGCGCGAAACGTGGTGGAACGCCTGCGGCGGTGGTATTCCCATTCGGCTGCGGGTGGTTTTTGCCGGTTAACGGCTTCGGTAATGTTTACTCACAATTTTTGAAGTAAATTCACCGGCTTGGTCCTATTATAAGGGCGCGCGGGCAGGCGGGGCCGCCCGGCCAACAAACCTATCATCAAGGCGCAAAGCCGGTACGAGGGCTGAAGGGGTTTAGGGTAGATGGTTCGTCGCTATTTCGGCACCGACGGCATTCGCGGCCGGGCCAACAAGGTCATCACGCCTGAACTCGCGCTGCGCGTCGGCCAGGCGGCCGGCCTGATGTTTCGCAACGGCGATCATCGTCATCGCGTGCTGATCGGCAAGGACACGCGCCTGTCCGGCTACATGATAGAAAACGCGCTGGTTGCTGGCTTCACCTCGGTCGGCATGGACGTGCTGCTCACCGGCCCGATCCCGACGCCGGCGGTCGGCATGCTGGCGCGCTCGATGCGCGCCGATCTTGGCGTCATGATCTCCGCCTCGCACAATCCGTTCGACGACAATGGCATCAAGCTGTTCGGGCCGGACGGCTTCAAGCTCTCGGATGAAGTCGAACTGAAGATCGAGGCCCTGCTCGATTCCGACCTCACCAAACAACTGGCCGAAAGCCACGATCTCGGCCGCGCCCGGCGTATCGACGGCGTGCAGGATCGCTACATCGAATTCGCCAAGCTGACGTTGCCGCGTCATCTTTCGCTCGAAGGCCTGCGCGTGGTCATCGATTGCGCCAATGGCGCCGCCTACAAGGTCGCTCCTGGCGCGCTGTGGGAAATGGGCGCGGACGTGATCTCGATCGGCGTCGAGCCCGACGGCTTCAACATCAACAAGGAGTGCGGCTCGACCGATCTTGCCGCGATTTCGCGCAAAGTGCGCGAAGTGCGCGCGGATATCGGCATCGCGCTCGACGGCGACGCCGATCGCGTCATGATCATCGACGAGCGCGGCCACGTCGTTGACGGAGATCAGTTGATGGCGGTCATCGCCGAAAGCTTCAAGGAAGACGGCCGCCTCACCAAGCCGGGCATCGTCTCGACGGTGATGTCGAATCTCGGCCTCGAGCGCTATCTCGGCAGCATCGGCCTCGACCTTTTGCGCACGCCGGTCGGCGACCGTTATGTGCTCGAGCGCATGCGCGCGGATGGTTACAACGTCGGCGGCGAGCAGTCGGGCCACATCATCCTGTCCGACTACACCACCACCGGCGACGGTCTCGTCGCCGCGCTGCAGGTGCTCGCGGTGGTCAAACGCCGCAACAAGCCGGTGTCGGAGGTGTGCCATCGCTTCGAGCCGCTGCCGCAGATCCTCAAGAACGTGCGCTTCAAGGCCGGCAAGCCGCTCGAGAGCGCGACCGTGAAGACGGCGATCGCCAGCGCCGAGGAAAAGCTCGGCCGCAACGGGCGCCTGCTGGTGCGCCCGTCCGGCACCGAGCCGGTCATTCGCGTGATGGGCGAGGGTGACGACAAGGCTGTGGTGGAAGCCGCGGTCGACAGCGTCATCGACGCGCTGAGCCAGGCTGCGGCGTAGTCGCTGTCGATCGGCAGACGCTGCAACACACTGATGCCGCTACCCCCGGCGCGGGGCGGCGGGCAAACGTCTTGTTCTGTCAACTACTTGGTGTCGCCTCCTGCGCCCCCTTCGGAATTTTCCGGCCCCCATGTCACACGGGCTGGGCCTCGCTCGTCTTGGTGTCGTAACCTCTAGAAGGAAGCGAACCATGAAAGTCGAAGAACTGCTTGCCGCCTGCCCGGACCTCATGAAGAAGTGGACCGCGACGTCCATGGCCATCGCCGGCAGCCTCGACCCGAAGCTCATGCACTTGGTCGAGATTCGGGCTTCGCAGATCAATAGCTGCGCCAATTGCATCAACATGCATGCGCAGAGCGCCCGTGAGCACGGCGAGACCGAGCAGCGGATCTATCTGCTGTCCGCCTGGCGCGAGGCGCCTTGCTACACCGATCGCGAACGCGCGGCGCTTGCGTGGACCGATGCGCTGACGAGGATCAGTGAAGGCGCCCCGATGGAAGGTGCGCGCGCGCTGCTCGAGGAGCATTTTTCCCAAGAGGAGCAGATCAAGCTGACGCTGATGATCAATATCATCAACGGGTGGAACCGCATCGCCGTCGGCTTCGGCATGTTCGCCGATCCGGCGCAAGCGAAGGCCAATCAGGCGGCAGCCGCATGAGCGCGGACTACGCACGCGAGGACGCAGCGGGTAGTTTCGATCCGCTGCGTCCGAAGCTCATGCGTGTAGCCTACCGCATGCTCGGCTCCGTCGCGGACGCCGAGGACGTGCTGCAGGAGGCCTTCATCCGCTGGATGAAGGCCGACCGCTGCGACGTGCGCGAACCGGAAGCCTATCTACGCCGCACCGTTACGCGCCTTTGTCTCGATCAGCTCAAATCGGCGCGGCATCAGCGCGAGACCTATCTCGGGCCATGGCTTCCCGAACCCGTGGTCGAAGAGGAGTCCGAGGAGGACGTCACCTTGCCGCTGATGCTGGCCCTGGAGCGTCTCTCGCCGCTCGAACGCGCGGCGTTTCTGTTGCATGATGTTTTCGGTCTCGAGTTCGACGAAGTCGGCGCGAGCATCGGGCGCGACGCGGCGGCCTGCCGTCAGCTTGCGGCCCGCGCGCGCGTGCATGTGCGCGAAACGCGACCGCGCTTCCAGCTCGACAAGCAGCATGGTCTCGAGTTGGCCAACGCGTTCTTCACGGCCTCGCGCAACGGCGATATGAAGGCGCTGGCGGCTCTTCTCGCGGCCGATGTCAGCACCCATTCCGACGGCGGCGGTAAGCGTCCGGCGGCCATGCAGCCGATCCTTGGCTTCGATGCCGTTATGAAGGTCCAGGAACGCCTGGCGGTGGTTTTCAAGCATCGGCGCTCGACGCTCGTGCGCGTCGGTTTCATCAACGGCTTGCCCGGTTTCATCACGCTGGAAGGCGATGGCGAGCTTCAAACGACCGCGCTCGACATCGAGGACGGCAAGATCGCGGCGATCTATATCGTACGCAACCCCGACAAGCTGAAGCATTTGCATTAGCGGCAGCGCGGATACTGGCCGTCATTCCGGACGCCGCGCCGGTTTGCGGCCGTCGTCTGCCTGCATGATGGCTGCCTTCACGCGTTCCTCGTTGAGCTTGCCCATCGCCTCGAACAGCTCAGTCGTGGGCATGAGGCCCGCTTCGCTATCCTTCGTGGCCTGACTATCGCCATCACGCGCCTATCGGATCGCCTGTGGTTCCATGCGAGGCCACCCCGGCCTCTGCTCAGACGACGAACGAGGGGCGCCGGATCGACATGCCTCCCAAATTTTTTTGCGCAGGCATCGTCGCATGGCCGCCGGGCGGGTGCGGCGCAATGTCCGCAAACTATTCTGCGGCCATCAAAAAGTTGGTTGCAGATGCGTAAGCGAGGCAAAAAACTGTTGTAATTCAATACTTTAGAACGTTTTTAAACTGCGTTTTCCTTTGACTTGGCGCAACGAAGCCGGTACCCAAACTGTCATCTTAGGTTCGCTCGAACGAACCGCCGGGTCTCGAAACGCGATGATTGTCTGTTCCTGCAACGTCCTTAGCGACCACGAAGTGCGCCGCGCCGTCACCTCGGCCAATCCGCGCTCTACCGGCCAGGTTTATGGCTGTCTCGGCTGTTCGGCCCAGTGCGGCCGCTGCGCCCGCACCATCCGCAAGATCATGGACGAGGCCATCGGCGCTGCCGGCTGTCCCACGGGTTGCGCCTGCGCCACGCACAGCCACCACAACGGCTGATCCGTCTTCGCTGTTGGTTGCGGCAACCGAACGTTTTTGCCAGATTAGAATTATGCTAATCAGCGTTTGATCGCGCCTGCTTCCGTTTGTTTGCATTCTACGAAAGGTGTTTCCGCCATGAAGGGCGACGCGAAGGTCATCGAATATCTCAACAAGGCGCTGCGCCACGAGCTCACGGCGATCAATCAGTATTGGCTGCATTACCGCCTGCTCGACAACTGGGGCTACAAGGATCTGGCCAAGCAGTGGCGCAAGGAATCCATCGAGGAGATGGAGCACGCCGACAAACTGGTCGAGCGCATCATCTTCTTCGATGGCTTCCCGAACATGCAGGTGCTCGACCCGCTGCACATCGGGCAGAACGTGAAGGAAGTGCTCGATTGCGATCTCGCCGCCGAGATGTTCGCGCGCGAGCTCTATCAGGAGGCCGCGACGCACTGTCATTCGGTGAAGGACTACGTCACGCGCGACATCTTCGAGAAGCTGATGAAGGACGAAGAGCACCACATCGACTTCCTCGAAACGCAGTTGACCCTCGTCGAGCAGATCGGCGTGCAGCTCTACGCGCAGCATCACATCGGTGAGATGCACGAAGGCGACTGACGTTTCTCATCGTTCTTGCTGCGATCCGAACGGCCGGGCCCTGGGTCCGGCCGTTTTTGTTTCTGGTTCGGATGCCCGCGTCACACCGGTAAACAGTTTGCTAAAACGGAACTCTGGTCGCGCAAAAGATGGTTAAAAACCGTAGTTAAAAAACAGGGTTAAGCGCCACTTAAGAATTTGCTGCCATCGTCGCCATTAATGGTCTGTCGCTTGGGGGAAGCGCCGGACTTGAGAAGGGACGATGAAATGGTACGGCGTCTGACGCTTTCAATCCTGGCGGGGCTTGCTCCGTTTGCATTCTCCGCGGCGCAAGCCGCTGACTACTCGCCGCCTCCGGTTTATGCGCCGCCGCCTCCGGTCGAAGAGTTCGCGGGCGGTTGGTATCTGCGCGGCGATATCGGCTTCAGCAACCAGCAGGTCGATAGCCTCTGGAACACCAACTACAACAATTTCTCGTCGGTCACGAACGTCGACAAGAGCTTCGATGCCGCGCCGACCTTCGGCATCGGTATCGGCTACAACGTCAACGACTGGTTCCGCGTCGACGTGACCGGTGAATACCGTGCCAAGGCGAACTTCCACGGTCTCGACGTCGGCCGTCTGCCGGATGGCTCCTGCATGAGCGGTCCGCCGTGCTACGCCAGCGATCGCTACACCGCGAGCAAGTCGGAATGGCTGTTCCTGCTCAACGGCTATGTCGACCTTGGCACCTGGGCGAACATCACCCCATTCATCGGCGCCGGCATCGGTACGAGCCGGAACACGATCAGCAACTTCGGCGACTTCTCGACCTGTAACGACAGCTCGAATTGCGCCGGCAGTGGCGGCAGCGACGCCTATGCCGGTTCGGCGAGCAAATGGCAGTTCGCCTGGGCGCTCTATGCGGGTGTCGGCTACAAGGTCACCAAGAACACGACGATCGAGTTTGCATATCGCTACGTCGATCTCGGCAATGCCCAAAGCGGCGACATCGCGCGCTTCGACGGCACCAACAACTACTACAATCCGACGGAGTTCCGTCACCTCACGTCGCACGATCTCCGACTCGGCGTACGCATGAACTTCGACGCATTCGACACGCGGCCTGCGTATTACGCGCCGCCGCCAGTCTATGCGCCGCCGCCGGTCTATCAGCCTGCGCCGGTTTATCCGCCGCTCCATAGCAAAGGCTGACCTGATGCGGCCGCCGCCCAGCTCACGGTTAACGGCGGCCGGTCATGGTGAAGATTTATGGTTAAGCCGCCCTTTACTTGTCTCCGGCAATTTAGGGCGGACGAAGCAGGCCACGACCGTCACGGCGGTCGCGCCGGCAGCGAAGGACGCGGTGTCATGCGTTGGCTGAAACTGTTCGCGATCGTCGGTGTTGTGGGGCAGGCGACTGTCGCCATGAACACTGCGATGGCCGCGGACATGCCGCAGAATCTGCCTCCGCCGCCGAAGCCGGCGCTCATCGTGCCGAACGGCGGCTGGTACGTGCGTGGCGACCTCGGTTACTACTGGGGCCATATCGATGGCGCACAATCGGCGCCCGGCTTTCCCAATCCCACCGGCAACAGTCTCGGCAACGGTTTTACCGGCGGCGCCGGCGTCGGTTACAAGAGCGATTGGATTCGCACCGACCTTACCGTCGATTACACCGCGCCGATGAAATACAAAGGCTCGGTTCTCTCGAGCGGCGACACCTCGGCGAAGGTGTCGGCGGTCACCGCACTGTTCAACGGCTATCTCGATCTCGGCACCTGGTACCGTGCGACGCCCTATATCGGCGCCGGCGCCGGCGTGTCCTATCTACGCACGACCGATTACGTGAGCACGGGCGCGCCGCCTTTCACGAGCGGCACCTCGAATACGCAATGGCGCTTCGCGTGGGCGGTCATGGGCGGTGTCGCCTATGCGGTCGCGCCCAATCTGATGGTCGATCTCGGCTACCGCTATCTCAATTTTGGTGATGCGACGACGGGAAGCGATGCCTTCGGCGCCATGACGCTGAAGACACTCGCCGCCCACGAGTTGCGTGTTGGTGTCCGTTGGAGTTTCGATGACTTCCCGTATGTACGATAGCGCCTTGCTGCGTCCCGTTGCAGCCGCCGCATTGCTCCTGGTCACGATCGGCGGCGCGCGCGCCGCGGATTTGCCGGACGACGACGATTGGCTGCGCGGCTCGTTCAGCGACACGCCGGCTTTTGTGCGCTGGGACGGCGTGCAGTTCGGCGCGACGATCGGCTTATCGAGCCTCAACGCCAACTTCGGCAACAGCACCAGCAGCCAGATCTCATACATCCTGCGTAACACCACCATCGAGAACGAGGGCAATGTGTCCGGCTGGACGACGCTGCCGTCGACCAGCTCGAACAGCCGTCAGTACGGTGGCTTCATCGGCTATAACTGGCAGTGGAGCGA
This sequence comes from Pseudolabrys taiwanensis, assembly GCF_003367395.1. Lineage (NCBI taxonomy): Bacteria > Pseudomonadati > Pseudomonadota > Alphaproteobacteria > Hyphomicrobiales > Xanthobacteraceae > Pseudolabrys > Pseudolabrys taiwanensis. Next base: position 2,681,682 of record NZ_CP031417.1, on the reverse strand, counting down.
GCTCGTTCTCGGGGCCGATCTGTCCTATAATTACATGTCTTCGTTGGAGGCTTCGGCAACCGACTCGATGAGCCGGATCTTCAATACCTCGGACGGCTACGAGAACTCAGTCACCGTTCGATCCTCGTCATCGATCAAGCTCGTCGATTACGCCACGTTGCGCGGCCGTGCCGGTTACGCCATCGGGCAGTTCCTGCCTTATGCGATGCTCGGTCTCGCGGTCGGCCGCTTCAACTACGTCAATTCCGCTTCGGTAACCGCGAGTGGGACCAGTGCTAGCGGCGGCTCGCCATATAACTTCAGCGGTAGCAAAACCGACGCCAAGAACAACGCCTTTGCGATCGGCTTCCTCGGCGGCGTCGGCGTGGACGTGGCGTTGCTGCCGAACGTCTTCCTGCGCGCCGAGTACGAGTTCATCTCGTTCTCGTCGGTGAACAGCATCCGCACCAATTTGAGCACCGGCCGTCTTGGTGTCGGCGTTCGCTTCTAGCGCTCACGCATTATTCCTTTCGACGGTATCGAAATGAGTTGACCCGGCGCGTCGCTTCGCCTATCTCCGCCAGTGGGACACCCCTCCCCAACGAGGGGCTGCTATCTGGAAGGATAGGTTATGACAGCGACGAAGCCCGGCGTGCGGCCGGTAACCCCGCACTTTTCGTCCGGCCCCTGCGCCAAGCGCCCCGGCTGGAACCTCCAAGCCCTCACAGACGCAGCTCTCGGACGGTCGCACCGCGCCAAGATCGGTAAGGCGAAGCTGAAGCGCGCCATCGATCTGACCCGCGAAGTGCTCGAAGTCCCCGCCGATTACCGCATCGGTATCGTGCCGGCCTCCGATACGGGCGCCGTCGAAATGGCCATGTGGTCGATGCTGGGCGCACGCCCCGTCACCATGCTGACCTGGGAATCCTTCGGCGAAGGCTGGGTCACCGACGTCGAGAAGCAACTCAAGCTGAAAGACGTGACGGTGCTCAAGGCGCCGTACGGCGAAATTCCCGACCTCAAGAAGGTCGATTTCAATACCGACGTGGTGTTCACTTGGAACGGCACCACCTCTGGCGTGCGCGTGCCGAATGGCGATTGGATCGCCGCGGACCGCAAGGGCCTCACCATTTGCGACGCCACCTCGGCGGCCTTCGCCCAGAAGCTCGACTGGGACAAGCTCGATGTCGTGACCTTCTCCTGGCAGAAGGCGCTGGGCGGCGAAGCCGCGCACGGCATGCTCATCCTGTCGCCCCGCGCGGTCGAGCGTCTCGAGACCTACAAGCCGGCCTGGCCGCTGCCGAAGATCTTCCGCATGACCAAGGGCGGCAAGATCAACGAAGGCATTTTCGTGGGCGAGACCATCAACACGCCGTCGATGCTGTGCGTCGAGGACTATCTCGACACGCTGCAGTGGGCGAAGTCGATCGGCGGGCTCAAGGCGCTGATCGCGCGTGCCGACGCCAACACCAAGGTGCTGGCGGACTGGGCGGCGAAGACGCCGTGGGTCGATTTCCTCGCGGTGTCGGCTGATATCCGCTCCAATACCTCGGTGTGCCTGAAGGTCGTCGATCCGGCCGTCACGTCACTGTCGAGCGATGCGCAAGCGGCATTCGCCAAGCAACTCGCCTCGCTGGTGGAGAAGGAAGAGGCCGGTCTCGACATCGGCCACTATCGCGACGCGCCTCCGGGCCTTCGCATCTGGTGCGGCGCCACCGTCGAGAAGGCGGACGTCGAAGCGCTGACGCCGTGGCTCGACTGGGCCTTCGCCGAAGCCAAGGCCGCGCTCGCCAAGGCGGCGTAACGCCGCCACTCCGACATTGATCCGTCACCCTGAGGTGGCCGCCGTAGGCGGCCCTCGAAGGGCGACGGCCCAGGAATCAAACAATTCGGCCGCCATCCTTCGAGGCTCTCTTAGCTCGCACCTCAGGACGACGGCGCAGACAGCAGGATCACATCCCATGCCCAAAGTTCTCATTTCCGACGCTCTGTCTCCGGCCGCCGTGCAGATATTCAAGGATCGCGGCATCGAGGTCGACTTCCAGCCGGCCCTCGGCAAGGACAAGGAAAAGCTTGCCGAGCTCATCGGCAACTACGACGGTCTCGCAATCCGTTCGGCCACCAAGGTGTCGCCGAAGATCCTCGAGAAGGCGAACAACCTGAAGGTCATCGGCCGCGCCGGTATCGGCGTCGACAACGTCGACATTCCGGCGGCGACCGCCAAGGGCATCATCGTGATGAACACGCCCTTCGGCAATTCGATCACCACCGCCGAGCACGCCATTTCGCTGATGCTGGCGCTTGCTCGCCAGATTCCGGAGGCCGACCGTTCGACCCAGGCCGGCAAGTGGGAAAAGAACAAGTTCATGGGCGTCGAGATCACCGGCAAGACGCTCGGTGTCATCGGCTGCGGCAACATCGGCTCGATCGTCGCGGACCGCGCCCTCGGCTTGAAGATGAAGGTGATCGCTTTCGATCCGTTCCTGTCGCCGGAGCGCGCGCTCGATCTCGGCGTCGAGAAGGTCGAGCTCGATGACCTGCTCAAGCGCGCCGATTTCATCACGCTGCATACACCGCTCACCGAGAAGACGAAGAACATCATCGACGCCACGGCGATCAACAAGACCAAGAAGGGCGTGCGCATCATCAACTGCGCGCGCGGCGGTCTGGTCGATGAGCAGGCGCTGCGCGCCGCGCTCGACTCGGGCCATGTCGCCGGCGCCGCCTTCGACGTCTTCGTCACCGAGCCTGCCACCGAGAACGTGCTGTTCGGCCATCCGAACGTCATCTGCACGCCGCATCTCGGCGCCTCCACGACGGAAGCGCAGGAGAACGTCGCGCTGCAGGTCGCCGAGCAGATGTCGGACTATCTGATGACCGGCGCCATCACCAACGCTGTCAACTTCCCGTCGATCACTGCGGAAGAGGCGCCCAAGCTCAGGCCGTTTGTCGAACTCGCCGAGAAGCTCGGTTCCTTCGCCGGCCAGCTTACCGAGACCGGCATCAGCAAGGTGCAGATCGCCTATGAGGGCACGGTCGCGCAGATGAACACCCGCGCGCTCACCTCGGCCGCGCTCGCCGGCCTGCTGCGGCCGATGCTCGGCGATGTCAACGTGGTCTCGGCGCCGGTCATCTCCAAGGAGCGCGGCATGGTGGTCGAGGAAGTCACCCGCGAAGTCGCCGGCGACTACGACAGCCTCATCACCGTGACGGTCGAGACCGAGAAGCAGAAGCGCTGGGTCTCCGGCACGGTCTTCGCCGACGGCCGTCCGCGCATCGTCAACATCAAGGGCATCCGCATGGACGCGGAATTCGCGCCGTCCATGGTGTATATCACCAATCTCGACAAGCCGGGCTTCATCGGCACCTTCTCGGGCACGTTGGGCGAAGCCAACATCAACATCGCGACCTTCCACGTCGGTCGCGAGGCGCCTGGCGGCAACGCCATCGCGCTGATCGAGATCGACGGCGATCTGCCCGAGCAGGTGCTCGCCAAGGTGCGCGCGTTGCCGCAGGTGCAGCAGGCCAAGCCGCTGCATTTCTGATAGCGCGGTCGGACCTGTAAGTTTGACCGGCCGGTGCCATGCGCGCCGGCGGGTTCTTTTTTTGCTTTGGTCACACGCGGGTCGCGATTTTGACCTAGGTCATGCGGCGAGGGTGGTAACGCCGCTAACGTGCGCCCATGGCCGAACACAGCACGCTGACGAAATCCGACGCGTTATCCGTGATCACGGTGCCGCAGCTACCGGCGCCGGCGATCGCGCCCTTACCCCTGCGCGACGAGCGCGATCCCTACGCCCTCACGGCTTTCGCCGACATCATCGACCGCTCGCAGCACGCCGCCATTGCGCATCTCACCATGGGCTTGTCGCCGACGGCGATGATGCAGGCTTATGTTGACTGGCTGGTTCATCTCGCCAGCCGCCCGGGCAAACGTCTGCAACTCGTGAACAAGGCGGTGCGCAAGAGTGTGCGCTTCGCGCAATACGCGGCGCAGTGCGCCGTGGATCACGAGGGCGGCCTTGCGCCATGCATCGAGCCGCTGCCGCAGGATCGGCGCTTCGCGGGCGAGGCATGGCAGAAGTGGCCCTACAATTTGATGTATCAGGGCTTCCTGCTCAATCAACAATGGTGGCACAACGCCACCACGGGTATGCGCGGCGTCAGCAAGCAGCATGAGAACGTCGTCGAGTTCATGTCGCGCCAGATCCTCGACATGATGTCGCCGTCGAATTTCCTGCTGACCAATCCGGAGGTAATGCAGCGCACGCTCGAGCAGGGCGGCAAGAACCTCGTCACCGGCTTCCAGAACATGCTGGAGGACTGGCAACGCAAGGTCAGCGGTAAGAAGCCGGTCGGCACCGAGAACTTCGTCGTCGGCCGCGATGTGGCGGTAACGCCGGGCAAGGTCGTGTATCGCAATCGGCTGATCGAACTCATTCAGTACGCGCCGACGACCGAGACGGTGCGGCCCGAGCCGGTGCTGATCGTGCCGGCCTGGATTATGAAGTACTACATTCTCGATCTGTCGCCGCACAATTCGATGGTGAAATACCTGACCGAACAGGGCTTCACCGTCTTCATGATCTCGTGGAAGAATCCGGACGAGGACGATCGCGACCTCGATATGGACGACTATCGCACGCTCGGCATCATGTCCGCGCTCGATGCCGTCAACGCCATTGTTCCGAACGAGAAGGTTCATGCCGTCGGCTACTGCATCGGCGGCACGCTGTTGTCGATCGCCGCCGCGGCCATGGCGCGCGACAATGACGACCGCCTGACGTCGCTGACCTTGCTCGCGGCGCAGACCGATTTCACCGAGGCCGGCGAACTGATGCTGTTCATCAACGAAAGCCAGCTCGCGTTCCTCGAAGACATGATGTGGGAGCAGGGTTTCCTCGATACCACGCAGATGGCCGGCGCCTTCCAGATGCTGCGCTCGAACGACCTCGTCTGGTCCTATCTGACGCGCAATTATCTGATGGGCGAGCGCGAGCCGATGATCGACCTGATGGCGTGGAATGCCGACGCCACGCGCATGCCTTACCGCATGCACTCGCAGTATCTGCGCAAGCTGTTCCTGGACAATGAGCTTGCCGAAGGCCGCTATGTCGTCGGCGCCAAGCCGGTGTCGCTCACCGACATCCGTGTGCCAATTTTTGCCGTTGGTACCGAGCGCGATCACGTCGCCCCCTGGCGGTCGACTTATAAGATCCACCGGCTGACCGAGACCGAAGTCACCTATCTCCTGACCTCGGGCGGTCACAACGCCGGCATCGTCTCGGAGCCCAACCACCGCAGTCGCCACTACCGGGTCATGACCACGCCGGGCGATGCCCTGCACGTCGACCCCGATACTTGGCTCGGCATCGCGTCGACGAAGTCGGGCTCCTGGTGGCCGGAATGGGCCGGCTGGGTGTCGGCGCACTCAGGTAGCCCGGTGCCGCCTCCCGGTTTTCCTTCCGCCGACGGGCCGCTGGCCGCCGCGCCGGGGCACTATGTGCTGCAGTCCTAGGCCAGGAGCCCCGCTGCGGGCCGGTAGCTTGTTGAAAAGTCAGGTAAAGTACCCAGCCGTCCGGCCCTGATCGGGGCCGCGCTGCCTTGCCTCGGCCGCCTGCATCCTTTATCCGAAGGTGCACCTGGCCGGCGGCACCCGGCTGAGCGTGTCCGGGGGCATACGGCAGGGAAAGATCCTGATGGCGAATGTTGTTGTGGTCGGCTCGCAATGGGGCGACGAGGGTAAAGGCAAGATCGTCGACTGGCTGTCGGAGCAAGCCGACATCGTCGTGCGATTTCAAGGCGGCCATAACGCCGGTCATACCCTGGTGATCGACGGCAAGACCTACAAATTGTCGCTGCTGCCATCCGGTGTCGTGCGCGGGGGCAAGCTGTCGGTCATCGGCAACGGCGTCGTCATCGACCCGCAGGCCCTGATCGACGAGATCGCCGCGCTCGAAAAGCTGGGCGTCAAGGTCAGCCCGGAAAATCTGCGCATCGCCGAGAACGCTGTTCTCATCCTGCCGCTGCACCGCGAGCTCGAGGCCATCCGCGAAAACTCGTCGGCGCGTATCGGCACCACGAAGCGGGGCATCGGTCCGGCCTATGAAGACAAGGTCGGCCGCCGCGCCATCCGCTTCATGGACCTCGCCGATCTGCCCTCGCTTGGTCCGAAGATCGAACGGCTCCTCGCGCACCACAATGCGCTGCGCCGCGGCAACAACATGCCCGAGCTGGCGCCGAAGGAAATCTACGACCATCTCGCGGCGATCGCACCGAAAGTGCTGCCGTATATGGATTCTGTGTGGTCGTTGCTCGACGATCGCCGACGCGAAGGCAAGCGCATCCTGTTCGAGGGAGCGCAGGGTTCGCTACTCGACATTGACCACGGCACTTATCCTTACGTCACCTCGTCGAATACGGTGGCAGCGCAAGCGGCCACCGGCTCGGGCCTCGGCCCCAACGCCATCGACTACGTACTCGGCATCACCAAGGCCTATACGACGCGGGTGGGCGAGGGGCCGTTCCCGACCGACCAGATGCACAACGAGGTCGGCAAGATCCTGGGCGAGCGTGGCCGCGAGTTCGGCACGGTCACCGGCCGCGCGCGCCGCTGCGGTTGGTTCGACGCGGTGCTGGTGCGCCAGACGGTGCGCACCTCCGGCATCGACGGCATTGCGCTGACCAAGCTCGACATCCTCGACGGCTTCGAGGAGGTCAAAGTCTGCGTCGGTTACCGGCTCGACGGCCGCGAGATCGACTATCTGCCGGCCGGCGAATTGGCGCAGGCGCGCGCCGAGCCGATCTACGAGACCATCGCGGGTTGGAAAGAACCCACGGCCCGCGCGCGCTCCTGGGCGCAGCTTCCGGCGCAGGCCATCAAATATGTCCGCCGGGTGGAAGAGCTGATCGGGTGCCCCGTCGCCCTCCTGTCCACCAGCCCGGAACGCGAAGACACGATTCTGATGAAGAATCCTTTCGAGACATGATTGCGGAAAAAAGACATCATGCGGGGCGAAGAGCACTCTCCTCATGCTCGAGCATATGACGCGGAATGGCTGACTATCACCCCCTGATCGCACGCGCGGTTGACGGACTCGACAACAGCACAGGCGAGACCCGCCGCGCCTTGTACGAGCGCGCGCGCACGGCGCTGGTCAATCAGCTCCGCGGCGTCGATCCGCCGCTCGAAGAGGCGGAAATCACGCGCGAGCGCCTGGCGCTCGAAGAGGCGATTCGCCAGGTGGAGGCGGAGGCCGTCCGCCGGGCGATGCCGGAGGCCCCGGTAAAGCCGCCGGCGGAAGAACCGCCGTCGCTGCGCGATCAGGCGCTGCGCAATTTCCGCGAGACCATGGCGGAGGTTGAAGGGCAGCAGCCCGAGCCGTCGCCCGCCCACTATTTCGATCCGCCCGCGGAAGAGCCGGCCGAGGAGCCGTCGCTTTACGCACCGCATCATGGTGCCCCGCATCCGTCGCCTTACGAAGCCAAGGCCGAGCCGGAGGAACCTTTGCCGCGCGCGGTGAAGCGCGAGCCGAAGCCGGAGGAGCCGCTGCCGGAAAGCTGGCCGCCGCCGCCGGCCGAGCAGTATGGCGACGACGACATTTATACGCGCCCGGCGCCGAACTGGGGCCGCATTGCCGTCATCGCCGCCGTCGTCATCGGCATCATCTGCGTCGTCGGCATCGGCTACTGGCAGCGCGGCGCCATCTCCTCGATGGTCGCCAGCATGCGCTCGAGCAGCCCGGCGCCGGTCGCGCAACAGCAGCAGCCGACGCAGCCCGCCGGCCAGCCGAAAATCACCGACCGTATCGGCGGTGACCAAGGCACCAGCGCCAACGCGCCGGCCGCGGCGGTGGCGCAGAAGGTCGTGCTGTACGACGAAGATCCCAACGACCCGCAAGGCAAGCGCTATGTCGGCTCGGCGATCTGGCGCACGGAAACCGTGTCGCCCGGCCCGGGCCAGCCGCCGGAGCTCGCCATCCGCGCCGACGTGGAAATTCCCGAACGGCACCTGCGGATGGTCTGGTCGCTTCGCCGCAACACCGACAAGGCGCTGCCGGCGAGCCACACCATCGAGATCATGTTCACGCTGCCGGCCGACTTCTCCGAAGGCGGCATCGGCAATGTACCCGGCGTGCTGATGAAGCAGAACGAGCAGGCGCGCGGCGTGCCGCTCGCCGGTCTCGCGGTGAAGGTGACCAACGGTTATTTTCTGATCGGCTTGTCGGCGGTCGATATCGACCTGCAGCGGAATATCCAGCTCCTCAAGGAGCGGGACTGGTTCGACATTCCGATCGTCTATACCAGCGGCAAGCGCGCCATTCTCGCGGTGGAGAAGGGTACCCCCGGCTCGCGCGCCTTCGAAGAGGCGTTCAGAGCCTGGGGGCAATGAGTGCTGACGGGGTATAAAACGCCCCGTCAGGACACGGCTTAGGTCCGTTATTGCAGCTTGCGGATCTCGTTCGCCGCGCGCGCCAGAATCTCCACGACTTTCGCCTCCGCATCGGGATCGTTCTTGAGGCGCTCGCGGGCGGCTTCGCGCATGCTGTCGAACGCGGCACGCACGAGCTGCCAGCGACCGCCGCGCTCGCCGTCCTGCTCGCTTTCCATGCGCTCGCGCATGCGCGCGGCCTTTTCGCCGATGAAGGTCAGCCGCTTCATCACCGCGTCGACGAGGTCCTTGTTCTCGGCGAGATGCGCCCGGCCTTCATCGGTGATGGTGTAGAGCTTCTTGGCGCCTTCCGGCTGTGAGGTGAGGTAGCCGACCTCTTCCAGATAAGTGAGTGTCGGATAGACGATCCCGGGGCTCGGCGAGTACCAGCCCGACGTCGTGTCCTCGAGCGCCTTGATGATGTCGTAGCCGTGCCGTGGCTGGCCTTCGATCAGCCTGAGCGCAATCAGGCGCAGATCGCCTTGGGCGAGCATGCGACCCGCGTGCATCATCTCGTCGTCGCCGCCATGACGGCCGCCGAAACGATGCCGGCCAAATCCGCGGTGCATTCCCCGCCCGTGCCTGCCTGCGCAATGGCGTTCGTGGCGCTCATCCCGATCGCCGAAGCGGCCCTCGCGACCTTCAAATTGTCGTCCAAACATGAGAACTCCTGTGTTTTCAGCAGTTTAGATATATCATAGAAAGATATATCTTTTGATGCATCGTAGATAGGGCCGATTTCGATATGACGCAAGATATATCTTTTCAGAAGGTGGAGCGATCCGGGGTGGGTGTAACGGCGTGGGGCGGGGTATGGGCGGGTTGGCGTGGCCGCTTATGGCGGCGCGCCGATCTATCGATCGCGCGCAGCGATTTCCTGGCGGACGAGCGCCGGCAAAGACTGCGTATTGGCATCGAACTTGATGCCGGGAATGTTGAAGGCTGCGGCGGCGGCAATGTCGCTATCCCGGTCGCCGATCATAAAGCTACGCGACAGGTCGACGGGCCAATCGCCGACGGCCTGGGCGAGCAGGCCGGGCAGGGGTTTGCGGCAAGCGCAGTCGACGGCGAATTCCTTGACGCTGCCGCGCGGATGATGAGGGCAATAATAAAAAGCGTCGATGCGCGCGCCGTGCTCGCCGAGACGCTCCTGCATATAGGCGTGGAAGCGAAGAATCGCGCCTTCGTCGTAATAGCCGCGCGCCACGCCCGATTGGTTCGTGACGACGATCACGTAATAGCCGGCCTCGTTCAACAGTCGCACGGCCTCGGGCGCACCCGCCACCCAGTCGAGTTGCTCGGGACGGTGTGCATAGCCGTGGTCGACATTGAGCACGCCGTCGCGGTCGAGAAAGGCGGCCGGACGCATCATGGCTCGTCGGCGACAGCTTCGCTCGCGCGCGGCAGTCGGCCGATTTTCACGCCGCTCGCGATCCACACCAGTCCGCCCAATGCGCCAACAACGAAACTGGTGGCGCCGAACAGAATCGACAGCATCAGCCCGTCGCTCGGCGCGAGGCCCGCCGACGTGAATGCCACGACCATGCTGCTTTCACGCACGCCCCAGCCCGCGATCGAGATCGGCACGGTCGCGATCAACAGCACCGGTGGCATCAGGAACAAGATCGGTGCGAAACCGACCGGCGCCGCGACCGCTTTCATGCAGCACCAAGCGACGGTGACGGTCATGATATGAATGACGATTGAGCAGATGGTGACGATCAACGCCGCACTGGGCATGCGGCACAACCGCCACGCCGCGCGTGACGTCTCGGCCAGGTGCCGCGTCACCATGAACCGGTCGAACCAGCGGCGCGGCAACATGCCGATGCCGATGAACACCAGCGCGCCAACGATCGCCCCGCCGCCGATCAACAGCAGCACCGCGCGCGCGAGTGCGTCATGGATCAAAGTCAGGGTCCACGGCAGGCACGCGATCACGATCAACGCCAGCATGAGTACGCCGGCAACGCGATCGATGAGCACGGAGTAGGTCGCGCTGGCCCACCCGCCGCCTCTGCGGCCGAGGAGCCAGACCCGTGCGGCGTCGCCGCCCACGCTCGAGGGCAGCACCTGATTGAAGAAATTCGCAATGAAGGCGATTTGCGTGATCGGCGGCAAAGCGATGTTGATGCCGGATACGGCGGCAATCTCGCGCCAGCGTATGGCCAGGAGCCCAACCTGCAGCGTGAGCAGCACCAGCGCGCCGCCGATCCAGAGCGGATCGAACTGGCTCAGGCGCGTCGCCACAGTTTCCACGTGCACCGAGCGCAGCGACAAATAGAGAAGCAGGATGGAAACGGCCGCTTTCAGCAGCAACGGCAAATAGCGTCGCATCGACGCAATGACCCCTTACGCGACCGATAGCCGCCCGGCCCAGCCTTTGGCATGCGGCCCCCCAGCATGCAAGAGCGCTGACCGAGCCCGCCAGAAGGCCAAAATGGGCTCGGAAAGCGCTCATAATGGCCGGATGGAACCCGATTGGTAACCAATTGGTAAGGGAATGTGGTTACTGCTCGGTAAACGGGCAATTCAGGGGTCGTCTGATGGCGAAGCGTGGGGCTGGTAAGCGTGCGAGCAGCAAGTCGGCGGCGACGGCGAAGCGGACCGCCGGTCAGGATCTCCCCAGCCTTCTATCCCCCTCGCTGGCACCGGCCGCATCAGCGCGCCTTCCCGCCACGGTTCCGGTAAACGATCCCGGCCGCATCATGCATCTCCAGCCGCGGGTGCTGGTTACCGGCGGCTCCGGCTTCCTCGGCTCGCATCTGTGCGAGCGGCTGCTGGAACAGGGCGCCAACGTCCTCTGCCTCGACAACTTCTTCACCGGCACGCGGCAGAACGTCGAGCATCTGCTCGACCACAAGCATTTCGAGCTGGTCCGCCACGACGTGACCTTTCCGTATTACGTGGAGGTCGACGAGATTTACAATCTCGCGTGCCCGGCTTCGCCGATCCACTATCAGCACGATCCGGTGCAGACGACCAAGACCAGCGTGCACGGCGCCATCAACATGCTCGGTCTCGCCAAGCGCGTGAAGGCGAAGATCCTGCAGGCCTCGACGTCGGAAGTGTACGGCGATCCGAACGTGCATCCGCAGACGGAAGACTATTGGGGTCACGTCAACCCGATCGGCCCGCGCTCCTGCTACGACGAAGGCAAGCGTTGCGCCGAGACCCTGTTCTTCGATTACCACCGGCAGCACAAGCTGCGTATCAAGGTGGCGCGCATCTTCAACACCTACGGCCCGCGCATGCATCCGAATGACGGCCGCGTGGTGTCGAACTTCATCGTGCAGTCGCTGCTCAACCGCGACATCACCGTTTACGGCGAAGGCTCGCAGACGCGCTCGTTCTGCTATGTCGACGACCTGGTCGACGGGTTGATGCGCCTGATGGGCACCGGCGACGCCGTGACCGGCCCGATCAACATCGGCAACCCGACCGAGTTCACGATCCTCGAGCTTGCCACCATGGTCATCGAGATGACCGGCTCCCGCTCTAAGATCGTGCGCCGTCCGCTGCCGGAGAACGATCCGCGCCAGCGTCGCCCCGACATCTCGAAGGCGCAGGAGCATCTTGGCTGGCAGCCGAAAACGCAGCTTCAAGAGGGGCTGGCGCGCACCATCGCCTATTTCGAGCAGCTCCTGACCCAGGAAGGGATCAAGGCGTCGCTCGCGAAAGAGCCGGCAGTCTGATCGCGGAAAATCCGCGCAATCCGGCGCATTTACAGCGCGTGGCGCTTTGCGGTACGACGGCGGATCGTTTCCGCCGTGAGATCGCCAATGACGCCGCCACTCCTGTTCGACCTGAAAGGCAAGCGGGTCTTTGTGGCTGGGCATAACGGGATGGCCGGCGCGGCCATCGTGCGAAGGCTGCAAGGTGAAGACTGCGAAATCCTGACGGCCGATCGCCGCGCGCTCGATCTCACGCGTCAGAGCGACACCGAACAGTGGCTGGCGGAGCACAAGCCTGACGCCGTCTTCCTGGCGGCGGCGCGGGTCGGCGGCATTTATGCCAACGATACTTATCCGGCGGACTTCATCGTCGACAATCTGGGCATCGCGCTGAATGTGATCCGCGCGTCGCACGAGGTCGGCGTCAGAAAACTGCTCAATCTCGGCTCATCCTGCATCTATCCGAAGATGGCGCCGCAGCCGATGCAGGAAGAAGCGTTGCTCACCGGCCCGCTCGAGCCGACCAACGAGTGGTATGCCGTCGCCAAGATCGCGGCCATCAAGATGTGCGAAGCCTATCGCAAGCAGCACGGCGCCGATTTCGTTTCCGCGATGCCGACGAACCTTTACGGACCCGGCGACAATTATCATCCGCAGAACAGCCATGTTCCGGCCGCGCTCATCCGCCGGTTTCACGAGGCCAAGCTGAGCGGCGCGCCGACCGTCGAGGTGTGGGGCACAGGCACGCCCAGGCGGGAGTTTCTGAGCGCGGACGATCTCGCCGATGCCTGCGTCTTCATTATGAAGCATTATTCCGGCGCCACCTTCCTCAACGTCGGCGCGGGCAGGGACATCACGATCCGGGAGTTCGCAGAGTTGGTCCGCGATATCGTGGGGTATCCGGGTCAGATCGTTTTCGACACCCGGCGGCCCGACGGTCCGCCGAAAAAGCTCCTGGATTGTTCGCGTCTCACCGCGCTGGGCTGGCAGCCGAAAACGCCGCTCCGTGAGGGGCTCGCGGCGGCTTATGCCGATTTTCTGAGCGGCAGCCGGCGTTCGGCCGCTTGATCGGGTAGGATAGAGCAGGGGGGCAGCCCCGCGAGGGTGGGAAATCCCCTTTTGCCCGGGTCGGCTATTTGCTACCTAACCGCCTGCAAAACGGCGATATTTGCGCCCGGGGGACCGGGACGCCCCAGGGGCGCCGTTTCGTCTCTTTGCTCGCCTGCAATCAGTTGAAGGTGCCGCGTGAATTATTCGTCGACCAAGGCTTTTGCTGCCGCCGGGGAAGAGACCGCCTTGGCCGATCTCACCGTGGTGGGCGGCGCAGGCCATGTCGGCATTCCCCTGGTGCTCGCCTTTGCCGAGGCCGGGCTGACCGTCAACATCAACGATCTCAATCAGGATACGCTCGCGACCCTGCGGGCGGGCAAGTTGCCGTTCATCGAATACGGCGCCGAGCCGCTGCTCGAAAAGGCTTTGGCGGACCGGAAGCTCGTCTTCTCCTCGTCGCCGGAAACGATCGGCAGACGCGGCCCCGTCATCATCACGATCGGCACGCCGGTGGACGAGTTCCTCAATCCCGTGCACGGCGATGTGCAGCGCTGCATCGACGAGTTGCTGCCGCACGTTTCCGACGACCAGCTTCTGGTGCTGCGTTCGACCGTCTATCCCGGCACCACCGACTGGCTTGCCGACTACCTCAAGCGGCTCGGCCGCAAGAATCGCATCGCCTTCTGTCCCGAGCGCGTGGTGCAAGGCTACGGCATCAGGGAACTCGGCTCGATGCCGCAGATCGTCAGCGGCACGTCGCCGGAAGCCGAGCAGGAAGCCGCCGATCTCTTCCGCAAGATCACGCCCGAGATCGTGATCTGCAAACCGCAGGAAGCCGAGTTCGCCAAGCTGTTCAGTAACGCTTATCGCTATATCGAATTCGCGGCGACCAATCAGTTCTATATGCTCGCGAAACAGGCTGGCGCCGACTACCAGGCGATCATGAAGGCGATGAAGACGAACTACCCGCGGCTCAAGAGCCTGCCGGGACCGGGCTTCTCCGCGGGACCATGTCTGTTCAAGGATACGATGCAACTCGCCGCTTACGCCCGCAATCAGTTCGGGCTCGGCCATGCGGCCATGCAGGTCAATGAAGGCCTGGTGTTGCAGCTCGTGGACGACATGCGGCGCAATTACGATCTCGCCAACATGACCGTCGGTCTTCTCGGCATGGCGTTCAAGGCGGAGATCGACGACACGCGCGCCTCGCTCAGCTATAAGGTCAAGCGTGCGCTGAAAGTCTGTGCGCGCGAGGTTCTGAGCACCGATCCGTTCGTAACGACCGATCCTTCGCTGTTGCCGCTCGAGCAGGTCATCGAGCGCAGCGACATCATGATTTTGTGCACGCCGCATTCGGCGTATGCCTCTGCCGACTTCAAGGACAAGCCCGTGATCGACGTATGGGGGTTCCTGAAGCACGGGAACGTTGTGCACTGAGCATGACGGCAAGGCTCGATATCATCATCCCCGTTTACAACGAGGGAAAAATCATCCTGGCGACACTCGCCGCGCTGCGCCGTGAGGTGAAGACGCCGTCGCGCATTCTGATCTGTTACGACAGGCCGGATGACGACACGCTCTCGACCATCAAGGCCAATCCGGGCGAGGTCGAAGGGCTGGACATCGCGTTTGTGCAAAACCGCGCCCGCGGCGCGCACGGCGCGGTGATGACCGGCTTCGCCGAGAGCCGCGCGGCCTATGTCCTGGTATTTCCCGCCGACGACGACTTCAATGCCGGCATCCTCGACGCCATGGTCGCCAAGGCCGAGCAGGGCAACGACATCGTCTGCGCCAGCCGGTTTATCCCGGGCGGCTGCATGGAAGGCTGCCGCTGGCTCAAGGCGGCGCTGGTGCGCACGGCCGCCTTCACGCTCTATCACATCGCCCGGCTGCCGACGCGCGATGCCACCAACGGGTTCCGCCTGTTCTCGCGGCGGGTGATCGATCGTATCCAGGTCGAATCCGACCGTGGCTTTGTCTACAGCCTCGAGCTGTTGGTGAAATGCCACCGCCTCGGTTGGCCGGTCGCCGACGTGCCGGCGAAATGGTTCGAGCGCAAACAAGGGGCGAGCCGTTTCCAGGTCTTGAATTGGGTGCCGGCCTATATGCGCTGGTATATGTACGCCTTCGCCACGACGTTCCTGCGCCTGCCGGCGAACTCGGTGAGGCAGCGTCAGACCTGGAAGCCCGCCGAATGAGACGGTTTCAGAGGCTCACGCCGCGTCAGTATCTAATCGTTCTGCACGATCTGGTGGCTACCGCGGCGGCCATCGTGCTGACCTTCCTGGTGCGCTTCGAGGGCGACAGCCTGGACGCGCGGGTCACCGGCTTGAAGCTGTTTCTGCCCTTCTTCGTGATCTATGCCGCGATCGTCTATTTCGTCATCGGCCTGCATCAGAACAAGTGGCGCTTCACGTCCGTTCCCGACCTGTTCAACATCTTCAAAGCGTCGACGGTTCTCGCCGTGTCGCTGCTGGCGCTCGATTATGTGCTGCTCGCGCCGAATTTCTACGGCACGTTCTTCTTTGGCAAGGTCACCATCCTGCTGTACTGGTTCCTGCAGATGTTTCTGCTTGGTGGGACCCGCGTTGCCTATCGCTATTTCCACTATGCGCAGACGCTGCAGCGCGTGCGGGTCGCCGACGCTACGCCGACATTGATTCTCGGCCGCGCCGCCGACGCCGAGGTGCTGTTACGTGCGATCGAAAGCGGTGCCGTGAAGAAGATCTGGCCGGTGGGCATTTTGTCGCCGGCGCGCAACGATCGCGGTCAGGCGATCCGCGGCATCCAGGTGTTCGGCGATATCGAGGATCTTGAGCAAGTGGTTGCCGACCTCGAGGGGCGCGGCAGTCGCGTGACGCGTCTCTTGCTGACTCCATCGGTATTCAACCCGGAGGCGCGCCCGGAAGCGCTGCTGATCAGGGCGCGCCGGCTCGGCGTCACGCTGAGCCAGTTGCCCTCGCTCGACGGCGGCGCGACGGCGGTCCAGCTTCAGCCGGTCGCGGTCGAAGACCTGCTGCTGCGGCCGAGCGTGAAGATCGACTATCAGCGCTTGGAGAATTTCGTTGCCGGCAAAGCGATCGTCGTCACCGGCGGCGGTGGCTCGATCGGCTCGGAGATCTGCGAGCGCGTTGTCACCTTCGGCGCCGGGCGCCTGCTGGTGATCGAGAACTCCGAGCCGGCATTGCATGCCGTGTTGGAGTCGCTGCGCGGCAAGCAGAGCGAGGCCGATATCGTCGGCCGTATCGCCGATATCCGCGATCGCCAGCGTATCATGCAACTGGTCGGCGACTTCAAGCCCGACATCGTTTTCCACGCCGCCGCGCTCAAGCACGTGCCGTTGCTGGAGCTCGATTGGGACGAAGGCATCAAGACAAACGTCTTCGGCTCGATGAACGTGGCCGACGCCGCGGCGGCGTCCGGCGCGTCCGCCATGGTGATGATATCCACCGACAAGGCGATCGAACCGGTATCGGTGTTGGGGGCCACCAAGCGGCTGGCGGAGATGTATTGCGAGGCGCTCGATCACGAGCTTGCGCGCAAGGGCAACGGCCAGCCGTCGACGCGCATGATCTCGGTTCGCTTCGGCAACGTGCTCGCATCGAACGGTTCGGTGGTGCCGAAGTTCAAGGCACAGATCGAAGCGGGTGGACCGGTGACGGTCACGCACCCCGACATGGTGCGTTACTTCATGACCATCCGCGAGGCCTGCGATCTCGTCATCACTGCCGCCACGCATGCCCTGCGTCAGGAGACGCGCGATGTGTCGGTCTACGTGCTCAACATGGGCCAGCCGGTGAAGATCGTGGATCTTGCCGAGCGCATCATCCGCCTGAGCGGGCTGGAGCCGGGGCGCGACATCAAGATCACATTCACCGGCGTGCGGCCGGGCGAACGGCTGCACGAGATCTTGTTCGCGCGTGGCGAGGAGATGTCGGAGATCGGCATTCCCGGCATTGTTGCCGCAAAGCCGTTCCAGCCCTCGATGGAAGCAATCCGCGGCTGGGTTGTGGCGCTCGAGCAGGGACTCGCGCGCAACGAACGCACGGCGATCTACAATTTATTGCGCGACGCGGTGCCCGAATTCCGCGGTGAAGCGGCCTGAGGAGGGTTCGAGCAATGGACGTGGCGGCCTTCTGGAAAGCCGAATTCACCGAACACCATGAGGCCGCGCGCCGCACGGAAGCGGCGCTTGGCGATGCTTTTGCGAAAGTGCTCGCGGCCTGCGTCACGTCGGTGCGGGCCGGTGGCAAGATCATGTTCTTCGGCAATGGCGGCAGCGCGGCGGATGCGCAGCATCTCGCGGCCGAACTGGTCGTGCGCTACAAGAAGGACCGCGCGCCCATTCCTTCTCTCGCGCTCAGCACTGATACATCCGTGCTGACCGCGGGTGGCAACGATCTCGGCTTCGATCAGATTTTCGCGCGGCAGATCGAAGCGTTTGGTAGGCCGGGCGACGTCGCGATCGGCATTTCCACATCGGGCAAAAGTCCCAACGTCCTCGCGGCGCTCAAGCGTGCGAAAGCGCTGGGTTTGGTCACCGTCGCCTTTGGCGGCAAGGACGGCGGCGATCTTCGTGACGTCGCGGATCATGTCCTGGTGGTGCCCTGCGACACCACGGCGCGTATTCAGGAAATGCATATCGCCATCGGACAGATGCTCTGTGGGGCGATCGAACTCGATCTTGGGCTCGTCAGCTAGTTCATCCGACAAGCAAAATTTCCAAGGGCCCGCATTGCGGGCCTTTTGTAACTATTTCACCAATAGAAATCGCAGTTCCTCATACTGAAACTGTCTTGACTCTCCCCGGCGGTGCGATGACGCTAACGGTCAGGGAGAAAACAACCAATGGACGCAACAATCCTGCCTGGGCCGGGTGCAAAAGCTCGGCCGCCACGCCCGCGCGCTGAAGGCGAACGCCACAGCATCCAATCCGTCGACCGCGCGCTGTTCCTGCTCGAAACGATTGCCGAGGCGGGGGGCGAAACGACGCTGACCGATCTCGCCAACCGGACGGGTCTGAACATCTCGACCTGCCATCACCTGTTGGCGACGCTCATTCAGCGCGGCTTCGTCGCGAAAGTGCCGGGCCGTCGTCTCTACGCCCTTGGTGCGCGCATTCTTTATCTCGGCCACGCCTGCCTTCAGGTCGATCTGCCACGTCGTGCGCAGCCCTACATGGAGGCCGTCAACCGCGCGACGGGCGAGACCGTGCATCTCGCGGCTTTGCAGGGCGACTCCATCGTGACGCTCGCGGTTCGCGCCGCGCGTCATGCCGTGCGTGTCGACACCGGCAAGATCGGCAAGATGGATGCGCCGCACGCCACCTCGATGGGCAAGGCGATCCTCGCCTGGCTGCCCGAGGACGAGATCCATCGTATCCTCGCGCATGGCATGAAGCGCTGCACCGACAACACGATCACCGAATTCCCGGTATTGCTCGAGTCGCTGCGGCACGTGCGCCGCAACGGCTATGCGCTCGAGCGCGAGGAGTTCCTGCCGGGCGTGCTCTGCATCGGCGCGGCGATCCGCGACCAAGCGGGTACGGTGATCGGCGGCATCAGCGCGTCGATGCCCTTGATGCGGGCGACGGAAGAACACATCGCGCTGCTGCGTGATGAGCTCGTCGGCGCGACGAAGGCTTTGTCCGCCGAATTCGGCGCACCCAACGCTCTCAACAACAATCAACAAGCCATCGCCAGTTGACCTGCGTTCTCGCGGATTGACGTGATCGAAGGGCGACGTCGGAGGAATTATGTACGCACCCCAAGGCGTAAAGACCAATCATAACGAATTCCCTGTTCCGGAAAGCCAGCGCGCCTGGGTGCTAGGCGGTCCGGGGGAACTCGTGTTCAAGGAAAAGCCGGTGCCGGTGCCGAAGAAGGCCGAGGTGCTGGTGCGCATCGACGCGGTGGCGATCTGCGCTACCGATCTCGAGATCATCTACCACGGCCCGCCGGCGTCGATTCAGGGCGGGCTGCCCTTCAACAAAGACTTCACCCCCGGTCATGAATACATGGGCACGGTGGTGGCGCTCGGGCCGGGCGTTGATGAATACAATATCGGTCAGCGCGTGGCCGTCGAGATTCACGCCGGTTGCGGCCAGTGCAAGCGCTGCCGCGAGGGCATGTACACCTCGTGCCACAACTACGGGCTCAATTACGGCGACGTCGACAAGGGCCATCGCGCCAACGGCTTCACCACCGACGGCGGCTTCTGTGAGTATCAGGTCAACAACATCAACACCCTGGTCTCGCTCGAAGACGAGATGACCGACGAAGAGGGCACGCTCGTCGTCACCGCCGGCACGGCGATGTACGCGCTGACCGAGCTCGGTGGCTTGGTCGCCGGCGAGAGCGTGGTCGTCACCGGCCCGGGCCCGATCGGTCTGATGGCCGTGGCCGTGGCCAAGGCGCTCGGCGCGCAGCCCGTCATTCTCACCGGCACGCGCGACAACCGGCTCGAAATCGGCAAGCAGCTCGGCGCCGATGCGGTAATCAACATCCGCAAGACGCCGGACGTGGTCGCCGAAGTGAAGAAGCTCAACGGCGGCAAGGGCGTCGACTACGTGGTCGAATGCTCGGCGGCGACCAGCGCCGTCAACGACGCGGTGCGCATGGTCAACCGCGGCGGCAAGGTCTGCCTCGCGGCCTTCGCGCATGAGGAAGTGCCGGTCGACGTGGCGCATATCGTGCGCAACAACATCTACGTCTACGGCATCCGCGGCGAAGGCAAGAGCGCCACGCACCGCGCCGAGGCCTATATGCGCCAGAAGCGCTTTGACGCGACGCTCATCCATACGCACACCTTCGACCTCGACGATCTGCCGACAGCGATCCGCTATGCCAAGGATCGTGTCGAAGATGCGATCAAGGTGGTGGTGAAGGCGAAGATGGGCGCCGCGCAAAAGGAAGCGGCGGAGTAGGTTCTTCTTATCCTCCCCCGCTTGTGGGGGAGGGTGGTCGCCGCAGGCGACCGGGTGGGGGTCCGTTGAAGTGACCCCACCCCGGCTCGCTTCGCTCGCCGACCCTCCCTTTTCAGGGGAGGGATGAAGAGGAGCACACATGCTCATCTGCGACGAATACATCACGCCGGCAACGCTAAGCGATGCCTTTGCGGCAATGGAACGCCATCGCGGCCGCTACCGCGTGGTCGCCGGTTGCACCGACACGCTGCCCTGGGCCCGCGAGGGGCGGGCGGGCGATGTCGAAATTCCGGTGCTGATCGATGTTTCCAAGATTCCGGAGCTGAACGAACGCCGCGCCGATGGCGCGCATGTGCGGCTCGGCGCGGCGACGCCGGTGCAACGGTTCCTCGATGACGCCGTGCTCGGCCGCACGATGCCGGCAATGCCGCGCTGCGCGGTGTGGTTCGCCGACGACCAAATCCGCGCCCACGCCACGGTCGGCGGCAATATCGTCAATGCATCGCCGGCCGCGGACCTGATACCGTGCCTGATCGCGCATGATGCGGCCGTCGAACTCGCAACGGCGAACGGCAGACGCAGCTTGGCGTTGCGCGAGTTCACGCTCGGCCCCGGCAAGACCGCATTGCAGGAAGGGGAACTGGTCACGGCCATCGTTTGCGATGCGCTGCCGGGTTACGGCGGCAGCTTCGAGAAGGTCGGTCATCGCCGCTCGCTGGTCATCTCCACCGTCTGCCTCGCCGTGCTCGTCAAACTCGACGCCGCCGGTCGCGTGTTTGAAGACGTCCGTCTCGCCATTGCAGGCGTGTGTCCGGCGCCGCGGCGCCTGACTGAGATCGAACAGGCGTTGCGCGGCGTCCGGCTGTCGTCCGCGAAGCTCGAGGAAGTCGCCGACATGCCGCTGGACGTCGTCCAGTCGCGCACGCGGCAGGAATATCGCCGCGACGTCGTGCGCGGTTTCCTGATGCGTGGCCTGATCAACGCTGCCAAGCGCGCTGGTGCCGATCCAACCGCGCTGCCGCAAGACTTCGAGACCACTTATGCCTGACCTTCAGATCAAAGCGACGATCAACGGCCGCAAGGTTGCGCGGAGCGCCAAGCCGCATCAACGGCTGCTCGATTTCCTGCGCGACGATCTCAATCTCACCGGCAACAAGGAAGGCTGTGGCGCGGGCGAATGCGGCACCTGCTCGGTGTTCGTCGACGGCGTGCTGATGAAATCCTGCCTGCTGCCGGTCGCCAAGGCGCAAGGCACCGCGATCGAGACGGTCGAAGGTCTGGCCCGTGGCGGCGAATTGAGCGTGCTGCAGAAGGCATTCCACAAAGCGGGCGCCAGCCAATGCGGCTATTGCATCCCCGGCATGGTGATGGCGGCGACCGCGGCGTTGCGCGCCAATCCGTTCGCCGACCGCGAGGAGATCAAGGAGCGGCTCGGCGGCAATATCTGCCGCTGCACCGGCTACCAGAAGATATTCGACGCCGTCGAGCTGGCGCGCGATGTACAGAACGGCCGTCTGCCGGCGACGGCGCTGTCGGAGCAGGAGCATGCCGAAGGCGATTTCATCGGCAAGAACGTGCGCCGCATCGATGCGCCGAGCAAGGTGTCGGGTAAGCTCCGTTATGCCGGCGACATGATCATGCCGGGCATGCTGCATGTGCAGGTGCTGCGCTCGCCGCATGCGCACGCGCGAATCCTCTTGATCGACACATCAGCCGCCGAGGCCATGGACGGCGTCGAAGGCGTCATCACCTGCGCCGATGTGCCGGGCGAGGACGGTTTCGGTGTGTTCGTGCACGATCAACCGGTCATGGCGCGCGGCAAGGTGCGTTATGTCGGTGAAGCGGTCGCCGCCGTGGCGGCGGAAGATCCGGTGACGGCGCGCCGCGCGGTGGCTGCCATCAAGGTCGTCTATGAGCTGTTGCCCGCCGTATTCGATGCCGACGAAGCTATGCGATCGGGCGCGCCCGTGCTGCACGATTACGCGCCAGACAACATCACCAAGCACATCCCGATCCGGGTCGGCGATGTCGAGGCCGGCTTCGCGGCCGCCGATTTGGTGCTGGAGGAGAACTATTCGACCCAGGCCATCGAGCACGCCTATCTCGAACCGGAGGCGGGGCTCGCTTACGTCGACCATGACGGCGTCGTCACGGTGGTGTCGCCGAGCCAGAACATCACGCACCACCGTCACATGCTGGCGAAGATCATCGCCAAGCCGATCTCCAAAGTCCGCTTCATCATGAGCCCGGTGGGCGGTGGCTTCGGCGGCAAAGAGGACATGATCTATCAGGGCATGTTGGCCCTGCTGGCGATGAAAACCGATCGCCCGGTGCGGCTGGTGTTCACGCGGGAAGAATCGATGGCGTCGACCGCGAAGCGCCATCCCTCGCGCACCACCTTGCGCATGGGCTTCACCCGCGAGGGCCGCATCCTCGCCTCGCACCTGACCATGATCTGCGACGGCGGCGCTTACGGGCTGTCGACCGAAGGCGTGATGCGCAAGGCGGCGATTCTCGGCGCCGGCCCCTATGCGATCCCGAATGTGCGGGTCGATACCTACGGCATCTACACCAACAACACGCCGTCCGGCGCCTTCCGTTCCTTCGGCGCGCTGCAGACGCAGTTCGCCACCGAAAGCACGCTCGATATGGCGGCCGAGCGGCTTGGCCTCGATCCGTTCGTCATCCGCCGCATCAACGCCTTTCAGGACGGGGGCACGACGCACACCAAACAGAGGCTCGGCAAAGTGAGCCTCACGCGCGTGCTCGACGCGCTCGAGCAGGGCAGCGGCTGGGAGCAGGGCGTGCCGGCGGTGCGCGGCGGTGCGCGCAGCGATCTCGGCCGCAGCGATGTGCGCCCGGCTGTATCGCTCGGCGCGCGCTTCGCGGCGCACGACAAACAAGAGGCGGCGGAATAATGGCCCGTAAACGCGGACGCGGCATGGCGGCGAGCTGGTACGGGATCGCGCGGACGGCGACGGTGGACCGCGCCGCCGCCTGGGCTGAAATCGACGATGGCGGTTCGGCCAAGGTCGTCACCGGCGTCACTGAGATCGGCGAAGGCATCCTCACCGTGCTGGCGCAGATCGCCGCCCAGGAGATGGGCGTGAAGCCCGAGCATGTGGTGATCGGCGACAACGACACGGCACGCGCGCCGGAAGCGGCACATGCCGGCGCCACACGCCAGACTTACATGATCGGCAGCGCGGTGGCGCTGGCGTCGCGCGAGGCGAAGAAGCGGCTGGTCGAGGTGATGGCCGCTATCTGGGACGTGCCGGCCGACACGATCCACACCGGCAACGGCGAAATCTGGGCCGAGAACACCAATCACCGCATCAGCATGGGCGAGGCGGTGCATAGGGCCAAAGGCAAAGGCGTGGTGCCGGTCGGCTCCGCCACCTTCGGTACCGATACGACCGGCATCGCCGACGGCAAAGGCGGCGATGGATCCGGGCGGCCTTGGCAGGCTTACGTATTCGGCGCGCAGGTTGCGGAGGTCGAAGTCGACACGGTCACCGGCGAGGTGCAGGTGCTCGGCGTGTGGGCCGCGCACGACGTCGGCCGGGCCGTCAATCCGCAGGGCGTCGAAGGCCAGATCGAGGGCGGCGTCGTGCAGGCGCTCGGCCAGGGCCTGATGGAGGACTATCAGCTCGACAAAGGCCGCACGACGACGCCCGGTTTCGCCAAATACATCCTGCCGACGTCGCTCGACGTGCCGCGCGTCAATTCCATCATCGTCGAGGAGCCGGACCCGATCGGACCGCTCGGCGTCAAAGGCATCGGCGAGCCGGCGATGGTGCCGACCATTCCCGCCATCATGAACGCGATTTACGACGCGGTTGGCGTCCGCATCACCGCCCTGCCGGCGACGCCGGAGAAGGTGCTGGCCGCCATCCGCGAGAAGGAGAAGCGCGAAGCGCAAATGCAAGCGGCCGAGTAGAAGCCGCACGATCGGAGAAAGCCTCTGGTTCCGAGTGAACTGCCTAAAACCAAAACAAACTTTAGGGAGGAGGATGCCGTGAAGAAGACCTACGCTGCGGCTGTACTGACGGCTCTCGCGCTTGCTGTTGCGCCGGCGCTGGCCGAGGACTATCCGACACGTCCCATCATGATGGTCGTGCCCTATCCGGCGGGAGGCCCGAGTGACGTGGTGGCGCGCATCGTCGCCGACGGCATGAGCAGGGCACTCGGACAATCGATCGTCGTCGAGAATGTCGGCGGCGCCGGCGGCACCATCGGTACCGGGCGCGTCGCGGAAGCGCACGCCGACGGTTACACATTGCTCGCCGCCAGCATGGGCTCGCACGTTTCGGCGCCGGCGCTCTATCCCAATCTGAAATATGACTCGACCAAAGACTTCACGCCGATCGGGGTCACGGCCTATGCACCGGCCGCTATCGTATCCAAGAAGGATATTCCGGCGAATAACCTGAAGGAGTTTGTCGACTACCTTAAGAAAAATGGCGAGAGCGTGAAGCAGGCGCATGGCGGCGTCGGCGCCTCGTCGCACATGGCGTGCATGCTGTTCAATTCGGTGGTTGGTGCCAAACCGAGCCAGGTTGCCTATCGCGGCACGGGCCCGGCGCTCAATGATGTCATTGGCGGTCATGTCGACTTCTTCTGCGAGCAGGTCGTCAGCGTCATGGGCGCGGTCAAAGGCGGTTCGTTGAAAGCCTACGTCGTGTCCGGCGACACGCGCTCGCCGGCGCTGCCGGATGTGCCGTCGGCCAAGGAGGCGGGCATTCCCGACTACAGCATCAACGTCTGGAGCGGCGTGTTCGCGCCGAAGGGGCTGCCGAAGCCGGTTGCCGACAAGCTCGTCGCTGCCCTCGACAAAGCGCTCGACGATCCGGCAGTGGCCAAGCGGCTGCAGGAGCTTGGCGGTACGGTGCCGCCGAAGGCCGATCGCGGTCCGGGCCCGCTCGCCGAGCGTCTCAAGAACGACATCGGGCGCTGGGATCCGATTCTGAAGACCGCAGCGGCCAAACTGAATTGACGCCTAAGGAGACGCCATGCTGACGCGCAGCCCTCGGAGCGAAGTCGAACGCCAGATGCGTGAACGCGCACGTGCGCTGCGTGCCGCTGGCGGCATCGAACAGGCATTGGCCGACGGCGCTGTCTCGAAGCTCGTCGAGACCACTTTGTCGGAAGCGCTTGTGCTCGGCCTGTTGAAGCAGGGCGTCTCCAAATACTTTGCGATTTTCGGCCACGGCTCGACCGATCTCGGCAACGTTCTGCGCATCTATGAAGAGGAAGGCGTTACCCGCACCATCAATTGCCGCAACGAAGTGGAGATGGCGCATGCGGCCACGGCGCTGCGCTGGCAGTATGGGGAACTCTGCGCGGTGGTGGCCTCGATCGGCCCGGGGGCTTTGCAGGCCTTCGCCGGCTCGCTCGCCGCCGCCTCGAACGGCGTCGGCGTCTACCACATCTACGGCGACGAGACGACGTACGGCGAAGGCTACAACATGCAGCAGGTGCCGAAGGAAGAGCAAGGCCTGTTCGGCCGGCTCACCGCGGTGTTGGGTCAGTCTTACGTGCTGCATACGCCAGAGGGGCTGCGCGATGCGCTGCGGCGCGGCGCGATCTGCGTCAATCATCCTTACCGCGCGGGGCCGTTCTATCTGCTGTTGCCGCTGAACACCCAGCCCGCCGAGCTTACGGTCAACCTCGCCGCGCTGCCGGGCCGGCCCGACCTGCCTAAGCTGGCACCGGCGGACGACGTTGCGCTCGATGCAGCCGTTGCGATGGTTGCAAAGGCCGAGAGGGTCGCGATCAAGGCGGGGGGCGGCACGCGCGGCCACGACGCCGCCGTGACGCGGCTGGCGGAGGCGGCGGGCGCGGCGGTGGTGCTCTCGCCAGGCTCGACCGGCGTGCTGCCGGACGCGCATCCGCAGAACATGCATGTCGGCGGCTCGAAGGGCTCGATCAGCGGCAACTACGCCATGAACGAGGCCGACTTGCTGATCGTCATCGGTTCGCGCGCGGTATGTCAGGCCGATTGCTCAGGCATCGGCTACAAGAAGGCGAAGGCCGTCATCAATATCAATGGCGACCTCGCCGACGCGCTGCATTACAACAACACGGTGGCGCTGGTCGGCGATATCGGCGCGGTGGCCGAACGCCTGGCGGCGAAGCTCGAAGCCGCCAAGGCCAACAACAACAAGGATGAATGGCTCGAGTCCTGCGTGGCCAAGAAGCAGGAATGGGCCATCTACAAGCGCATGCGGTTCGAATGCGAACCGCTGCGCGATGACGTGTGGCAGAAGCCGGTGCTGACGCAGCCGGCCGCGATCAAGATCGTGGCCGATTTCGCCAAGGCGATCGGCGCCGCCAAGTTCTTCGATGCCGGCGACGTGCAGGCCAACGGCTTCCAGATCGTCGAGGACGACAGGACGGGCGATACCTTCACGGAGACCGGCGCCTCCTATATGGGGTTCGCGGTGAGCGCGCTGGTCGGCGCGGCGCTGGCCGACAACCCGCGCTATGCCATCGCCTTCACCGGCGACGGCTCCTTCATGATGAACCCGCAGGTGCTGATCGACGCCGTCGAACATCGCGTGCGCGGCATGATCGTCATCTTCGACAACCGCCGCATGGCGGCGATCACCGGCTTGCAGCGGGCCCAGTACGACGCGGAATTCCGTACCAACGACAGTGTCGCGGTGAACTACGTCCAGCTCGCCGCCGCGGTTTCCGGTGTCCTGGCGGTATGCGGCGGCAGCAACGCTGAAAGCCTGCGCGCCGCGCTCAAGGCGGCGCGCGATCATGACGGATTGTCCGTCGTTCATGTGAAGATCTACAGCGGACCGGACGAGCTCGCCGGTTTGGGCGCCTGGGGCCAATGGAATGTCGGCAACTGGTGCGCCGACGTGCAGGACGAGTGGATAAGGCAAGATCTTTGATCGGTTAAGGAACATGGAGCGGGGCCGATCCGTTGCCGGGCCATGGATGAGCAGGCGCCCGATATCCGGTCATTGAAAGCGTTGCGCACGGCGGAGGCCGCCTGCACGCGCTGCCCGCTTTACAAGAATGCCACGCAGGTCGTCTCCGGCGAGGGGCCGGCGCGGGCGCGCATCCTGATGGTGGGCGAACAGCCGGGCGACCAGGAGGACAAACAGGGGCATCCCTTCGTCGGGCCGGCGGGCCGCGTGCTGCAGGCGGCGTTGGACGATGCCGGCATTTCGCGCGGCGAGATCTTCATCACCAATGCCGTGAAGCATTTCAAGTTCGAGCCCCGTGGCAAGCGCCGCCTGCACAAGCGGCCGAATGCCCACGAAATCGATCAATGCCATTGGTGGCTCGACGCCGAACGAAAGCTGGTGAAGCCGAGCATCTTGGTGGCGCTGGGAGCGACGGCCGTGCGCAGCGTGTCCGGGCATCCGCTGCCCATCAACAAGATCCGCGGGCGCCTGATCGATCTGGCCGACGGCGGCCGCATGCTCGCGACCATCCATCCGTCATACATTCTGCGCATCGAGGATGAGGCGGACAAGCGCGCGCAGTACCGGCAGTTCGTGGCCGACCTCAAGGTGTGCGTCAAAACGCCGGCAGCCGCCTGATATCCGCGGCGCGGAACCTCGCCGCCGACCAGACGTTTCCCTAATGAACCAACGGAGGCACGCGGCCCTCGGCCGCGCGGAAACGGGAGAGTTGGATGACCGACAATCGTGGCCATACGGCCGAGCACGAAAAGCCGCTTGAAAAGAAGGCGGAAAAGGAACGCGAACGGATCAAGAAGCAGGAGGACGAGGTGGTGGTGAACTCCGACGAGAGCTTCCCCGCCAGCGATCCGCCGTCCTTCAATCCGGGCATCACCGGCGCGGGCGACGTGAAAAAGAAGAAGCACTAACACTTCCGACGAAGCTTATGTCCCGTCCTGCCCGGCCTCGTGCCGGGCATGCACATCATAGGCATCCACGTCTTTGAAAAATTGATGGCCGGAACGGCTGCGAGGACGCAAGCCCGGCCATCCCGAATGCATCGCTTAGCCGAACTTCATATTTAAAAGCTTCTCGGCATTGCCGCAGAACACTTTTCGTTCGTCAGCCGCCGTCAATCCAAGGTTCCTGACAGTATCGATTGTCGGGGCGATCGGCCCGAGCGGCGTGTCGGTCGCGAACACGACCTTATCGGCGCCGAAGAACTCGTAACCGCACCGGATTGCATTGACGCCGCCACCGAACATGGCGGTGTCGGCATAGAAGTCGTGCAGATACGCCATATGCGGCCGCTTCAGCGACGGCAGGATCTGCGAATAATCCTCGTCGGAGGTGCGCTGACCAAGCACTTCGAGGCCTTTGCCTACACGGCCGTCGTAGTAAGGGATCATGCCGCCGAGATGGTGCGTTACGATCTTGAGCTGCGGATAGCGGTCGAGCAGCCCGCAGAATACCATCCGCACCATCGCGACCGACGTTTCATAGGGCCAGTGGAAGCACCACCACATCTCGAAGCGCGACTTCTTCTCCGCCGGATAGTCCGGCATCGACGCAGTCCCGACCGGGTGCAGCCAGACGACCGCGTCGAGTTCGGCGACCGCCTTGAAGATCGGATCGAATTTCGGATCGTCGAGCGGCTCACCGGCGATATTGGTGTAGATCAGCACGCCGCGCGCGCCGAGATCGTTGATGGCGCGCTTTGCCTCGGCGACTGAGCCTTCGATGTCGGTCAGGCACAGCGCCGCCGCGAAGGTCGGAAAGCGCTCGGGATGCTTGCGGCACATGTCGGCCATCGCGTCATTGGCGATCCGCGCGAGGTCGATGCCCAGATGCGGCGGCGCGATGTCCTCGATCGCGGGGTTGGGCAGCGAGATGATCTGCCGATAGTCACCGAACTGATCCATCTCTCTGAAGCGCGCGTCGAGGTCGAACAGCTTCGGTATGCCGCGCAGCCTCTTACCGATATTGGTGAGGTTAGGCGCGACTTTGCTCATCTCCTGAAAGAAGCGATCCGGATAGATATGGCAATAGATATCGATGATCGGGCTCATGATTTTGCCTCCAACTTATCGGGCGTGAGGATCAGGCGACGCTGCAGCGGCAGCGCCTGCCAACCGAAGCGCTCGGCGACGAGGCCCCAGAGCCCTTTCGGCGCCCACAACATGACGACGATCGCCACCGCGCCCATGATCAAAAGATAGAGGCTGCCGAGGTCGGCCAACGTCTGCCGCATCAAGAAGAAGATCACGGTGCCGATGACCGGGCCCTCGATGCGACCGATGCCGCCGATCACCACGATGAAGATGACGAAGGCGGTCCAGTCGTTGACGCTAAAGGCGGTGTCCGGGGAGATGCGCAGCTTCATGAGAAAGATAAGCGCGCCGGTCATGGCGGTGCCGGCGGCGGTCAGCACATAGACCGCAAGTTTCAGCCGGGTGACATCGATGCCGTTGCTGCGCGCCGCGAGCTCGTTGTCGCGAACGGCGGTCAGCGCGAGGCCGTGGCGCGAGCGCAGCAGCGCCACCATGGCGGCGAGCACGACGACGGCGAGGCCGAGCGCGAGCCAGTAAATCTCGAACTCGCGCATTTGCCGTGTCGGCGCGATCGAAAGGATGATAGCCGCGGGAAGGCTGACGCCGGAGCCGCCGCCGAGGACCGATATCTGCGAGGCGAGCAGACGGAAGACCTCCGCCACCACCCAGGTGCCGATGGCAAAGTAGGCGCCACGCAGCCGGAAGATCAACAGCGCCAACGGCACGGCGACCAGCGCCGCCGCCGGACCCGCGATGAAAATGGCGAGGATCGGATGCACGCCGAACAGCATCGCCAGCGCGAAGAGGAGATAGCCGCCGAAGCCGACGAACGCCTGCTGGCCGACCGAGACCAGGCCCGCGTAGCCGGCGAGTAGATTCCACAAGCTTGCCAGCGCGAGATAGGTGAACATCTCGGCCAAGAGCCGCAGCGTATTGCGGTCGCCCCAGGCCGGCGCGGCAACGAGCGCGACGAGCGCCAGCGCAATCAGCGTAACGCCGATCTGGCTCGAACGAGTCGCGTGCTGAACCTTGGTCAATGCGACACCTTCGGAAAGAAGCCCTGCGGCCGGAAGGCCAGGATGGCGAGGAAGGCGATGTGTCCGGCGAGCAATTGCCAGCCAGGGTCGATTTGCGCGCCGATCGCTTGTGCGACACCGAGAATGATGCCGCCGATCAGCGTGCCCCACAGGCTGCCGAGGCCGCCGATGATGACCGCCTCGAAGCCGAAGATGAGCCGGGCCGGGCCGATCGACGGATCGAAGTTGGCGCGTACCGCGAGGAATACGCCCGCGATGGCGACCACGGCGAGCGACAGCGCCATCGCCATCGCGAAGACGTGACGCGTATCGAGCCCCATCAGTTGCGCCACCGCCTGGTCGTCGGAGGTGGCGCGGAAGGCGCGGCCGAGGGCCGTGCGATAGAACAGCCACTGCAGGCCGGCGATCACCGCGATGGCGAGCACGAACTGGATCAGTGGCAGCGCGCCGATCCAGACGCCGGGCAGCGCCTGGAAAGACTGCACTTCGATGGGGCCGGCTTGCAGCTTGCGGCTGTCGGCGGTGAACAGTTCGAGCAGCCCATTCTGGATGATGATCGACAGGCCGAAGGTGACGAGCAGCGGCGGCAGCAAATCGTCGCCGAGTGTGCGGTTCAGGAGGCCGCGTTGCAGGCCGTAGCCGATCAGCGCCATCACCGGCACGACGATGACGAGCGCGAGCAGCGGATTGATGCCGAGCCCGGTGGTCACCATCAGCGCGATATAGGCGGCGAGCACGATCAGGTCGCCGTGGGCGATGTTGACGAGGCGCATGACGCCGAAGATGAGTGACAGCCCGGCGGCGAACATGGCGTAGAGCCCGCCGACCAGCACGCCTTGCAGGATGATGTTGAGCCAAAGGGTCATGTCGATACGGTGCCGCTTGCTCCGTCATGCCCGGCCCTGTGCCGGGCATCCACGTTTTTCGGTCCACCCAAAAAGAAAGGCGTGGATGGCCGGGACAGGCCCGGCCATGACGGCGGATAGGCATGAATGCGTTTCATCATCCCCTCACACCCCGAAATACGCGGCGGAGATGCGCTCGCGCGTCAGCGACTTTGCCGCGCCTTCGAGCGCGACGCGGCCTTCCTGCAGGCAATAGACCTGCGACGCCGCGCGCAGCGCCTGCACGATGTCCTGCTCGACGATGACGACCGACAGTCCTTCGCCGACGATGTCGGGCAGGCGCGCATAGATGTCGCGCACGATGATCGGCGCAAGACCGAGGCTGATCTCGTCGCACAACAGCAGCCGCGGATTGGACATCAGAGCGCGGCCGATGGCGCACATCTGCTGTTGTCCGCCCGAGAGCGAGGTCGCCGGCAAATGCCGCCGCTCGGCGAGCACCGGAAAGAGCGCATAGATGCGCTGTAAGCTCCACGGCCCCGGCCGTTTCGACTGGCCGCCGATCAGGAGGTTCTCTTCGACGCTGAGCGAGGGAAACAGCCGCCGGCCTTCCGGCACCAGCGCGATGCCGCGCTTCACCACGTCGAAGGCAGGCGCTCCGGCGACGTTATGGCCGTCGAAGACGATTTCTCCATGCCGCGGGGGCATGAGGCCGGCGATGCTTTTCAGGAGCGTGCTCTTGCCGGCGCCGTTGGCGCCGATCACCGCCACGACTTGCCCGGTTTCGACGCTGAGCGACACGCCGAACAGAGCTTGGAAGTCGCCGTAGAAGGCATCGATGGCGTCTACCTGGAGGAGGGGCTCAGGCATGGCCGCACCTCTCTGTCAGTCCGGGGCACGCGCGTAGCGCGTGAACCCGGAATCCAGAGATGGGCTCGGAGCTCGTTTCTGGATTCCGGGTCCGGCCCTTCGGGCCGTCCCGGAATGACGGGGAACTACGCATCGGCTTCGATCCCCATGTAAATCTCGGCCACTTGCGGGCTTTTGATCACCGTCTGCGGATCGCCTTGCGCGATGAGCTTGCCGCCGTGCAGCACGACGAGACGGTCGATGGTGGCGAGCAGTGCGTGCACCACGTGCTCGATCCAGACGATGGCGACGCCGCTCGCGCGCACGTCCTTGATCAGCGAGACCAGCGTCGTGCATTCGTGTTCGGTCAGGCCGCCGGCGACTTCGTCGAGCAGCAGCACGCGCGGCTTGGTCGCGAGCGCCCGCGCGAACTCCAGCCGCTTGCGGTCGAGCAATGTCAGGCCGCCGGCCGGCTTGTTGGCCTTGTCGGCAAGGCCGCAGCGCAGGAGCAGGTCGGCGCAGCGCGCGTACACCGCCTTCTCGCGCTCGTTGTTGCCGAAGGCGGCGGCGACGACGACGTTCTCGAACACGGTCATGCCCGAGAAAGGCTGTGGAATCTGGAACGAGCGTGCCAGCCCGAGGCGGCAGCGATGACCGGGCGAGGCGTGCGTGATGTCCTGGCCATCGAACAGCACGCGGCCGGCATCGGGCCGCACCGTGCCGGTCGCCATGCCGAACAAAGTCGTCTTGCCGGCGCCGTTGGGGCCGAGAATGCCGAGCGCTTCGCCTTCATCGATCGACAGATCGATGCCGTCGGCCACGACCACGGCGCCGAAGCGTTTGGAGATGTTCTCGAGGGCGAGGAGGGCGGGCATGCTGTGCGTTTTCACTCCACGCCGTCATGCCCCGCGAAAGCGGGGCATCCAGTACGCACAAGCGCCGGTATCGGCCTGCAGACGCTGGGCGTACTGGATCGCCCGCTTGCGCGGGCGATGACAGCTTCGATCTCGGCTCAGCCCAACGGCTGCGTCTTGCCGCCGGTCGGGATATTCGGCGCGGTCTTGTTCTCGGTGATGACGAGCTCGAGCTTGTCGTTGTTGCGCTTCCACTGGCCGGCAACGAGCGGCGTCTTGGTGACGTTCTTGACCGGCTGGCCGGACCACTTCACCGGGCCGACGATCGAGGCATAGTTCGTTGCCATGATCGCATCGAGCACCGACTTCGGATCGGTCGGGTTCTTCGCGCGCTTCAGAACATCGATGGCCACTTCGAACAGCGCGTGCTGGAAGCCGATCGGCTGCGTCCACGGCTTGCCGGACGCTTTCGTATAAGCTTCGGCCAATTCCTTGCTGCTTTGGCCGGTGAGGCCCGACTTGAACGGATGGTTCGGCGTCCACCAAATCTCGCTGGAAAGGCCGTCGCCGCGCGCCCCGAGTGCATCGACGGCGGAGGGAAACAGCAGTGCCTTGCCGATGGTGACGATCTTCGGCTTGAAGCCCTGTTGTGCCGCCTGCGACCAGAAGGTGGCGAAGTCCGGCGGGATCATCACGCCGGTGACGATCTCGCAGCCCGCCGCCTTGAAGGCGGAGATCTGCGCGGTGAAGTCGTTGTTCATCGGCTGGTAGCGGCCGGGATCGGTGAGCTTGTAGCCGGCCTGCGCCAGCGCCGGCGGCAGGCCGAGCTTGGCATCGCCCCAGGCATTGCCATCGGCATCGTTGGGGAAGAGGCCGCCGATGGCCTTGTTGGTCGGCACGCCGTCCCACAACGCGAGGAACGCGCCGATGACGTCCTCGAGGCCCCAGAAGAAGTGATAGGTCCAGGTGAAGCCCTGCTTCGGATCGCCTTTGCGGCCGAAGAAATACGGCTGCCACGGGCAGTTGGTGGTGATGCACGGGACTTCGTTGACCTCGGCCTGATCGGCGATCGGGTTGGTCGTGTCCGGCGTGCCGGAGCCGATGAGGAGGTGCACCTTCTCGCCGAGAATGAGATCGGACGCCACTTCGGACGCGCGGCTCGCGCTCGACTGGCTGTCCTTGGTGATGACCTCGACTTTGTAGGTCTTGCCGCCGGTCTCGATGCCCTTCGCCAGAAGCGCGCGCACCTGTTCGAGGATGAAGCCGTCGGCCTCGCCGAAGCCGGCAAGCGGGCCGGTGCGCGGGCTGACGTGGCCGATCTTGATCACCGCCGACTGCGCCTGCGCCGGCAGGGTCACGAGGGCCGGTGCCGCCAGTGCGCCGAGGCCGGTCTTGACCATAGTGCGTCTGGAAATGCCGCTCATCGTTCCTTCCTCCCTTTTATTCGCGGCCTCAGTTGTCCTGGGCGCGCGCTTGTTTCAGGTGCCGTAGAACTTTCGTCCGCAACTCCTGTTGTTGTTCGGGGCTCCACCTGCGGAAGCCTTCGCCGCTCTTGAAGCCGAGTTTGCCGTCCTTCACGAGTTTTTCCAAATAGCGCGACGGACCGGGCCGCGAGTCGATATCCGGCAGCACGGTCTTGTGGATGGCCAATGTCAGATCGGTGCCGACCATGTCGGCGTTCTCCAGCGGGCCGAGCACGGCGAGCCGGCGGCCGAACGCCGCCTTGATCACGGTGTCGACGGTCTCGGCGTCGCAGATGCCGTTCTCGACCAGTGCGATGGCCTCGCGCCACAAGGCGTGCTGCAGGCGGTTGCCGATGAACCCGGGCACGTCCTTCTTCACATGCGCCGGCTTCTTGCCGGCGTCGGCGTGCAGCTTCATCGTGAAGGCGACAGCGTCGGCGGACGTCCACTGCGTCTCGATCACCTCGACCAGCGGCACGAGGTAGGGTGGATTCCACCAGTGCGTGCCGAGCGCGCGCTCGCGCCGCGCCAGCCCTTGCATGATGGCGGTGATCGGAATGACCGACGTGTTGCTGGCGAGGATCGCGTCCGGCCGGGCGTGCCGTTCGATCTCGGCGAACAGCTTCTGCTTCAGCGCCAGGTCTTCCAGCACCGCCTCGACGACGTAATCGGCGTCGCGCACCGCTTTGGCAAGGTCGGCTTCGGGCGTCACGCGGTTCACGGCGCTCTCGTCGTCGCCGAGGTCCTTGAGATTGGTGAGGATGCGATCTTTGGCGCTCGCCAGCGTCTTCTCGGATGAGTCGTAGATGATCACGTCATGGCCGGCGAGCGCGAACACCTGCGCGATGCCGTGGCCCATGAGCCCGGCGCCGATGACGGTGATGCGGGGCTTAGTCATGATTCGACCCCACCCGCTTATGCGGCAACGAACGGAGGAAAAGTCCTGCCATGCTCATGCCTCATCCCGCCGTGTAGCCGCCGTCGGCATAAAGGATGTGGCCGGTGTAGAAGTCCGATGCCTTGGAGGCGAGGAAGAGCAGGGGCCCCGCAAGATCCTCCGGCTCGCCGAGGCGGCCCTTCGGCACGCGCGCGAGGAAGCCTTTGCGCACGGTCTGCGCCCGCTCGGTGTCTTCGTACATCCAGGCGGTGAGCGGCGAACGGAAGACGGTCGGGCCGATGGCGTTGACGGTAATGCCGGTCTCGCCCCATTCGCAGCCGAGCGCCTTGGTGATGCCGTCGACCGCCGACTTCGAGGCGCAGTAGGCGGTGTAGCCGGCCGGATGGCCGAGCAGGCCGCGCGCGGAGGAGGTGAGGATCACCTTGCCGCCGTGGCCTTGCTTGAGCATCTGCTTGCCGGCGGCGCGCGCCATCAGCCACGACTGCGTGACGTTGGCGTCCTGCACGTCGAGGAAATCTTCCAGCTTCTGCTCGGTGATCTTCGCCACCTTATTTAGACCCGAGGCGACGACCAGGATGTCGACGCCGCCGAAGCTCTCGACCGCCTTGGCGACGATCTTGTCGCAGTTCTCTTCCGACGACGGACGCAGCGCGATCACCGCGGCCTTGCCGCCGAGCGCCTCGCATTCCTTCGCTACGTTGTTGAGCTCGCTCTCTTTGCTGGCGGCGAGCACGACATTGGCGCCGGCGCCGGCCAGCACCTTGGCGGCGAGCGCACCGAAGGCGCCCGAAGCGCCGGTGACGATCGCCGTCTTGCCTTTGATGTCGAACAGACCGAGCGGATTTTTCAGGAAGGCTTCGGACATGGCGTTGCTCCCAGGATTTTTGTTGCTGTCATGCCCCGCGAACGCGGGGCATCCAGTACGCACGAACGTCTGTGGTTACTGGATCGCCCGCGTGCGCGGGCGATGACACTGTTTTTTTGCGCGTCGTTACTTCGCCGCCGGCGGCGTCGCCACCGCCACCGCAATGGTGCAGACCTCGTTGCTGCGGTTGATGATCTCGCGCGTCTCGTTCGGTTCGATGACGCAGGAGTCCATCGCCTTGAGCACCGTCTCCTTGCCGTTGACGATGACCGTCAGCTCGCCGGACAGCACCAGATAGACCTTCTCCGGCGGCGAGGCGTCGGGACCGGCGCCGCCGCCCGGCAGGAAGTGCGAAATGCCGAAGACGAGGCCCTTGGTGCCGCCCGCTTCCGCGCCGAACACCCGCAACGAGGAGTAGCCGCGGTGGTTCGGCGCGTCGTACGGCTTGGCGTCGGCGAAGCGTTTGACGTGCATCAGAACTTCTCCCCGCGCTCGATGCGGTACTCGCCCTTGGGATCGATCATCGCGACCAGGCGGATGATGCAGCCGTCGCCGCGGTCCCAGTTCCACGGGAAGTAAGCGAAGGTGCAGCGCTTGCC
The DNA here is from genome assembly GCF_003367395.1 of Pseudolabrys taiwanensis. Taxonomy (NCBI): domain Bacteria; kingdom Pseudomonadati; phylum Pseudomonadota; class Alphaproteobacteria; order Hyphomicrobiales; family Xanthobacteraceae; genus Pseudolabrys; species Pseudolabrys taiwanensis. The sequence goes on along the minus strand of NZ_CP031417.1, from coordinate 2,645,239 downwards.
GGTGACCTTGTCGAGGTCGCCGCCGACGTTCTCGATGCCCAGGATGCCGTTGGTGAACAGCTTGCGGTGCACCGGCTCCCATTCCGGATGGTCTTCCTTCCAATCGCGGCCGCCCGACCACTGCTTGTATTCTTCCGCCAGATGCGGATGCAGCGGGCCGTTGCGGTGCGGGCCGATCGCGGTGGCGAGCGGGTGGTCGTTGGCCTGGGTGTCGTGCCCGACCACCTTGACCTTCTTCTCGACGAACCAGTCGCCGGCCGACTTCACGAAGCCGGGGCATTTGCAGAAGTAGTCTTCAGAGTCTTCGTACTGGTGGTGCCAGCCGGTATTGATGATCACCACGTCGCGCGGACGCACGAGCTTGCCGGCGGCCTTTTCGAGATCGTCATAGGTGATCGGTTCCCACATCTTCTTCGGCAGCGACACGACGATGCCCGAGCCGAAAAAGTGCGGCAGCGGCACCTCGTCGATGAACGGCGTGCCCTGGACGACGTGCGCCGGCGCGTCGATATGCGTAGTGTTGTGCATCGACGTGGTGATGCGCTGCGACAGCACGCCGGACTTGGCCATGTAATGGATGCGCTCGATCTGCACGTCCTGGAAGTACGGCCAGTTCGGCGACTGGTAACCGAAGCGGTGGGACAGGTTGTAGAACTCCAGCCCCATGCTGTTGTTCAGGTTCTCTTCGAACTCCACGCCGCGAATTTTGATGGCCACGGCATCCTCCCTTTTCTGATTTGCGCGAGCGCGCTGGTCGGTTTCAGTTAAATCCGTCCGTCGCCTCAGGCGGCGGAGGCATTCATGCGGCCTTCCAAGGCGCGCTTGGTCGCCAGAAGTCGTTCGGCGATGTGGTTCGCCTGGTTGGCGAAGCGCAGGCTCGGTACCGGCACGGAAATCGCGACGGCATTGCCGAGCGGATCGTGCAACGCGACGCCGGCCGCGCAGATACCCTCGGTGTGCTCCTCGCGGTCGAAGGCGACGCCGATGCGGCGGACGACCTTGAGTTCGTTGAGCAGTGTGTCGATCTTGGTGATGGACCGCGCCGTGCGCGCTTCGTAGCTGCGGCCGATCAGCGCCTCGACCGCGGAATCGGAAAGCTGCGCGAGGTACGCCTTGCCGTTGGCGGTGCAGTGGAGCGGGAAGGTTTCGCCGACGCCGGACACCGTGCGCAGGCGTTGCGAGCCGACGACCTGATCGATGAAGACGAGGTGATCCTTCTTCACGGTCGAGAGGTCGACCGTCTCATGCAACTCCGCGGACAGCCTTTCCAGGAAGGGGCGCGCCAGCGAAACGAAATCGCTGCGCACGGAAGCGGCGAGCCGCATGATGGTCGGCCCCAGCCGAACGCGTCCGTTCGGCGTGGCGGCAATCACCAGTTTCTCGGTTTCGAGCGCGGCGACGATGCGCTGAACGGTGGAGCGGGCAAGGTTCACGCGTTGCGCGATCTGGCCGAGGCTCAGCCCCGCGTTCTCGTCCTCCAACGCACGAAGGATCGTGGCGGCACGTGCGATCACCTGCACCTGTGACTTGTCGTTGGTGACCAGTCGGCTCATGGGCGCTTCCATCCGTACTCACAGGCGATCTCAAGCCGCCTTGCATTGTGGGTCACGATAGCCCAATATCCGATACAGTCGAAAGCAAAAAATTCGGCAATCGTCGCTGCATTGCAGCAGCGGCACGAAGAAACATCGAGGAAACGCATGGTTCAGAAGATCGCGCTCGAAGAACATTTCCTGTCGCCGGGACTCGTCGATTATTGGAAGCCGACGATGACGGAAGTCGCTCCGGCCTTTGTCGAGCAGCTCTATAAGCGCTTGACGGACTTCGGTGATTTGCGCCTGGCGACGATGGACAAAGCGGGCATCGCGCGCAGTGTGCTGGGGGTCGCAGGTCCCGGCGTGCAGGCGGAGCGCGACGTCGCGCTGGCCACCAGGAAGGCGCGTGAGGCGAACGACTTCCTGGCTGTGGAAATTCAGAAGCGGCCGGACCGCTATGCGGGTTTCGCCCACATCGCGGTACAGGATCCGCGCGCGGCAGCCGACGAGCTCGAACGCTGCATGCGCGATCTGAAGTTCTCAGGCGCCATGATCAACGGCCACACCAACGGCATGTATCTCGATGACGCCTCGCTGGCGCCGTTCTGGGAGCGCGCCGATGCGCTCGGCGCGGTCATCTACATTCATCCGACCGATCCGATTGTGCCGGCGCCGGTGTTGAACGGCGTGCCGGCCTTGCGCCGCGCGACCTGGGAATGGGGCTTCGAGACCGGCTCGCATGCGCTGCGGCTCGTCTTCAGCGGCGTGTTCGATCGCTATCCGAATGCGAAGGTCGCGCTCGGTCACATGGGCGAGACCTTGCCGTATCTGCTGTGGCGCTTCGACAGCCGCGCCAAGCTCTACAATGTGAAGCTGGCCAAGGAGCCGTCGGACTACATCAAGGACAACATCGTCGTGACCGTGTCCGGCGTCTATGCGCGGGAGCCGTTGATGTGCGCGGTCGAGGCGCTCGGCCGTGACAAGGTGATGTTCGCCGCCGATTATCCGTTCGAGAACGCGGAAGAGGCCGGGCACTTCCTGGACGACGTGGCGATCCCGGAGGACCTGCGCGCCGACGTCGCCTACAACAACGCGGCGAAGCTGCTGAAGCTGTGATGCGGAAAGATTACTAGACCCGCCACATACTCTGCGTCATGCCCGGGCTTGGCCCGGGCATCCATGATGCGTTTCCGCTCATAAGGGCCGCAACGAAGCGCGTGCACGTGGAACCGCCTCATGGATTGCCGGGGCACAAGGGCGTTCACGCCCGTCTTCGGCGGGCTATGCCCGGCAATGACCGTGGGGAGAGGCAGCGATGTTCTGCCTCTCACTCTCAGACCTCTCACTCCCAGGCCTATCACTCCCCCAACGTCACCGGCTTGCCGAGCACGCGTCGGGCGAATTTGTGCCGTTCCATCGGCTTGCCGAAGAAGAAGCCCTGTACAAGGTCGAAGCCCAGTTCGCGCGCCAGCAGGAAGTCGGCACGCGTCTCGACGCCTTCCGCCAAGGTGCGCGCGCCGACGCCATCGGCGAAGTCGAGGATGCGTCGGCATGTCGTCTGTTTGAGACGGTCTTCGCCCGCGCCGGTGATGAAGGCGCGGTCGACCTTGATCTCGACGAAGGGGAAATCATCCAGCGTGCGCAGCATCGGCCATTCGGCGCCGAGATTGTCGATCGCCACGCCGACATTGCGCAGTCTGAGCGCGCGCGCGACCTCGGCGGCGAAGGGCAGGTTCTGCACGATCTCCTGGCTGGCGATCTCGACCATCATGCCGTCGAAACCGGGATGATGCGGCATGTAGTGAGCCAGCGCATCGACGGCGTCGGCGTCGCGGAAGAAGTCGAGCGGCAAGTTGACCGACGGCGTGATCGGGCCGTACTCGCCTGTGAAATACTGCCAGTCCTTGGCGGCCTGCCGCAGCACGAATTCGGACAGCGCGGCGAAATGCGGATCGTCGGCGTCCGGAATGAAACAGGCGGGCGGCACGATGCCCCAGGTAGGATGACGCATGCGTACCAGCGCCTCCGCGCCGGACAGCGATAGCGAGTGGACCTCGATGCGCGGCTGATACCAGAGCTCGAGCCAGTCGGCGTGCAGCGCCTCGGTCACATGCACCGGCGGATTGGGCGGCGCCTCGCTCGGGATCAGCGCGCCGACGCGCGCGCGCAGGTCATTGTCGCTGAACGGCGTCGGCAGCAACGGCAACATCGACAGGCCGAGTTCCCGGCCGAGCGCATGCACGGCCGGCACCATCGGCGCCGCGAGTTGGCCGAACACGAGCACCTTGCCGTCGAAGCGGCGCGCCGCGAGTTGTTCCAGCATGTTGCTCGCCGCAATGCCGCCCGACGACAGGCCGAGCACGAACAGATCGGGCAGCGTGTCGATCAACGCCGCCGCGAGATCGCTCTTCTGTTCGTACTCGCCGGCGATGAAGCCGATGTCTTCCAGCGCTTCCTTCAAGAAGCGCCGGATATGCGGCTTGCTGTCGGCAATGCAGGCGCGCGGCGCAACTCTCCGGCGGCCGAATGTCGCGATCACCGAAGGTATTTCGCCGTGGCTGTTTCCGTGCATGCAAGAGACTCCATCTTAGACAACGGAGCTACTCTGCCTTTGCATTGCGCCACGACTAGGTCGCAGGAGAACTTGCGCACGCAATTGTGCGCTTATGACTAATCTCGACAATACCGATAAATTTGCAGCGAACGATGGCGCCGATTACGCGATATTGCGCCGGCATTTTTTGAATCTTGCTTTACGCCCGCGGCAACATGTGACCGCTACGGCGTGATCACACGCACGGGCTTGCCGTCAAGCCACGCGCGAATGTCTTCAACAATATCCGGATAGTACTTCCGGTAATTCTGCTCGCTGACGTAGCCGAGATGCGGCGTGAGCACGACGTTGTCGAGCTTGCGATAGGGATGGTCTATCGGCAACGGCTCGATCTCGAACACATCGAGCCCGGCACCGGCGATCTTCTTGTTCTGCAACGCCTCGAGCAATGCCGCCTGATCGACGATCGGCGCGCGCGCGGTGTTAATGAGATAGGCGGTATTCTTCATACGGCCGATATCCGCGGCGGTGATGAGCCCCCGCGAGCGCTCGCTGAGCTGGTAATGGATGGTGATGAAATCGGCGGTCGCGAACAGTTCTTCTTTTGTCGCGTAACCGACGCCGAGTTCCGCCGCTTTCTCGGGCGTGAGGTTCTGGCTCCAGGCGATCACGTTCATACCGAAGGCCTTGGCGACCGCGGCGACGCGCTGGCCGAGTTTGCCGATGCCGACGATGCCGAGCGTCTGCCCTTCGAGATCCTTGCCGATGGTGACCTGCCACGGCTCGCCCGCTTTCATCCGCGCGTTCTCGAAGCCGATCCGGCGCGTGAGTTCGAGCATCAGGCCGAAGACCACGCCGGTGGTGGGATTGCCGACCGCGCCGGTGCCGCAGACGGTGATGCCGCGCTCGGCCGCCGCCTTGACGTCGAAGGAGTTGTTCTTGGCGCCGGTGGTGATCAGCAGCTTCAGGTCGGGCAGGGCTTCGAGCACCGCGCGCGGGAACGCCGTGCGCTCGCGCATACCGGCGACGATGGCGAAGCCTTGCAGCGCCTTGATGGTGTCGGCCTGGCTGGCGAAGGGTTTGTTGAAGACGGTGATCTCGACGTCTTTGGCGACCGGTGACCAGTCGGCGTAGCGCAGGGCCACATTCTGATAGTCGTCGAGGATCGCTGCCTTGATCATGCTTTCGCCCTGTCGTTCACGGCCCGGACCATGCGGGCGGCGGCACAATAGGGCGGTATTCTTGCCTTGTCATTCGGGGGCGCGGACGGTTTCGCGCGGCCCCGACCCGGATCGGACCGTTACGGCATCCGGCCGTGCTTGGCCTGCCAGGCCGGTCCCGGTCCGCGCATATAATGCCGCTCGGGCCGATAGGGGCGCACCGCGTCCCGCGTGACTTCCTGCCAGAAGGCGGCGCAGAAGCGCGCGACCATGGCCAACGGATGTGACAGCCAGGCGGTGCCGGAACCGGCGACGGCTGACATGGCTCTGCTCATGACACGATCCCTTTACCGACCGCGGCGGGCCGGTCGGCCCGTCTGTTGTTTCGTCGCCTCGAGCGGCGGCGAGGTTCACGACAGAGATCATGCGTCGGGAGCACTGAAGACGGGATATCCGGAGCCGGTTTCGGGCGGCTAAATTTGGAATCAAGCTTTCCAAGAACTTGATAGGGAACCGGCGCGGCGCTTGCCCTTTTGAGTTCCGCTGGCTACATCAGCCGTCGCATTTCCCGACAAGGCATCCGGCCGCGCGCCCGACGCGCATGGCCCGATTCAAGCCGGAAAAACAAGGGTTTCAGGGGTCCAAAGGACAATGAACGGTCGCCAATTCATCTACCACATGCAGGGCCTGACGAAGTCCTACCCGCCCGCCAAGAAGGTGCTGGATAACATCCATCTGTCCTTCTACCCGGACGCCAAGATCGGCGTGCTCGGCGTCAACGGCTCCGGCAAATCGACCTTGCTGCGCATCATGGCCGGCATCGACACCGACTATACCGGCGACGGCTGGGTCGCCGAAGGCGCCCGCGTCGGCTACCTCGAGCAGGAGCCGCAGCTCGACCCGGCTAAGTCGGTGCGCGGCAATGTCGAGGAGGGGGTCGCCGCCAAGCGCGCGCTGCTCGACCGTTACAACGAAATCGCGATGAACTACTCCGACGAGACCGCCGACGAGATGGCGAAGCTCCAGGACATCATCGACAGCCAGAACCTGTGGGACCTCGATTCCAAGGTCACCCAGGCCATGGACGCGCTCAACTGCCCGCCGGACGACGCCGACGTCACCAAGCTCTCCGGCGGTGAGCGCCGCCGCGTGGCGCTGTGCCGGCTGCTGCTCGACCAGCCCGAGCTGTTGCTGCTCGACGAGCCGACCAACCATCTCGACGCCGAGAGCGTGAACTGGCTCGAAGGCCATCTGCGCAACTACCCGGGCGCGATATTGATCGTCACCCACGACCGCTACTTCCTCGACAACGTCACCGGCTGGATCCTCGAGCTCGATCACGGCCGCGGCATTCCCTACGAGGGCAACTACACGTCCTGGCTGGCACAGAAGCAGAAGCGCATGGAGCAGGAGGGCCGCGAGGACGAAGCGCGCCGCCGCACGCTCGAGCGCGAGCAGGAATGGGTGCAGTCCTCGCCCAAGGCGCGGCAGGCGAAGTCGAAGGCGCGTTACGAGCGCTACGAGGAACTGCTCAAGGTCGCCAACGCCAAGGTCAACACGGTCGCGCAGATCACAATTCCGGTGGTCGAGCGCCTCGGCAACAACGTCGTCGATTTCGAAAACCTCACCAAGGGCTTCGGCGACAAGCTTCTGATCGACAATCTGACCTTCCGGCTGCCGCCGGGCGGCATCGTCGGCGTCATCGGCCCGAACGGCGCCGGTAAGACGACCCTGTTCCGCATGATCACCGGCCAGGAAAAGCCGGATGGCGGCACCATCAAGGTCGGCGAGTCGGTGCATCTCGGCTATGTCGACCAGTCGCGCGACGCGCTCGACGGCAAGAAGACCATCTGGGAGGAAATCTCGGACGGCAACGACATCATGCTCGTCGGCAAGAAGGAAGTGCCGTCGCGCGCCTACGTCTCGCTGTTCAACTTCAAGGGCGCGGATCAGCAGAAAAAGGTCGGTACGCTGTCGGGCGGCGAACGCAACCGCGTGCATCTCGCCAAGATGCTCAAATCGGGCGCGAACCTGTTGCTGCTCGACGAACCGACCAACGATCTCGACGTCGAAACGCTGCGTGCGCTTGAAGAGGCGTTGGAGGATTTCGCCGGCTGCGCCGTGATCATCAGCCACGATCGCTGGTTCCTCGACCGCATCGCGACGCACATCCTGGCCTTCGAAGGTGACAGCCACGTCGAATGGTTCGAAGGCAACTTCCAGGACTACGAGAAGGACAAGATGCGTCGTCTTGGCACCGACAGCGTCATCCCGCACCGGCTGAAGTACAAGAAGTTCACGCGTTAAAGCCTTTTCCTTGTGATGGCCGGGCTTGTCCCGGCCATTTCGTTTAGCGCGCAATGCCTTTTCAAGGCGGGATCACCGGGACAAGCCCGGTGATGACCAAAATGGGACGCGGGGCGATGTCTGTCGCCAATATCCGCGACAGCACGCGTCCCCCGGGATAGATTTGAGGCGCTCCCCGCCAGCGCTGGACTCTGTCGCGATGAACAAGCCCGTTACGCCCGCCAAGCCTTTCGTTCTCGAAGAAGCGACGATCGACGCGCTGCATGCCGCGATCCGCGCCGGCGAGATCACCGTGCTCAGCCTTGTCGAGCGCTATCTTGCACGCGTGCGCGCCTACAACGGCACATCGAATCTGCTGGTGACCGAGAATGGCGCGCCGGTGCCGCCCGCGCCGGGCGCGATGCGTGGCGGCGCGCCGCTCGCTTTCCCGACCGAGACCGTCAAGGCCGACGACGTTCTTCCCGACCTCGACCGGTACGTCGGCCCGCCGATCGAATTCGGCCGCATGGAGCCGACCGCGTCCGATCCGTCCGTGCAGCAGCAGTTTGGCATGACCGTCGGCAAGGCGAATGCCGGCCAGGTCAACGCGCTGGCGACGCTCAATATCCGCGGCGAGCGGTCGGTCACCTGCCGTGGCGATTACGATCTGCATCCTGCCAAGGGCCCGCTGCCGAAGGGCGCACCGCCGGTCTGCGAATTCTTTCGCCATCAGCCGGACGCGCTCGAGCGCGCAGCCGAACTCGATGCGCTCTATGGCCGCAATCCAGACCTCGAGAAGATGCCGATGTACGGTGTCGTGTTCTCGTTCAAGGACCCGTTCGACACCAAGGACATGCGTTCGACCGGCGGTGGCGATGCGGCCTATGACATCGACTTTCCCGCCCGCGACCACGCGCTCGTGCATCAGTTGCGCGAGAAGGGCGCCATCATCTTCGCCAAGGCGGTGAACACGGAATATAACGGCCGCCCGGACGATCCGCTGGCGCGGCGCAAGCCCGATAAAGTTCTGCCGACGACGCTCGGCTATCAGCGCAGCACCTGGGGCGGCAATCCATCGAACCCTTACGACACCACGCGCGCCGCCTCACTCGGCTCGAGCTCGGGCTCCGGCGTCTCGGTGTCGACCAACATGGTGATGGCGAGCCTGGGCGAGGAGACGCGGGCCTCCTGCCGCGGACCCGCCAATCACAATGCGGTCGCGCTGATCCTGCCGCACAAAGCGCTGCTCGGCTTCGATGGCGGGGCCATTGGCGCCGACATCCATGTCGACCGCTCTGGCATTCTCGCACGCACCATCGGTGACTGCGCCAAGATCCTCGATGCGTTGAAAGACACTGTCGAGGGCTTCTACGACGCGCGCGATCCGTTCACGACCGTGCCACGCTCGTCCGTGCTCGAGTCTTATGCTGCGCACGCCCGCGCGTCGGGTGCGTCCGGCGCTTTGAAGGGGATGCGTCTCGGCATCCTGCGGGAGTCGATGATCGTGCGGCCCGGCCACAAGACCGACGAGCCGATCACCGCCGCTGCGGCGAAAGAGATGAAGGAGATGCTCGGCGAGCGGCTCGGCGCGACTTTGGTAGAGTCTTCCGATCCGCTGTGGACTCCCGACGCCGCCTGCGAGCCGATGACGGTCGATCATCGCACCGCGCTGGCACGGCTCATCCCGGTATTCATGCCGGACATCCTCTATCGCCTCGACGGCAACGGTGAGCCCTTGTTCAAGGAATTCGCGGCAGCCATCGCACCGACGGAATTCGAGCCCGGCAAGGTGTTCGGTTCGGGCACGATGCGGCCGATGGATTACATGCTGGCGATGTCGGAAGGTCGCATCGCGCCGCCGACGAACCTCGATCTCGCCACCGTCCAGCAGCAGGCCGCGCAAACCGCCTTCCGCTTTCACATCAATCAGTATCTGTCGCGCCGCGCCGACGACTGGAAGGCCAAAGGCTTCACAGAGACGCTGGCCGACTTCAGCGCGCTCAATGCACGGTCGAAATTCTGGGGCGACGACCAGCGCGTAAGCTTCCTCGACTGGGATGATGTCGCCGACCTGCGCAGCCCGCTGGGCCATCGGCAGGCGACGGCTGACCGGCTGATGCTGCGCGAGCTGCTGCGCCGCGCCGACATGATGGTGATCTACGAAAACAAGCTCGATGCGCTGGTGCGCCTGCATACGCCGTTTCCGCCGGGCAAGATCGGTGGCGCCGGGCAGGGCTTCTCCAATAACCTCACCTGGGAATCTTTGAGCGGGCCGAATGCCGGCCTCACCGAGGTGTTGATCCCCGCCGGCTTTGTCACGACCGTCTACGATCCTGTCTACAAGCTCAGCGAGGACGGCAAGCGTTATCTCCACGTGCCGTCGGACAGGCCGACGACTCTGCCCGAGCCAGGGCTGCCGTTCTCGCTCGTGTTCCGCGCGGAGCCGGGCAAGGAGGACGTGCTGTTGCGCGTCGCGTCCGCCTATGAGGCGGCTTCGAAGCGGCGGGTGCCGCCACCGGCTTTTCCACCGCTCTGATCGACGGCGGCGACCGCGCCCGCTTGTGCGAAGCGTTCATGACGGGATGCCTCTTGGGTTGTGAAAATGGCGGCGGTCCGGCCTGCGCGCGTGACGTCTCGCCGCATCCCCCGCCGCCATCCTTGCCCCGCCTCGAATCGCCTATAAATCGCCGTGGCCGCGCGCCGGTGCTCCGCCGCCGCGCCCACCAGAGGTTTTCCGATGTCCATGTCCGCCGACGAGCCGCGCGTGCCGCCGAGTTATCCCGGCCTGCGGCCGCTGCCGCAGATCATCTTCTCGTCACGCTGGCTGCAACTGCCGCTCTATCTCGGATTGATCGTCGCGCAAGCCGTCTATGTCGTTCTGTTCGTGAAGGAGCTTTGGCACCTGGTCGAAGGCGCCATGAAGCTCACCGAGCAGGAGATCATGCTGGTGGTGCTCGGGCTCATCGACGTGGTGATGATTTCCAACCTGCTGATCATGGTCATCGTCGGCGGTTACGAGACCTTCGTATCGCGGCTGCAACTCGAGCGGCATCCCGATCAGCCGGAATGGCTGAGCCACGTCAACGCCAGCGTGCTCAAGATCAAGCTGGCGATGGCGATCATCGGCATCTCCTCGATCCATCTCTTGCGTACGTTCATCTACGCTGGCCAGCTCGGCAAGCCGGATCTGCCTTACACCGAGACCGGCGTGATGTGGCAGACCATCATCCACGGCCTGTTCATCCTGTCGGCGATCGGTATCGCCTATGTCGAGAAGCTGAGCCAGGGCGCTTACGCGCGGCCGGACCACTAACGCATCGCGGCTCGAATTGACAGGCGGACACTGAAACATACTCCGCTCATTCCCGCGTAAGCGGGAATCCAGCGATAAATGCAAGAGTTGCATTTTTGCGCTGGGTCCCCGCTTTCGCGGGGACGAGCGGGATGTCTGCATGCGCAGCGAAGCTTTTACTTCTGACGCAGCGACGAGAGCGCGCCGTCCCACTTGGCGAGCTCGTTCAGCATCGTGGTGACGCTGGTGTCGATGAGCTCGTTGGAGACGAAAGTGCCGTCTTCGACCTGCTTGCCGGCGAAGGGGATCGGCACGCCTTCGGGAAGCGGCATCATCCGCAGCGCCGTGAGCATCAGCTTCAGCGCCTGCGCCGAGCGCAGGCCGCCGGACACGCCGCCGTAGCTGACGATGCCGACCGCCTTGTAGGCCCATTCCTTGACCAGATAGCTCAGGGCGTTGACCACGGGCGGCGGCGGGAAATAGTCGTATTCCGGCAGGACGAACGCATAGGCGTCGGCCGCACCGATGATCTTCGACCAAGCCTTGGTGTGCTCGTGCGCGTATTGCTGCAACGAGGGGTGCTGCGGCTCGTCGAAGAGCGGCAGTTTGATCTCGGCGAGGTCGACGAAGGTCGGCTCGAAGCGGCTGTCTTTCTTGACCGCGGATTCGAACCAGCGCGCGACCGGCAGGCCGACGCGGCCCGGGCGCGTGCTGCAGACGATAATGTTGAGTTTGATTGCCATTTCAGACCTGTTCTTGAAGTAAGCGGCGATGCGGTGGTGGTAGATCGGTTTCCGATCAGCCTTCAAGGAACAAGAATGATACCGACCGGTTCATGCGATGCCTGCCGGTGCGTGTATCGCGCCTTCGCCTCGCGCGCCAGGATAATATGCCGGTCGCGTTTACCTTTAATTTGCCGGACACTCTCTGTTCTCTGATTCGCGTATGTTCCTCGAACGTTCGGCCCCGCTCATGTTCGTCCGTCTGTTGTCGCTCATCGTGCTGGTCTCCGTGGGGGCGGTGGCCGGCGCACAGCAGGCGCGTGCGGCGGACGCGGCTTTCGAGCAATGGCTGCAAGGGGTGTGGCCGCAGGCGCGGGCGATGGGCGTGTCGCGCGCGACGTTCGACAAAGCCGTCGCCGGGCTCGCGCCGGATTTGACGCTGCCCGATCTCGCCATTCCCGGCAAGCCCGAGAAGGTGCCGCAGCAGCCGGAATTCGTGCAGACGCCGTCGCAATATCTGCGCGAGGCGACGTTCGATCGGCTGGCGGCACGCGGCAAGCAACTGTCGGCGCAGTACCGCGACACGCTCGCGCGCATCGAGCGCGAGATCGGCGTGCCGGGCAATGTCGTGCTGGCGATCTGGGCGCGCGAGACCGATTACGGCGGCTACAAGCTGCCGCACGACGCCATCCGCGTGCTGGCCACGCAGGCCTACATCGGCAAGCGCAAGGACTTCTTCCGCAACGAATTCCTGCATGCCTTGAAGATGCTGCAGGACGGCACGCCGCGCGCCGATTTGCGTTCGTCCTGGGGCGGCGCGATGGGACTGACGCAGTTCCTGCCGTCCGAATACTACAAATACGCGGTCGACTTCGACGGCGACGGCCGCGCCGACATCTGGCGCTCGGTGCCGGACGCGCTCGCTTCCGCCGCGAAGCAGCTCGCCGGCAAAGGCTGGCAGCGCGGCGAGCGCTGGGCCTATGAGGTGAAAGCGCCGGCCAATGGCGACTGCACGATGGGCACGCCGGAGACGACGATGCCGATCGGCGAATGGGTGAAGCGCGGTTATCTGCTGCTGCCGCCGCGCAAGCTGACGGCCGAAGCGCTGGCGATGCCGGCTTCGCTGCTGCAGCCGGAAGGCAGTTACGGTCCGTCGTTCCTGACGCCGAAGAACTACTTCGTGCTCAAGGAGTACAACTACTCGGATCTCTACGTGCTGTTCGTCGGCCACTTGAGCGATCGCATCGCCGGCGGCGGCGCGTTCATGACGCCGTGGAGCAAGGCCGAGCAGATGCGCACGAGCGACGTCGAGACGATGCAGCAGCGGCTGACCGCGCTCGGCCTGTACAAGGACAAGATCGACGGCAAGGCGGGAATGCTCACCCGCGCCGCGCTCGGCGCTTATCAGAAGCGCAACGGCCTGAAGGTCGACTGCTGGCCGACCGCCGACGTGCTGGCGCATATGCGCCGCTGACCGCGCGCGCAAAAGCAAAACGCCCGGCGGTGGGGCCGGGCGTTGGCTTATTCGGCGTGCGTTCGCTCAGTCGCAGACTTCGACGCGGCGCGAGCGCCAGCCATAACCGTCCCAGAAGCGCTGACGCTCGACGTGGCAGACGGGGCCTTCTTCCACATAGACGCGGCGCGGCGGCGGGGGCGGCGGCGGCGCGACGTAGACCGGCGCCGGTTCGTAATAGCGCGGCTGGCTGTTGGCGATGGCGCCGCCGATGATGGCGCCGGCGGCGAGACCGCCGACAACGCCGGCGGCAACGCCGCAACCGTCACAGCGCGCTTGCGCGGTGGACGGCAGCGCGGCGGCAACCAGACCGGCCGCGGCGACTGCGAAGATCGTGTGTTTCATTGCTCGTTCCTACGGCCGAGAGACGTGATGCGATGATGCACCCGAGCCCTTACGCGTTTGTTAAGAGCCGATGAACCATCGGCCGATAACAGGCCGCGCAAAGATGTCGGAAATTGGGTGCAGCAAATGCTACCCCACCCTTCGCAAGAAAAAGTCCGAGTTCCATCAGGAGCCCGGACTTTTTCTTATTTAGATTCACCGAGGCGTTAGCCACGCCTCATATCGGCGTTAGCCGCACACGCGCACGCGACGCACGCGCCAACCCCAGCCGTCCCAGAACCGTTCACGGGTCCAGTAGCAGGGCGGGCCGTAATAGACCGGCGCCGGGCCATAGTAATAGCCGGGGCCTGGGCCGTAGTAGTGCGGGCCGGCGGCGGCGGAACCGATCAGCGCGCCGGCGGCGATGCCGCCGATGATGCCGGCCGCCACGGCACCGCCGCGCGCTTCAGCCGGTTGCGGGGTGGTGGCCACAGCCGCGACAACGAGAGCCGCGGTGGCCGCGAGAGCTGTTAGGGTTTTGCTCGTTCGGGTCATGGCTTGGTTTCCTTTGCTCAACTCCGTATGCATTCAACGACCGTTCGCATCGTTTCCTGCGCCGCCCTCGGCTGCGAAATCTAACAACTGTGCCGGCAAGACAATGCTTTGTCGTGTGGTCAGGTTCCGCCTTTCCCGGTGAATGACCGCTGAATGGCGCATGCAGCGTGCTTCCGCGCTGCATTAAATTACTGCAAGCTTTGGGGCGCGATTGCGGCGACGATTGGCGCGAAGTTTGTCCGGCGTCATTCATGTTTTAAAGCCGACAAACAGATGCACGATGGCAACGCCGATGCGTCGCGTGTTGGGAAAGCCCGAACCGAGTTCGGCCGTCACCAAGAACAACGCGCCGTAGAAATATCCCGGTTGCCACGCTTCCCATGCGAGCACGCGCGGCGCGAATGCTTCGACCAGCGGTTTGCGCACGACCAGCAAGCCGACAGCGATGCCGATCAGTGCGCCGACGACAACGTCGCTCGGATAATGGATGCCGAGAAAGACGCGCGCGAACGCGGCGCATGTGCTGAACAAACCGAAGAACAATCCCCATCGCGGCGCAACGCGCCATAAGCCGGCGGCGATGGCGAAGAGATACGTCGCGTTGTCGCTCGGGAAGCTGCTCCAGTTTTCGAGATCGGCGTGCCACTCGAATGTCGGCGCGTTGGCACCGAGGTCGTACATCGGTCGTGTGCGGAACGGCAGTGCCGTCGACAAGATGCGATTGACGACGAGGGCGATCGCCACCGCGAGCACGATCGCCAGCAGCATTTCGCGGCGGCGCACTTGATCCTTGCCGGGCTGGAACCACAACAGCCCGAACAGTCCCATGTAAATCGAGCCCTTGAGTACCTCCAGGTGCACCACGGCGCGATCGAGAAAGGGACTCCAACCGCAATAGGCATTGAGCGCGCGATAGAGCGCGGCGTCCCAAGTCGCCAGTTCGTGGAGAAAGCTCATCGCCCTGCCGCCTATGGCGGCGGGGTGCCGCATGGCTGCAATAAAACCGTCATAGAGAAGGATGGTTCCGGCGCGGCAGCCGCCCGGGACAAGGCGGGCTAACGCTTGGTCTTCTTGTTGGCTTTGTTCTTGGCCTTGCGAGGCTTCGTTTTTGCCGCTTTCTTCTTGCCGCGCTTGCGCACGAGCGAACGGCCGACGCTCTTCAGAAACAGCTTCTCGAGCGGATAATGCAGCTTGCCGATGGCGTCCTTGAGCGGCAGCCACGCCACGGCCGTGATATCGCGCATCAAATCGCGGCTTGGATTGGCGGCCGCCCGCATATGCCAGAATTCCACCAGCTTCGGCCGGCCCTGCTCGGCGCGATAGGTGATGGCGCCGAGGAACTCGCGCACCTCGACGCGGTGCCCCGTCTCCTCGAACACCTCGCGGCGGGCCGCGGCGCGCGGGCGTTCGTTGCGCTTGAGCTTGCCGCGCGGCAGGACCCAGAGGCCGTCTTTCGCGCGTTGAACGATGGCGACGAACGGCTTGGCGCCTTTGCGCACCACGATGCCGCCTGCTGCCTGTATCGCCTTCTTCTGCGCCATCTGCCCCGATTCCGCCTGTGCCCCAGGTTCTAGCGTGTAGCAAAAAAACCGCGGCGACTCGCGTTGAAAATGCACAGAGCTCGATGGCTGTGGGCAACGCCGCCAAAGATCACTCCTTATGCGCCCGGCGCGGCGGCGTGCCATGCGTCCGCAAGACGACGCCGAGCGTGGCGTGCCAGCGCGCGCAGGCCTGTTCGGTGTCGCGCTCGGCGACGGTTACGGCCTCGGCGAAGCTCATGTTCTTCTCGGCCGCGATGCCGACGCAGGCGAACCAGAACTGCGCCGGCTGTGGCAGCTGCGGCACGTGGTGCGGCAGGCAGGACAGAGCGTCGCCCTCGCAGCGGCGGAGGTCGCGGCAGCGGCCATCGTCGCAATGGCGCCAGACCGCGAGCAGATCGCTCCAGCGGCGCGCCGCCGCGCGCAGCGACAGCCGTTGACGCTTGAGGCGCTGCGGCCGCGCGTCGCCGGGGCGGCGGCGGAGCCGCAAGCGCGGACGCGCTGCCGGCGTGAGCTTGGCGACGATGTGTTGCAACAGGCGATCGTGCGCCGCCTCCTGTCGCCGGCGCGGCAGCAAGGGAAAGCAGCGGCGAGGGTAGCGGGTGAACGGGGCGGGCGGCAGGCGCGGAGGCGCGGACGTGGTCACGGCTGGTCTCCTTTCGCTGTGATGGTGGCGTGCGTCATGGCCCCTGTTCTTTGCGCGGCCCGGGGTGGCCGGTCTTACGCTCGCTTTCCTTACCCCTCGGACGAAGAGGGGACGGCGCGCCGAGCAGGCGCGGAAGTCGGATCAGGTCCCGCACAATCTCGCGATCATGCGGTGCGCCTCTCGGCGCGCCATCGCGGCGTCTTCCAACGGCGGGCCGCGCTTTCAACGGAGGCTTCATCAAGGCCGAAGCACTCGGTGTCAGCGAGCTCCTCGCGGGGAGTCGTATTGCTCCCGGGCGGGGTCCGCCGCCGCTCGAGGGCTTGGGAGGTGCGTTCATCTCCCGCGCGCGAGCGCCGCGCCCGGCTCCGCTTCATGACGCCTCATGAGAGCGCCCTCCGTTGAGCCGGACAGAAAGGACTATAATCTATTAAGGAATATAGAGCAAGTATGGATAGGAATATTTTTTGAGGTGCGATGGCGAGGTGTCGGGCGGCTTAGCTGAAGGCGTAATCTGCCGTGTCGGCGCGGCGACTAGCGGAAAGGAAGAGGCGGATTACGCTGCGCTAATCCGCCCTACAGGGCTCAGCCCGCCCTACGAAGCCGCGACCTAGGGATATGACGCGCGGAGAGCCATCATGGATGCCCGGGTCAAACCCGGGCATGACGCTGTGCCGTTGGCGGCCGCGTACCACAGCAACCCGGCTGCGCCGTGTGGAGTAGCGCAGCGTCATCCGCCACCCGCAAAGAAAAGGCGGGTTACCCCTTCGGCTAACCCGCCCGACGAACTGTGCCGTTGGTGGCCGCTAGTTGAACTTCAGGCCGGCTTCCTTGGCGATCTTCAGGTTCAACTCGATCTCGCGCTTGTTCATCGCGTCCATTTCGGTCGGCGACATCGGCTGTGGTTCGACGCCCTGCACGGCCAGCTTCTGCTGCACGTCCGGCAGCGCCAGCACCTTGGTCACTTCCGCATGCAGCGTGTCGATGATCGCGCGCGGCGTCTTGGCCGGCGCCAGCATGCCGGTCCAGTAGTTGTAGTCGGAGTTCGCAAAGCCGGCCTCGACCGTGGTCGGCACATTGGGCAGCGACGGCGAGCGCTTGGCCGAGGATACGGCGAGCGGGATGAGCTTGCCTTCCTTGATGAAGGGCATGCTCGATGAAATGCCGATGAAGCAGAAGTCGACGCGGCCGGTCATCACTTCGGTCAGCGCCTCGAGGCCGCCACGGAACGGCACATGCGTGCCCGAGAAGCCGGCGCTGACGCGGAAGCGCTCGGCGGCCCAGTGCGTGGCGCTGCCGACGCCGGCCGACGAATACGTCAGATTGCCTGCCTTCGCCTTGGCGACGAATTCCTGCACCGTCTTGACGCCGAGCGATGGCGCCACCAGCAGCACGTTCGGCACGCTGCCGAAGGAGGCGATGCAGGCGAAGTCCTTGGCCGCATCGTAGGTGAGATTGGGATAGGCGGCAGGCGCGCCCGAATGCGCGGCGGCGTTGATCAGCAGCGTGTAGCCGTCGGGATCGGCCTTCGCGACCATCGCCGAGCCGATGCTGCCGCCGGCGCCGCCGCGGTTTTCGATGACGATGGTCTGCCCGAGCTGTTTGGCCAATGGATCGGTGACAATGCGGCCGATGATGTCGATCGACGAGCCGGCGTTGAACGGCACCAGCGCGCGGATCGGTCTGTCCTTCGGCCAATCGGCGAAGGCGACGCCAGGCAGCGCGGGCGTCGCCAATGCGGCGGCCGAATATGTCAGGAATTGGCGGCGATGAATGAAGCGCATTGTTCCCCCGGGTAAGGCATGCGCGCCTCGTGATTTGGCGCGACGTGATTGCCGCCATGATGCCGTCAAGGCATTGCGTGGAGCAAGAGCCGCGCGTCAAAAAACGCCGCTATTTGGCATCATGAAAGAGATCGGCGCGCCGATCGAGATGATCGTGAGCGGTTCGTTACTGCAGCGGTCCGGCGAGCAGACGAAACGCAATCGGTCCGACGATATAGAACGCGATCAGCACGTGCCGCGTGCGCGGATGGACGACGGCGTCGAGCAAAGACAGTCCCGCCAGCGGGACGACCGCAATCACCGGTAGATAGTAGCGCGGATAGGCATCCATCATCCAACCGAAGCTGAGATGACGCTGATAGCTGAAGGCGATGTGGATGATGAACGTTGCCGCAAAGGCGAGCGCGCCTGCGACGACGATCACATCGAGCGCCGCTTCGCTGTGGCGTGCGATGCGCCGTATCGATAAGGCGATGCCGGCGATCGCGCAGAGCGCGGCGATGATCGGAACGGCCAGCATGCCGTAGTTCAACGCATTGCGCGTTGCCAGGACCGGCATCCATTCGAGAACGAAGCAGCCGATGAAATAGGCGGCGTAGCCGAGTGGTGTCATGCGCGCCGCGCCGTCCCAACCGGCGAGTTGCGCGCCGTCGCGCAAGAGCGCCAGCTGGCCCGGCGTGTTGGGCGTGGGGCTGCCGTATTGAACGACGAGCGCGACGTAAGGCGCGGCGGCCAATACCGCGACGAGCGCCAGCGGCGCGATCCACTGCGCACGAAACCGGCCGCGCCACGCAAGCCACAGCAGCACGCCGGCAAAGAGGCCGCCGGCGAGCATCAACCCGGTGAGCTTGGCCCAGGAGGCGACGAGAACGCCGGCGAGCGCCAGCACCAGCCAGCGTGTGCGGCCCGTCGCGATCAATTGCCACGCGCCCAGCATCGCGAGGGCGCCGCCGGCAAACGCCGCGTTGTCGTTGTTGACCGCGCCGGCCAGCGGCATGAGCACGGGGATACAGGCGAGCGGCACGGCGTAGGCGTAGAAGATGGGTGGCGACAGGCGCGCATAGATGCCGATCATCAGCAGCGCGGCGAGGCCGAGCGCGGCGAAGGCGATGTTGATCAGGCGATGAACGACGATGGCGTGCGGATGGCCTTCGAGCGTCGGGCCGAGCAACGCGAGCAGGGCATAATAGGGCGAGGGATGATTGAGATAGTTCGGCGCGGTGGTGAAGGTGAAGTCCGCCGGGTCGAGCATCCGCATATCGGTGAGCGTCGGCCAAAGCGCGCCGGTGTGCTGGATATGGGCGACATAAGAGGCATGGGCGACTTCGTCGAAGCCTTGCGTGACGTCCTTGCGCAGCGCGCTCAGCGTCGCCGCCACGATCAGCAGCGCGACGATGAAGATGCTGCCCCGCGCGTTGGTGGCCGCGAGCGGCCGCTGCGCCTGCGGCAACGTGTGAGGCGGGCTGAGCGAGGACATGCTCGGAGCGTAGGCTCGCGCGGTTAAGTATTTGCTAGGTTGCGCGCGGGCGCTGCGTAGGCAATATGACGCCGCAAGGAATTGAGGAGGGCCGGTCATGGCGCGCGTTACCTGGGATCACATTCATCTCCGCAGTCCGGACCCCGCAGGCATGGCGAAATGGTTCGAGGAGATTCTCGGCGCCGCGGTGATTCGCACGGTGGAGCAGGGCAGTCGCGTCGATCTGGAGCTCGGCGGCCAGAAGGTCTTCATCACCGGCGTGCCGCCGGAGGGGCTCAATCCCGCGCCGAAGTCGCCTTATCGCGGATTGGACCATTTCGCGCTCTTCGTCACCGATCTCGACGGCTTCGTGGCCGAGCTCAAAACCAAGGGCGCGCAGTTTCAGAAGGAACCGCATTCGCCGCGTCCCGGCATCAAGATCTGCTTCCTGCGCGGCCCCGAGGGCATATCGGTTGAGCTGCTCGAGCGCGACTCGCAATAAGCGTGATTTGAGCCGGCGGCACGCTGCTTTCGTGAACGTGCTCTCGCCACTTTTGCTTGGGACAAGGCGCGCGCGCCGGTTGCCCGGCCGCTGCAACCGCGGGTAAATGTCCCGGTTGCAGCGTGAGGAGAATTGGATATGCGGTTTTTTGCTCTCGCGCTCGGTGTGGCCTGTCTTTTCACGACGCAGGCGACGGCCATGGATGCCCGCTTCGAGCGCGTGCTGAAGATGCTGGACCCGGGCGCGCGGCTCGAACAGCTTTGCGACTATACGGCGATGTCCAACATCAAGAAGGACACGCGCGAGTATCGGCCCGATCGCGCCATTGCCGGCGCGCGCTCCGAGCCGAAGGTGAACGGCAACACGATCAAGGCCGAGGGCGCCGCCTTCCGCAGCCGCAAGAAATGGTACGCGCTGACGTACACCTGCGCCGCCGATGGTGAGCACATGAAGGTGCTGGCGTTCAAGTACAAGATCGGCGCCGAGATTCCGGAATCGAACTGGGCGGCCTACAATCTGTTCGATTGAGACGGCTGGTCACTGGCCGGTCGGGATCGTGTTCTTGGCGCCGTCGGCGCCCATATACACGGCCAGAATTCGCACCGGCACGTTGCCCGTATTGGTGCCGGCATGCGGCACGGCCATCGCCTCCATGAAGGCGTCGCCCTTTTTATAGACGCGCTTGCCGCGCGCTCCGTAGTCGACCGTCAATTCGCCGTCGAGCATGTAGGCGAACAGCGGCACGCCGTGCTCGTGCTCGATGGTCGAGGCGCCGGGGGCGAGGGTGATGATGGCGGCGGTGACGCGCGCATCGCCCGTGGCCGGATATTTCAGCGGTTCGCCGACGACGGACTGACGCGCCGACAGCAGCGTCTTAAGCGGATAGCCTTTGTCTTGCGCCACTGCGGCGCTGGCCGAGAGAGCGAACACAATCGCCGCCGTGGCCCGGAAGTGTGCGCTCATCATCGCGATCCCCGTCGCGGCCGCTAGCGGTGCTCGACGACGACTTTGGTGCCGACCGGCACGCGCCCGTAGAGATCCGTGATGTCCTCGTTCACGAGGCGGAAGCAGCCCGACGACACCGCCTGGCCGATCGTCTCCGGCGCGTTGGTGCCGTGGATGCGATAGACGGTGGTGCCGATATAGAGCGCGCGTGCGCCCATCGGGTTACCGGGGCCGCCGGCCATCCAGCGCGGCAGGTAAGGCTGACGCTCGATCATCTCCGGCGGCGGCGTCCAATCCGGCCATTCCGCCTTGCGCGAGATCTTGTGCGTGCCGCCCCACTGGAAGCCGTCGCGGCCGACGCCGATGCCGTAGCGCAAGGCGACGTTGTTGCCGAGGATCAGATACAGGAAGCGATCATTGGTGTTGACGATGATCGTGCCCGGCGGCTGATCGGTGCGGTAAAATACCGACTGGCGCCGCAGTTCCGGCGGCAGATCGACATCGCGCGCGGTGTGATCGACGCCAGGATCGACGTCCTGCATCGTCGGCTCGGGAATTTTTCCATACGCGCCCTGCGCGGCGGCGGGGCCTGCCACAATCATCAAGGCGAGGCAGGCGACGGCGGCGACAACAGGACGATGCATGAGTGATCCCCCGGCTACACGAACGGAGCCATTGTACAACGTACCCCGGCGTCCGAATCAATGCGATTCACGATACCTGCCAGATCGCACTTAAGGCGATCTTACGCCTTGAGCGGCAAACTCGCGGCAATGGCGGCCACCAGTACCGCGAACAGCAGGCACCAGAACCCGGAAAGATAGAACAACAGCGCCGAGACGGCGCAGCCGCTGGCGAATAGCACAATACCGAGGGTGAGCTGCCCGAGCCGCTTGCGGACGGCGGCCCTGCCGTCGGCGGCCACCACGCCGCTCAAGAGATCGACGGCGTCGATCGTCGCCTGCGTGGTGTTCCCGGTCATGATCGTGGTGGGCGGCAGGCTGCCCAAATGCACGCGCTGCACGGCGTTTTGGACCGCCATCGCGGCGACGCCGACGAAACCGGCGACCAGCGCGATGCCCGTGTCGGCATCGGGGAAGGGGCCGTGGCCGATCGTGAGCGCGGCAAAGCCGGCCAGCAACGTGACCTGAGTGATGAGCAGAATGCGCAGCACCGGCCAGTCGCGCCGGCGCATGGCGCTGCTTGCGAGCCGCGCCACCGCGACAACGAGCACGAACGCGGGCAGCGCCAGCACCTTGTTGATGATGCCGTGATGGCCGAAGACCAGCGCCGCACCGATCGTCACGAAGTTGCCGGTGACGTGCGACGTGAAGAGTCCCTGCAGGCCGAGAAAGCCGGCCGTGTCGACATAGCCGGCGTTGAAGGACAACAGCGCGGCGATGATCGCCGGCCCGCCCGGCATCTTCATGCGGGTATGTCCTGCTCGGCCAATGCTCGCTTGACGCTGTCGCGTTCGATCATGCGCGCGCGATGCTCGCGCACCTTAGGCAGACTGTTTATGTCGACGCCGTCGTCGCCGAGCCATCGCGTCAGCGTGTACAGATACGGATCGCAAATGCTGTAGCGCTCGCCGAGCACCCACGGTCCCTTGAGCATCTTGCTGTCGATCAGTTCGAAGATCTTCGCCACCGAGGTCGGCACGTAACGTTTCATCGCCTCCATCGCGTCGGTCTCGCCGGCATCGACCCACCGCGTGCCGCGGCGCAGATGAGCGTGCGCGACATGCGCGGTCGAGCAGAGATAGCTGTTGAACTCCTGCACCTGCGCGAAAGCGAAAGGATCGTCGATCGGTGCGAGCTTGGCGGCGGGAAAGCGTTGCGCGACGTAAGCCAGCAAGGCCGGCGTCTCGGTGAGCACGCCGTGTTCGGTGGCGAGCGCCGGCACGCGCGCCTTCGGATTGACGGCCAGATAGTCCGGCCTGCGCTGTTCTCCCGCGCCGAAATCCACACGCTTGGTCTCGAACGGAGCGCCCGCGTCGAAGAGGGCAATGTGGGTGGCGAGCGCGCAACTCCCCGGGGCGTAGTAAAGCGTCAGCATGTGGAAACTCCTTCGCGTGGCACCGCGCCGCACCATAGCATCATGCGGCGGCCGGATTGCTCTCGCAGTCGCACAATTTTCGCATGCGAAATTGCTGGGGCTTTAGCATTCGGCCCCTTTGCAGCGCGCGGCGATGTGCCATGATGCGTGCAATTAACGAACCAATAAACCCGGAGGAAACACATGGCGTTTGGACGTCGGCATTTCATAAAAGCGGCGGCGGGGCTCGCGGTCGGCACCGGCTTGACCCGGCTCGGCGCACCGGCCGTCGCGCAGGAAAAATGGCCGTCCAAGCCGGTGCGTCTGATCGTGCCGCTGGCGCCGGGCGGCGCCATCGACTTCGCCGCCCGCCAATGCGGCGAAGTGCTATCGCGCCAGCTTGGGCAGCAGTTCTTCGTCGAAAACCGCACCGGCGCGGGCGGCACCATCGGCATGGATGCGGCGATGAAGGCGGCGCCCGACGGCTACACGCTGCTCGTCACCAACGACAACGCGGCGAGCGCGCCGCACATCATGAAGCTGTCGTACGACTACACGAAAATCCTGCTGCCGGTCATCGACATCGGCCATCAGCCGCAGGCCTTCGCGGTGCATCCGTCGCTCGGCGTCAACTCGGTGGCGGAATTCGTCGCGCTGGCCAAGAAGAGCGGTCCGATCGGTTTCGCCTCGTCCGGCGTCGGCTCCAACCAGCACGTGGTCGGCGCGTGGTTCGCGCGCGAAGCCGGCATCAAGCTCGAGCACGTGCCCTACCGTGGCGCCGGCGCGGCGGTCGGCGATCTGCTCGCGGGTCACGTCAAATCGGCGTTCCTTGGGCCGACCGCGCTGATCGCGCATCACCACGACGGCAAGATCAAGATCATCGCGCAAACCTCGGCGAAGCGCGCGCCGACGCTGCCGGATATTCCGACGCTGGAGGAGTCCGGCTACAAAGGTCTGGTGCTCGAGGCTTGGTATGCCGCCTTCGCGCCGCCGGGCACGCCGGCCGATCTCATCGCTCAGATCAATGCCGCCGCGGGCAAGGCGCTGACGGACGAGAAGCTGCGCGCCAATTTCGAGAAGGGCTCGATGGAGCCGATCGGCGGCACGCCCGAAGCGCTCGGCAAACTGGCGCAGGCGGATTCCGAGAAATACGCGCGACTGGTGAAGGAGCTCGGCATCACCGCGGCGTTGTAGTGTCGTAGGCGGGTTAGGCGAAGGCCTAGCCCGCACTATGACTGACGGAGCGTTCGTCGGCCGGTTGGACGTGCAACGACACGGCGTCATGCCCGCGAGCACAGTTCATAGGGTGGGCCGAATACGTCACAACACGGGTCATGCCCGGGCTTGCCCCGGGCATCCATGACGACTCGACACGCTTGAGAGCGGTACGTTCGGCTATGCCTGCGGCACGGCCTCATGGATTGCCGGGTCAAGCCCGGCAATGACGGTTGGGGGACGGCCGGAGGCGTAACTCGCCGTGGGCAGCGGTGAGATGAGTTGGCGGATGATGCTGTGCTCATCCGCCCTTGAGGCTGACGGAAAACTCGTCAGCCGGTTGGACGTGCAACAACACGGCGTCATGCCCGTGCGCACAGTTCATAGGGTGGGCCGAACACGTCACAACACGGGTCATGCCCGGGCTTGACCCGGGCATCCATGACGACTTTACACGCTTGAGAGCGGTACGTTCGGCTATGCCTGCGGCACGGCCTCATGGTTTGCCGCGACCTAAGGGCGTGCACGCCCGTCCGCGACGGGCGATGCCCGGCTCGACAAAATCGCCTCCCGGACATACATTTTGACGATGAATATCGTCCGCCGCACGATCTCTATCGACGCCGCCACCGATGAGCGGCTCCGTGCCCTGGCGACCGAACGTGGGCAGGATGAGGCTGCGCTTCTGGCGGAGGCAGTGGCGCTACTGGAGTCGGTCGTCGATATCGACGGGCCGGATATCGAAGAAGACCGTCGCCGTCTGGACGCCTTCAAGCGGTCACGCGAAGCGATCCCGCTGCACGAAGCTAAAGCTTGGGTCGAGAGTTGGGGCACCGATCACGAATTGCCTCGGCCTAAGCCTCGACGCATTTGATGATTTTGCTGTCGCCGGAGGCGGCGATCGATGTGGAGCGTGTCCGCGACTTCCTCGACGTCAACAATCCGGATGCTGCGAAACGTGCACTAGGCCGGATTTTCGCGGTCCTCGAGACGGTGCAGGAATTTCCTCAACTTGGTCGTGCGACCGAAGATACGGAAATCCGGCAGATCGTCATCCGTTATGGATCTGCCGGATACATTGTCAGGTATGCCCTCCTCGCCAATGGCGACATTCTGGTCATCCGCCTATGGCACGGTCGCGAGACGCGCGAATAAAACGGGCCGCGCCTCTGAGACGATTACTTCTTATCCTTCACATCCGTGTCCGGGCGGTCGCTGCCGCTCGCGGTCTCGGTGTGCCAGCGGCCCTTGTCGTCCTCGTATTGAATCTCCTCGGTCGAGCCCGGCACGCGCTGTTCGGCGGCGGCGGCCTGCGCTGCCTTGAGCGCGGCGGCATGGGTGGGAAAAGTCTCGGAGAACACGCCGTCGGACTTGTAAGCCCAACCGCCGTCATGCTCGACAATTTCATAGGTCACGTGCGACATCGGATCACCTTTTTGAGTTCGCTCTCCGCGACGTGGGGAGCGTCCTTTATGGCCGCAAGGGGCGCATCAAGCCCGCCGAGCCGCCTTAGCCGTGCCCTGCTGGATTGCCGGCACGATTGAAATATCGCCGCTCGCTTCGAGAATGGCAAATTCGAGCGGGGTCATCCGACCGCTCGCGGCTTCCAAGATGTTGTCCTGGATGACGCTTGCGCAGCGTATGCGTGGACGAGCGGGAGCCGGTTCCGCTTCGCGGAACCGTGACTTGCCTGTGAGACCGCCCTCGCTTTACCTGTGGCCAAGGATCGGAGAGGGGAGAACAATGAACGTTATCCGCCGTCGCGGCTGGGAAATCCCGGACCGTCTCGCCACGCCTGAACATCTCGTCTTCAACCGCCGCAGCCTGTTGACGGGCGCCGGCGCGGTCGCGCTCATGGCGGGCCCGGCGGCGGCGCAGCGCGTCACGGATCTCGCCAACATGCCCGATCCGACCGCCGATCTTTATCCGGCCAAGCACAACGACAAATATGCGCTCGACCGGCCGATCACCGACGAGAAGATCAACTCCAACTACAACAATTTCTACGAGTTCAACTCGACCAAGAACGTCGCCATGCAGGCGCAGGCGCTGCCGATCCGGCCATGGATGGTGAAGATCGACGGCCTCGTCGAGAAGCCGTTCGAGATCGGCATCGACGACCTCATCCGCAAGATGACGTTGGAGGAGCGCACCTATCGTCACCGCTGCGTCGAAGCCTGGAGCATGGCGATCGCGTGGAGCGGTTTCCCCTTCGCCAAGCTGGTGGAGCTCGCCAAGCCGCTGGGTTCGGCGAAATACGTGCGCATGGAGACCTTCAACAATCCGAAGGTGGCGCCGGGGCTGCGGCAGTCCTGGTATCCGTGGCCGTATATCGAGGGCCTCACCATGGCCGAAGCGACCAACGAACTCACCTTCCTCGCCACCGGCGCTTACGGCCATCCGATCGCCAAGCAGATGGGCGCGCCGCTGCGGCTCGCCGTGCCGTGGAAGTACGGCTTCAAGTCGATCAAATCGATCGTGCGCTTTTCGTTTGTCGAGGAGCGCCCGAAGGGCATGTGGGAAAAGCTGCAGCCCGCCGAATACGGCTTCTGGGCCAACGTCAATCCGAAGGTGCCGCATCCGCGCTGGAGCCAGGCGACGGAGGAAGTGATCGGCACCGGCGAGCGGCGGCCGACGCAACTGTTCAACGGCTACGGCGACTACGTCGCGGATATCTACAAGGGCCTCGACAACGAACGCCTGTGGGCGTGAGTGGAGACGTCATGCCCGGGCGCGGGCTTTAAGCCCGCGATCCGGGATCATCATAATGTTCAGCCGATCCACTTAATCTCCGGCTCGTTCTTCTTGTGCGCTTGCGGCCAGGCTTTCGGATGGCCGACGATGATCGGCGCCACCGGCACATAACCGGCCGGCAATTGCAGCGCCGCTTTGCCTTGCGGCGTGTTGAGCCAGCCTTGCGCGAAGCCGATCCAGCAAGTGCCGAGCCCCGATGCGCGCGCCGCCAGCATCAGGTTCTGCGCGGCGAGCGCGCAGTCGATGACGGTCCATGGGCCTTCGCTTTTGCCGACGATCACGATCAGCGCCGGTGCGTGATAGAAGATGTGGAAGTTCGGATTGCCCAGCGTCTCCTGGAAATGATGTGACAGAAGCCCGGCTGGCGTCGACTTCAGCATCCAGGCTTTGGCTTCGGTGGAAATGCGCTCGAGCAGCGCCTTGTCGCGCACGACGACGAAGGACCAAGGCTGTTCGTCCATGGCGCTCGGCGCCTGGATGGCGGCATCGATGAGCGCCGTCACGGTCGGCTGGTCGACGGACGCAGGCGTGTAATCGCGCACGGCGCGGCGCATGTAGAGGGCGTCGTTGAGTTCCATGGGGCTGTTCCGTTGCGGATGAGCGGGAAGACGCGCCGCACCATGGCCTGCGGCGGCGCGAAGGCCCTTGATCCGGGTCAAGTGGCGGCCGCCGCGCAACCAAATGTGAACGGCGATACCACCGTCGCCTGCTAAACTCGCGGCCAAATTCGTGGCTCATGGCACCGACCGAGAGCCCGCGACATTGGGCATTCGATCGCGCGAAGCGCCGCCGGCCACCTTGAAGAACACGCAAGGAAGGAAACGGTCATGGCTCATTCGCACTTGCTGCTCGGCGCCGGCGCCGAGCCCGCGCATATCGCCGTACGCCGTATCGGCGTCGCCGATCTCAAGGACGCGTTGCGCAAAGGCTTCGACGATTTTCTGGCGATGCCGACGCACGCGATGTTCCTGTGCATCGTCTATCCGCTCGCCGGTCTGCTGCTGGCGCGGCTCGCATTCGGCTATTCGGTGTTGCCGCTTTTGTATCCGATCGCGACCGGCTTCGCGCTGGTCGGTCCGTTCGCGGCGCTCGGCCTCTATGAGATGAGCCGGCGGCGCGAGGCGGGGCAGCCGGTGTCGGCGGCGAATGCCTTCGACGTGCTGGAGTCCTCGTCGATCGGTGCCATCGCCGCGCTCGGCCTGTTGCTGCTCGCGGTGTTCGGCATTTGGGTGATGGTCGCCAACGCGGTCTATATCGGCTTCTTCGGCTACGCGCCGCCGGCGTCGATCGAGTCGTTCGTGCGCAACGTGCTCACGACCGAAGCCGGCTGGGACATGATCGTGGTCGGCAATCTCGTCGGCTTCTGCTTTGCCGTCATCGTGCTGACCATCGGCGTCGTGTCGTTCACGCTGCTGCTCGACCGCGACGTCGGCGCGGCGGTGGCGCTGCTCACGTCGATCCGCGCGGTGGCGGCGAACCCGCTGGCGATGGCGCTGTGGGGCTTCATCGTCGCGGCGCTCTTGATCCTCGGCTCGCTGCCGTTCTTCCTCGGCCTCACGGTCGTCATGCCCGTGCTCGGCCATGCCACCTGGCATCTCTACCGCAAGGTGGTGGAGAGCGACGCGAGCCCGCGGCCCGACCACTGGCGGCGTCCGGCGGGCAAGCGCTACGCCGCCGACTTCCCGGCCAACCTCTTCCCCTGGTCGCGCGAGAAATAAAGGCGACACGCGAGGGGCGCCGGCCGGGTGCCCTTCCGTCCCCCGTTCGCGATCCTTATCTCCCGGGCAGCCGATGGTGCCTGGGAGGTATTCTTGCGCTCTGTTATCGCTTTGCTGGCCGCGGCCCTGGTCGCTCTGGCCGTGCTGCCGGCGTCCGCGGCCGACGAACCGGACCTGATCTTCAAGCGGTCGACCGTGTTCAAGTGGCTGACGCCGAACGACAAACTCGCCACCTACGGGCTCGACGACCCGGAGGTGGAAGGGGTCGCCTGCCACTTCACCGTGCCGGAGCGCGGCGGCTTCAAAGGCTGGATCGGCGTCGCCGAGGAGGTGTCGGACATCTCGCTCGCCTGCCGCCAGATCGGGCCGATCAAGTTCAAGGAAAAGTTCTCGCAAGGCGAGGACGTCTTCCGCCGGCGCCGGTCGTTGTTCTTCAAGAAGATGCAGATCGTGCGCGGCTGCGACGTGAAGCGTAACGTCCTGGTCTACATGGTCTACAGCGACCGCATCATCGAAGGCTCGCCGAAGAACTCGACCTCCAGCGTGCCGATCATGCCGTGGGGCGCCAACGCCGACGTGCCGAAATGCGCCGACTGGGTTCAGTAGCCGACAGATACCAACGTTTGGGCGGTTGATACCGGTGTAAGGATGACACCTGAGTTCCGGCGCGGTTCATTTGGCGGTAAGATAGCTCACCCGCAATGACCGCCCGGAGGCGTCCATGTCCAGCACTCAAGCCGATTTCGAAAAATTTAAGCGCGACGCAGCCGCCGCGCTGCACGAGCATTGGGTGCTCTTCCTGGTTGAGGGCGTGGTGCTGCTGGTGCTCGGCGCCACCGCCATCGCGCTGGCGCCGCTGGCGACCGTCGCCGTCACCATTCTGCTCGGCTGGCTGTTCCTGGTGAGCGGCGTCATCGGCCTGTTCACGACCTATTGGATGCGTCACGCGCCGGGCTTCTGGTGGTCGCTCGTTTCGGCGGTGCTCGGCATTGTCGTCGGTGTGCTGCTTCTGGCGTCGCCGATCCGGGGCGCGGTGTCGCTGACCGTCGTGCTGTCGGCGTTCTTCATCGTCGAGGGCGTGGTCTCGATCATGTTCGCGCTCGATCACCGGCGCGAGCTCTCCGGCCGCTGGGGCTGGATGATGGTGAGCGGCATCATCGATGTCGTGCTCGGCGGCATGATCTTCGCTCAGCTGCCGAGCAGCGCGGCCTGGGCGATCGGCCTCCTGGCCGGCATCAATATGATCTTCGGCGGTTCGGCGCTGATCGGCATGGCGCTCGCGGCGCGCAAGCCCGCGGCTTGAGCGCGATATCAGCTCCGCTCATTCCCGCGAAAGCGGGAATGCAGCCGGCGCTATCGAAATGCGCCACCGTGCCCAGTCCCCGCTTTCGCGGGGACGAACGGAGGGACTTCCGACCTCTTCTAAGCGGCTTTGCGCTTGGCTGACGCCGGCGTCCGGACCGGCGCCGGCTTGGCCACCGGTGCGGCGGCCTTATTGCGGCCGAGCTTGAACACCGACAGCGCCTGCATCAGCTTGGCGCCTTGCTCTTCCAGCCGGCGCGTCGATCTGGTCGTCTGCTCGACCAGCGCCGCGTTCTGTTGCGTCACCTCGTCGAGATGATTGACGGCGGAATTGACCTGTTCGATGCCGCTGCTCTGCTCGTTCGAAGCGACCGTGATCTCGTTCATGATGCCGCTGACGCTGCGGATCGACGCCAGGATATCCTGCATGGCGGCGCCGGCATCGCGCGCGAGCAATGTCCCGCTCTTGACCTTCTCCGCCGACTCCTCGATCAAGGTTTTGATCTCGGAGGCGGCGTTGGCCGAGCTCTGCGCGAGATTGCGCACTTCCGTCGCCACCACCGCGAAGCCGCGGCCCGCTTCGCCGGCGCGCGCCGCCTCGACGGCGGCATTCAGCGCGAGCAGGTTGGTCTGATTGGCGATGCCGTTGATGATGCCGACGATGTCGGAGATGCGCTGCGACGACTCGCTGATCTCGGCGATCGTGTCGACGACCTTGGTGACGATGGCGCCGCCGGTCTCGGCGGAGGCCAGCGCGTTGTTGGCCATGCCGTCGCCCTGGCTGGTGTGGCCGGCGTTCTCCTTCACCTTGGCGGTGATCTGGTCGATGCTCGCCGCCGTTTCCTCCAGCGCCGCCGCCTGCGAGTCGGTGCGGCCGGAGAGGTCGTTGGTGCCGCCGGAGATCTGATGCGCGGCGGTCATCATGTTATCGAAGTTGGTGTGAATGTCGCCGACGACGCTGTGCAGATTGGCGTTGAGCTGACACAGCGCCCGCGTCAGTTGACCGATCTCGTCGCCGCGCACGGTGTCCGCGGTCGCGGTGAGGTCGCCGCCGGCGATCCGCTGGGCGAAGCGGACGGCTTGCTTCATCGGCGAGACGATCGCCTGCGCCACGTAGAGCCAGAAGCAGCCGACGGCGGCGAACACGGCGATCGCGAACGCGCCGAGCCAGCCGGCGAGGCCCGCGCGCATCACGGCCTCAGGCGACGCGGCCGCCCAGCCGAGCACCGCGACGGCGGCGAGCAGCATCGCGAAGGTCAGACCGAGGCGCAGGCCGATCGGCACTTCCAGCATGGCGACGAAGCGGCGATGCCAGCGCGACGCGAACACGCGGCCTTGCCGCAGCAGCAGGCTGCCCGGCTTATCCATCTCCTGCTTGTACAAACGGGCTGCGGCGTCGATCTGCGCGCGGCTCGGTTTGGTGCGCACCGACATGTAACCGGCGGCTTTGCCGTTCTC
Source organism: Pseudolabrys taiwanensis (assembly GCF_003367395.1). Taxonomy (NCBI): domain Bacteria; kingdom Pseudomonadati; phylum Pseudomonadota; class Alphaproteobacteria; order Hyphomicrobiales; family Xanthobacteraceae; genus Pseudolabrys; species Pseudolabrys taiwanensis. The sequence continues at coordinate 2,613,946 of NZ_CP031417.1, read as the reverse complement.
GACGATCGGCGTGACGCGGGCGAACACCCAATAGTAATCGCCATTCTTGCGGCGGTTCTTGACCACACCCTGCCACGGCAGGCCGGCCTTGATGCTCGCCCAGAGATCGCGGAAGGCGGCCGGCGGCATATCCGGATGCCGCAGGATGTTATGCGGCGCGCCGATCAGCTCCTCTTCGGCGTAGCCGCTCGCTTCGATAAAGTACGGATTGGCGTAAGTGATGTTGCCGCGGTGATCTGTGGTCGAGACGATGCTCTGTCGCTCGTCGACGACGTATTCCACGTTTGTGATTGGTAGATTTTGCCGCATCGCCGCCGTTCCTGTTGGTTTCCGGCAGCGGCCTCGCAGCGCGCGGGCGCGGAATCGCAGGATGGAACTTGCGGCGCCGATTTTACCTTCTGGTTAATCACGGCCGTGCCGGCGCATGAATTTGCAGAATCGCGGCCATGCGTCACGCATCACGATGCTAATCGTTCGCATGAGTAACGGCCGCGACGCCGCCGGTGGAAATTTAATTCGTCTCGCCGGCTTCCGCCTCGGCAAGCTGTGAGCGCCAGTCGCGGCGCCGAAGCACGAAGGCGAGGGCCGACAGGCCGAGCAGGATCGCGCAGACGAGCAGGAGGCCGAGCGAGATCGGCCGCGTGAGGAAGATGGTGTAGTTGCCGTTCGACATGATCAGCGACTGGCGCAAGCTCTGCTCGAACAGCGGCGCGATGACGAGGCCGAGCACCAGCGGCGCCGGATCGAACGAGAACTTGCGCAGCGCATAGCCGAGGACGCCCATGATCAGCATGATCCAGACGTCGACGATCGAGTGGCTCACCTCGTAGACGCCGACGATGCAGAACATGATGATCAGCGGATAGAGATAAGCGTAGGGGATACGCAGCACGCTGACGAAGACGCTGACCAGCGGCAGATTGAGCAACAGCAGCATCACGTTGCCGACATACATCGACGCGACGAAGCCCCAGAACACGTCCGGGTGTTCGGTGACGAGCTGCGGCCCGGAGTTGACGCCGTGCACCATCAGCGCGCCGATCAGCACGGCGGTAATGGGGCCGGTGGGGATGCCGAGCGCCAGCATCGGCACGAAGGCGCCGGTCGATGCGGCGTTGTTGGCCGACTCCGGTCCGGCGACCCCGGCGACGGCGCCGTGGCCGAACTGTTCCGGCTTCTTGGAGAGGCGGCGCTCGAGCGCATATGAGAGGAAGCTCGAGATGATGTGCGCCGAGCCCGGGATGATGCCGATGATGAAGCCGAGCACCGAGCCGCGCGCGATCGGCAGCGCGGATTCGCGCCACTCCTGACGGTTGGGCAGCAGGTCGCGCAGACGCGGCTTGATGACCTCGCCGGTGACCTTATGACTCGGCGTCGCGAAGATCTCGCCCAGGCCGAAAAGACCGACCGCGACCGGCACGATGCCGATGCCGTCGCCGAGTTCGGGAAGGTCGAAGGCATAGCGGAAATGCCCGGTCATGTTGTCGATGCCGATCATGCCGAGCAGCAGGCCGATGCACGCCATGAGCAAAGTGCGCACCAGCGAGGTCGACGACATGTAACCGAGGAAGATCAGGCCGAGCACGAGCAGTGCGGTGTATTCCGGCGGCCCGAACTTCAACGCCACGGCGGCGAGCGGCGGCGCCACCACGGTGAGCACGAGCACGCCGAAGGTGCCGGCGATCCAGGAGCCGACGGCGGCGATGCACAGCGCCGGGCCGGCGCGGCCTTTGCGGGCCATGGCGTTGCCGTCGATGCAGGTCATCACCGACGAGGCTTCGCCGGGGATGCGCATCAGGATCGAGGTGGTCGAGCCGCCATACTGCGAGCCGTAGTAGATGCCGGCGAGCATGATGACCGCTTGCGTCGCGTTGAGACCGAACGTCACCGGCAGCAGAATCGAGATACCCGACAACGGGCCGATGCCGGGCAATACGCCGACGAGCGTGCCGACCAGGCAGCCGAGGAAGGCGTACCAGAGATTGTCCGGCTGGAGTGCAATGGCAAAGCCGTGCGCGAGGCTGAGGAGGGTGGTTTCCATCGCGGCCTAGAACGTGAGGGGTCCGGAGGGCAGGGGCGTCTTCAAGAGGTATTCAAAGGCCAGATAGATGACGAGCACGACGCCGAAGGTGTACGCCGCCGCGCGCGGCGCGGGCCGCCGCTCGACGCCGATCAGCAGGATCAACATCATCGCGCTCATCGTGACGACGAAGCCGAGCTGGGTGTAGAGCGCGATGGCAATGGCGGTGACGGTCGTGAGCAGGAGCGCGTGCTTGCCGTCGCTCCAGGCAATCTCGGCAAAGGGCGGGCTCTCGCCGGCACGAACGATCAGCGCGAGGCCGAACAGCATCGTCAGCACGGCGACGATATAGGGCAGGAAGCCCGAGCCCGGCATCGATAGCTGCCCGAACGGCAACTCGCCGCTCAGCGCGATGATGAGCGCGCCGAACAGGATGAAGGCCGCCCCCGCGACGTGATCGGCGCGCAGCGTCACGGCGCACCGTCATGGCCGGGCTTGTCCCGGCCATCCACGGGCTGACTGCCGTGGAGAAAGAACGAAGGCGTGGATGCCCGGCACAAGGCCGGGCATGACGACGTGGCGGCGTTGCGCACGCGACAACCGAAGCTCGCTTGGCGATCCATCGTCATGGCAAAGACCCCCACCCCCGACCCCTCCCCACGCGCGTGAGCGCGCGGGGGAGGGGAGAGAATCAACCCACCTTCCCGATCTCACGCACGGCCGCCTCGATGCGGGCCGCGTCCGCGTCCCAGAACTTGGCGAACGCCGGCTGATCGAGAAACTCGACCTCCTGGCCGAGATTGGTCATCGCGGTCTTGAACTGATCGGTCGCGGCCGCTTGCTTGAAGGCGCCGCGCAAGGTCTCGACGACCGGGGCAGGTGTGCCCTTGGGCGCGAACATGCCGACCCAGAGATAGTATTCGATGTTGTAGCCGAGCTCCTTCATCGTCGGCACCTCGGGCAAGGCCTTGGAGCGCTTGTCGCCGAACAATGCGAGCGGCCGCACTTTGCCGGCCTTGATCTGCGCGAGGCACGCCGACACCGAGGAGGCGAGCGCCTGCGAGTTGTTGCCGAGCAGTGCGGTAAGCGCCGGGCCGCCGCCATTGGTCGGCAGATGGCGCATCTTCAAGCCGCCCGCGGCTTTGGCGTAGAGCGCCATGGGAATATGCAAGGCGCTGTAGAGGCCCGACGACGAGAAGATGATCTGGTCGGGCCGCTTCTGCGCGTCCTCGGTCAGGTCCTTCAGCGTCTTGTACGGGGTCTGATCGTTGACGATGACGACGCAGGGATCGGCGACGAAGCGCGCGAGCGGGATGAAATCGGCGCGCGTGAATTTCGGTGTGCGGCCGAACAATTTGTCGACTTCGGCGAAACCGGAAATCGATGTGATGTGCGAGAGCAGCGTATAGCCGTCGGGCTTTGCGTTCGCCGCGACTTGCGCGCCGACGGCGCCGGCCGCGCCGGCTTTGGTCTCGATCACCACCGGCTGCTTGAGGATCGGCTCGAGCACGGCCGCGAGCGGCCGCGTGACGACATCGGAAGCGCCGCCGGGCGGAAACGGATTGATCACCGTGACGGCGTGCGATGGATAGGTATCGGCGAAGGTGGGACCGGCGGCGAGAGCGGCCGTGGCCGCGGCGGTGCCGGCAACGAAATGACGGCGCGTCAAATCGCGATCGCGATTCATGTGCTCCTCCCTGAAGAAGCGTTTGTTGCCGGTGCGTTGCCGGCATTCTCTTTATGGGGAGGATGCTATCGCTCGTTGCGGCGCACCAGCAAGCGCCATTCCTGTTGATGACGAGTCTTGCCTGGTCATTCCGGGACGCGCGTAAACGCGCGGACCCGGAATCCAGCCAAATCGTTTGAATGCTGTACTGGATTCCGGGTTCGCTCGCCAACGCGCGCGTCCCGGAATGACGGATGAGTACGCTAATCGACGATCGCCACCGCGCGTGTCCAACCGGCGGAACCGCCGCGCACTTTCACCGGGAAGCAGCTGACCGTGAAACCCTTCGGCGGCAGTGCTTCGAGATTGTGCAATTTCTCGATATGGCAATAGCCGATGTCGCGGCCGGCGCGATGGCCTTCCCAGATCAGTTTCGGGTCGTGCGTCTGTTCGTATTTCTGCTTCGTGAAAATAAACGGCGCGTCCCAGCTCCAGCCGTCGGTGCCGGTCACGCGCACGCCGCGCTCGAGCAGATACATCGTCGCCTCGCGTCCCATGCCGCAGCCTTTGGCGACATAGTCCGGCTGGCCATACGCAGCGCCGGCGGCGGTGTTCACGACGACAATTTCAAGCGGTGAAAGCGTGTGGCCGATGCGTTTCAGTTCGGCTTCGACATCGGCGGCGGTGGCGACATAGCCATCCGGAAAGTGTCGGAAGTCGAGTTTGACGCCGGGCTGAAAGCACCAGTCGAGCGGCACTTCATCGATGGTGATGGCGCGCTTGCCGTGATCCATCGTTGAGGCGAAATGCCACGGTGCATCGAGATGTGTTGTGCAATGCGTCGACAGTCGCACCCACTCGAAGCCCCAGCCCTCGCCGTCGGGCAGGTCTTCCTTCTTGAGACCCGGAAAGAATTTGAGAATGTCGGCCGCGGTCGCTTGATGATCGAGATACTCGATGGTCGGGCCGTAACCGGGCGGATCGGCAGCGACATCGTTTTCGAGCGGGACGGAGATGTCGACGATTTGACGAGGCATGGAACCCAGGACAAAATTTGGTGGCGGGAAGCGCAGTCTGTTCGACGCTCGCCGATCTGTCCAGGACGGCGGCCGTTCTGCACCGCAGCAGTGTTGCGCAACGTGGCGTCGCTGTGCCGCAGACTCTGGTCTTGCCAGCGACAGCCGCTTAAGTTTTCCGAACGTACAATAGTAATTGAGGGGCGGATGACGATGTCACGATATCTCGGGCCGGGCGTGCGACGCGGATTGGCTGGGGCGCTGCTGCTCGGCGCGCTGCTCGGCGGTTCTGCCGCGGCGCAGGACAAGACACCGATCAAGATCGGCTTCGGCATGGCGCAAACCGGGCCGCTCGGACCGAACGGCAAATCGGCGATGCTGGCGATGGAGATCTGGCGGGAGGAAATCAACGCCAAGGGCGGTTTGCTCGGCCGGCCGGTGGAGTTCGTGAGCTACGACGACCAGAGCAACCCGTCGACGGTGCCGGGCATCTACACCAAGCTGATCGATATCGATAAGGTCGACATCGTGATGGCGGGCTACGCCACCAACATGATCGCGCCGGCGATGCCGGTGGTCATGCGCAAGAAGATGGTGTTCCCGAGCCTGTTCGGCCTCGGCGTCAACGACAACTTCAAATACGACCGCCACTTCTCCATGTCGCCCGCCGGTCCCGAGCCGATACCGGCCTTTACCAAGGGCTTCTTCGATATCGCGCTGGCGCAGAACCCGAAGCCGACGACGGTGGCCTTGGTGGCGGCGGACGCGGAATTTTCCAAGAATGCCTGCGACGGCGCGCGCCTCAACGCCAAGGCCGCCAAGCTCAAGATCGTCTACGACAAGAGCTATCCGCCATCGACCACCGAGTTTGCGTCGATCGTGCGCGCCATCCAGGCCACCAACCCCGATCTGGTGGTGATCTGTTCGTATCCGCTCGATTCGGTCGGACTGGTGCAGGCGGTGAACGAGGTGAACTTCAAGCCGAAGATGATCGGCGGCGCGATGGTCGGCCTGCAGAACACCGTGTTCAAGACCAAGCTCGGCGACAAGCTGAATGGCTTCGTCAACTTCGACTTTTGGCTACCGGCGAAGTCGCTGATGTTTCCGGGCGTCGAGTCATTCCTGAAGACCTATCAGGAGCGCGCCGCCAAAGCCGGCGTCGACCCGCTCGGCTATTACATGGGGCCGTTCGGCTACGCCTACGTGCAAGTGATCGGCCAGGCGATCGAAGGCACCCAGAGCCTCGATCAAGCCAAGCTCGCCGAGTACATGCATAAGACGACGTTCAAGACCATCGTCGGCGACGTCAAGTATGGCGCCGATGGCGAGTGGGCGAAACCGCGCGTTCTGCAAGCCCAGTTTAGAGGGCTCAAGGGCACGGGGCTCGATCAGTTCAGACAGGCCGAGACGCTGCCGATCGTTGCTCCGGCCGAATACAAGGCGGCCGATGTGATTTATCCCTACGAGAAGGCCAAGGAGTAACCGTCCCACTTTTGGCCCACCGGCAGGGCTGCCGGGGCGGCTCTTCCGCCCCGGCCGGCTGCGCCGTGCAAGCAGGCGTTAACATGCGTTCGGGCGATATTCCCGGGTAGACCGCCGCGGGCGGCGCTGTCATTATCGGCGCCGAACAAAGAACAACGGCTTCGAATCGAAGCCGAGAATTTCATTCGGGAGGATACGACATGCTTGATAAGTTGAAGACGCGTATTCTGGCGTGGACCGCCGGCACTGCTGTTGCCGTCGCGACCACCGCCATGGTGACGGGGGGCGCCGTCGCGCAGAATAAAGAGCCGATCAAGATCGGCTTCAGCATGGCCCTGACCGGGCCGCTCGCCGCCAACGGCAAGCAGACGCTGCTCGGCATGAAGATCTGGGAAGAACAGACCAACGCCAAAGGCGGTCTCATCGGCCGTCCGGTCAAGCTCGTCTATTACGACGATCAGTCGAACCCCTCGACGGTGCCGGGCATCTACACCAAGCTGCTCGACGTCGACAAAGTCGATCTCGTCGTATCGGGCTACGCCACGAACATGATCGCGCCGGCGATGCCGGTGGTGATGCAGAAGGGCAAGACCTTCGTCACCCTGTTCGGCCTCGACGTCAACGCCGAGTTCAAATACCCGAAGTACTTCTCGGTGATCCCGACCGGTCCGAGGACCAAGCCTTCGTTCACCGAAGGTCTGTTCCAGGTGGCGCTGCAGCAGGATCCGAAGCCGACCACCGTGGCGCTGGTGGCGGAGGATGCGGAGTTCTCCAAGAACGCCTGCGAGGGCGCGCGGACGAACGCCAAGGATATGAACCTGAAGATCGTCTACGACCGCAGCTTCCCGCCGGGCACGACCGACTTCTCGCCGATCCTGCGCGCGGTACAGGCGTCGAACGCCGATATCGTCGTTGTGTGTTCCTATCCGTTGTCGTCGGTCGGCATCGTGCTGGCGGTCAACGAGATGAACTACAAGCCGAAGATCATCGGCGGCGCCATGGTCGGCCTGCAGGCGACCGTGTTCAAGCAGAAGCTCGGCTCGAAGATGAACGGCTTCGTCAACTACGAGACCTGGGTGCCGTCGGATAAGATGATGGCGCCGGCGGCCGCCTTCTTCAAAACCTATCAGGCAAAGGCCGGCGCCGAAGGCGTCGATCCGCTCGGCTACTATCTCGGCGGCTGGGGCAACGCCTATGTCGATGCGCTCGGCCAGGCGATCGAGGGCACCAAGAGCCTCGACGACAACAAGATTGCCGAGTACTTCCGCAAGAGCACCTTCAAGACGGTCATGGGCGAATGGTCCTACGGCCCCGGCGGCGAGTGGACCAAGTCGGGCATGATGCAGGTGCAGTATCACAACGTGAAGGACGGCAACGATCTCGATCAGTGGCGCGGCATGGCGGTGCAGACCGTGCTGACCCCGCCGGAGCTCGCGACCGGCAAGGTGATCTATCCTTACGAGAAGGCGAAGTAAGCCTCGTCCGGATAAAAGACTCGCGGCGCGGGGGAGACCCCGCGCCGTTTTTATTAGGGGGAGGCGTGTCCCGGGCCCGGGCATGACGGCGCGCGGTGTTCTCCACGTAGGGTGCGCAAAGGCGCGCGCTTGCGCGCCGTGCGCACGTCTGACCTGCGGCTTGGCAAACGCCGCCGTGGGCACGGCGCTGGCGCGCCTTTGCCCACCCTACGACGCCGCAGGCCCTGTCGCCTCACATCCCCAGATAGAACTGGCGGATCAGATCGTTGTTGTTGAGCTCGTCGGCCGAGCCGCCTTCGAAGGCGATCTTGCCGTGCACGATCACGTAGCCGCGGTCGGCGATACGGATGGCCTGGGTGAAGTTCTGCTCGGCCATCAACACCGTGAGCTGATAGTGGTCCTTCAGCTCCTTGATCGCGTCGATGGTGCGCGCGACCAAGAGCGGCGCGAGGCCGACCGAGGGCTCGTCCACCAGCAGGATCTTCGGCGCCGACATCAGTGCGCGGGCGAGCGCCAGCATCTGCTGCTCGCCGCCCGACATCGAGCCGGCAAGCTGCGTGCGGCGTTCGGCAAGTCGCGGGAACGCGGTGAAGCAGAACTCCATGTTCGGCTTGATCTGCGCGCGCGCCGTCGGCCGGAACGCGCCGAGCAGCAGGTTCTCCTCCACCGTCAGCTTGGGGAAGAGGCGGCGGCCTTCCGGCACCAGCGCGATGCCGAGATCGACGATCTCCTGCGTCGAGCGGCCGACGAGGTTGTGCTTGACCCCGTCGATCTCGGCGACGATGCGGCCGGCCGAGGGGCGCACGATGCCCATGATGCATTTGATGAGCGTCGATTTGCCGTTGCCGTTGGTGCCGAGCAGCGCGACGGTCTCGCCCGCGCGCGCGTTCAGCGACACGTCTTCCAGCACGCGCACCGAGCCGTAGGCGGCGTCGATGTTCTCGATGGTGATGCTACTCGCCAATGTATGCCCTCACCACTTCCGGATTGCGCACGACCTCGTCCGGCTTGCCGTCGGCGATCTTCTTGCCGGAGACCAGAACGGCGAGCCGCTGCGAGAACTTCATCACGGCGCTCATGATGTGCTCGATCAGAATGATGCTGATGCCGCGCTCGTTGAGCTGGAACAGCAGCGTGAGGATGTCCTCGACCTCCGAATTCGACAGCCCGGCCATCGCTTCGTCGGCGATCAGCAGCTTCGGCTCCGCCGCCATGGCGCGGGCGAGCTCCAGCTTGCGCATCTCGACCTGCGTCAGGTCGCGCGGCATCTGCCGCGCCTTGGCGAGCAGGCCGACCATGTCGAGCAGTTCGTGGCAGCGCGTCTCGAGTTCGGCCGTCGTGCGCAATTGGCCCGGCCGCGCATGCACCGTGTAGAGCAGGGGAATGCGCAGGTTGTCGGCCAGCGTCATGCTGTGGAACGGCCGCGGCAGCTGGAAGCTGCGCGCGAGGCCGCGATGCGTGCGCTGGTGGGCGGCGAGGCCGTCCAGCACCTGATTGTCGAAGCGGACGCTGCCGACTTCGTTCTGCAGCGTGCCGGAGATGCAGTTGACGAAGGTGCTCTTGCCCGAGCCGTTCGGCCCGATCAGGCCGAGCCGTTCGCCCGGCGCCACTTCGAGCGTGACGCCGTCGAGCGCGGTGAAGCCGCCGAAGCGCTTGCTGATGTTGTCGACGTGGAGAAGAGGGCTCACGAGCGCTTCCTCCGCAGCCGGTCCTGCACCAGGCCGACGAGGCCGTTCGGCGCGATGATGACGAAGGCGACCAGCATCAGGCCGACGATCAGGAGGTTGACCGCCGAGGAGATGGTCACGGTCGCGTATTGCTGCGCGGTGCCGAGCAGGATGGCGCCGACCAGCGGACCGACCCAGGTCGTGGTGCCGCCGATCATCGGCATGGCGATGGAGTTCACCGCGTATTCGAGGCCGAAGGCCGACTGCGGCTGCAGGTAGCCGATGTAGTACGGGAACGGCGCGCCGGCCATGCCCATGAAGGCGCCGGACAGCGCCGTGGCGATCAGCTTCAATCGCAGCGTCGGCACGCCGCAGGCTTCCGCCGCGAGTTCGTCGTCGCGGATGGTGGCGAAGCCGAAGCCGAGCTGCGAGCGCTCGATGGTGCGCGCGGCGATCAGCGCGATGATGGCGAGGGCCAGCATCAGGATGAAGAGATATTCAATGTACGGGATCTTGAAGCTGCCGATCTCGAGATATTCCGGCCGGATGATGTAGGCGCCGCGCGAGCCGCCGACGAAGTCCCAATTCACCACCAGCGTCTGCAACACCACCGCCAGCGCGAGCGTGGCGATGGCGAAGAACGAGCCGCGCAAGCGCAGCGTCAGGTAGCCCATGCCGAGCCCGACAATGCCGGACACGAGCGCGCCGATGACGATCAGCAGCGGCACCGGCAGCGGAAACACCTTGTGCACGAACACCGACGAGTAGGCCCCCAGCGCGAAGAACGCGGCGGAGCCGAAGTTCACGTAGCCGCAATAGCCGCCGAGGATGTTCCACGCCGTCGCGAGCACGATGAACTGCAGGATCGTGTAGCTGGCGAAGTACAGATAATCGACGCCGATCGCATGCGCGATCAGCGTGATCACCACGCCGACCGCCACCATGATGAGAGAGAAATTCGCCGTGTTCACGCGTGTCACCGTCCGAGTAGGCCCGCCGGGCGGAAGGCGAGGGTCAACAGGAGGAAGCCGAAGGCGACCGCGGGCGCCCAGGACGGCCCGTAGAAGGTCGCGGTCAAGCTCTCGACGATGCCGAGCAGGATGGCCGCGATCAGCGTGCCGGGCATGCTGCCGAGACCGCCGAGCACGCAGATGGCGAAGACGCGGCCGATATATTCGCGTCCGACGGACGGCTCGACGGGCTGGATTACAATCAGCAGCGCGCCGGCCACCGCCGCGACGGCGATGGAAAGGCCGAAGGCGATGCGTTTGATCTTGACCGGGTCGGCGGCCTGGAGCTGCAGCGCCAACTGATCCTGCGACACCGCCATGATGGCGCGGCCGATGAAGGTGCGGGTGATGAACAATTCGATCGCGCCGAACAGGACCAGCGCGGCGATGCATGGCACCAGCATGCGCAGCGGCAGATCGACGAAGCCGATATGCAGGCTCGGCCCGATATAGGACGCCTCGACATAGCGATAGTCGACGCCGAAGACGAGGATCAGCGACACCTCGGTGACGAACAGCAGGCCGAAGAAGAAGGCGAGGCCGCGCAGCGCGTCCTGTCCGCGTTTCTCGAACGACAGGTGATACACCTGATAGATGAGACAGCCGAGCGCGTAGAACACCGGCAGCATCAGGATGCTGACGAGGATCGGATCGATCCCGAGATTGATGTTGATGTAATAAGCGAGGTAGGAGCCGAGGATCACGAAGCCCGGATGCGCGATATTGACGATATCGAGCATGCCGAACGAGATCGAGATACCCGCGGTCACCGCGGCGTAGAAGCCGCCGAGCAGGAGCCCGGCAACAATCGCATTGATGAGAAGGTCGAAAGAAATATCCATACAGGCCCTCAGCCGGCACACTCGCTTGAAGTTTGCATGCGGGGAAACGTCAATCTGGCACGGCGCCGAGCGCGCGCGTGGCGCGGCAACGTGAGCTCGGGCTGCAGTTTTGCCGTATCGTGCCAAAAGCCGGCATCGTTTCCCCTCAGACTATTCTTCTTGTTTGCCGCCGTGCGGTAGCCGCCCGGCAGCAGCGGGGGCCGAGGTTTTGAAATCCCGGCCCCCGATTTTGCCGCAGTTTGCAGGAAGGGCGGCGGCTTGGCTAGTCCATTTCGCCGCTGCGACCGAATGCCCGCAACTTATGCAGGTCACTCTTTGCGGTAGGGCACCACGGCCTCGCCGGACTTGAACTCCGGCGGGAAGAGAATGGTGTAGCGTCCCGGGTCGCGGAACTGGTCGACGCCCGAACCGTCGACGTTGCGGTATTGCACCATCAGCACGCGCGGTTTTTCCCACTCGCCGTTCTTGGCGAAGCGGACGTTGCCCACCACGCTGCTGAATGTTTCGGCATGCAGCGTCTTGGCGAGCGCCGCCTGGTCCAGCGAGCCGGTCTTCTCGACCGCCTGACCGAGGATATCCATGGCGGCATAGATGAAGGGCGGCACGTAGAAGCCGAGCGGGTCGATGCCCTGACCCACGGCCTTCGCCTGATAGCGCTTCAAGAAGTCTTCGACGCCTGGAAACTTCAGCTTGGGCGACGGCACATAGAGCTCGTAGCCAAGCAGATTGTTGAGCAGTGGGCCGAGCTGCGTCTTGATCGATGCGAACTGCGGACCGGCGGAGCCGCCGCCGATCAGCATGGCGTTGGCGCCAATCTCGTTGAGGCTGCGGATGATGCCGACCGAGTCCGGCGGATAGGCGGCGATGAAGATCAGGTCGGGCTTGGTCGCCTGGATTGCCCGCGCCACGGGCGTGAAATCCACCGTGCTCGGCGGATAGGCGCGGTCGTAGACGATCTTGAGGCCCATCGCCTTCGCCATCTTGCGCGCGGCGTCGACGGTGATCTTGCCGAACTCGGCATCGGCGCCGACGAGCGCGACGCTCTGCGGCTTCGGATTGAGCGCCTTGGCGGCGGCGAAGAAGCCTTCGGGGATCGCCTCGCCCGAGTGCACGCCGACCGGCATGATCTGGAAGTAGCGGTCGTAGTTGAACTGCTCGTTCACGCCGACGCCGAACAGGCTCATCATGGTGCGGCCCTTCTGCATCGCGACCGGCATCGCCGGCGCGATCAGATTGGTGCCGTAAGGCGAGACGATGAGGTCGACTTTGTCGACGTCGATCAGCTTCGTATAGAGCCCCGGAACGTTGGCCGGATTGCTCTGGTCGTCGTAGTTGACGAGCTGCACCTTGCGGCCGAGCAGGCCGCCTTTGGCGTTGACGTCATCCGCCCACATCTGGATCGCGAGCAGCGCGGCCTTGCCGTTGGCGGCGAGGCCGCCGCTGAGCGCCATGCTGAAGCCGATCTTGATCGGATCCGCGGCGTGCGCCGCGCCGGCGAGCAGACCGAGCGTGGCGAGGCCCGCCGCCGCACGGCGGAGCAATTGTAGAAGGCGTGACACTGTGTTCTCCCTTTGGCGTGCTTTTGTCGTTGTGTACGATCAGCGCGGCAGCCGGCGCGTGATCGCGGCGTTGTAGGCGTCCGCATTCAGGATGTGCGGATAGTGACCGCCGAACGGCAGCGTGACGCGTTCGGCATTTTTGTAATGATCGGCCACCGCCTGGCGCGAGGCCGGCGGGATGATCGGATCGTCGGAGCAGTCGATGACGACGATGTCGTCGGCCGGCACGGCGAGCGGCGGGCACGCGCGCGCCTCGATCACGCCGACGAAGCGCGACTTGAGATTGTCGGCGTCCTGCCGGCCCGACAGCATGTCGAGCTGAATGGCCTTGAGTTCGGTGTCGGGCGCCTGCGTGACGCGGTCGCGCCAGAACGTCTGCATGTCGACGGCGGCGGTGCCGCGGATCCAATCCGGGTTGAACAGCGGATTGGAGAACAGCTCGTCGGCGGTGATGAAGGTGTTGCCGAGAAACAAAGTCTCGACGCGGCCGGCATGGCGCAGGCCGAAATACTGCGCCCAGTAGCCGCCGAAAGACGAGCCGAGGATGCTCGCCCGCTTCAGGCGCAGATGGTCGAGCAGGCCGGCGAGGCCGTCGGCCAAGCGTTCGGGATCGGAGAGGGTGGGATAGCTGACGGCGATGAGGCGCAGCGCGCGGCCGAGTGCCGCGATCTGCTTGAAGAACATCTCGCAGGTGCCGACCGAGCCGGGCAGCAGCACCAGCGCCGGGCCGTCGCCTTGCGTATCGATATAGGGCCACGCATGACCCGCGACGTCGGCCGTGCGGATGGACGATTGCAGATGCCACGCGCGCGCGGGCGCGTCGGCCGAAGCCGCGGTACTCATGATGTCGCTCGCGATGGGAGAAACGTTACTTCTTCGGCGGCCACACGCCGGCGGCTTCCAACTCGGCCATCGCCTTGTCGGTGAACTCCGCGCGCGGACCGTCGCCGCCGATCACGAACATCAGGATCGACTCCTCGTTCGGATCGCCGCCTTTGGTGACGTTCTCGAAGCGGCGGATGGCGCCCGGCGGGAACGAGCAGACGTCGAGCGGGCCGACGTCGACATACTCGACTTCGCCCTTCTCGTTTTCCCAGCTGCAGCGCCAGGTCCCGGTCATCGGGATGAAGGTCTCGTTGGTATCGTGGTTGTGCATCATCGGCCCGTGGCCGGGCTTGGCCTTGCAGTAGCCGAGGTTGAAGCCTTCGGAGATCTTGATGGCGGCGAGACGCGCGGCGTCGTCACCAACCGGCGAGGTCACCGCGCCGCCGGCGCCTTGCGGCGGCTGGAAGCCGATGACGTTGAAGAGCTTGCGCACCGCGCTCGGCATGTTGCTGTCGGGCAGACCGCCGTCGAAGCCGACCAGATCCTTGAAAAAGGCGACGCGCTTCATCATCTCGGCGCGGCTGACGCCCTTGCGCGGCAAAGTCTCCATGGCGCTCTCCCTAGCTTTTGCGTTCTCGACGCTATTGACGTTATTGAGCAACTGCCCAATCATATTGGGCAGTTGCTCATTATTGTCGTTGCCCGGATCGGGGTCAAGACATGCCGATACGCTTGCCGTTCCCGGCCTGTCTGCTATCGGTTGTAGCGGGGCGTTGGTTGCGGCTGGGACCGTAGCGGGGCAAGCACTTTGGCGAGCAGGAAGAAATCCGGTTCCGCGCGGGGAAAGGTGGTGGCGCGCAAGCGCGAGCGGCTCGCGCCGACCGATCGCAGCGATCGCATCCTCAAAGGCGCGATCGGCTTCTTCGCCAAGCACGGCTTCTCCGGCCAGACGCGCGAACTCGCGGCCGAACTCGGCATTTCCAAGGGGCTGCTCTATCGCTACTTCCCGAGCAAGGACGACCTGATCGACCGCATCTACGACGAGATGTTCGTCCGGCGGTGGAATCCCGAATGGGACGCGATGCTGGTCGATCGCTCGCAACCGCTGCTCGCGCGCCTCAAGCGCTTCTATGTCGATTATTCCAAGATGCTGCACGACTACGAATGGGTGCGCATCTATCTCTATTCGGGCCTCGACGGCGCGACGATCGCGCAGCGCTTCGCCAAGCTCGTGACCGAGCGCATCTACAAGCCGATCGTCGGCGAGCTGCGGCACGAATTCGGTTTGCCGGGATTGGACGTGCAGCCGATGACGGAGCCGGAGGCCGAGCTGATGTGGGCGCTGCACGGCGGCATCTTCTACATCGGCATCCGCAAATGGGTGTATCGCGTCGCGACGCCGCGCGATGTCGAAGGCACCGTCATGCGCGCGGTGGAGCGCATCTACGCCGATGCGCAGGAATTGATGCGGACCGACGAGATCCGGCGGCAGTCGCCGGCGGTGTAGTAGATCAGCACAAGGTCGTCGCTACCCGGGCGGCGTCATGCCCGGGCTTGACCCGGGCATCCATGATGACTCTCAACGCATGTGCGCCGTACGTTCGGTTGTGCGTGTGGCACGGCCTCATGGATTGCCGGGTCATGAGGGCGTTCACGCCCGTCTTCGACGGGCTATGCCCGGCAATGACGGAGGGGAGAAGTTTTTGCAACTCGCTTGATCGGCGCGGCACACAACAAAGCGGCGCGCTAGCACATACGCAGTTGCACATAACAAAGCGACGCATAACAAAAAGGCCGGGCTTGCGGCCCGGCCTTTCGTATCGTGCGATGTGCGACGCGCTTAGTGCGCGGCGAGCGCAGGCTGCGGGGCCTGCTGCGGCGGCTGCTCCAGCGATGCCATGCGGTTCTTCACCGCCTTCTGCACCTTCTCGAAGGCCCGCACCTCGATCTGGCGCACGCGTTCGCGCGAGACGCCGAACTCGGCGGCCAGGTCTTCCAACGTGATCGGATCGTCCGCCAGACGCCGCGCCTCGAAGATGCGGCGTTCGCGATCGTTGAGCACGTCGAGCGCGCCGAGCAACGCCTTGTGGCGGTTCTCGCTTTCCTCGCTGTCGGCGAGGATGCGCTCCTGGGTCGGTGCATCGTCGACCAGCCAGTCCTGCCATTCGCCGGACTCACCGTCGTCACGGATCGGCGCATTGAGCGACGCATCGCCGCCGAGACGGCGGTTCATGTCGATGACGTCCTGCTCGGTCACGCCGAGACGCTTGGCGATGATCTGCACCTGATCGGGCCGCAGATCGCCTTCCTCGAGGGCGGAGATCTTGCTCTTGGCCTTGCGCAGGTTGAAGAACAGCTTCTTCTGGTTGGCGGTGGTGCCCATCTTCACCAGCGACCACGAGCGCAGGATGTATTCCTGGATCGCGGCCTTGATCCACCACATGGCATAGGTCGCCAGCCGGAAACCCTTTTCCGGCTCGAAGCGCTTCACCGCCTGCATCAGGCCGACATTGCCTTCCGAGATGACCTCGGAGATCGGCAGGCCGTAGCCGCGATAACCCATGGCGATCTTGGCGACCAGCCGGAGATGGCTGGTGACGAGCTTATGCGCGGCGTCGGTGTCGCCGTGCTCGCGCCAGCTCTTGGCCAGCATGTATTCCTGCTGCGGTTCCAGCATCGGGAACCGGCGGATTTCTTCAAGATAGTGAGAAAGACCGGACTCGGCCTTGAGTGCCGGCATTACGGCTGTACGGGCCATGATAGCGCCCTCCTTAAACAATTTGCCCCCGTGGATCGGCAGGCGGTTGACGCCATCGCTCCCCGAGCCGATGACGCATCCGTTTGCGACTGCGAATTTACAATCGCAGGTGCAGCATACTGAGGCGACCGGCTCAAAGATAGGGGACCGGCCGTCACGTCACCGTGACCTAGCGCAAACCCGTGAAGGTTCTTGCTAGAGCCTTGTGTATGCTCAGTTATTCGGATCGCTCGCGTCTGGCACGAGGGGTTCGGTCGCGCCAGACAAGGGTTCAACGACGCAAGACGCCCGGCGTTCCGGGCGGAAGCCGAGGTGGTGGTCATATTTGGGTATATGCCGATGACACCTAAATGGGTGCCACCCCCTGGGCTTTCAAGGGGTACCGACGCGCGGCGTCAGGCCTTCAGCGCGGCCTCGAGCGCCGCCAGGTCGGCCGGCAATTCGCTTTCAAATTCAAGGAATTCGCCGGTCACCGGGTGCTCGAAAGCAAGGCGGTAAGCATGGAGGGCCTGGCGGCCGAGCGAGGCCAAAGCCTCCCGGGCCGCGGGGGTGAGGCGATTTGCCCGGGTCTTGAAGCCGGTCGCGTAGGTCTCGTCGCCCAAGATCGGATGGCCGATATGGGCGAGGTGGACGCGAATCTGGTGCGTGCGGCCGGTCTCGAGCGTGCAGGCGAGCAGGGCGGCGACCGGCTTGCCGCCATCCTTCGAGGAATCCTCGCCGCTGAAGCGCTCGACCAGCTCCCAATGCGTCACCGCGTCGCGGCCGCCCGCGCGCACGGCGCGCTTTTCGCGGGCGTGCGGGTGGCGGTCGAGCGGGGCGTCGACGGTGCCGCGCGGCCGGTCCGGCGCGCCCCAGACGAAAGCGAGGTAGCCGCGTTCGAGCGGGCCCTCGAGCTTTTTCTCGAACTGCTTGCTCAGAGCGCGGTGCGCCTTGTCGGTCTTGGCCACCACCATGAGCCCGGTGGTGTCCTTGTCGAGGCGGTGCACGATGCCGGGGCGCTTGACGCCGCCGATGCCGGAGAGGCTGTCGCCGCAATGCGCGATCAAGGCATTGACCAAGGTGCCGGTGGCATGGCCGGCGGCGGGATGCACGACGAGACCCTTCGGCTTGTCGATGACGATGAGCGCGTCGTCCTCGTAGACGATGTCGAGCGGGATTTCCTCGGCGGCCGGCTTGGCGGGCTCGGCTTCCGGCAGCGTCACCGTGACAGTGTCGCCGGAATTGACCTGGGCGGCCGGATCGCGGACTGTGCGCGCCGCGATCGCGACCTGGCCGGCCAAAATCAACGCCTTCAGCCGCGAACGCGATAGCGCCGGGATGCGCGCGGCCAAGACGCGGTCGAGCCGCCCGCCCGGTTCGCCGTCGGCGATCGTCACTGTTTCGATGGCGCTGTCCGTCATTATTCCCGCATCACGTGGTTGGCTTCAGAATGTCTCAAGGCGACGAAAGACCCCTCAATCCGGAGCAGGAGCGCTTCATTGCCCGCGTGCGCCGGATGATGGCGATCGCCAGCATCACCACCTTCGTGGCGGTGGGCGTCGTGCTGGCGGTCATCGGCTATCGCCTTTTCACGCTGCAGGGAAGCGCGCCGCCGGCGGTCCCGGGAATGCCGACGCAGCCGACGCTGCCGGCCGGCGCCAAGGTGGTCTCGACCGCCATCGGCGAGGGGCGGCTGGTGCTGACCATCGAGGCCGGCGGCGCCCTGGAACTCATGAGCTTCGACCTTGCCACGCTCAAGCCGCTGGCCCGCCAGCGCCTGACGCCGCAGCCCTGAGGACGAGGGCGCCTTCATCAGACGGAAGGCCCGGGCGCCGTCGACCCGACCCGCCGACGCCACGCTGAGGGACAATGGCGCCGCAAGCCGCGGTCACTCTCTATATATATGGGCGGCCGGATGAGCAGCCGGCTCCAATTTCCGCCAATTAGGCACCCCGCGCTTGCATGGGCGGGGGATCAAGGCTATCTCGTCTGCCTCTGGCCAATGCTCCCTTCGTCTAGCGGCCCAGGACGTCGCCCTCTCACGGCGAAAACAGGGGTTCGAGTCCCCTAGGGAGCGCCACCCTGCGCTCATGCCCCCCCGCCACGTTTTTCTAAGTCGCTGTTTCTAAAATAGAATTTCTCTTTGCGCTTTTAAAACGTCCAACAAAGCATCCAACCTAAAAGTCCGCCAATTTTGAGGGCTCGTTTCGCCAATACCGGTTGCTGCAAGCTTGAAGCGTTAGGGGCAGAAAAGACCTTGCGATGTTTCGGCGATTGCTGCGGGCTGGAAAATAGTTATTCCAGGCAGCACAGCACCCATCGTGGATGATGGCGCGCTTTGGTAAGGCTCCTTCGCGGCTACGAGTGCGTTACGCCTCGGCTCTGACCCTACGCAGGTAAGCGATGAACGTAAGCGATACGGTGAGCCGGAGTGCTCACCGTATCAACTGCGCTTTCAAGTGTCGTTGAATTAGGCGTCCAGGAAGAAATCTTACATTTTTTCTAGGCCCGCTACATGCATCGGCGTTTTGAGTCAGCCCCCAGCCTGCATGGCGGCTTCGAGCTTGCTGCCGTCGTGAGCCCAGAGATATTCGATTTGCTGAGCGGTCGGATCGGGAAAGATGTAAGGCGTGGCTGCTTCAAGGCCTTCAATCACCTTTTGCGCCGCGTCATCCGGGCTGGCCTTGGCGAGTGGAAGGTTCTTTGCGAGTTCTGTGTCGAGCGGTCCGGGATAGATGCCGATGACCGTAATGCCCGATTTTGCGAGCGTGCCGCGCAGAGCAAGTGTCAGCGAATGCAGCGCGGCCTTCGAGGCCGAATAGCCGCCGAGGACAGGAACAGGCGCGAGGCCGACGACGCTGACGACATTTGCGATGATGCCGGATCCCCGCTTGACCAAAGTCGGCGCAAAAGCGCGCACGACACGGAGCGTGCCGAAGAAGTTCGTGTCGAAGTCGGTGTCGATGGTGGCTCGTGCACTCGAAAGCACATCGCCAAACTGCATGGTGCCTGCGTTGTTCAGCAGCACCTCGACGTCGGATGCCGCAAGCGCCGCTGCGCTGACCGAAGCCTCGCTCGTCACATCGAGTTGAAGCGGGACGACTCGCGCATCCTTGAAGTCGGGCAGTGCATCGACTCGCCGTGCGCCGGCATAGATTTTTTTGACACCGGCTTTGAGCAGAGCACGGACGGTGGCCGCACCCAAACCCCGGGTCGCACCCGACACGAGGACAGTTTTTCCAGTAAGGGACATTTTCAATCTCCATCGAAACCAGCTGAACCGATTTTCAGCATGTAAACTGTCTAGTTTACCTACGGCATAGGAGTAAACAGAACGGTTTACATTGTCAATGGGATCGGGTACATTGTTACTGAAGGCAGCAAAGCGGTTCAGGGATGATGGAGCAGGCAAATCGCGGCGAGGCGAAGCGGCAGGAGATCGTCGGGTGGGCCTTCGATCACTTTTACGACGGCGGGTTTCATGCAACCGGTGTCGACAAAATTCTCGCCGAAACAGGCATTTCGAAGCGGACGCTCTATAAGTATTTTGCGTCAAAAGAGGAACTGATCGAAGCGGTGCTCGCGCATTATGCGGTATGGATGAGCGAACGGCTTTTTGATCGTGTTGCCGCATCGGGTAGAGACCCGCGCGAGCAGATCATTGGGCTGTTCGATGCGCGTAAGGAAATGTTGGAAGAGTACCCTGCGCGTGGCTGTCTTGGACTAAAAGCGGCACAGGAATACATCGGTAAACACGCTGGCATTGCCGCGAAGGGTAAGGCAGCGGCGAATTACGTCGAGCAAGCGTTTATCAGCCTCTGCGTCAAATCCGGCTTTGCGCGAGCCGAAGCCTTGGGCCGCCAGATCAACATCATCTTCCAGGGTGCGGTGCTTCTGTCGCAGATAAGAGGCGACACCAAAGCATTCGCGGCGGCTAAATCCGCCGTCCGCACCCTGTTCGCATCCGCCGACGCGCCTTGACGCCGAAAAGCCCGCTTTGCTCATTGGCTACGGACGATGACGCGCACTACGGACGCACCTGGCCGCTTCCAATGACGTTGTAGCGCGGGGTAGTCAGCTGTTCCGCTCCGATCGGACCTCGCGCGTGGACGCGACCGGTTGCGATCCCGATCTCCGCGCCAAAACCGAACTCACCTCCATCTGAAAACTGCGTTGAGGCGTTCCAGATCGTCACCGCGCTGTCGACCTCCGCCATGAAGTGCCGCTCCGCGGTTTCATCCTCTGTAAGGATCGCATCGGTATGACCGCTGCCATAGCGGTTGATGTGGCTCACGGCGGCTTCAAGGCCGTCGACGACGGCCACGGAGAGGATCGCATCCTGCCACTCGGTCCAGAAATCCATCTCTGTGGCCGGAACCATCTCCGGAAACAACGCGCGGGCGCGGACGTCGCCACGAAATACGCACCCCCGGTCCGCCAGATCGCGCAAAATGCCGGGTAAGCTAGCGTTTGCGATCTCGGAATCGATGAGCAATGTCTCGGTCGCGCCGCAGACGCTGGTGCGCCGAAGCTTCGCATTGACAAGGACCTCCGTTGCCATCGCGATATCAGCGGCGCGATGGATGTAGGTGTGGCAAAGCCCGTCGGCGTGGGACAGCACCGGGACACGCGCCTCGCGCCGGACTCGTTCCACGAGGGAGCGCCCGCCGCGCGGTATGAGAAGGTCGATCTGCCCTTCGGCAGCCAGCATGGCGGCGACAAAGGTGCGATCCGGGGTCGGGGCCATTTGAACGGCTGCTGGCGGCAACCCGGCTTCGGCAAGCCCTGCCGCGATGGCGCGGTGGAGCGCGGCCGATGTTGCGCGGGCCTCGCGACCGCCGCGCAATATGACGGCATTGCCGGACTTGACGGCGAGAGCCGCGGCATCGAGGCCGACATTTGGCCTGCTCTCAAAAATGATTCCGAGTACGCCGATGGGCGATGCAATGCGTTCGATGCGCAGGCCGTTGGGCCGTGTCCAGCTGTCAAGCACTCGAAGTGGATCGGGTAGCGCGGCCACCGCGTGAAGACTGGATACCATCGTATCGATATGTTGCCGCGTGAGCGTGAGGCGGTCACGAAAAGGCGCGGCGCCCGAAAAGGCTGCGAGGTCGCGCGCATTGGCCTCAAGGATGTCCGTGCGTTTGTCGAAGACCGCTCGAGCCATTGCCAAGAGCGCGTCATTTCTTGCAGCGAGCGTCGTGCGCGCGAGCCGCCGCACGGCTGCGCGGGCATGATCGGCCGCCTCGGTCAGCCAGGCTGTCGCCGGATTTTCCGCGTCGAGGTCGTAAATCGCTTCCATGGCTCAGGCGGCCTCCTGCCAGCGGCGAAAGATCACGCTGGCATTGACGCCGCCAAAGCCGAAGCCGTTGGAGATTGCGTAGTCTGTTTCAATCGACCGGGCGGTGTTGGCGACGAAATCGATTCCGGCTCCGGCCGCATCCGGTCTGCTTAAGTTGAGCGTCGGTGGTGCGATTTGATCGCGTAGTGCGAGGATCGTGAAGATGGCTTCAAGTCCGCCGGCCGCACCCAAAAGGTGGCCGGTCGCAGATTTTGTGGCGCTGACTGCGACAGTGGACGCGTCAAACACCGATTTGATCGCGGCCAGTTCGCCACGGTCACCCACGGGGGTCGATGTGGCGTGGGCATTGAGGTGACCGATTTCAGCCGGCTCGATCCCAGCTTGAGCGATCGCGATCTGCATGGCACGCCGCGCGCCCGAGCCGTCTTCGGGGCCGGATGTGATGTGGTAGGCATCTGCCGTCGTGCCGTAGCCGACGATTTCGGCGATGGGAACAACCCCGCGCTCCACGGCGTGGTCGAGCGCTTCGATGACCAGCAGGCCAGCGCCTTCGCCCATCACGAAGCCATCACGTCCCAGATCGAAGGGCCGAGACGCTGCCGTGGGATTGTCGTTGTAACCGGTCGATAAGGCGCGAGCCGCCGCAAAACCGCCCAGCGATACGGAGTTTATGCAGGCTTCCGTACCGCCGCACACGGCCAAATCGATTTCGCCGGTTCGGATGAGCCGCGCCGCGTCGCCGATGGCCTGCACGCCTGCGGCACATGCGGTGACTGGCGCGCCGAGGGGGCCTTTCAATCCGTGCCGTATCGATACGTGACCGGCAGCCAGATTGACGAGGAACGAGGGCACCGTGAAGGGCGATAGCCGCCGTGGTCCGCGTCCATCTACGGTGCGAACCGCCTCGGTAATGGCCGGGAAGCCGCCGATTCCGGAAGCAATAATGGTTGCGGCGCGCTCACGCTCGATCTCCGACGACGGCGTCCATCCAGATTGTTTCAGCGCTTCGTCGGCAGCGGCCAGGGCGAACAGGATGAAGCGGTCGACTTTCCGCTGCTCCTTGACGGATAATACGACGTCAGGATTGAAGCCGTGGACTGGGTCGTCGATGAGATCAGGGACGGTACCGCCGATCTTGACCGGAAGGTCGCGCACCATGTCGTCCGGCAGGGCGCGGATGCCCGAGCGACCTTCGAGAAGCCTCTGCCAGGACGTTTCGACGTCTGCGGCAAGGGGGCTGACGGCCCCCATGCCAGTCACAACCACGCGCCGCATGTACGTTTCTTCCTGTTGAGCCGGTTTAATGGGTCCGCTCGATGGCGACCGCGGTCGCTTCTCCACCGCCGATGCAAAGAGCGGCAACGCCTTTCGTGAGGTTTCGATGCTGCATGGCATGTAGCAAGGTGACGATCAGGCGCGCGCCGGTCGCGCCGATCGGATGACCGACCGCGCAGGCGCCGCCATTGACGTTTAGTTTGTCGCGCGCGATGCCGAGATCTTTCGCAGCCGCCATCGGCACCACGGCGAAGGCCTCGTTGATTTCGAATAGGTCGACATCGGGCACACGCCAGTTGGCCTTCGCCAGCACTTTGCGGATCGCGGGGATCGGCGCGGTCGTGTACCAGGCCGGCGCCTGACTATGGGTAGCGTGCGCCTTGATCTCTGCGAGGATAGGCAAGCCATCCCGCTCGGCGATGGACCGGCGCGTCAACACCAAGGCGGCGGCGCCATCGGCATTGGCCGAGGCACTCGCAGCCGTGATCGTGCCGTTGGCACGGAAGGCCGGCTTCAATGTCGGGATTTTTTCAGGCGACACTTTCAACGGATGCTCATCGGTGTCGACGAGCTTCTGGCCGCCTTTTATGCCGATCGAGACCGGTACGATCTCATCCTTGAAGGCGCCACTTTCGATGGCATGGCGCGCGCGCGTCAGTGTTTCGACCGCATAAGCGTCCTGATCGGCGCGCGTGAACTGATAGGCCTCAGCTGCCGCTTCGCCGAAGTCCCCCATCGCGCGACCGGGCTCGTAGGCATCCTCAAGGCCATCCATCATCATATGGTCAAGGACGCGGTCATGACCAACACGGTAGCCGCTGCGGGCTTTCGCAAGCAAGTAGGGCGCATTCGACATCGATTCCATGCCGCCCGATACCGCGACATCGACCGATCCCGCGAGCAATAGATCGTGGGCGAGCGTCGTCGCTTTCATGCCCGAGCCGCAGACTTTATTGACCGTCGTTGCGCCGGTTGCATCAAGTAGCCCCGCGCCGCGAGCCGCCTGACGCGCAGGCGCCTGTCCTTGGCCTGCGGGCAGGACGCAACCCATCAGCACTTCGTCGATGCGGTCGGGCGCGAGCTTAGCGCGGTCGACCGCCGAGCGGATGACATGCGCGCCCAGCTCATGCGCGGCGAGCGGCGAGAGGTCGCCGAGGAAGCGGCCCAGCGGCGTGCGTACGGCGGAAACAATGACGATCGGATCGTGCAGCGTCGACATGGAGTGTCTCCTCAAGCCTTGGTGATGCTGCGGACTTGCGCGGCCGCAGCGCTGAGAAAGGTCAAGGCGAGGCGATCGTCATTGACCATGCGCGACAAGGTAAGCGCACCGACGAGAAGCGAGAGCACCGCAGGGGCAAGCTCTGCGCGAACCTCCGCGGAGCCGCCGAGAATGACGTCGCCCAACAGTTCAAGGTGCTTCTTCACGCCGAACTCGAATGACTCTTTGACGTCCGCGCCTTGACGGGCCGCATCGGAGCCGAGAGCAACCAGCGGGCAACCATCGCCTTTGTCAGCGCGATGCCCCGGCGAAAGATACAGATCGATCATCGCGTCGAGCGGCGCATCGGGCCGCCTGGCAATGACACGGATCCATCGCTCCATCGCCATTTCCATGGACCGGCGCGAGGCGAGCGCGGCGAGATCTTCCTTGGACTCGAACTGTTTGTAGAAGCCGCCCTTCGTCAGCCCCGCGCTCTCCATGAGCTCCACGAGGCCCACCCCGTCGAAGCCTTTTTCGCGAAACAGATGGCTCGCGGTGTCGATGACGCCTTGGCGATTTTTCTCTGCTTGCTCCCGACTAACGCGCATGACGGACCTCCTTTTAGATTGCGTTCGTAATCTATATCCGATATTAGATGCCGAATGCAATCTAAATAAGGCTGCCTCCCCAGCCTGTCCAGGAGACGGAAAATGAATCGGAAATGGCGCTATGTGCTTGGTGGAGCGGCGGTTTTGTTCGCAGGCGGCGTCGCCATCCTGCTGATTGGATCGGCTTCGGGTGAAAAAGCGGCTGCCCAAAATGACCCCAGAAACGATGTCCCAGTCGTTCGACTGGCATCGGCCGGTCGGAGCGTCGGAGCCGAGCGGGCCTTCACAGGAAGTATTGCGGCGCGGGTCCAGAGCAATCTTGGCTTTCGCGTCGCCGGCAAGATTGTCCAACGCCTCGTCGATGTCGGCCAAGAGGTGACCGTCGGTCAGCCGTTGATGCGGATCGACGATACGGATTTACGCCTCGTCTTGACCGCGAAGCGGAACGCTGTAATGGCGGCAACTGCGGTCGCCGTTCAGGCGCGGAACGATGAAAAGCGCTACGCCATTCTCTCGAAGGATGGCCTTGGCGCCTCCACGCAGCGTTACGAACAGGCCAAGGCAGCGCTCGATACCGCCGAAGCGCAATTGGCCGCGGCGGAAGCCGACGCACGCGTCGCTGGTAATGAAGCGGGCTATTCCACTTTGGTCGCCGATGCCGACGGCATCGTGGTCGCGACTTCGGGCGAGCCCGGCCAAGTCGTCGTTGCTGGCCAAACCGTCGTTCAACTCGCCCAAGCGGGCCCGCGTGAAGCTCTACTGGCGTTGCCAGAAACTGTTCGGCCCGCCATCGGGTCCAGTGCGGAAGCCACGGTATATGGTGATGGCGCTCGCCGCTGGCCCGCGCGTCTCCGTCAGATATCGAATGCCGCCGACCCGCAAACCCGCACGTACGAAGCGCGTTACGTTCTCGAAGGCGCCGCTGCCGCGGCGCCGCTCGGCGCGACCGTAACCATCCGAATTGCGAACACACAAGCCGACACGGATATCGCAATCCCTATGGGCGCCATCTTGAATGACGGCCAGCGAACCGGCGTTTGGGCGTTCGATCGCTCAAGCTCGACGGTTCACTTCAAGAACGTCGTCCTCAAAGAACTCGGCGAAGAAACGGCTGTAGTCCAGGGCTTAACCCCCGGCGAACCGATCGTCGCGCTTGGGGCGCATCTGCTTAAGGAAGGCACCAAGGTCTCGTCCGTCGCCGGCCAGCAAAATCAGGTGCGCAAATGAATTTTAATCTTTCGGCCTTGGCAGTTCGCGAGCGGTCGGTCACGCTTTTCTTCATTATTTTATTCTCGATCGGCGGCGCGATCGCTTTCCTCAATCTCGGCCGCGCCGAAGATCCGTCCTTTTCGATCAAGGTTTTGACCATATCGGCTGCATGGCCGGGCGCGACAGCGAAGGAAATGCAGGACCTCGTTGCAGAGCCGCTTGAAAAGCGCATGCAGGAGCTGACCTATTACGACCGCGTCGAGACGATGACGCGGCCGGGTCTGGTGCTGACCACTGTAACGCTGAAAGACAGCACACCGCCGTCAGCGGTGGAGGAAGAGTTTTATCAGGCGCGCAAGAAAGTCGGCGACGAAGCGCGAAACTTGCCGCCGGGTGTCCTGGGCCCCTTCGTCAACGACGAATATTCCGATGTCAGCTTTGCGCTCTACGCCTTGAAGGCAAAAGGCATGCCGATGCGCGACCTCACTCGGCAAGCGGAAAGTATTCGCCAGGAGTTGCTGCACGTCCCGGGCGTCAAGAAAGTCAACATTCTCGGTGAGCGTCCCGAGCGCATCTTCATCGAGCTGTCTTACGCGCGCCTTGCGACCCTCGGTGTCTCGCCACAAGATATTTTTTCCGCCCTACAACGCCAGAATGCCGTGATGCCGGCCGGGTCTGTCGATACTAAGGGGCCGCAGGTCTTCATTCGTCTCGACGGCGCCTTTAATGGGATACAGGCGATCGCCGACACACCGATTGTCGCCAACGGGCGTACGCTCAAGCTTTCGGATATCGCGTCGGTGCGCCGCGGCTACGAAGACCCGGCCACATTCCTGATCCGTCACGAAGGCGAGCAAGCCATCGTCCTCGCCGCCGTGATGCAAACGGGATGGAACGGGCTTGAGCTGGGCAAAGCTCTGGAAGCACGGACAACCGCCATCGCAGCAACGCTGCCGCTGGGCATTTCCCTGACCAAGGTAACGGACCAAGCGGTCAATATCTCCTCTGCCGTCGGCGAATTCATGCTGAAATTCGCGATGGCGCTCGGCGTCGTGCTGCTGGTCAGCCTTCTTAGCCTCGGCTGGCGTGAAGGCCTTGTTGTGGCCGCGGCCGTGCCGCTCACCCTCGCGGTAGTCTTCGTCATCATGGCAGTCACCGGCCGCTTCTTCGACCGCATCACTCTCGGCGCGCTTATCCTCGCGCTCGGCCTCTTAGTGGACGACGCCATCATCGCAATCGAGGTCATGGTCGTAAAAATGGAAGAGGGCATGGATCGCGTTCGTGCCGCTGCCTACGCCTGGAGCCACACTGCTGCGCCGATGTTGTCCGGCACGCTGGTCACGATTGCTGGCTTCTTGCCGGTGGGCTTTGCACGTTCAACGGCAGGCGAGTACGCCGGCAACATCTTCTGGGTCGTAGGCTTTGCGCTGATCGTCTCCTGGTTCGTTGCGGTGTTCTTCACACCCTATCTTGGCGTGACCATGCTGCCGAACATCAAGCCGGTGAGTGGAGGACATCACGCGATCTATGACACGCCGAACTACCGGCGGCTTCGTGATGTGATCAAATTCGCCGTTCGCCGGAAGTTTGCAACCGTCTCTATAGTGGTGGGTCTCTTTCTGCTCGCTGGCGTCGGGATGGGAGCTGTGAAGCAGCAGTTCTTCCCCACGTCGGATCGCCCGGAAGTGCTGGTCGAAGTTCGCATGCCGGAGGGTTCGAGCATCGAAGCGACGACCGCGGCCGTCGCCAAGCTTGAGACCTGGCTCCACAACCAGCCCGAGGCCAGTATTGTCACGAGCTATATCGGTCAAGGTGCGCCGCGCTTCTTCCTCGCGATGGCGCCTGAACTTCCCGATCCGGCCTTTGCCAAAATCGTGGTCCTGACGCCGGATGCCGAGGCGCGCGAAGCGCTCAAGCTCCGGATGCGGCAGGCGGTCGCGCATGGGCTCGCTCCTGAAGCCTCCGTGCGCGTGACCCAGCTTGTGTTCGGTCCCTACACCCCATTCCCGGTCGAATTTCGTCTGATGGGTCCGGACGCCGACAAGCTCTATGCTTTGTCGCATGAAGCGCTGGAGATCATGCGAGGTGTTCCGGATGTACGCCAGGCCAACCGCGATTGGGGCAACCTTGTCCCGACACTTCGCTTCGTCCCCGACCAGGATCGCCTCAACCTGATCGGCTTGTCCTCGTCGGAAGTTGCGCAGCAGTTGCAGTTCCTCCTGACGGGCTTCAACGTTACCGAGGTGCGGGAGGATATCCGCAATGTCGCGGTCGTGGCGCGTAGCGCCGGGGCGGAGCGTCTCGACCCTGCGCGGTTGAAGGATTTCTCGCTGATCAGCCGCGACGGGCGGCGCATTCCCCTCGATCAGATCGGTCATTCTGAAGTTCGCTTCGAGGAGCCGATCATGAAGCGGCGGGACCGCACGCCCGTGATCACGATCCGTTCGGATATCGACGAGGCGACGCAGCCACCGGAAGTCTCCATGCAGGTGATGGCGGCACTCCAACCCCTCATCGCCAAACTGCCTCAAGGCTATCGCGTCGAGATGGGCGGTTCGATCGAGGAAGCAAAGAAGGCCAACGATGCACTCGCCGTGGTCTTCCCGACGATGATTGCCGCCATGCTGATCATCGTGATGCTACAGGTGCGATCGTTCTCGACCATGGCGATGGTCATGCTGACCGCGCCCCTGGGCCTCGTCGGCGCCGTGCCCGTCTTGCTGCTGTTCCATCAGCCGTTCGGCTTTAACGCGATCCTTGGTTTGATCGGCCTCGCTGGCATCCTGATACGCAACACGCTGATCCTCACCGAACAGATCAAGGAGAACCGGCGGGCCGGCCTCGATGATTATCACGCGGTCATAGAAGCGACGGTGCAACGAACCCGTCCCGTTATCCTGACGGCGCTGGCGGCCGTACTAGCCTTCATCCCGCTCACGCACTCCGTTTTCTGGGGATCGATGGCTTACACGCTGATCGGCGGCACCGCTGCGGGTACAGCGCTGATCCTGTTGTTCCTGCCGGCACTCTATGCCGTCTGGTTCCGGATCAAGACGCCGGAGCAATCGTCAAAGAAGGCGAACGACGCCGAGAGTGCCGGCCTGAGCAGCGCAGTCGCACATATCCCCGGTCATTCAATGGTTCGTTAAGGAACTCATCATGAACATGATCAAGAGAGCCTGGAATAAGATGTTGGAATTTGCGGCCGTCATGGAGAGCGAAGACGACCTAGTCTACAGCTACGCCCGCTCTTTGGCTGGGCGGATCGACGAACTCGAGCGTAAAGTGCAGGCGCTCGAGGCAAGTTCGGATAGAGAAACGGTCGGCGTCGCCGATCCGATGGTTGTCCACACGCCTTAAAGGCTTGGTCGAGCCCGGCGTAGTAGCCGCGCGCGCCGCCGGACGCTGACCTATCAATTGACTGCTTCCGCCCAGGGAGAGGCCGCCAAAACGGTTTGAGACGTCCAACACAGCGTACAACACTTGTAGTTTTTTTTCCAAAGCCGCCAAAGTTTCTTAGTGCAGCAAATGTTTGAGTTGTCTCGGGAAAACCGATAACATTCTGCCTTCTAAACCAGGCTTCCGGGACCCCTAGGGAGCGCCAGGCTATCCCTTAGTCCGATGCCGTCCACCCGCCGCCGCCGTGCGCGCCAGGGGGCGACCGTTATCGGGGGCTCGCCCGCCGCCACTCACATCGATACCCGATCGCCGCGCCGCATTCGTCCGTACAGCAATCATCAGTACAAGGACGAATGCCCAAACGGACGTCGCTGTCTGCCCGGATTGTAGACATGCGCCGGCGCCGTCCTGGCGGATTTGGGCGGATCGGGAAATGCGCCGGTTGGCATAACCCTTGCGAACCTCTTCGCAGCTTCGAATCTCGGTAACGACGTCGGGAAGAACACGCGAGATGGATCGGAACGTCGCGCAAGCTGAGGGCATTGGATCGTCGCATCCGCGGCTGGAGGACGATCGCTATCTGCGCGGCCGCGGCCGCTTCGTCGCCGATATCCGTATGCCCGGCATGCTGGATGTGGCTTTCGTGCGTAGTCCGCTCGCGCATGCGCGCATCCGCGGCGTTGCCAAGCCGCCGGGTCAGGAAGACGCCGTGTTCGTGATGTCCGATCTCGTCGGCGTCAAAGGCATTCGTGCCGATTCCGGTCTGCCCGGCTTTCGTTCGTCCATACAGCCGGTGCTCGCTTACGAGAAGGTGCGGCATGTTGGTGAGCCGCTCGCGGCCTGCGTCGCGAATACCCGCGCCGAAGCCGAGGATATCGCCGAAGCCGTGACTCTCGATCTCGACGAGCTGCCGGCGGTGGTCGAGATGACGCGCGCCCGGTCGCCGGATGCGCCGCTCGTCCACGATCACTGGCCCGAGAACGTGTTTCTCGAAACCGCGGTCGATATCGGCTTCGAAGCGGCGATCAAGGATGCCGCGGTGTGCGTGAAGCGCACCTTCCGCACCGCGCGCCAGAGCATGGCGCCGATGGAGGGGCGCGGCGTCGTCGCCTATTGGGACAACCAGGCGCAGCAAGTTGTTCTCTACACGGCGACGCAAGTGCCGCACATCGTGCGCACGGGATTGGCCGAGTGCCTCGGGCTCGAGCAGGGCATGGTGCGCATCGTCGCGCCGGATGTCGGCGGCGGCTTCGGCTACAAGGGCCTGCTGCTGTGCGAGGAGGTCGTCCTTGCTTATCTCGCGATGAAGCTGAAGCGGCCGTTACGCTGGATCGAGGATCGCTACGAGCATCTCACCGGCAATGCCAATTGCCGTGAGCATCATTACGAGATCGCCGGCTATGCCGCCGCCGATGGAACGCTGTTGGCGGTCGATTGCGATGCCATCGTCGATTCCGGCGCTTACTCTCTCTATCCCTTCTCGGCCTGTCTCGAAGCCGCGCAGGTCGCCAGCATCCTGCCGGGGCCCTATCAGTTCGCCGGCTATCGCTGTCGCACCTGGTCGGTTGCCTCCAACAAGCCGCCGATCCTGCCGTTCCGCGGCGTGGCGCGCAGCGGCGTCTGTTATGCGATGGAAGTGCTGCTCGATGCCGTCGCGCGCGAACTGAAGCTGCCGCCCGACGAGATCCGCCGCAAAAATCTGGTGCGGCCGGAGCAGATGCCGTTCGTCAACATCACCAACAAGATCTTCGACAGCGGCGACTACATCGAATGCCTGGACCGCGCGGTGGCGGCGATCGATCTGCCGGCGGTGCGGCGGCGGCAGGCCGCGGGCGAGCCGGACGGCCGCCGCATCGGCGTGGGCCTGTCCATCTATTGCGAGCAGGGCGCGCACGGCACGTCGGTCTACGCCGGCTGGGGCATTCCCATGGTGCCGGGCTTCGAGCAGGCGACCGCGCGGCTGACGCCGGATGGCGGTCTCGAATTGCGTGTCGGCGTGCAGAGCCACGGGCAGGGTCTGGAAACGACCCTGGCGCAGATCGCTAACGAGATGCTCGGCATTGCCCCGCATCGTGTGAAGGTGGTGCATGGCGACACGGCGCTGACGCCGTACTCGACGGGCACCTGGGGCTCGCGTTGCATCGTCATGGCGGGCGGCGCTGTGGCCGCAGCCTGCGAAACGCTGGCCGGGCGGCTGCGCAAGATCGCCGGTCATTTGCTTCAGGCGGATCCGCAGACCATTCAACTGAGCGGCGGCATGGCGCGCTCGTCCGGCGGCGAAGTCGCCATCGCCGATATCGGCAAGGTCTGGTATCTGCGGCCGCAGGACCTGCCGGCCGACGTCGATCCGGCCGGGCTCGAAGTCACGCAGGGCTACAAGCCGCAGCGCGACAGCGGCACGTTCTCTTATGCCTGCCATGCGGTGACGGTTGCCGTCGATACGGAGACGGGCGGGGTCGAGATCCTCGATTACAAGATCGTCGAGGACGGCGGTGTGCTCATCAATCCAATGGTGGTCGAAGGCCAGGTCTATGGCGGTACGGCGCAGGGCATCGGCACCGCGCTGTTCGAGGAAATGCCCTTTGACGAACGCGGGCAGCCGTTGGCTGCGACATTCGCCGACTACTATCTGCCCGGCGCGCCTGAAGTGCCGGCGGCCGCGATCGACCATATGGAGACGCCGTCACCCATCACCCGCTTCGGTCAGAAGGGCATCGGCGAAGGTGGCGCCATCGGTCCGCCGGCCGCGATTGCCAATGCCATCAACGATGCCCTGGCCGGGCTCGGCGCCGAACTCGATGTGTTGCCGATGACGCCGACACGCGTGCTGGAGAAGTTGGCGCAAGCGCGCACCGCTAAGCTGGAGTCTTTCGCGTGAAGCCGGTCGCGTTCGACTTCTCCTTTGCCGCCGATGCATCCGCCGCGGCCGCCATGCTGACTTCCGGCGCGGCGACCAAGCCCATCGCCGGCGGCCAGTCGCTGGGGCCGATGCTCAATCTGCGGCTCGCGCGGCCGCAAATGCTGATCGATCTGTCGCGCGCGGTGGACATGCGCGGCGCCAGCGATGAGGGCGAGGCGATCGTCTACGGCGGCGCCGTCACGCATGCCGAGATCGAAGACGGCGCCGTGCCCGATGCGACGCCCGGATGGCTGTCGGCGGTGGCGCGGCACATCGCCTACCGCGCCGTGCGCAATCGCGGCACGCTCGGCGGCAGTCTCGCGCATGCCGATCCGGCGGCCGATTGGGTGAACGTGCTGACCGCGCTCGGCGCCGATGTCATTCTGGTCGCGAACGGGGCGAAGCGGATCGTTCCGTTGGAGACGTTCTTCATCGGGCCGCTCGCGACGGTGCTGGCTGTCGGCGAAGTTATTGCCGGCGTGCGCGTACGCAAGCGCACCGCCACGGCGCGCTGGGGTTATTGGAAGTTCTGCATCAAGGCCGGCGACTTCGCCAAAGCGAGCGCTGCGGTGCTCATCGATCCGGACCGCGGCGAGACGCGCGTGCTGATCGGCGCCATCGAACGGCCGCCGGCGCTGCTCGCCGATCCCGCCGCCTTTGTCGAAGGGCGCTTGTCCGCCGCCGAGGCGGTTCGGCAGGCCGCGCCGCAACTCGACGGGCCGGCTCACACGCTGCACGTCACCGCACTTCGCCGCGCGTTTGCGATCGCCATGGAGGGCGGGCGATGATTTCGGTCAATCTCACCGTCAATGGCGCGTCCGTCACCAAGGCCGTGGCGCCACGCACCCATCTCGCCGACTTCGTGCGCGAGGAGCTCAATCTCACCGGCACGCATATCGGCTGCGAGCACGGCGTCTGCGGTGCCTGCACCATGATCGTCGACGGGCGGCCGATGCGCTCCTGCATCAATTACGCGGTCGCTTGCGCCGGCAGCGACGTGCGCACGGTCGAGTCGTTCGACGACGATCCGGTCATGAGCCAGTTGCGCGACGCCTTCACCCGCCATCACGCTTTGCAATGCGGCTATTGCACGCCCGGCATGCTGGCGACGGCCTACGATATCGTGACGCGGCTGCCCGATGCCGACGAGGCGCGCGTGCGCGAGGAACTGGCCGGCAATCTGTGCCGCTGCACCGGCTATGTTGGCATCGTCGGTGCGATCCGCGACGTGCTCGCCGCCGGCACGCACCGGAACACCCTGTTGAAAGCGCGCCCCGCCGCACCGGTCCTGGAGCAGTCGAGGCCTTCCGCCCTTGCGCCGGCTGCGTCGCCTGCGCCGTCTTCATCACCGGCGAGCGCGGTCTCGTTTGCCCCAGTCACGGATGGCGTGACGCTGAGCCGCCATATCGACGTGCCCGTGCCGGCTGCCGCGCTGTGGCGGACCCTGCAGGACATCGCGACGATCGCGCGTTGCCTGCCCGGGGCATCGCTGGACAAGGTGTCGCCGGACGGGACGGTCACCGGCGCATTTCAGGTCGCCATCGGGCCAATCAATGCGCGCTTCGGCGGAGCCGCGCGTGTCGCCTTCGATCAGCAAACGCATCGCGGCGAGGTGTCGGGCCAGGGCGCTGATCCCACCAGTCGCTCGCGCGCCGACGGCACCATCCGCTTTGCCGCGCTTGCCGCCGGTGACGACGCCTCGCAGCTCTCCCTCGACTTGACTTACCGGCTGGGTGGTCCGCTTGTGCAATTCGGGCGTCCGGCTGTCGTTGCCGGCGTGGTCGACGCCTTGCTGGTGCAGTTCGCTCACAACCTCGCACGCGCCAGCCAGGGCGAGCAGGTCGTGGCGGCTCGACCGATCGGTGGCGGTCTGCTTTTCGCCATGCTGTTCGGCATTGTACGGCGCCTGTTCACGCGTAAAGCCCGGTGAGGCCTTCAGGTCGCGGCCCACAGATCGACAGGACGCATGCTGCAAAAAACCACGTCGCGTAAGTCCAAGGCCGTGCGGCGGAGCACGCCGAACAACTGGCATGCGAAGCCGTTGCAGGAGCGGCCGGGCTTTCTGATCCGCCGCCTGCATCAAATTCACAGCGCCTTGTTCGCGGAAGAGTGCGGCGCCGAGAACATCACGCCGGTGCAGTACAGTATCCTGGCGGCGCTCGATCAGATGAACGTTGCCGAGCAGATCGTTCTCTCGCGCGCCGTCGGCCTCGATACGACGAACGTCGCGGATGTGTTGGCGCGCCTGGAACGTCAGAAGCTGGTACGGCGCCGTGTGTCCGCGCAAGACCGGCGCATGAAATCGGTGACGCTGACGGAAGACGGCCGGGTGCTGCTGCGCCGTATCGATGCTGGCGCGGCGCGCGCCCATGAGCGCACGCTGGCGGCGCTGCCACAGAAGGATCGCGCCCGCTTCATGCGCGATCTGGCAAAGCTCGTCGCGAGCAACAACGAGATCAGCCGCACCCCGGTTGGGGTGCGTTGAGGTGACTAGCAACGGCCCGCTGCTGTCAGGAGCTGAAATCCCAAACTTGGCGCCTGCCGCCCGGAGGCTGGCGCGACACCGCGGCGGCATCGACGGTGACGTCGCCGTTCACGATCCGCACCGGATAGAGCTTGAGCGGTTCGACATTGTCCCAGCCGGCCGAGGCCTTGCCATCGATCAAGGCAAAGGCGGCGAGATGACGGGGACAGACAACGCAGCCGCGCTCGATGCGCGCTTGCGACAGGTCGGCTTTCTCATGCGGGCAGGTCGCCTGGAAGGCGTAGACGGCGTCGCCGTGGCGCGCCAGGACCAGCGTGTGACCCTCGACAATGACGCGCACAGGCGCGCCGGGCCGCAGCGCGTCCAGCGTGGTCACGAGCACGAAGCGTGCATCGGTCGGCGCGGTGTTTTCGTTCATATGGAAGGCCCGGGGCGATCATGGATTCGATAAAGCAGGAGCAGGCGACGCGCCAGTCGTTCGAGCGGCTCATTGCCGTCGAGCCGCAACTCGAAGGCTGCGTTCAACTGGCATCGATAGCCGCGCTGCCGGCCAGGACGCTGCTGCATGCGGGGCCGCGCTTGCGGCGCGGCGAAGTGCCGGCGCCCATCCTCAACACTGCGGCGGCTGCGGCGGTCTTCGAGGGCTGGGCCGACACACGCGAGGAGGCGCTTGCCGCCATTGTGGCGGGCGATATGGCGCTCGAGCCTGCGCAGGACTATGGCGTGGTGACGCCGCTCGCATTCGTCGTCTCGCCGTCGATGTGGCTGCTGCGTGTCGGCGATGCCCGCGGCGCGGCGGCCGCGCGCTATACGCCGATCAATGATGGCCCGCCGCCCGGCGCTCTGCGCTTCGGCGCCAAGCATCCCGAGCAGGGCGCGCGTCTGGCGCTGCTGTCGAAGGTCGGCCCGGCATTGGCACGGGACCTGGGGGCGCCGGTCGCGCTGCTGGCGGTGCTGCGCGCCGGCCTCGAGGGCGGCGACGATCTGCACGGCCGCGTCAGCGCGGCCAACCAGGCTTTTTACGACGTGCTCACGCCGCGTCTGACAGGCGAAGGACGTGCTTATCTCGATCTTGCCAACCAGTTCGTGCTCAACGTCATCATGGCCGCCTGCGCGGTGATGATCGGTGGCGGCGGCGGCGTCGGCGGCAGCAACATGGTGGTCGCGGCCGGCGGCAACGGCGTCGACTTCGGCTGGAAACTGGCTGGCGACCCCGAAGCCTGGCACACGATGCCCGCGGCAGCGCCGGTCGGTCCGCGCTTCCCCGCCGCCGGCGACAGCGTTTTCCTGCCGGCGATCGGCGACAGCGCGGTGATCGATGCCTGCGGCTTCGGCGCGGCGGCGCTGCGCTACGCGCCGGAAATGATGGAGGCGCTGCGCGGCCATGGCGCCGACGTCTATTTCACGGCGGCGGCCAGCGCACCGTTCCTCGGCGCGCATCCGGCCTTTCCGGTGGACCTGCATGTCGGTCTCGGCATCGACCGCGCCTCGCCTGCGCGCGGCGTCATGCTGGCGGCGCTCGATGCCGCGGGCGAAAAAGGTCTGATCGGCCGCGGCGTGTCGCCGTGGCCGACCGTGGCATAGGCCTTACGCTGCCATCGCCGGCGGGATCAGTGGCGAGTCGCTGTCGAAGCGCATGCCGTCGCGCAGGCAGAATGCCGGCCGGATCAGCTTGTCGGTGATGACCTCGACACCGCTGTTATCGAACAGCTTGAAGCGCCCGTTCAACATCTCCAGCACGCTCACGTCCGCCGAGCGGCCAACCTGCAGCGAGCCGATTTCGTCGGACAGGCCGACCATCGTCGCCGGGTTATTGGTGACGGTGGCGATGATGTCCTTGAGCGGCAGGCCGAGCGTGAGCAGCTCCGTCATCGCAACGGTCAAGCTGAACGGCGCGACGCCGAAGAAGGGGTTGGCCTCGCGCACATCCGCGTTCATGTCCGTCGGCGCGCTGACATTGTAGCCGTGCAGGTCGGCGCCGAGCGTGAACGGCCGCACGCCGGCATCGAGCACGCGCTTGGCCACCTCGAAGCTGAAGTGCGAGCCGTGGCCGACATCGACACGCACGCCGCGGGCGATCGCCTCGAACACGATCGGATGGACTTCGCCTTCCTTGGAGACGAAGCCCCCGGGATGGCGCGTGAAAGGATGAGCAAGAATGTCGCCCGGCTCCATGATCGGCACCAGTTCGCGGATCAGCTCATCCGCGTCCGGCACCGGACCTTCTTCGAGGCTCGGCCAGAGCTGGCCGAGATGGATGTAGAGCGGGAGGCCGGTCTGGTTTGCGATCTCGCGGCCGATCTTGATGACGTCGAGGCCCCAGCGCGACTGCCCGCCGATCTCGGCGTGCGCCTTGATGCCCTTGACGATGTCGAGGTTCTCCTTGGCGACACGCACCGTGTGCTCCACGTTGACGCATTTCGGACCATAGAGGTCGGGATAGAGGTGCCCCTCGAGGCCGCCGACCAGATAGCAGGAGATGAAGCACAGCAGCCGAGACTGCGACGTGTTGGCGAGATAGTTGCGGAAGCCGCCAATGGTCATGCAGCTTGGGCCGCCCTGATCGACGAGGGTGGTGACGCCGGAGCGCACGCCGACCATATCGGGGTTAAGGCCGAAGCGGCCGGTCACGTGCTCGTAGACATGGGCGTGCGTGTCGATCATGCCGGCGGTTACGATCTTGCCGGAGACGTCGATCCTTTCGCGTGCCGGCGCCTGTGACAGATCGGGCTCGATCGCAGCGATCCTGCCGCCGGCGATCGCCACGTCGAAGCGCCCGTTCCGGTCGGTCGCGGGATCGATCACCGTGCCGCCCGACAGCACGAGGTCGTAAGGGGTTGCAAGCGTCGTCACGGCTGTGTCCTCGTCATCTGGGAGTTTGACGCCGGCCGCGACAAAAAAAGCGCGGCTAGTCAGCTCAATTATTCGTCAGTATACCAACGAAAGCGACCCGCGCGCTGCCGAAATAGTGGATTTCGCGCACAAAGATTCGGCGAAGCCGGGGGCTGAAATGAGAAACGGCGGCACGCGAGGCCGCCGTTTCGTTGTTCAAGTGCTGCTGTCGTGAGGCTGACGACGCGGCTTCCGCGCTATTTGCTGACGAGCTCGACCTTGCCGCCCTCGATCTTGACCAGATGAGTGACGGCCGGGCTCTGGCCGCTTTCCTTGCCGGCCGGGCCGACCTTCTCGAACTTGATGTTGCCGGTCAGGCCCGGATAGGTGATTTCCCACAGCGCCGCGCGGATCTTGTCAGAATCTGCTGCGCCGGCTTTCTCGATGGCCTTGGCGAGAACGTAGACGGCATCGTAGCCGCGGGCGCCTTCCGGCATGCCGCCCGGCGGCAGGCCGGCCTTCGTCCAGGCGGCGATAAAGGTTTTCGCCGCCGCCGGATCGACGGCCGTGTCGGGGAACCAGGGCGCGAACATGGCGTCGTGATAGGAGCCTTCGGCCGCGGAGCCGGCTTGCGCGATGAGCTGGTCCGGCAATGTGCCGCCGGTGGTGACGATCCGGCGCTTGATGCCGAGCGCCTGCGCCTGCTTCATCACCAACGTCATTTGTTCGACGCCTGTGGTCATGAACAGTGTGTCGCTGTCGGAGCCCTTGAGCGAGGAGAGCTGGGCGGAGAGGTCTTGCGCGGCCGCATCCATGTTGAGCGTGCGGCCGACTTCGGCGCCGTTTTCCTTGAGAACCTTGCCGAATTCGGAGGCGGCGCCGAGACCCCAGTCGTTGTTCACGACCAGAAAGTCGGCCTTCTTGATGCCGATCTGCTTGACGAAACGCGCGAAGCTCTTGGCCTCGGTGCCGTTGGTCGGGCTGATGCGGAAGATGTAGGGATTACCCGAGGTGGTGATCTTGTCGGCGCTCGAGGTCTCGACGACCATCGGCACCTTGTATTCCATCAGCTTGGGCATCACGGCGAGCGTGTAGGTCGAGCTCCAGGCGCCGATCATCGCGGGCACCTTGTCACGCGTGATGAGCTTCTCGGCGACGCTGGCGGCTTCGGTCGGGTTGCTCTTGTTGTCCTCGATGACGAGCAGGAGCTTCTTGCCGTTGATGCCGCCCTTGGCGTTGATCTCCTCGGCGGCAAGCTTCGTCCCGGCGGTGACCATCGTACCAGACGCGGCGACGACGCCCGTCAGCGGCTCGTTGACACCGATCTTGATGACGTCTTCTTGCGCCAGCGCGCCCGTTCCGATGCTGGCAAACACGATTGCGGCCGCAACCGATGACACACGCCGTCTCATTCCGATCTCCCGCTTGTCGAGGCGCGACGCATGCACATGCGTTCTCTGCGCGTTGCAATGTACCTATCTGTCTAACGTTAGAATGATCGGGTTCCGCCGCAAGCGCGAATTATGATCATTCGATTGCCTCGTAAGCGCGAATCTTGGGCAGCGGCGGCCAAGGCGGTACCTTGAACAAAAGGACCATCATACTATAAATAGGATGAATACGACGCGGCGTGCTGGCACTCAAATTGCAGCGTCGGTAGGGCATTCAATCGGAGAGAAGGCATGACCCTTGCGGGCAAGGTGGCGATCGTCACGGGCGGGGCGATGGGCATCGGTTATGCGATAGCCGAGACGCTGGCCGCGCAAGGCGCTTCGATCGTCGTCGCCGACCTTAAAGGTGCCGTCGAGGCGGCGGCCAGGTTGAACGCCAAAGGTTGCAAAGCCACGGATGTCACGGTCGATGTGTCGCGCGAGGGGGACGCCGCGCGCATGGCCGAGGCTGCGCTCGCGACCTTCGGCGGCATCGACATCCTGGTGAACAACGCTGCGATCTACTCGACGTTGACGCTCAAGCCGTTCGAAGAGCTGACCGTCGCGGATTGGCGCCAAATCCTCGATGTCAACGTGATCGGGCAGTTCCTGTGCTGCAAGGCGGTGTTGCCGGCTTTCAAGGAGCGTCAGGCCGGCCGGATCATCAACATTTCCTCGGGCGTCGCCTTCAAGGGCAATCCCGGCATGCTGCATTACGTCGCCTCTAAGGGCGCCATCGTATCGATGACGCGCACGCTTGCGACCGAGCTCGGCGATTACGGCATTCTCGTCAACAGCGTCGCGCCGGGCTTCACCTTGAGCGACGGCGTCCATGCCAATGCCACGCTGGCCGCGGCGGTCTCGCCGTTCTCGGTCCGCGGCCGCGCTCTTAAGCGCGACATGGTGCCGGCGGACGTCGTCGGCGCGGTCAGCTTCTTTGCCGGTCCGCAGGCCGCTTTCATCACCGGCCAGACGCTCGTCGTTGATGGCGGTGCCTACTACCATTGATCGGCCTTCCGCCGGGCGGGCCATACGCGCGATCACGGAGACCCCTATGACCTACATCACCGAGGCCTGGTATCCCGTCGTCTGGGCCGATCGTGTCGGCCGCGAACTCACGCGCCATACTGTGCTCGATGAGCCGATCGTCATCTATCGGCTCGAGAACGGCGACATCGCCGCGCTGCGCGACGTCTGTCCGCACCGGCGAGCGCCGCTGTCGCTCGGCAAGCTCAAGGGCGACACCATCGAATGCGGCTATCACGGCATGACTTTCGACTGTTCCGGCAAATGCGTCTTGATTCCGGGCCAGGAGATCATCCCGCGAACGGCGATGGTCCGTGCCTTTCCGCTGCAGGTGAAGTACGGCATGGTCTGGCTCTATATGGGCGAGCCGAAGAACGCCGATCCGGCCAAGATCTTCCACATCGAGCAATACGGGAAGGAGGGCTGGCACGCGGTGCAGGGCGACACCTTGCGCATCGAGTGCAATTACCTGTCGCTGTGTGACAACCTGCTCGATCCGGCGCACGTCACGTTCGTGCACGCGAGCACGCTCGGCACGCCGGCCGGTGCGGCGGTGCCGGTCAACAACGACTACGGCGAAAGCACGATCACCGTCTGGCGCTGGATCCGCAATGGGCCTGTCATTCCGCTGTTCGAGAAGTTCGGCAAGCTACAGGGTCTCGTCGACCGCTGGCACTACTACACCTATTCGATGCCATGTAACTTCTCGATCGACATGGGCTCGTGCGTGGCCGGTGCCATTCCCGACATGGAGAAGCGTTCAGAAGGCGTTCAGATGTTCACCTGCCACATGCTGACGCCGGTGGACGAGCGCACGGTGCTGCAGCACTGGTTCCACGTGCGCAACTTCCGCACCGACGAGCACGACATCGATGCGGCTCTTTCCGCCGGCCTCGACATGGCCTACCGGGAAGACAAGGTGGTGCTGGAGCGTATCCAGATCGAGGAGGAGCGCGACCCGCACTTCAAGAACATCACGCTCGGCATCGACGCCGCGCCGATGAAAATGCGCCGCATGGTTGCCGCGACGATCGAGTCCGAGGCGGCGGGGCGCCCGTGAAAAGCGGCGTGGCGCTGAGCAAGAGCTGAGCGCCCGCGGCGCCACCGGGTCATGAGCGAGACCGAAGCCCGGTGACGGCGCAGCGGCGGCACCGGCTTTAGTGCGTCGAGCCGCCGAGATAAGCGGCGCGGATGTGCTTGTTGTCGATCAACTCTTCGCCGGTGCCGGACAGAACGATGGTGCCGGCCTCGATCAGATAGGCGTAGTCGCACATCTCCAGCGCCGAATAGGCGTTCTGCTCGACCATCAGCACGGTCGTGCCGGCCTTGCGGATATTGTCGATGATGTCGAAAACCTGCTCGACGATATTTGGAGCGAGTCCGAGGGAGGGCTCATCGAACATCATCAGCTTTGGCTTCGACATGATGGCGCGGCTGATGGCCAGCATTTGCTGTTCGCCGCCCGACAGGGTTCCGGCGACCTGACGCCGCCGCTCGGCGAGCCGCGGGAACATGCCAAAGATTCGCTCGCGGTCGGCGGCTACCCCGGCGCTGTCCTTGCGCAGGTAGGCGCCCATGTCGAGATTCTCGTCGACGGTCATCTCCGGGAATACCCGCCGGCCCTCGGGACAATGCGAGATGCCCTCCGCCAGGATCTGCTGCGCGGAGCAGCGCGTGATGTCCTTGCCTTCGAACAGCAACTGGCCGGAGACCGATGGCAGGACGCCGGAGATCGCGCGCAAAGTCGTGCTCTTGCCGGCGCCGTTGGCGCCGATCAGGGCGACGAACTGGCCCTGCTTGACGGAGAGCGAGATGCGCTTCAGCGCCTCGACCTTGCCGTAGCGGCAGACGAGATTATGAACCTCGAGCACGTTTCTTCACTCCTTCGCCGAGATAGGCGCGGATGACTTCCGGGTTGCCCTGGATGTCGTCCGGCGGCCCTTCGGCGATGATCCGGCCGTAGTTGAGGACGACGATGCGGTCGGAGACGCCCATGACCATCGGCATGTCGTGCTCGACCAGGAGGATCGTCATGCCGCCACGACGGAGCCGCGCGAGCAGTTCCATGAAGCGGCCGGTCTCGGTCGCGTTCATGCCTGACACCGGTTCGTCCAGCAGCAGCATCGAGGGATCGGCGGCGAGCGCCATCGCGACGCCAAGCAGGCGCTGATCGCCGTAGGCCAGCGAGCCGGCGAGGTCGTGGGCGCGGTGCTCGATGCCGACGCTCGCCAATATCTCCGCGGCGCGCTCGCGCAACTTGCGTTCCGATCGCCGCTCGTTCGGCAGCGCCAACAGAGTGTCCCACAGGCGCGACTCTCCGCGGCGGTGGAGGCCGATCATCACGTTCTCGAACACGGTGACGGTCTGGAACACGCTGCTACGCTGGAAGGTGCGTACGAGGCCCAGCTCGGCCACCTGATGCGGCTTCAACGTCGTCAGGGCGGTGCCGCGATACTTCACCGTGCCTTGCGTCGGGCGCATGAAGCCGGTGACGACATTGAACGCGGTGGTCTTGCCGGCCCCGTTCGGGCCGATGAGGCTCACCACCTCGCCTTCATAGACGGTGAAGGACATGTCGGCGATCGCGATCAGACCGCCGAAATGCACGGCGACGTGTTCGAGGACCAGCGCCGGCTGCGCGGTGTCTATGGCGTGAACCGCGCTCACGGTGTCTCCACGACATGGGCCTGCGCTGGCAGCGCCGCCGGCTTGGGGCTGGGCGAGACGAACCACTTCTCGATGGCCGGGACGATGCCTTGCGGCAGGACGAACACGATCAGGATCATGAAGATGCCGTAGATGATCCACTGCAGCTCGGGACCGAGAAACGAGCGGCTGAACACCGGGATGAAGCCGAAGATCAGCCCGCCGACGACCGGGCCGGCGAGGGTACCCTTGCCGCCGGTAATGACCATGATGACCATGGTGACCGTGTAGACGAACAGGAAGACGTCCGGATCGATGATCTTGAGGTAGTGGGCATAGAGCCCGCCGGCGGCGCCGGCGATGCCGGCGGAGACGACGGCCGCCAGCACCAGATAGCGCGTGACGTCGATGCCGACCGACACCGCGAGCGATTCATTCTCCTTGAGCGCGACCATGGCTCTTCCGACGCGCGAGTTCACCAGGCGGCTGATGACCACATACGAAACCGCGAGCACCGCCAGGACAAGATAGAAATAGGATTGCTTGCTGTAGAGGTCGTAATAGCCGAGGCCCGGCAGGCCGAGCGTCACCGGCGGGATCGAGTTGAGAGCGAGCGGCCCCTGCGTGAGTTCGACCCAGTTCAGCGCGATGAGGCGCGCGACCTCGGCGAAGCTGATCGTCACGATCACAAAGTAAGCCCCGCGCACGCGGAAGGACAGCTTGCCGACGACGTAGCCAAAAAAGCCGGCGACGAGGATACCGATGACGATCCCGGTCCAGACCGGCCACGGCTCGTGCACGACACGGATGCCGCCTAAAAGTTCGACGTTGAAGCCGAGCGACACCAGCGCGCTCGTATAGGCGCCGATGCCGAAGAAGGCGACATGACCTAGGCTCAGTTGCCCGGTGTAGCCGAGCAAAAGGTTGAGGCTCATCGCCGCGATAATGAAGATTCCAGTCGTGATGAAGGCATTCAGGAAATAGGGATCCTGTATCCACAGCGGCACTGTCGCGGCGGCGAGGAGGCTGAGGAAGGGAAGATAACGCCTCATCCGATGCGCTCCACGCGAGCGGACAAACCGGTCGGCTTGAACAGCAGAACAGCGATGATGATTAGGAAGCCCATCGCGTCGCGGTAGCCGGATGAGATGTAGCCGGCGCCGATCTCCTCCGCACCGGCGAGGATGAAGCCGCCGATTGTCGCGCCGGGAATGCTGCCGAGGCCGCCGAGGATGACGATGGCGAAGGCCTTCAGCGAGGCGATATTGCCCATCTGCGGCGTGATCACGTAGATCGGCCCAAGCAATGCGCCGGCCGCCGCGGCCAGCGCCGAGCCGATGGCGAAGGTCGCCATGTAGATCATCTGGACATTGACGCCCATCAGCGAGGCGGTGTCGCGGTCCTGGAATGTGGCGCGCATCGCTTTGCCGAGCTTTGTACGGTTGATCAGCACATAGGAGGCGCCGATCAGCGTCAGCGATGCCACAAAGGCGAAGACATTGAGCCATGAAATGGCGACCGGCCCGACGACCAGAGGCGTTGCCGGAAAAGGCGTCGTTACCGACTTGGCGACGCCGCCCCATATGTATTGCTCGCCGTTCTGCATGACGATCATCGCGCCGATGGTGATCAGCATCGTGGTGTCGATGTCGGCGCCGCGCATCGGGCGCAGCAGGACGACTTCGAGTAAGGCGCCGAGCAGGCAGCCGGCGGCGA
The DNA here is from genome assembly GCF_003367395.1 of Pseudolabrys taiwanensis. Classification (NCBI taxonomy): domain Bacteria; kingdom Pseudomonadati; phylum Pseudomonadota; class Alphaproteobacteria; order Hyphomicrobiales; family Xanthobacteraceae; genus Pseudolabrys; species Pseudolabrys taiwanensis. Next base: position 2,569,619 of record NZ_CP031417.1, on the reverse strand, counting down.
TCGCCACCAGGATCGCCAGGAAGAAGTTGAGGCCGCACACCGCCGCGACGAGATAAACGAAATAGGCGCCGAAGGCGTAAAGTTCGCCGTGCGCGAAATTCACGATGCGCATGATGCCGAAGATGAGTGTCAAGCCGATGCCCAGCAGCGCATACGTACTGCCGAGGATGAGCATGTTGACGGCGTGCTGAAGAAACTCGGCCATGCGCGCTCACTCAATCCTGATTGAATGTCCTGGCCGGAGACGAAGCCTCCATCTCCGACCCGTGCGTTGCGATGGCGGGCCAACGCGGTCTCGCCAGGCAACACCTCAGCCGCTCATGCAACGACTGTGCCGTCGCGCAGGCGGCGAGTGGCAGCAAGACGTGCCTCGTCGTGCCTCGAAACCGCGTCGAGAAGAGAGGTGAAAAGGCGTTGCGAAACGTGATCGACACGCATTCGATCGTCCTCCGCCGCGGCCAGAGGCGCTTGGCACTCGGCAGGATGCGACCTGTCCGACGGACCGATCAGTCATCCTATTTATAGGACATTAAAATGATACGGTCTTGGACCGTCAAGGTTCGCGCTTGGCGCAATGTGCGGCAGGCGATCGTGGCGGTTGACGCCAAAACAGGCAGCGTCGGCCGCGCTTTAAGTCCGCCTCAGCGGGACTTCGATTTCTTGCGCGCGCGTGCGGCCTTTGCGGCCTTCGGGCGCGGCAACAGATCACGGCGCAGGGCGAAGCTGTTCCGGTGGTAATTGTACTTGGCGACATAGAGCGCGACGCCGGCATCGTCGACCAGGACCAGCCGGCAGTCGGCGGTCGGCTCACCAAGCCCAATCTCGAGAAGTTCGGACGTCTCGGGGTCGGCGACACCGATCGTCACCGTCTGGAAAGCGTGCGCGAGCGCGATGTCCCGCATTTCCAAGATGCGCGGTAGAGCGGGCTGCCGGGTGAAGCGCTTTCGGTCCCGCACGAAGATGTCGCGCGCCAAATGCAGATTGACGACGACGAAAGGTTCGCCATCGCTGAACTGCACGCTCCGCAGCAATATGTATCCGCTCGCCGGCCGGCCTTCGTTCTCTTCCAGGGAAGGCGCCTCCGCATTCTCTTCGATATGAACGATGCGGATGACGTTGTTCTTGATGGAACTGACGACGGATTCCAAATCGTTGGCGAGATTGAACCAGTGCTTGTCCTTCGGTCGGCCTGAAACGAAAGTGCCTCGGCCTTGACGCGCGTCCAGCAAGCCCTCCTCACGCAGGATCTCTATGGCCTGCCGGATGGTGACGCGCGCGACGCCGAATTCGGTCTCAAGCTCTTCGATCGTCGAAATCTTCTCTCCCTGCTTCCAGCGTTCGGATTCGATGCGCTGGCGCATGACCGAAGCAACTTGAAGGTAGAGAGGGATTCTGCTGCGATCGTAGTTGAAGGTTTGCTTATTGCGCATGCGAGGGGGCGATAGGCGGGTGATGAACGATCAGCCTGTTGCCGTTATTGCGCAGCCCACCACTATTTGCAAACCGGGCCAGGAGCGCTTGCCAGGGCGGCATTCGCGTCGTCCGCGTTGGGTCGCGGCGCAGGATGAGGAGCGCGGCCCGTGAGATGACGCCCGGCGCTCGTTGCGCCGACGTTTCGTAGATGCGCCGGCCCATCGCGGTTCTGCACGTCACCGGCGAAAGCACGGCCTTTGCGTCGGTCTATATGCCCGCGTGCGGCGTCGCCGAACCATGCCGTTCCCCTATCGACCAACGGCCATCGTGCCGGCGGCCGCTGCGCCGTTGTTTGCCAGCCGGCGGAGCGGCCGAGGCGCGAGACGCCAGTCACAACCATGGCGATCGATGCAACGCCGCCGTGCGCCGCGCATCGCGCCCCAAAAAGACAAGCGGTGCGAGGGGGCAACTATGTTGTGCCTCGGATATTGCCCGTCACCCCGCCGAGGTTGAACCGCGACTTCTATGCGGGCGGCGAAGACAGAGTTCCGATCACGAATGACCTCGCGTGAGCACGATACCCGGCGCGGTCGGTAGCGTCGAGCACGGCAGCAAGGGATTCATTTGGAGGCCGCCGTTCAGGTTTTCTCGCCTGAGTCGGGGGTGGGCGTGCGCGCCAGCGCCACACGGCCCCGGCCTGCTCTCTTGGCGTCTTGCAAGGCGGCGTCGGCGGCCTTGATGACCGCTTCCGGCGTGTCGCCGTGCCGCGGATAAGCCGCAATACCGAACGACATGGTGACCGCGCCGACCGGTTTGCCATCGCAGGACAACGACAGGTCGCGAATCATGTCGCACATGTGCTGGATCCGTTGGCGCGCAACGTCGATAGTCGTCTCCGGCAGCACCAGGGTGAATTCGTCGCCGCCGTAGCGGGAGGCTGTGTCGCCCTGGCGGATGTGTGAACTCAAGACGCGTGCGATGGTTTGCAACAGCCGGTCGCCGCAATCGTGCCCATAGGCATCGTTGACGGACTTGAAGCGGTCGATGTCGGCCATCACCACGGCCACCGGCTTGTGCGCGCGCGCGGCGCGCGCGAAATCGCGCTCGATTTCCTGGTCGAGATAGCGGCGGTTGAACAATGCGGTCAGCGGGTCGTGCAACGCCTCGGCCTGCAGCACCTCGCGCAGCGCCTGTTCGGCCCGGTTGCGTGCCGTGACGTCGTTGAACACCCAATACACGAGGTTGTCGTCGAGCGTCGCGACGACCTCCATATCGCGCACCAAGCCGTCGCCGCAGGTGACGCGGACCTCGCGAACCGGCGACGATGTCTGCCCGGTGGCCAGCATGTGCTCGAGTTCCTTCTCCTCCACCGCTTTAATCTCCGCGCGATAGGCCGGGTCGGGATATGCCAGCAGGCGCCACTGCTGCAGGGTCGCGATCTGATCCAGAGGATAGTGGACCATCTCCGCGAACCGGCGGTTGGTGAAATAGATCGTTCCTTTCTGATCGGTCAGACGCACGCCGAACGGCGCGTTTTCGACGATACGCCGGAAGCGCTCCTCGCTGCGGCGCAGCGCCTGCTCCGCGCGTTTCGGTTCGGTCACGTCCCAGAACACGCCGATGATGCCGTTGATGCCGCCGTCTTCCTTCCTGAAGACGGCGCGATGGAAGATCACATCGTGGTTCGTGCCGTCGGCCGCAGGGATGACGGCGTCGTGCACCTGGACGCCGCCTTTTTCCAGCAGTGCTTTATCCGCCACTTGGTAAGTCTCGGCCAGCGCGCGAGGGAAAATGTCGAATGCCGTCTTGCCGATGATATCGCCGCGTTTCAGGCCGCAGAATTCCTCGAACGCGCGATTGCATCCTCGGTATTCGCCATTCTTGTCCTTGAAGAAGATCGGGCTCGGAATGGTGTCGAGCATTTGCTCGGCAAAGCGCAACTCGTCCTGCAAGTCGCGCTCGGCGCGGAGACGATCGGTGACGTCCCAGGCAATGGCGATGACACCGGCGATCCTGCCATCATCGCGCGAAAACGCCGTGCGATGAAACATGACTTGGCGGCGGCTTCCGTCACCATAGACCAGCTCGCCCGGATGGATATGCGCGCCAGGATGTTGCAGTGCTTCGAGATCGGCCGCCCGGTAGCCGTCGGCGAGATCCTTGGGCCAGATGTCATAGACGGTCTTGCCGAGCAGGGCGTCGCGGCTGACGCCGCAATAGGCTTCGAACGCTTTATTGACGCCGAGATAGCGCCCCTGGATGTCCTTGTAGGCAATGGGGCTCGGTATGGCGTCGATCAGTTGCTTGGCCAGCAAACCGCCGCGTGCGGTTTCGTCCGGGTCGCTCATGGCCGTCCACTCCAGAGCCGTGTTGAAGGCGACAAGTGCGGGCGGAGGAGGAGGCCGCTGAGTCATCCCTCCCGAGCTAAAACGGCATCTGCTGCCTGTGAATTGTCGCTAGCGTGACCAGAACCCCTTCCGGTCGACATTGACTTACGTCAACGGCTTGGTGTGCGCGGCCGCACTGGCATCCGCATCATGGCGTTGAGGTGCACGCCGACGGCTACGCCGTGTCCGGCTTGATCGCGGCCAGGGATTGTTCCTGGCAGAAGGTGACGAGCTGCTTCACCGCATCCGATCCAGGTTCGATGATGGCGGGATCGGTGCCGATAAGCGTGACGACCGCTTGCGCTTCGCCCTGCCAGTCGAGGATGGGTGCGGCGATCGCTTCCAGGCCGGGAATAAATTTGCCATCGACCGAGGCGAAGCCGCGGGTGCGGATATCGCCGATGAGCTTGTCCAGCCCTTCGCTCGTCGGCATGAGGTCGGGACTGATGGCCGGCTTCTGACGCGCGCGGCGCAATTCATTGTCGCGCATGGCTTTCAATGGCGCCGGCGGCGCCCAAGCGAGAAACGCGCGCCCCGTCGCCGAGTTGAGCAGCGGAAACGTCGTGCCGAGGCCCATCGAGGTGATGGTCGGCGACGCAGCGCGTTGCCAGCGGATCACCGTCGGGCCCTGGTCGCCCCACACCGAAAGCAAAGCGGTGAGGCCGGACTCGGCCGCGAGATCGGGCAGCGCTTCGGACGCGCGGTTGACGAAGTCGTATCGCGCCAGCGCCGACAGGCCGAGCGTCACCGCGCCGGGTCCGAGATCGTATTTGCCAGAGCGTCCCGCCTGCGCGACCAGGCCGTAGTGTTGGAACGACGTCAGGTAACGATGCACTTTGCTGGGCGGCATGCGGCAATCGCGCGCCAACTCGGAGAGGGAGACCGGGCCGCGGCGGTTGGCCATGGCTTGGAGCATCTGCAAAGCGGCTTCGAGAGATTGAATGCCGCCCGACGCGCCCGCTTTCTTTTCAGCCTTCGACATCGCTCAAGCTTCCACTTTGCAGGCGACAACAATGCTGCCGCGCAGCCCGCCGGCGGAACTCGGCGCCGCCGGGACCAGCGCCGCTCGTCGAAGGCCCGCCGGGCTCAGTAAAACAGACAGGATATCAATAGCCTAGGGGATCTTGTTTTCCAATATATGAAATGCATTGCGTATAATGGAAAACTTATTATCGTCCGTCGCAAGCGCCGTCGAGCGTCTTGGGAGGAACATATGGCAAGCGTCTCCAGCGTCGAGATCTTGGGTGGCGGGCCGGCGGGGCTCTACACTGCGATCCTTTTGCGCCGCCTGATGCCGCAGGTGCGGCTGCGCGTGACCGAACAGAATCCGCAAGGCGCGACGTTCGGCTTCGGCGTGGTCTTCTCCGATCAGGCGCTCGAATTCCTCAAGGCCGACGATCCAGAGACGCACGATCTCGTCACGCCGCACATGGAGCGGTGGCGCAACATGACGCTCAACCTGCCGCAAGGGCAGGTGACGCTGGACGGCATCGGCTTCACCGCCATCGGCCGGCTCGAGCTGATCGAGATCCTGCGCAAGCGCGCACAAGCGCTCGGCGTCGAGATTCGTTTCAATCATGCGATCGCCTCGCTCGATGAATTGGACGCCAATCTCATCGTCGGCGCCGACGGTTTGAACTCGCTGGTGCGCCGTTCGATGGAGGCGCAGTTCGAGCCGACCATGGAGTATTTCGACAACCATTTCGCCTGGTTCGGCACCGAGCGACCGTTCGATACGCTGACGCAAACCTTCGTGCGGACCGAGAAGGGCGCGTTCAACGCGCATCATTATCGGTTCGAGCCGAACCGCAGCACCTTCATCGTCGAGTGCGACGATCCGACATTCCAGCGGTACGGCTTCGACAAACTCAACGAGCAGGAAAGCGCGGCGGCCTGTCAGGAGATTTTTGCCAATGTGCTGGAAGGCGCGCGGCTGATCACCAACAAGTCGCACTGGCGGCAGTTTCCGCGGCTCTGGTGCAAGAAGTGGGTCGCCGGCAAATACGCGCTGCTCGGAGACGCCGTGCACACCGCGCACTTCTCCATCGGCTCCGGCACGCGTCTCGCCATGGAAGACGCGATCGCGCTGGTGCGCGCTTTGGCCTCGCACAAGGATCGCGATGAAGCCTTGGCGGCCTATCAGGCGCAGCGCGCGCCGATCGCCAAGCGGATCGTCGACGCGGCGAATTCGTCGGCGACCTGGTACGAGACCTTTGCCAAGAAGATGGACCTCGCGCCGCTCGACTTCGCGTTCGACTATCTCACGCGATCGGGCCGCATGGACGTCGCGCGGTTGCGCGAGATCGCTCCCGGTTTCATGGCGCGCTACGAGGCCGAGCGCGCGGCGGGTGGCGCGGCGCTGAGCGATCCGGTTGCCGACGACAGTCCGGGTGCTGTGGAGATCGGTTTCGACAGGACGGCGCACGCCAACTGCTCGGCCATCCTGTGGGACAACATCGAGCGTAACCCGGACAAGCTTGCCGTGATCGGTCCGGTCGGCAGCCTGACCTATGCCGAGCTTGCCGCCGAGGCGGCGCGGTGGGGCAATGCCTTCATTGCCGCGGGTCTCAAGCGCGGCGACCGCATTCCCTTCTTCCTCGACGATACGCCGGTTTATCCCGCGGCCTTTTTCGGCGCGGTGCGGGCCGGCTTCGTGCCGGTGCTGTTGAACATCCAAACCAAGCCGGATGTTCTCAACTTCTTCTTGAACGATACCGAGGCGCGCATCGCATTGTGCGAAGCGTCGCTTGCCGACAGCTTCGGGGCGGAGACACTCAAGGGTACGGCGCTGGAAAAGATCGTCATCGTCAACGGCGCGGCCACGGGCGCCAAATGCGTCGCGGCGAGCGACTTCCTGTCCGGCCGGTCACGGCAGCTTGCTTGCGCCGACACCGGTCCGAACGACATGGCGTTCTGGATGTACTCGTCCGGTTCGACCGGGCGGCCGAAGGGCATCGTCCATCTTCATCACGACATGGCCTATACGCAGGCTTCGTTCGGCCACCACACGCTCAAGCTCAGGCCAGACGACATCTGCTTCTCGGTGCCGAAGATTTACTTCGCGTACGGATTCGGCAATGCGTTCACGTTTCCGTTCTCCGTCGGCGCGACGACCGTGCTCATGCCGGGGCAGCCGCGGCCCGAAGCGGTGCTCGACACGATCGAACGATACAAGCCCACCGTTCTGTTCGGGCTGCCGACGCTCTATACGGCGCTCACGCGGGTCGACGGCGTCAAACGCCGCGATCTGTCGTCGTTGCGGCAATCGATGTCCGCCGCCGAAGTTCTGTCGGAAGATGTCTACAACGCCTGGAAGAGCCTGGCCGGGCACGGTCCGACGGAAGGGCTCGGCTCGACGGAGATGCTGCACGTCTATGTGTCCAACACGCATGACGACCATCGCATCGGCGCGGCCGGGGCGTGGGTGCCGGGCTATGAGATCCGGCTCGAGACGCCCGACGGCAAGCCCGCGGCGCCCGGCGAGGAGGGGGTGATGCTCGTGCGCGGTCATTCCTCGGCGCCGCGTTACTGGAATCGTCCCGACAAGACGCGCGAGACGATGCGCGGCGATTGGCTGTACACCGGCGACCGCTTCGTCGAGAAAGACGGCTACTACTACTTCCAGGGCCGTGCCGACGATCTGATCAAGGTGTCGGGCCAATGGGTGTGGCCGCTCGAAGTGGAGCGATGCCTTAACGAGCACGCGGACGTGCACGAATGCGCGGTCCTGGCGCACGAGTTGCCCGATCGCCGCATGACCTTGCGTGCGGTGGTGCATTTGAGGGAAGGCCGCACCGGCGACGAGGCGCAAAGCGAGATATTGCGCGCACATGTGCGGTCGATGCTGACGCCGTTCAAATACCCGCGCATCATCGAATATGTGGCGGAACTGCCCAAGACGGGCACGGGCAAGATCGACCGGCAGGCGCTGCGCAAGTGAGCGCAGCGCCCTGAGTTGCGAACGAGGGACTACTTCACCTTGAATCGGGCCTGGCCGGACTTGCCGTCCGCCGTCTTCAGCATCAGCGTCACCTGCGTGTCGGCGGCAACGGGGGTCTTCAGCGTCGCCTTCAGCGCGGACTCGCCGGCAGGCTCCAGCTTGACCGTCTCGCGCTGATTGCCGGTGACGATCAGCGCCGAGGCGGAATAGCCGGCGGATTTGACCGGCTTGCCGTCCTCATCGACGATATTGATGGCGAGGGCCGTGCCGGAGGCGACGAGCTCGGCGTGAACGCCGGCGACGTCCTCCATCGGCCCGCCATGAGGGCCGGTGGCGCCGTGCTTATGCTGCGCCAACGCCGCGGTCGAAAGAGCGGCGACGAGGGCAAGCGCGCATCCGATCTTGGTCATCTAGAACATCCTCCTGTGAGACGTGAAACGGTCGATCTGGTCGGCAGGTTGGTTGTGACTATGGGTTTTGCGTGGTGTCGCCGGGCTTCTTGGCGAGGCGCACGCGGTCGAGAAACGAGGCATGGTCGGCATCGTGCCGGCGCATGACGCCGGCGATGAAGTCGCTCGCGTAGCCCACGCACCATGCAGTCAGCCGCGCGTCTTCTTCCTGCTTGTCGGAAGCCATGACGTTGTCACGCAACTGCTTGCGCGCGTCGCGACGCGCCCGGTCGGCGGCGGCGGTCAGAACGGTCCGCGCGTCGTCGTGGCTGAGCGAGGCGATGACCTCGTTCTTGATGTGCTCGGCGTAATGAACCGCGGTGCCGTAAGTGCCGCGCGGCTGGGCCGCCGTCCATTGCCGCTGCATGGCACAGACCCCGGCGTAGCTCATGGCGGTGTAGGACGGCGTCAGCAGGCGCGCGAGCGCCGGCAGATCGCGCGCCCAGGCCGCGCCGGACGTCGAGGCCAATGCCAGGACGCTCGCGACCGTTGCATAAAGGCGGCGATTGCCCGTCAGGCTCATCGGGCCGCTCCCGCCGGCGCGTCCGCGGCGGCCGGTTGCACATCCGGGCTTTCGCGGCGGAACAATACGTACAGCGCCGGCAACACCAACAACGTCAATATCGTCGACGACACGATGCCGCCGATCACGACTGTGGCGAGCGGACGCTGAACTTCGGCGCCGGCACCGGTGGCGATGGCCATCGGCACGAAACCGAGCGAGGCGACAAGCGCCGTCATCAGCACGGGACGCAGGCGGGTGAGGGCGGCCGTGCGCACCGACTCGATGAGCGGTGTGCCGTTGTCGCGCAGGTTCTGGATGAAGGCGATGACGACCAGGCCGTTCAGCACGGCGACGCCGGACAATGCGATGAAGCCGATGCCGGCGCTGATCGACAATGGAATGCCGCGCAGGAGCAGCGCCAGCACGCCGCCGGTCAGCGCCAGCGGCACGCCGCTGAACACCAGCGCGGCATCCGCCGCCGAGCCGAGACTCATGAACAGCAACGCGAAGATCAACACCAAGGCGATCGGCACGACGATGGTCAGCCGCTTGGTGGCCGAGACCAGCTGCTCGAACTGGCCGCCCCAGCCGATCCAATAGCCCTCCGGCAGCTTGATCTTCGTGGCGACGGCACTCTGCGCCTCGGTGACGAAGGAGCCGAGATCGCGGTCGCGCACATTCGCGGACACGACGATGCGCCTTTTGCCGTTTTCTCGGCTGATCTGGTTGGGTCCGGGCGCGACATCGATGCTCGCCAGCGCCGACAGCGGCACGTAGCGGAACTGCGTGATCGGCGAACCGCTCAGATTGGCCTTTAGCGCGGCCGCTTGTCCCTCGGCTGGCGGCAATGCGACCGGCAGCGAGCGGATGGCGTCGAAGTCGACGCGCAGTTGCTCGGGCAGGCGCACGATCAGATCGAAGCGGCGGTCGCCCTCGAAAATCTGGCCGGCGCGCTTGCCGCCGATGGCGACCTCGATGGTCGATTGCACGTCGGCGACACTCAGCCCGTAGCGCGACAGCGCCTGACGGTCGAGTTTGATCGTCATCACCGGCAGGCCGGTGACCTGTTCGGTCTTCACGTCGGCGGCGCCCGGGATGCTTTGAATTGCCTGCTGCACCTGGCCGGCGACGCGCAGCAAGGTGTCGAGATCGTCGCCGAAGATCTTGATGCCGACGTCGGAGCGCACGCCGGAGATCAACTCGTTGAAGCGCATCTGGATCGGCTGGGTGAACTCGTAATTGTTGCCGGGCACGTCGGAGACGCGGTGCTCGATGGCCTCGATGAGCTCGGCTTTGGTGCGGTTGGGATTGGGCCACTCCGCACGCGGCTTGAGCATGATGAAGGTGTCGGCGACGTTGGGCGGCATCGGATCGGTGGCGACCTCGGCCGTGCCGATCTTGGAGAAGACGTCTTTCACCTCCGGGAATTCGCGCAGCGCCTTTTCGACCGCCTGCTGCATGTCGATCGCCTGCGTCAGGCTCGTTCCGGGAATGCGCATCGCATGCATGGCAACGTCGCCTTCATCGAGACTCGGGATGAACTCGCCGCCCATGCGTGAGGCGAGCAGCCCGGTGATGAGCACGAGCGCGGCGGCGCCCATCGCGACGATGCCGCGCAGTCGGATGGAGAGGTTCAGCGCCGGCGTGTAGACGCGCCGGGCGCCGCGCATGAACCAGTTTTCGTGCTCGCTGACGCGACCGGTCACGAACAAGGCGACGGCGGCCGGAACGAAAGTGACCGACAGAAGCGCCGCGCCGGCCAGCGCCATCAGCACGGTGAGCGCCATCGGCGTGAACATCTTGCCCTCGACGCCGGTCAAGGTGAGCACCGGCAGATAGACGACGGCGATGATCATGGTCCCGAACAGGCTCGGGCGGACCACCTCGCGGGAAGCGTGAAGGATCGCTTGGAAACGTTCGGCGACCGAGAGCAGACGCCCTTTGCGGTGTTGTTCGGTGGCGAGGACGCGCAGGCAGTTTTCGACGATGATGACGGCACCGTCGATGATGATGCCGAAGTCGATGGCGCCGAGGCTCATCAGATTGGCGCTGACTCGGCTCTCCACCATGCCGATGATGGCCACGAGCATCGATAGCGGAATGACGCAGGCGGTCACGATCGCCGCCCGGATATTGCCGAGCAGAAGGAACAGGATGGCGATGACGAGCAAGGCGCCCTCGACCAGGTTCTTCTCGACCGTGGCGACGGTTGCTTCCACGAGCGCGGTGCGGTCGTAGAGCGCGCGCGCGACGACGCCGTCCGGCAGCGACGGGGCGATGGACGCCAGCTTGTCCGAAACGCGCTGCGCCACGCTGCGGCTGTTTTCGCCGATCAGCAGCATCGTCGTGCCGACCACGGACTCCTTGGAATTCAGCGTGGCGGCGCCGGTGCGCAGCTCCTGTCCGTCGCGCACGTCGGCAACATCGCTGATGCGGATCGGCACGCCCTGACGCGAGCCGATGACGATCTCGCGGATCTCGTCGAGACCGGCGACCTGGCCCGGCGTGCGCACCAGATACTGCTCGCCGTTGCGCTCGATATAGCCGGAGCCGACGTTCTCGTTGTTGGCGGCCAGCGCCTGCATAATGTCGCGGAACGACAGCTTGTAAGCCATCATCTTGGCCGGATCGGGCAGCACGTGGATTTGCCGCTCGAAACCGCCGATGGTGTTGACCTCGACGACGCCCGGTACGGTGCGCAGTTGCGGCTTGATGATCCAGTCCTGGATGGTCCTGAGGTCGGTCGCGCTGTAGGGCTGTCCGTTCTTGTTGGTCGCGCCGGGCTTGGCCTCGACCGCATACATGAAGATCTCGCCGAGGCCGGTCGAGATTGGACCCATCGACGTCGACGTGCCCGGCGGCAACCGATCGCGCACCTCCTGGATGCGCTCATTGACCAACTGACGCGCGGCGTAGATGTCGGTGCCATCCTCGAAGACGACGGTGACCTGGCTCAGGCCGTAGCGGGAGAGGGAGCGCGTATATTGAAGCCGCGGCAGGCCGCCCATGCCGGTTTCGACCGGGAAGGTGATGCGCTGCTCGACTTCGAGCGGCGAATAGCCGGGCGCGCTGGTGTTGATCTGGATTTGGACGTTGGTGATGTCGGGCACCGCGTCGATCGGCAGACGCGTGAAGCTATAGGCACCGAACGCCGCGACCGCGAGGGTTACGGCGAGGACAAGCCAGCGCTGACGGATGGAGAAAGCGAGCAGGGCGTCGAGCATCGCGTGTCTCCTAGTGCTCGTGCGCGGCCGAGGCCTTGGCGATCTCGGCCTTGATCACGAAGCTATTCTTGGCGGCGTAGACATCGCCCTCCTCCAAACCGAAAAGCACCTCGGCGCGTTCGCTGTCGCGCTGGCCGAGCTCGACCTCGCGCGGCTCGAACTTCTCGCCGTTGCGCACGAAGACGACGTTGCGGCCTTCCATGCTCTGCAAGGCGCCGACGCGGATGGCGATGGCCGCGGGGGTTTGTTCGAGGACCAGGCGCCCGGCGACGAACAGACCCGGCCGCAGGCGGCTGTCGGTGTTGCTCACCACGGCGCGGGCGAGGCCGCTCTGCGTGTCGCTGGTGCCGACCGGAGAGAGATACGTCACCTTGGAGGTGACGGGCTCGTTGCCGTCTTCCGGGTCGACGATGATGGTGTCGCCGACTTTGACGCGCCTGAGTTCCCGGCGCGGGATCGAGAAGTCCGCCCATACGGTCGACAGGTCGGCGACGACGAAGATCGGCTTCTGCTCCGACGCATATTCCCCGAGCGTCGCGTGCCGTTCGATGACGGTGCCGGCCAAAGGCGCGCGCAGCTCGTAGGTGGTCAGGCTTTGATTGCTCTCGATCTTGGCCAGGAGGTCGTTCTTCTGAACGTTGTCGCCGACATGCTTGTGGACTTCGCGCACGATGCCCGGAAAGCGCGGCGTCACCTGCACTACGAACTCCTGGTTCGCCTGCAACATGCCGTTGAGGCGTATCGTTTGCTTCAGCGTCGCGGGGCCGGCCTTTTCGAGCTCGATGCCGGCGGCGGTGAGCTTGGCCTCGCTCATGACGGCGGCCTGCTCGCCGTGTTCGTCATGCTCCTCTTCCGTCTTCGACGGCGCTTTGCCGAACGACGTCGGAAGAACCACGTAGGCTCCCGCGATCAGGCCGCAGAATACGATGGCGGCCAGGGTGTAGTGGAAAATCCGCGTCATCGTCTTCCTCCTTGTGCCATCGCGAAGGGCCGGCCAACCAGGCCCTCGATGGTGGCAACAGCGATATGGAAACTGCGCAGGGCATCCTGCTCGCGTAGGGCGGCTTCGGTCAGCGCGGCCTGAACGTCGAGCAGCTCGAGCAAGGTGTAGCGGCCTTGGCCGTAGCCTTCCTCGAGGCCCCGCGCCGCGTCGCGTGCGTTGGGCAGCACGGTGTTGCGCAGCAGTTCGATTTCCTGGACGGCACTGGTGGCAGTGTCATAGGCGCGGCCGGCGATGGACAGCAGCGCGAGTTTGTTGATCGCGCGCTCGGCCTGAACCTTGTCGCGCGATTCATGGGCGGCGAGGATGTCGCCCTGGTTCTGATCCCAGAGCGGCAGCGTCATCGACAGGCCGAAGACCATCGCGTTGTCGCTGCTTTCACGGAAGCGCCGCCAGCCGACGGAGGCACGCACGTCCGGCACGACCTTGAGCCGTGCCGACAGCAGCTCGGCATTGCGCTGAGCCCATACGGCCGTCCAACGCACGAGCTGCGGATTGTTCTCGATGGCATCGACGATCGTACGGAACGGCGGCGGCCGCCGGATGACGCCGAGATTGCCGGATACCGACGAGAAGCGGGGCGCGTTGTCGCCCATGAGCATCGCGAGCTCACGCCGCGCCGTCGACAGCAAGGCTTTCGCCTTCTCGCGCTCGACACGCACCAGATCGGCGGCGACCTGAGCGCGAAGCACTTCCGGCCGCGACGAGGCGCCGGCTTCCACGCGCCGCTGCAACAACGGTTGCAGCCGGTCGAGCGCCGTGACGTGGTCGCCGAGAATCTGGATGCGCCGTTGCTCGGACAAAACCTGGATGAAGCCGACGGCCGTCTCCGACATAATTTCGAGGCGCGTTGCGCGACGTTGCCAGGCCACGGCATCGACCCCGGCGAGCCCTGCCGCGATGCGGGCGTCGCGTTTGCCGCCGAGTTCGACAAGCTGGCTCAACTGCAAGGTCGTTTCGAGCGACTGTGTGCCGCGATAGGGACCGGAGCCGAAGGCGTTCTCACCCTCGGCCGACAGTTCCGGATTGGGGATGGCGCGGGCCTGCAGGCTGCGGCCCTCGGCGATGCCGAGATCGCGTTCAGCCGCGGTGAGCCGGGGATTGGCCGCGAGCGCGCGCTTGAGCGCCTGCTGCAACGTGAGCGCATGAGCGCCTTGCTGCGCCCATGACGGCGTCGCAACGCAGGCGACCATGCACGCGACGAGCGCGGCTCGCCACAGCCTCATTGACGAAGACATTCAGCCTGACCTTGTTTTCCGAAACGCACGAATGTGCTTGCGGCGGGGCAATCCCCGCGCGTCGGTAGCCGCGCGATCACGCGGTGGCGTGTCGAGCGTTCAGGTCAGGCTTTGGGAGGAGGGAAGTCGGGTCTGGCGCCGCTGGCGAACAGCGGATTGGGGAAGAATGTCACGAGTTCCGCCACGGGCGCCACGGTCCGGCCGACGTCATGACCGATCGGCAGATAAGCGCTGACGCAGGCATGGCAGTGTGTCGCATCGGCCTTGATGTCGCCGGTCGGCGCGTCGGGCGCGTGGCTGTTCAGGACATTGGCGATATGCGACGGCGAGGCGTTGAACACCGTGTTGTCGTCGTGCGCCTTATGCGTGACGAGGGAGAACACGAAGACTGTCACGCAAAGCACGGCGACCCAGCGGCGGAAGTCCGCCACCGAGAGCCAGCTGAATGCCATGACCGAAACGCCGCGCATAAAAATCCCGTAGCATTCCCGCCGACGCGCGTCGAGTGCGTCGAAGTGATGCCGGGCGTTCTTCCCGCCTCTTTGTGGCGGCAGGATGAACAAGCCGTGAGGTTAGGCGAGCGTCCGCAGGGCGTGTGTTACTTTATTCATGAAGGCCGCGCGCTGGCCGTCGGTCGCCACGTTGAGATGATAGAGCGCGTGGTACTCGGTCCGTGCTTTGCCGCCGGTGAACCAGCGGATGTAGCGCCGCACGATCTTGCGCGGCGGATCGCCCATCCACAACGCCATATAGCGTGGACGGCCGTACGTGACGATGCCGACGATGCGCTTGATGTTCTTGAGCATCGGCTTGACCGCGGCCGGGTCGCTGATGTCGAAGGCGACGCCGGGCATGAACATGCGGTCGAAGAAACCTTTGAGCATGGCCGGCGGGCCGAAGCACCAGGTCGGGAACTGCACCACCAGCGTGTCGGCGGCGGTCAGACGCGCCACGTAAGATTCGAGGCCGTTCTGATTGCGGTCCGGGTCGTGATAATGGCGCCGGCCATCTTCGGTGAGAACCGGATCGAACTTCTCGGCATAGAGATCGAGCAGGTCGACCTCGTGGCCGGCCTCTTTCAGCGCCGCCAGCGCCTTGGCGCGAATGCCCGCGTGGAAGCTCTCGGGCAGCGGATGGCAGTAGAGATAGAGGATGCGCATGACACTGCCCGTCCCTAGGCGACGCGGACCGCTTCGGCCGGCTCGTCTTGCTCGATCAACTCGTCATAGTCGGGCACTTGCGTCACCAGGCGCTCGCCGTCGCGAAACACGATACGGTCGGCATGGGGACGGCTGACGAGTTCGTTGAGCGAGCGCGCATTGAACACGACGAAGCGCGCGGGCTGGCCGACCGCGAGAGACCCATGGCCCTCCAGTTTGCCGATCCGCGACGGGTTCGCACCGACCAGGGCCGGCGCGATGGTCAGTGGATGATCGAGATGCAGAATGCGCACGGCCTGCCGGAAGGTGTCGAACACGTCATGGTCGCCATAGGCGTAGAAGCTGTCGCGGCAGTTATCGCCCGCCGCGGCGACGCGGATGCCACGTTTGAGCATTTCGTGCACGACGGTGACGCCGCGCCAACGCGGCGTGCGCCCTTGCGTGCGGTCCTGCAGATAGAGATTGACGGTCGGTAGCGTGACGATCGACAGCTCGGCTTCGGCGACAAGGTCCAGCGTGCGGTCGATATCGGATTCCGACTGCTGCGCGAGGCTGCAGCAATGGCCGCAGGTCACGCGCCCCTTGTAGCCATGGCGCAACGCCGCTTGCGCAATGTGCGGCAAGCTGGCCGCGAGCGGATCGTGGGTCTCGTCGACGTGCAGGTCGACGTCGATATCGTGGCGCGCGGCGAGCGTGAACAGGCGGTCGAGCTGCTCGGCGATGTTGGCGGGCGTGGCCGCATGATCGCCCTCCGCCGGACGCGTCACGCCGCCGAGCAGGCCTTGCGCTTGCGCGACCGTGCGGGCGACCCGATCGCCGTAGTCGCCCGTCAAGAGATCGACCGGGCAGAGCGAGACGGCCTGTAGCGCGATACGCCCGGCCCACTCCTCGCGCAGCTCGCGTACGACCGGCCAGCTTCGTTCGATCGTTTCCGGATAGGTGTCGATATGCGTGCGGATCGCCGAGACGCCATGCGCCTCGGCGCAACGCAGGCCGAAACGCATGCGGCGGCGCAAGTCCGGCATGGTCCAGTTCGGACGGTCGTTCGCGGTCGCGATGCGCGCGTTGAGGAAGGTGCCGTCGGGATTGGGACCGCGCTCGACCGTGTGCCCCTTGTCGAGATGGGTGTGGATGTCGATCAAGGTCGGCCAGAGCTGGCGCCCGCCGATGTCGATGACGAGACCGTCACGCGTGTCGGACGACGGCTCGATGCGGGCAAAGGCGCCGTTCTCGATCAGGATGTCGGCCAGCGCTTGGTCTTCAACATCGCGCGCCGTGAACGCGCTCGCGTCGTTCAGGAGACAGGCCGGCACGCGCGCATTGACGATCCAATAGCGGCGGGCGCTCGGCCATGCGATGTCAGCGAATCGTGTCGGCGCCATGCAATCGATCCAGTGAGAAGGAGGTCATGTCGCGCAGCAGCGCGATGAAGCCCTCGACCTGATGTTCGGCTGTCTTGAGGCCCTTGTCGGCGGTGGCGAGGGTCGCATCGCCAACGGCGCCGTCCGGGTTGAGGTCCTGCGCGATCCAGCCGAACGGGTGTTGGCCGCCGGGCCGCAGATGCGTGAACTCGTTCTCCATGGCGATGCCGCTGGAGACGAAGTTCTTCACCTTGTCCTGCCGTACCAGATCGGCGCGGAAGTGGAGCATCAGCGAGGTCTCGATGTCGCCGGCGTGAATGCCGTATTTGTCTTCGAGCGGCGTATACATGCCGGACGGCAGGCCGAAGCGACGCCAATGCGTCGGCACGCACAACATGCCGTGCTTGACGCGCAGTTCGCGTGCGACGATGCCGAGCACCTCGCTGTTGCCGCCGTGCGAATTCATGAGCACCAGCTTGCGCAAGCCGGCGCGCGCGACGCTGGCGCCAATCTCGGTGACGACCTCGATCAGCGTCTGCGCCGTCAGCGTCACGGTTCCGGGCGAAAGGAGATGCTCGTTGGACTTGCCGTAGGCCTGCGTCGGCAGCACCAGCACCGACAATTCGGGTGGGAGCATGCGCTTGAGCACGCCCAGCATGCCCTCGGCGATAGCGGTATCGGTGAGCACCGGCAGATGCGGCCCGTGCTGCTCGACCGCGGCGACCGGCAGGATGGCGATGGTTTTCTCTTTATCGAGCGTGCGGAACTCCGCGCTCGTGAGATCTCCCCAGAAGAAGGCTCGTTCGCTCAAAGTTTCTTCCTTTCGTTGGCGGCGCAGACCTTAGCGGCTGCGCCGGCCATGAGAAGCATCGTCTTGCGTTCGCAGCGATGCCTATTCGTCATCGCGCCGGACCCGCCGCAGCATCGGCATGGCCTGGCGCAATTCTTCGACCAAAACGCTGGGAAATGCATCAAGCGTGCCACGTGCGCGTACCGCGAGCTTCATGGTCACCGGCTCGACATTGAGATCGTGGAACGGGATGAAAACCAGTTCGCCGCGCGCGGTATGGACGTCCACGTCGACCGGGTTGAGAAAGCTGACGGCGCGGCCGGCGCGCGCGATGCGGCTCATGAATTCGATGGAATTGGTCTCGATCGTCGGGTGCAAAGGTAGTCCGGCGCGGGTGAACGCCATGTCGACGATCGGCCGGATGGTCATGCTGCGGTCGCCGATGACCAAAGGATACTCCAGGCAATCCGCGAGCCAGGCCGGCCGCCGCTGGGTGAGCGGATGGTTCGGCGCGACCACGGCGCCAAGATGGATATCGTGGCTCGCGACCACGCGCAGGCCCGGCGTGATCGGATAATTGTAGCCCAGCGCGATATCGGCGTCGCCGGTGAGCACGGCATTTGGAATCAGGTCGAGCGGCACCACTTTGACCCGGATATGCACGCGCGGATGGCTCGCCATGATGCTGTCGATGAAGCTCGGCAGTGGTCCCGCGGCGATGCCGTTCATGGTGGCGATGGTGACTTCGCCACGCTTGAGGCCCTTCAGCGCTTCGATCTGCGCGGTCACGCGCTGATGCGATTTCAGCGTTTCACGCACATGCGCGATCAGCACTTCGCCGGTCGCCGTGAGCCGCAAGCGCCGCGGCATCCGCTCGAAGATGGGCGCGCCGAGCTGAGTCTCGAGCGCCAGGATCTGCCGGTTGATGGCGGAGGAGGCGACGTTCAGGCGCGTCGCCGCCCGGCGGATCGAGCCGAGCCGGGCGACCTCGTCGAGATAGACCAAAATGCGGGCATGAAGCATGGCAGCGCGATCTCGATTTCGGATGTTAAGTCAGTAGCTTGTCCTATCGGCCCGGTTCGATTTGGCTAACTTCACTGCGATTGCCCAAAACCGCGCCAATGGTGCCTCAAAGGCATCACTATGCACGAAATATGATGCTTTTGATAACTATTCCTGTCTGCTCACATTGATGCAAGCCGGCCGACTTCGGGGAGAGGCCGCCGGCCGACGGGTCAGATCAAACAGAGCGGACAACCCACAATGTGCACCCTGCAACGGATTTCACGCCTGACCATCGCCGGCGCGGCGCTGATCGGCGCGGCACTCGCGCCGGCCGTGGCCAGCGCGGCCGACAAGATCGTGTTTCTGACGAGCTGGTTCGCTCAGGCGGAGCACGGCGGTTTCTACCAGGCGAAGGCGACCGGTCTCTACGAGAAGGCCGGTCTCGACGTCACCATCAAGATGGGTGGCCCGCAGGTCAACGCCATGCAGCTTCTGCTCGCCGGCGAGACCGACGTGATCATGGGCTACGACATTCAGGTCCTCAATTCGATCGCCAAGGGGCTGCCGGTCGTCACCATCGGCGCGTCTTTCCAGAAAGACCTGCAGGGAATGATGACGCACGAGGACGTCAAGGATCTCGCCGGCCTCAAGGACAAGACCATCCTGATCGCGACCTCGGCGCGCACCACCTATTGGCCGTGGCTGAAGGCGAAGTTCGGTTTCACCGACGCGCAGGTGCAGCCCTACACATTCAATCTGCAGCCGTTCTTCGTCGACAAGAACGTGGCGCAGCAGTCCTATCCCTCGTCGGAGCCGTTCCAGGCGATGCAGAAGGGCGTGCCGGCCAACTTCTTCCTGTTCGCCGACTATGGCTATCCGCCCTATGGCACCACGATGGTGACCACGACCAAGCTCACCGAAGAGAAGCCCGATGTGCTCAAGCGCTTCGTGCGGGCCTCTATGGAGGGCTGGAAGAGCTACCTCAACGGCGATCCGGCGCCGGCCAATGCGCTGATCAAGGCTGACAATCCGAAGATGAGCGACGAGCAGATCGCTTTCGGTATCAAGCGCATGAAGGAGCTCAAGGTGGTCGACGGCGGCGATGCGCAGAGCATGGGCATCGGCGTGATGACCGACGCGCGCTGGAAGGCGACCTACGACTTCATGGTCGCGGGCGGCCTCATCGACAAGAGCGTCGACTACAAGAAGGCCTACACGACCAAGTTTATCGACGGCATGAAGATCCCGATGAACTAAAGGCCATCGCCCGCGCGCTTTGAGGCGCGCGGGCACATTCTTTCTTGTTTCCTTGCTTCCTTACGCCGATCTCAAGCGAAGTCCCAGACGATGCCGCCCAGCCGACACAGCCAAGCGTTGACGAATATTCTGCCGCCGCTGGTTGTCGGCGCGATGGTCCTGGTGTTCTGGGAAGCGGCGTGCCGGCTGTTCGCCGTTCCGGCCTATCTCCTGCCGGCACCATCGGCTATCGCGCAGGCCATCGTTTCCGACACGCCGACGCTGATGCGCGCCCTGTGGAGCACATTGAAGGTCGCGTTGATTGCGCTCGGCCTCGCCACCGCAATCGGCTGCACGCTCGCCTTCCTGTTCGTGCAGAACAAGATGATCGAGCGCAGCTTCTTTCCTTACGCGGTAATCATGCAGGTGACGCCGATCGTCGCGATCGCGCCCCTGATCATCATCCTGGTCAAGAACACGCAGCTCGCGCTCATCATCTGCGCGACGATCATTGCCGTGTTTCCGATCATCTCCAATACGACCATCGGCCTGCGCAGCATCGATGCCGGCCACCAGAACCTGTTCGCGATCAACCATGCCACGCGCTTGCAGAGCCTGATCTACCTGCGCATTCCGAGCGCATTGCCCTTCTTCTTCGCCGGTCTGCGTATTGCCTCGGGTCTGGCGCTGATCGGCGCCGTGGTGGCCGAGTTCGTCGCCGGCACCGGCGGCCGCAGCGCCGGGCTCGCCTACGAAATCCTGCAATCGGGCTTCCAGCTCGACATTCCGCGCATGTTCGCCGCGCTGTTCCTGATCACCGTCACCGGCATCCTCCTGTTCCTGGCCATGGCCGGCCTGTCGAAGCTCGCGCTCGGGCGCTGGCATGACAGCGAAACCGAGCAGGAAGCCTGATGCCATCCCGTTCTCGTCATCTGCCGGAGAAGTTTCCATGCTGACCACGCAACAGAAAGTCCTGCGCCGCTTTTGGTACGCGGTGATCCCGGTCGAGGATCTCAAAGAGGGACCGAAGGCCTTCACGCTGCTCGGCGAGGACATCGTGCTGTTCCTTGGACCGGACGGCAAACCGGCGGCGCTGAAGGATCGTTGCTGCCACCGCACCGCGAAGCTGTCGAAGGGCTGGTGCAAGGAAGGCCACATCGTCTGTGGCTATCACGGCTGGGAATACGACCAGACCGGCAAGCTCGCGCACGTGCCGCAATTCCCCGTGCAACAGGAGGTGCCGAACCTGTCGACGCCGGCCTTCCACTGCCAGGAGAAGTACGGCTACGTCTGGGTGGCGCTCGACGAGCCTCTGGCGCCGATCTTCGACGTCGCCGAGGACACCGACGCGAGCTTCCGCCGCATCCCGCAGTTCTACGAGGTGTGGAACACATCGGCGCTGCGGCTGATGGAGAACTCGTTCGACAACGCGCACTTCGCCTTCGTGCACAAGGGCACGTTCGGTCAGCTCGACCAGCCGCTGCCGGAAAAGTACGAGATCAAGGAGACCGATTACGGCTTCGAGGCGGAGACGTTGATCACCGTCGCCAATCCGCCGATTCAGTACAAGATTTCGGGGACCGACGCGCCGACCACCAAGCGCCACATGCGCAACAAGTGGTACATGCCGTTCTGCCGCCGCCTCGATATCGAATATCCGTCGGGGCTGCGCCACATCATTCTCAATTCGGCGACGCCGATCGACGACGGCCACATCATGGTCGTGCAGTGGCTCTACCGCAACGACACCGAGGCGGATTGCCCGGCGCAGCTGCTGATCGACTGGGACTTCAAGATCACGCGCGAGGATAAGGACATTATCGAGTCGACCGACTTCGATACGCCGATCGACATGGGCCGCCGGGCCGAGGCGCACATGGTTTCCGACAAGCCGGGCATGATCATGCGCAAGCGTCTGATGGACCTGCTGCAGAAGCACGGTGAATCGGAAGTGTTCCGCGCCGCCTAACACTCCAAGTCGCAGGCCATAGAATGTCGAACGCCGTCGCACTCGCCACCCCGGTCGCCGAAACCTCGCGCTATCCGATGGAGGCGTTTCTCGCCGACATCGGCGATGTGCCCTGGAGCCGGGAGCCGACCGATCTCAAGCGTAAATCGCGCGACTACTATTGGTACTCGCCGATCCTGGCCGAGCAACTCAAGGACAAGATCGCCGACGTCATCGTGACGCCGCGCGACGAGGCCGATGTGCTGCGCGTCGTGGCGGCCTGCTATCGTCACCGCATTCCGCTGACGCCGCGCGCCGGCGCCACCGGCAACTACGGTCAGTGCGTGCCGATGGAGGGCGGCGTCGTGCTGGATATGGCGGAGATGAACAAGATCGAATGGCAGAAGCCGGGCCGCGTGCGCGTGCAGGCTGGCGCCAAGCTGTTCGACATCGATGCGCAGACGCGGCCGAACGGCTGGGAATTGCGCATGCACCCCTCGACCAAGCGCATGTCGCAGATCGGCGGCTTCGTCGCCGGCGGCTCCGGCGGCGTCGGCAGCGTCACCTATGGCGGCATGCGCGAGCCAGGCAACATCCTGGCGGCGCGCGTGGTCTCCATGGAGGAGAATCCGCGGGTTTACGAACTGCGTGGCGACGCGGCGCAGAAGATCAGCCGCGCCTACGGCACGACCGGCATCATCACCGCCTTGGAGATGCCGCTGGCGCCGGCCTATGACTGGATCGATGTGGTCGTCGCCTTCGACGACTTCCATGAGGCTATCCGCTTTGGTCAGGCCATCGCCATGGCCGACGGCGTGATCAAGAAGATTCTGGCGCCGATCGAATGGCCGTTGCCGGAGAACTTCGCCGCGCTCAAGCCCTATTGCCCCGAGGGCAAGAGCGTGCTGCTCGCGATGATCGGCGAGATGTCGATCGACACGTTTGAGACGCTGCTCGAGAGCTATGGCGGCACGCTGACCTACAAGACGCCGAGCGAGGACGTCCTCAACAAGGTGCCGCTCTACGAGCACACCTGGAATCACTGCACTTTGCAGATGTTCAAGGTCGACCGGGCCATCACCTATCTGCAGGTGCTTTATCCGCACGAGCGGATCATCGAGTCGGTCGCCGAGATCGGCGCCAAGTTCAAGGGCGAGGTGATGCAGCACCTCGAATTCATCCGCATCAACGGCTTGATGACCGCGAGCGGCATTCCGGTGATCCGCTATTCGACCCCCGAGCGGCTCTACGAGATCATGGATGCGTTCGAAGCGGCCGATATCAAGATCGCCAACCCGCATGTCATCACGCTGGAGGACGGCAGCCGCTACAAGCGGGTGGACGCCGACCAGCTCGGCTTCAAGCACGAGGTCGACCCGCTGGGCTTGCTCAATCCCGGCAAAATGCGCAGCTTCACTCCCAAGCACGAGGACGTGCTGCGATGAAGGCAAACGTGGTGCCGATATTTCCCGAGCCTCCACCCGCCGCGGCGGAAGCGCCGTCCCGCGCGCTGCTGCGCCTCGCCGGCATTTCGAAGGTCTTCGCCAACGGCACGGTGGCGCTCGACAACGTCGATCTCGCTATCCGGCAGGGCGAGTTTCTGACGCTGCTCGGGCCGTCGGGTTGCGGCAAGTCCACGCTTTTGAAGATGGTCGCTGGGCTCGGCGGGCCGTCGACCGGCATGATCGACTGGCCGCAGTCGAGCTACGATGCGCTCGGCGAGCCGGAGCGGCTGCTCGGCTACGTGTTCCAGGAGCCGACATTGCTGCCCTGGTGCAGCGTGTTCGACAATGTCTATCTGCCGCTCAAGCTCGCCGGTCAGCGCAAGGAGGCGGTGCGCGAGCGGATCATGGCCGTGCTGGCGCAGGTCGGCCTCGCGCGGTTTGCGCAGCATTATCCGCGGGAACTGTCGGGCGGCATGAAGATGCGCGTCTCGATCGCCCGCGCTTTGGTGACCAATCCGAAAATTCTGCTGATGGACGAGCCATTTGCCGCGCTCGACGAGATCACTCGCACCAAGCTCAACAACGATCTGCTCAAGCTGTTCGCCAAGCAGAACCTAACCGTGATCTTCGTCACCCACAGCGTCTACGAGTCGGTCTATCTGTCCTCGCGCATAGTAATAATGAGTGCGCGGCCGGGGCGGGTGAGTTCCGAGATCGCGATCGACATGCCGTATCCGCGGGACGAAGAGTTCCGCACGTCGACGGTCTACAACGATTATTGCCGCCGCGCCTCGGAGGCGCTGCACCGCGCCATGGCCGAAAGCCCGGCCGAGCCCGAATAGCGATGCTCCGTCACCTAGTTCCCGCCGGCATCCGCGCGCCCTTCGCCAAATACAGCCATGCCGTGGAAGTCGAGGCGGGGGCGCGGCTCTTGTTCTGTTCCGGCCAGCTCGGCATCGGACTCGACGACGCGATCCCCGCGACGACGGAGGAGCAGGCTATCATGTGCTTTGAGGCGATCGGCCGGTGCCTTGCCGAAGCCGGCATGGGCTTCGCCAATATCGTGCGCATCAACGCCTATGTGACGGCCCGCGAGCACATGGCGCCTTACATGGCCGTGCGCGACCGTTACGCGACCGTGCCGGCGCCGGCATCGACGTTGATGATTGTCGGCGGCTTCACCCGGCCGGAATTCAAGGTCGAAGTCGAGATCGTCGCGGCGGCTTGAGCCGCAGGCGTCCTACGCGGCTTCGAGAAGTTGCCGGCCGTGTCGCTCAGCAGGGATAAAGAAGAAATTGTTGATGTAGTGCCGGCCATCGGCGCGGCCGCCATCCGCGAGCAGTACCTTCTCGTCCTGGTCGATCGCCGGATCGAACGCCGCGATATCCATGACGTCATGGTCTTGCAGATAGAAGCCGTCGTAAGCGCGTTCGCGGAAGAACGAGAAGATGGAGTGAGTTGCCCCCGGCCGATGGCGATCTTCGGCCTCGACCAGGAACACCGGGCGGTGGTGAGCGATCAAGGCGGTTGCGCCGCGCAAGACATTGAGCTCATGGCCCTCGACGTCGACTTTGACGAAGTTCACGGGCTCATCGATCATCGAGTCGAGGCGCTTGCGCGAGACATCGGTCACGACGACGTCCTGGCCGCCCACGGCGCCCGGCTCGAGCGAGGCGAGGCCGTGCGTAAGATGATCGCCGGCGCGCGGAATGCGTAAGGCGGCGTTACCCTCCCCATCGGAGAGCGCGACTTCGTGGATCGTGACGTTTCGCGCCGAGGTCCGTCGTAGCATGGTGGCCATATCCGGCGACGGTTCGAAGGCATGCACGCGTGCGGCCAAGCCGGCCAGCGTCCTCGTGTACAGTCCCAGATTGGCGCCGACATCGATGGCGGTATCTCCTCGCGAGACTAAGTTTTTCAGTCGCGACAACTCTCGCTCCGCGGAGCGCGGCCGGTTCATCAGACGCCAACTCACCCAAAGCGACGGCGCAAGGGCTGTCACCGCCTGCTTGAGCTGGGATCTGCCGGGAAACTGGCTTAACGATTGAAGCAAGGTCATGCTGCCTCCCTTCGGTCAATGACCGGTTTCGAAGCGAGTCATCCTAATCGCCGGAGCCTTTGAAGAATTCTCGCACGACCGTGCGGACGATGATGGTGATGTCCAGCCACAGCGACCAGCGCTGAATGTATTGCAGGTCGTAATCGAGCCGCTCGATCGCGGGCAGTCGCACGGCGGTGCTGCCGCGACAGCCGCTGACCTGCGCGAGCCCGGTGATGCCGGGGCGCATATTGTGCCGCTGGAAGTAATAGGGGACCAACTCCTCATACAACATGCCGCCGGCGAGCATGCCCGGCACATGCGGACGCGGCCCGACCAGAGACATGTCGCCCTTCAGCACGTTGATGAGCTGCGGCAATTCGTCGAGGCTGGTCTTGCGCAGGAAGCGGCCGAGCGGCGTGATTCGCGGATCGTTTGTCGTCGTCTGCTTGGTGCCGCGCTGGTCTTCGAGATGCGTGTACATCGTCCGGAACTTGAAAATCCAGAAGCGGCGGTTGTGATAGCCGTAGCGCTTCTGGCGGAAGAAGACGGGCCCCTGCGACGTGACCTTGATGGCGACCGCGACGCCGATCAGCAGCGGCGCGAGAGCCAGGAGTCCGAATCCGGCGCCGAGGATATCGATCAGGCGCTTGGCCACCTGCAACGAGGCCGACGGCTCGCGAACAACGGCGTTATCGAAACGACGTCGTTCCTGCGCGCGCGCGGTTCGACGAAAGCCGCGGCCCGGTAAGAACAGCGCTTCCTTTGCGCTTCGCCCGCGAACGAAGGGGATTGAAGCAGTCAAATTCACTTTGCGCTCCTTCACTCTGTCCCGAATCACGACACGATCATTGCAAAGACGATGCCGCACCGCACACAAGATCGCTCCCTAATGTGAAAACATTTGGACGCTCGGCGATCACGATCTGTGACAACTGAACACTGATCGACAAATAAGCGCGTTGCCCTATCGCACCCGTTGAAATTTATGCGCAGAGTGCGGAGGTGACGGTTCCGTGACGCGGGAACGAACAATTAAGCGGCGAATGACGCAAAAATAGTCGTGCAGTTGAGTCTCTGCACACGTCGGACGACGTGAAGAATGAGAGCTTGGTATCGAAGCGCCTCACTCGTAGCAGTAACACGTCGGCTTGCCACGGCTCGACGCGAGAGCTGCGCTTTGCATGCGGTACGGCAGTGCACGCCGCGGCAGATGCGCAATGCTTTGCTATTCGGGAACTTCATGGTGTGGGTCGCGATCGTGTGGACCTTGTCGAAGCTCGTCTGAGGGCGAGAAATTTTTTCGGCTATTCGGAACTAACCGCTCCCGAAAGAGTTCTTTCGCGTCGGCTTTGTTGTTGCGCGGCACTGAGTTCGATTCCTGGCGTAGCGTGTTATCGGGGGGAGCTTGTTCATGCTGCAACGTCGTAACGTCCTGCAATTGCTGGCGTGCTTTGCCCTCGCGGGATGCAGCAGTGCGGCACAAGTGAGCAACACGGGAGAAGGGGCGGCGGCGGTCAGTTTCGCCGGGCCGGGACCGCAACGGGGCGCCGGCGGCGCGTACACGCTCGGCCCCGGCGATCGGCTGCGCATCAAGGTCTACAACGAACCGGATCTTACCGGGGAGTACGAGGTCAACAGCAGCGGCTTCATCTCGCTGCCGCTCGTCGGCCAGATCAGAGCGTCGGGCTCAACCACCAGTCAGCTCGAGCGCACCATCGTCGGCAAGATGAAAGGTCAGATATCGCAGGATCCTAAGGTCAATGTGGAGATTGCGGCCTATGCGCCGTTCTACATCTTCGGCGAGGTCAAGAAGGCCGGCGAATATCCGTATCGTCCGGGTCTGACACTCGCCGACGCCGTCGCCACAGCAGGCGGGCTCACCTATCGTGCGAATGAAAACAAAGTTTATCTGCGGCGTGCCGGTTCCGCGGCAGAGGAGATCGTGTCACTGGAGATGCGGGTGCATGTCTATCCAGGGGACAATATCCGCGTCGATGAGCGATATTTCTGACGACGATCGCGTCGCGCATCGCTAATGCGCATTGTGCTCATCGTTTTAGCAGAGTGTGATCAACAACGGAGGCGCCGTTGCCCAGAGTTCCGTTGTGCGACGCGGGAACGTCCTGCCGCGCAGTGTGTTCATTCGCGAGGGCAAACGCTTTGCTCCTCAGTTCGTTCGGATCGCTGTGGAACGATGTTTGCAAGAAACATGCTCGCGAGAAGAGTGCACGCGCGCATGATGCTTGTAGCGAGATAGGTCGGAACACGGCGTCTGTGAGTTCCACGTTGTTGCCTCCGTATTGCCTGGATGCGGATAGACTGTGGTTCGATACGCGCTGGGATGAATCGCCGACAGGTCCAACTCTTGGCCGCGACCGGGAGAAGACCAAGTGACCGTATGTCGGCGCGGGCGATTATGAGGAAGCGTTCAGGGCTGTTCTTGGCGTCCGGCGCCGCGATGCTTGCTGCCTCGGTCTCTTGTGCCGATGCGCAGGTCATCGCGACGGATCAGGAGATGGTGATGCCGCCTTGGAACGCGCAGCAAGTCTTTGAGCCAATGCCGCTGCCGCAGCTTGCGGATCCGGACACGCGCGAAGACGTGGCGCCCGAGGATACGCCGGTCAAGACGCGCGCTTATCCCGAGTACCAGGCGCGGGGCATCCGTGCCGGTTCATGGATGTTCAATCCGTCGCTCACGGCCGGCACGTTCTACGACAGCAACGTCTTTTCATCGAACTTTAATCGCCGGTCCGATGTCGCGGGTCAGCTCGGCGCGGGTTTGAACGCACAGTCGTTATGGGAGCGTCACGGCATCAGCATACGCGCGCTCACCAATTCGACTTGGTATCGCCAGAACCCGGGCCTTGACGAGACGGATGCCTCGCTCAAGGGCTCTGGCCGCTTCGACATCGACAGCCACACCGCATTGCTCGGCGCATTCCAAGCCGCGTACTTGCACGAAGGTGTCGGTTCGTTGAGTTCCCCCGCCGGTGCAGTGCAACCGACGCCATACAGCTTGTTCGGCGCCGACCTGACTTTGCGGCGCGAGTTCGGCCGGCTGTCCGGCTCGTTCGGCGGGCGCGTCGACTCCTACGACTTCGGTTCGACCGTGGCGCAAAATGGAGCGACCATCGATCAAGGCGCGCGCAGCGGACAAGTTTACGCAGCGCATGGAAGGGTCGAGTACGCCATCTCCGGGAAGTCCGCGGTGTTTACGGCCGGCGAGTTCAATGTCCGCGACTTGCGCGGCTCGCCCGGCCAGCCGCTCAGCTCCGACGGCTACCGTGTGTACTCCGGCTTCGCATTGGAACTGACGCGGCTGATTCGCGGCGAAATCGCCGGCGGCTACATGGCGCAACGTTTCGACTCGCCATCAATCGGCACGATTCAGGGGCCTACATATCGCGCACGGCTGACGTGGAGCCCGACGCGTCAGATCGATGTTCATTTCAACGCCGAGCAACTCGTCACCGAGGCGTCGGATACGAGTTCGACCGGCATTCTCGCCAACGCGTTGCAACTCGGCTTCGACTACGAGTTCCGGCGTAACGTGGTGCTGTCGACCATCGGCACGTACGAGAAAGACAGTTTCAAGGGCCAGGACCGGCAGGACAATGTGTATGCCCTCGATGCCAAGCTCAAATACATGCTGAACAATGTCACGTCGCTGTCGTTTCAGTATCGATACTTGCGGCGGGACAGCAACATCCCTGAATTCAGTTACGACAAACATCAGGTCGGCATAAATGCTGCAGCCCGCTTTTGATTATGACCCTCGCAAGCTTCCGGTCGTGGAAGCGCAGCAGGTCTATGCTCCGCACGCCGAGGCGACGCGCACTGTCGATCTGCGTGAGATGGTGCGCATTCTGCGCCGCCGCCGCTGGATCATCCTCGGCACCATCGGCGTTCTCGTCGGCGCCGCCGCGGTTTACCTCATGGCCGCCACACCGCTTTACATGGCGACCGCGACCGTTCTCATCGATCCGCATCGCAGTCAGGTCGCCAACACCAGCGATACCGCGCCGGCGCCGTCCAATTTCGGCACCGACGATGCGATGATCGAAAGTCAGGTTCTGCTCATTCAGTCGGTGGCGGTCCTCTCGCGCGTCGTCGATACGTTGAATCTGGTGAACGACCCGGAATGCGCGCCGCGTCCCGGTCTGTTCGATCCGATCCGCAACTTGCTTCGCAGCGAGCCGGCGACGAACGGCCGTAGTCCGGAGGAGATAGCCAAGGCCAACACGATCGACGCCTTGAAGCAGAAGCTTAAGGTCACCCGCGAAGGCACGACCTTCGTGATCGACATCGACGCGAGCGCCGAGAATCCGGAGCGGGCGGCGCAGATCGCCAACACGGTCGCGGATTCCTACTTCTACGAGCAGGTTCAGAGCCGCTACAACACCAACAAGATCGCGGCTTCCTGGCTGAACAAGCAGCTCGACGAGCTCAAGGCGCGGGTGCTCGCCTCCGACAAGGCCGTCGCCGAGTTCCGCGCCAGCAACGACCTGGTCACGACGCAGGGCCAGACGGTCAACGATCAGCAGCTTTTCGACCTCAACAACAAGCTCATCGAGGCGCATGTCCAGACCGCCGAGGCCAAGGCGAAGTTCGAGCAGGTCGAGGCGATCGCCAAGAATAAAGGCGATCCGGGTACGCTCGACCAGGCGCTCGCCTCCGATGTGATCAAGCAGTTGCGTTCGCAATATGCGGAGATCGCCAAGAACGTCGCGGATGTGTCGAGCAAATACGGCCCTCAGCATCCGTTGGTGGTGAATGCCAAGGCGCAGTTGCGCGAGGCGCAGCGCCTGATCGATCAGGAAGTCGGACGCATCCTCGAGAACACTCGCGAAACGTATCGGGTCGCTCAGTCGCGCGAGCAGGCGCTCAAGAACAGCTTGGGTCAGTTGCAGTCGACCTCCAACAATTCGAGCCAGGCGCAGGTGCGCCTGCGCGAGCTGCAGCGCGAGGCGGATGCTAACCGTACGCTCTATGAATCTTTCCTGGCCCGTTACAAGCAGACGACGGCCCAGGAAAGCCTCGAATTGCCGGATTCGAGGGTGGTGGCTCGGGCGGATGTGCCGATCCGGCCGTCGTTCCCGAAGAAGGGCCTGATCCTCGCGCTTGCCTTCATGCTTGGCGCGGGCCTCGGTGTCGTGCTCGCCTTCATCGCCGATTTCCTCGACCGCCGCGTCAAGTCACCGCGCCAGGCGGAGGATATCACCGGCCGGCCGAATCTGGCGGCGGTACCGCTGGTCGGAACGCGGGAGCTGGCGCGTCGCGCGCATCGCGGCCGCCAAGCGCTCGACGATTACGATCCCGAAAAATCGCCGATGCTGCCGCCGCTGATGCAGCCGCCATTGATGCGCTACGCGGTCGAAGAGCCGACGTCTTTGTTTGCCGAAGCCGTACGCGCGGTGCGGCTCGCGGTGCAGCGCACGGGCGGCGGCCGCCACGGCAACCTGGTCATGGTGTCGTCGTCGGTCGATGGCGAAGGCAAGACGACGCTGGCGGCCAATCTGGCATTGTCGCTGGCGGCGGTCGGCATGCGCACGATCATCGTCGACGGCGACCTGCGCAACCCGGAGCTCAGCCGTTCGCTGTGCCCGAAGGCGAAGGTCGGCGTGGTGGAGGTCGCGAGCCGGAAGGCGTCGCTGGAGCAGGCGGTTCTGTTCGATCAGGCGACCGGTCTTGCTTTGTTGCCGGCGCCGCCACGGCGGCGGGAGACCGCCTTCATCAACGAGTTCGTGTTCTCCGGCTCGATGCGGAGTCTGCTCGGGCATCTGCGGACGCAGTTCGACGTCGTGGTGGTCGATTCGCCGCCGCTCGTGCCGCTCGTCGATTCGCGCGCCTTGGCGGAGCAGGCGGACCGCATCGTGCTCGCGATCCGCTGGGATGCGACGCCGCAGGAAGTCGTGGCTCAGGCGCTCGATACGCTGGCGCCGGTCTATGAGCGGGTCATCGGCACCGTGCTGACGCGCGTCGATCTGCGGCGGCTGCGCTTCTACGACTATTATCGGTCGTCCTCATACATGGAGCCTTACTCTTATCTCGGTCAGCCGCGCGTGGAGCTGACACCGTGATGAGCGGCAGGAGCGTCCGCAACGACGTTCAGCCCTCTGCTGCCGTCGCGCGCCGGCGGCCGGTGACACAGGCGCTGCCGCCGCGCGTTCGCGCCGGTTTGCCGATCGAATGGTTGGTGGTCGGACTCACGGGCCTGGCTATCGTGATGTTCGGCACCGTTTCGGCCGAGGTCTTGTCGGCGGCGAAGATCCATTACATCACCGCCGGCGGCGCCTTCTTCGAGAAGCTGCATCCGGGCACCTATGTCACGATCCTCGCTTTCGTCTTGCTGCTGTTCCGCGGCGGCGATGTGATCGGTGAACTCGACCGGGTGATATCGGGCTCGAAGCTGCTGCTCGTCTACTTCTTCACTTGCGGCCTGCTGGCCTTCCAATGCATCGTGCTCAAGCGGCCGTTCACCAATGTGATCGACACGTTTTTGTTGCCGGCTTTGCTGGCGCTGATCATCTGGAACCTGACGCCGGCGCAGCGTAAACCGCTCGTCTACTGCATTCATTTCTTTATCTGGCTGAACATCGCCCTCGGCTTCTACGAGTACTTCTCCAAGCATCGGCTGGTGCCGATGACGATGGGCAAGCTCGTCGTGACCACCGACTGGCGCTCGACAGCGCTGCTCGGCTATCCGTTGGCGGCGGCCGGCATCGTCGCCATGTATATCCTGATGCTCGCGCTCAAGCCGCGCCTGCGCGCCCCGCCGCCGCTGGGCGTCGCGGCCTTTATGGTGGCGATGTGCTCGCTGATGGTGTTCGGTGGCCGCACCGCGCTGGTCATGGTGCTCGTCGTACTCACGGGGCTTGCGCTCTTCTACGGCGCGCGGCTGGTGCGTGGGGAGCGCTATGGTCTGACGACCGTCATCATGGTGGCCTGTTGTCTGATGCTGATCGCCACGGCGCTGCCGCTGTTGTTCGGCACCGGCGTGTTCGACAACATGATCGGCCGCTTCTCGTCCGACAAGGGCAGCGCGCATGCGCGCATCGCGACCATCCAATTGCTGTCGCTGTTCGATTGGAAAGAATTTCTCCTCGGCTCCGAGCCGGGGCGCGCCAGCAGCCTTCAGTCGATGATGGGCCTGGACTACGGCATCGAGAACTTCTGGATCGCCTGTATCGCTCAATATGGCCTCATCCAGACCGCGCTGATCACCCTCGGCCTGGCCTGCTTCTTTGCCGAAGTGGTGCGCCGCTCGTCCGGCGGTGCGTGGATCGCGGTGCTGTTCCTGGTCGTCGTGGCGGCGAGCTCCGTCAGCTTTTCGTCGAAGACCATCACGCTCGCCATCTATGTGTCGATCATCTGCGTGATGCTGCCGCGCGAGCCGGCGCGTCAGAGGGTTCGGGCCGGGCCGCCGATGCGCCCGCGCTTTGCGGCGCCAACCCTGATCCCGAGCCGATAGGGCCGTTCAGTCATGCGTGTTTACGTCGACCAAACTCACCTTTGGCGCCATGTGACGGGAATCGAGCGCATCACCATGCAGCTCTTCTCCAAGGAGGCGCTGGCGCCGCTTGAGGCCGTGCCCGTGCGCGCCGAAGGAATGGCCGACATGTTGCTTACTCAGGCGCTAGGGTTGCCGGCGCGCCTCGTCCGTTCGTCGTCGGCGTTGTTGTTGTGTCCCGGCTTTCCGCCGTCGCCGCTGCTGCAGGCGTTTCCTGGACGGGTGATCCCTTACATCCATGATGTCTTCCTGCTGTCGCGGCGCCAGGATCTCAATTGGCGCGCCAAGGCCTATATGGCCTGGCCGTTCGACTTGGCGGTGCGCCGGCTGCCGCGGTTCATGGTCAACTCGGCCGACACCGCGACGAAGCTGCGGATCTATTGCCGCGACGATGCGGCGATCACGGTCTACCGGCCCGCGGTGCGCAACAACTTCGGCCTGAGCGTCGGCGCGCGCGCGGCGCGGCCGTCCGAGCCGGGCGCATTGCGGCTGGTCGCGATCGGCACGGTCGAACCGCGCAAGAACCTCGCCGCGGCCGGACGCATTCTCGGCGCCTTGCGGGCGCAAGGCTTTCCGCATGCGACGTTGGACGTGATCGGACGGCGCGGCTGGGGCGACGATTGGGATGTCCTTGCGGCGATGCCCGGCGTGACGCTGCACGGTTATCAGCCGGACGAACAAGTCACCGCCATTCTCGACAACGCCGATGCCTTGATCTCGACCTCGCACGAGGAGGGGCTCGGTCTGCCGCTGCTCGAGGCGCAATACGGCGGTTTGCCGATCATTGCGCCGAACCAGGCTGTGTTCCGCGAAGTGCTCGACGGTTCCGGCGTCTTCGTCGATCCGGCCACGCCGTACAGCGCGGCGCAGGCCATTGCCGGCGCGTTCGCCAGCGCGGATTGGCGCAGCGCGTTCGTCGCGCGCGCCGCCGCAAATCTCGCTCGGTGGAATAATCTCGCGGCGGCGGATCATGGCCGCGTCATCGACATGTTGGTCGGGCTATTAGGTGCGGGTGGTGAGCCGGACCGGGTTCTGGCACGAAACTAGAGGGCCGGATGGCGAGCGTCGACATCAGCGGGCAGAGTCGTGCGCGCGGTCGGGATGAGCCGGCGGCGCCGCACCTCGACGCCTTGCGTATTCTGGCATCGGCCGGCATCGTCATCCTGCATTACGCCGACTACGTTCAAGACATTCCGTTCGGCCGCTTCATCTTTCTCCACGTTCGGCACTTCAATCTCTTCGTCGACCTGTTCTTCGTCATTTCCGGCTTCGTGATCGCGAGCCAATATCTCGGCCGCGTGTCGGACCGCGGCGCCGTCGGCCGGTTCCTCTGGCGGCGTCTGGCGCGCATCTATCCGCTGCATCTCGTCACGCTCGGCTTCTACGTCGCGGTGGCGCTGCTGTTTACCTTCGGCCACGCCCATGTCGACAATCCGTCGCGCTATCCGTTGTCCGACATTCCGGCGCAGGTGCTGCTGCTGCACGCCATCGACGGCCAGCGGCTCACCTTCAACTTTCCGAGCTGGTCGCTGTCGGCGGAGATGGTGTGCTACCTGCTGTTTCCGCTGATGGCCTTTGTCGGCTTGCGCCGGCCCCGATTGATCGTTGTCGCCGCCGTTGCCGCGGCCGCCGTCCTGACATTGTACTGCGTGGCCACGAGGGTCGAACCCTGGCCGGATTGGATCAACCAGGGAGGTGCGTGGCGGGCGCTGCCCGCGTTTCTGCTTGGCGTCGCGCTGCATTTGTTCCGCGACCGCGTCGCGCGCATGCCGATCGGCGTTGTTTTGCTGCCCGCTTTCGTGCTTTTCATCGTCGGCGGCGGGGTGATGCCGATCTATGCGGCCGTTGCGCTCGTCTACGTGGTCGCCATTGCCGCCGTGCAATGCGACCTCAGCGGCGCCATTACCGTGCTGTCGCGGAGCGGCGTTGGCCGCTGGGCGCACCTGACCTACTCGATCTACATGCTGCATATGCCGGTCGCGACCATGGTCATCACCGTGGGCGGACGTTGGCTTGGCGCGAACACGCCGGCGGGACGCTTTGCGCTCGTCGCGGGCGCCATGGTCGCCTTGGTCTTCGTCAGCGCGGCCTCTTATCGGCTATTCGAAAATCCCGTACGCCGCCGACTCAACGATCTGTTCGATCGCTGGCGTCCGCGCGAGGCCGCTTTGGCGGTGCTGGCGACGCCGGAGAGGGGCACGCCGTGACCGTCTCCGCCGAAACCGCTTGGCCGACAGACGCAAGGGCGCATGCGCAGGCGCGAACGCGCGATGGCGTCGTCGACACCCTGCGCGGCGTGGCGATCCTGATGGTGATCGGCATCCATTCGTTGCCGAAGGCTGATGGCTCCGCGTTCGTCACCGCAGTAGATGCAGCGTTGCGGCCCTGCGTGCCGATTTTCTTGTTCGTGTCCGGCTATCTCACGGCTCGCTCCGGACACGTTCCGCTGGTGAAGCGGGTGTGGCGCACGATCGTGCCGTATACGATCGCGTTTATCGCCGCCTACGTCTTCATGGCGTTGGCCAATCCGGCGATGGACCATCGGCCGGCGGTGGCGCTGGCACGCTACGTCTTCGCCTACGTCTTCGTCTATTATTACGTTTTCGTCTATGTCGGCTGCACCGTCGCGCTATGGGCCGCGATTGCGTTGGCGGGTGAGGACGAAGGGCGTGACCGCCGGCTCATTCTTCTGCTGTTGCTGGCCATCCCCGTCGGCCTCGCCTTCGGCGCCTATATCGATCCGTTGTTGCAGCATCTCGGTGTAGGCGAGGCGATCATCGACGAGGTGCGCATGCGCGATCTGCCATTCTGGTTCGCCTTCATGGCGGCTGGGACTTTGGCGGGGCTGTTCGGTGCGGGCGCGCTGTTCCACACCATGCGTTACCCGCTCGCGGCGGCGGCGGTCGCCGCCTATGCCGTTTATGCCGGCGTCCGCATCGCCGGGATCGGCGACGCCGCGAACTACGATTCGGTTGCGTTCTTTCTCTACGCGATATTGGCGTGCATCGTCCTGCTCGGTTTCGCGCCCGAAAGTGCCGCGCTCGCGACGCTCGGTTCCGCGAGCTACTTCATCTATCTGTGGCACATCTTCGTCATCATGGCGCTGCGCCAATTCGATGCGCTGCAGCTGCATCCAATTCTATCCACGATTGTCGAATACACCGCCGCGCTGTCGATCTGCGCCGCCGCGGTGCTCTTGCTCCGCCGGGTGATGCCGCCGCGGATCGCGCAAGGGCTGGGGATCTGACGCGATGCTGCTCAGAAATACGCTGCTGTACCTTCCGGCCCAGGTCGTCGGCCCGCTGTTCCAACTCGTTTCGGTGGTGGTGTGGACGCACATCGTCGGCGAGTCGACCCTGGGCGTGATCACGCTGGTGACGGCGACGCACGAGCTCCTGCAGACCGTGTTCCTGGTCTGGTGGTCGCAATATGCGTTGCGTTTCTTCGGCGCGGTCAAGGATGGCGACGAAGCCGACCGCTTCTATCGCACCGAAAATGCGGTTCTGCTGCTGTCGGCGACGGTGCAGTGTGTCGTCGTACTGCTCATTCTGCAGACGAAGATCCTGCCCGGCGCGGGGCTCGGCCTGACGCTCGCCGTACTCGGCTATGTCGTCACTCGCACCTACAATCTTTATCTCGCGGAACGGGCGCGCGTGCGCCACGAGATTGCGGTCTACACGATCCAGCAGACAACCGGTCCGGCCCTCGGCTTCCTCCTCGGCCTGGTGCTCATCCACTTCTTCGGCCAGGATCCGGAGTGGCCGATTGCCGGCTATGCCATCGCCCAGGCCGCCGCGACCTTGGTCGTGCTGCCGATGATCCGGTTCGGCTGGTCGTTCTGGCCGGTCGATCGCACCATTCTGCGCCACGCTTTGTCGTATGGCCTGCCCCTGGTGCTTGGCGGTGGCTTGAGCTGGCTGAGTATCAATGCCTCGCGCTTCATCGTCAGCGACATGATGGGCGTGGCTGCGGCCGGCTTGTTCGCAGTCGGCTACGGTCTCGGCTTCCGGGCGTCGACGGTCGCGGCCATGATGGTCACGGCGAGCGCCTTTCCGATCGCCGTGCGGACCATGCAGGAGCGGGGCGCCGAGCGCGCCATGCGTCAGCTTGCCGATAATGGTGCCCTTCTGGCGGCGATACTGCTACCGAGCGTCGCCGGTGTCTTCATGCTGCGCCAGGAGATCGTGCATTTGTTGATCGCGCCGAACTTCCAGGCCGCAACCTTGGCCATCCTGCCGCTCGCCACATTGGCCGGCGCGCTGCGCAATTTCCGGGCACATTTCGCGGACCAGGTCTTCCTGTTGCATCAACGCACCGGGATGACCTTTGCCATCAATGCCGTCGAGGCGGCGGTGACGGTCGGCGCCAGTATTCTCTTCATCTCGTGGTGGGGACTGGTGGGCGCCGTGATGGCAAGCACATTGTCGGCGATCGTTGCTGCGCTCGTATCGTTCGCCGTGGGGGCGGTTCTGTTTCGTCTGCGGCCGCCGCTGCTGCATCTGCTGAAGATCGCCGCGGCGACGGCGCTGATGATGCTGGCGCTGTACGGCTTGAAGAAAGACGGCGGCAGCGTCGCGCTGGCGCTGCATATCGGCGCCGGCGGTCTGGTCTATTTCGCGGTGCTGGCGCTGTTGTACGCGCCGGTTCTCATGAATTACTGGAACCGGCGCGCCAAACGCACCAAGCTCGCCTGACCCTTAGGCGCGATCGTTCTGCATGGCCTTGGCGAGCGCGAACCACAGCGGCTTGCGTTGGAACTGCTCGTCGTAGGGCAGGGGACGCGGCATGCGGGTGGTGCCCGGGTTCTTCTGCTTGGCGATGCCGCGGTAGAACGAATAGTTGTCGGCGAGCTGCCAGGTGATCAGGGCCTTCACCTGCGGCACCCGCAATACGTTGTTGAGAAAGCGCTCCGCGACCGCCGCGACCTGGCCATCGCGCGTGCG
The DNA here is from genome assembly GCF_003367395.1 of Pseudolabrys taiwanensis. Lineage (NCBI taxonomy): Bacteria > Pseudomonadati > Pseudomonadota > Alphaproteobacteria > Hyphomicrobiales > Xanthobacteraceae > Pseudolabrys > Pseudolabrys taiwanensis. The sequence continues at coordinate 2,532,024 of NZ_CP031417.1, read as the reverse complement.
GATATCGTCCGGGAACGTGTCGTCGCGCACATCGAATTCGGTGATGTAAATGTCGACGCCTGTCGACGCGAGTTCGTGCAGGAAGTCCTGGAAGCGGGCGGGGTCGTGTGGATATTGCGGCTGTAAGTGGCCTTGCAGGCCGACCGCGTCGAGCTTGACGCCGGCGTCCTTCAGTTCCTTCACGAGCTTCAGCAACCCGGCCCGTACAGTGAGGCCGAGGGCGTCGTCGCGCTCGGTCTGCGCCTCGTTGAGCACCAACTTCGTCTTCGGATCGGCTCGCGCGGCCCGCTCGAAGGCGCGGCGCACATAGTCGGTTCCGAAGGCGTCGTACCATGGTCCGACGCGATAGCCGCCGGGCGCGCGATGCCCCGGCCAAAATGGCTCGTTGACGACATCCCATGAATGCAGACGGCCCGCATAATGGCCGACCACCTCGTCGATATAGGCGTCGAAATATGCGCGCCGTTCGGTCGTACTCATCGATTTGATCCATGCGGGAACCCATTCGTTCCAGATCAAGCAATGACCACGCATTTGAATCTTATGCGAATTACAGAAGTTCAGCAGACGATCCGCGCTGTCGAATCGCTTCGGTCCCGGCATCGGCGCGATCGTGCCGATCTTCAGCGCGATGTCGGTCGTGATCATCTTCGTCTGTGTCAGATAAAGTTCCCGATAGGCCGAGTCGGTGAACAGAACGGGTCCTGCGGCGGCACCGAAAATAAAGTTTCGTTTTGCAGCGACGGTGCCGAGACTGTCGCTTGATTGTGCGGTTGCCGCTTTCGCGAGCACAGGCGTGAGCAATCCGCCGCCGATGGTTCCCAAGACATGTCGTCGCGACATACGATCAAGCATTGTGTCGTTGTCCTCAATATTTGACGAGCGCGCCATTGTTGCGTCGCAATAGCGCAATTTGATGGCGGTGACAGCGAAGGCTGTTCCATTCGCGCGTTCACGTCACGTGTTCACGCGAATGGCCGCTCACGCGGGGGGACTCGCCGTCAAGGCGAGAGGGGGAAGTGTTGTTCCACTGAGCCGTTCGGCTTTTGCGGAGGACACCCTGCATGCGCGACGCAAGCACCGCTCAACGCGAATTTCGCGTCGACGGAATATCGATCAATGTGCATTCGATGCCGCAAGCGGTGTCGACGATAACGGCTGCCGCCGAGAGCGGTCATGGCTTCTGTGTGTTCACGCTCAATCTCGATCACTGCAACAAGCTGCGCAGCGATCCGAAGTTTCTGTCGGCTTACCGGCGCGCGCGTTTCGTCACCGCCGACGGCTTTCCGATCGTTCTCCTCGGCCGCTTGAACGGCGTGGCGGTGCGGCGCACGACCGGCGCCGATCTGCTCGAGCCGCTCAGCGCGCAGGCATCGAGCCGGCGATTGCCTGTGTTCATCCTCGGGCCAAGCCCATCGGTCATCGCTCGCGCCACCGATGAATTGAGGCGACGCGTCGGCGAGCTCGATGTGGTCGGAACCTATGCGCCGGGTGCGAACTTCGATCCCGATTCGCCTGAAGCGGATACGGCGATCGAGCGGATACGGCAGTCGGGCGCGCGGCTGTGCTTCATTGCGCTCGGCGCGCCGCGCCAGGAGATCTTCGCGGCGCGCTGCCTCGAACTGGCGCCGGGAGTCGGCTTCGTCTGTGTCGGCGCAGCTCTCGATTTCCTCGCTGGAACGCAGGTGCGGGCACCGAGCTTCTTCCAAAAGAACGGCCTTGAATGGCTGTGGCGGTTGTCCAGCAATCCGCAGCGGCTTGCCGCCCGTTATCTGCGTTGCGCCGCCGTGCTGCCACGGCTGGTGATCGACGCCATTCCCCAAGCCATCACGATACGAAGAGGTCGCGTTTCATGAGTGCAGCTCCCGCCGCGCGCTACAACATCGCGCTGATGCATCCTTTCGACATCCGTGGCACCAAGATCGGTGGCCTGGAAACCTATATTCGCGATTTCGTCACCTTCTGCCCCGAGGACACGCGCGTCCTGTTCATCGGGGTCGACGCAACCGGCGACATGAAGCTGGGCGAGATTACCGAGACCACGTTCCGGGGACGCACCTTCGATTTCATGCCGATCCTGCATTACCCGGACGTGCGCGCACGCGAGGCGGCGCGCAAGATCACGGATTCCATCACCGCGCAGTTCTTCGTCGCATTGGTTCGGAATTTTCCGCGCATTGCCCGCGAATTGCGCGCGCGGCGCTGCTCGGTCGATCTGCGGCGGGTGGAGTTCGCCTGGCTGCCGTTCGTGCTGCGATTGCCCTACGTGCAGATGCTGCACGGCGAGGGCGTGCCGCAGATGGCGATGGACTCGCTGTTGCAGCGCTACCGCTTCGTGCATCGGACGGGCGAGCGCTTCGCCGTCAAGACCAGCCGCAATTTCCTGTGCGTCAATCCGATGATCACCGAGCGACTGCGCGCGACCTATACACAATATGCCGACAAGATCGACACGCTGTGGACTTGGGTGAACACCAACATCTTCCGGCCGCAGCCGTTTCCCGCGAGCATCGACCCGTTCCGTATCGTCTTTATCGGCCGTCTCGACGAGTTCAAGCAGCCGCGGTTGATGTTCAAGACCATCGCGCGGCTGCGCGACCGATTGAACGGTGCCGTCGAATTCCACTACGTCGGCACCAGCGATCCGACGCGGTTCGCGGAATACGCGGCTATCCAGGACATCACGGTTCGACATGGTTTTCAGGACGCCAAGGGCGTCGCCAATGTCTTGTCTCAGGCCCATGCCGGCATTCTGACCTCGGAGTTCGAGGGTATGCCGCGTTGCGTGCTGGAGACTCTGGCAATCGGCCGGCCTGTTGTCGCCGTGCATCTGCCGCAACTTGAAGCCGTGCTCGACAACGAAGTGAGCGGTTATCTCGTCGACCGCGAATTGCCGGGCGACGAACTGATCGAGACTCTCGCGGCGCGGTTCGTAGACGTGCGCAATGCGATTGCCGCCGGCAAAGTCGATCCCGTGGCGGTCGCCGCCCGGATCGCGACCTTCACGCCCGATACGCAGCTCGCGCGCGTCTACCGGCTGCATCACGAGATTCAGCGCGGCGACGCTCCCTCCGCCGGGGAACGCCTGGTCCAGTCGATGGGGTGACGTTATGAAAATCCTGATGCTCACCAGCGAGTTTCCACCGGTCAATGGTGGCATCGCCACCTATGTGCGCGAAATCGCCTGTTCGGCGACGCGCCTTGGCGCCACGGTCACGGTATATGGCCCCGATTACGGCGTCGCGACCCACGCGGAAGATCGCCGCCTGCCCTTTGAAGTTCGCCGCTATTCCGGCGGTTTGCATTCGCGGCGCGATCTGCCGGCCAAGGTCGCATTGGCGCGCCGGGTCATCGCCGAAAGCGACTACGACATTGTGCACGCGGCCGACTGGCCGTTCTTTATTCCTTTGGCGTTGGCGCGTGGCCGAACCAACGCCCGCCTCGTGATGACGGTGCACGGCACGGAGATCAACGAGACGCAGGCGCGTGAGAAGCGGCTGGCGATCTGGCTCGCGGGCGTGTTCGGTCCACGCACAGAGATCGCGGCCAATAGCGCATATACCCATAATCTGTTCCGCGACCGCTTCAATGTCCCAGCCGAACAGGTGCGCACAGTGCATCTCGGCGTGTCGGAGTTCTGGTTCGGCCCGCGTGCGCCGCGAGCGATCACGCGCGCCGATCTCGGTCTTCGCGACGACGGCGTCACGATGGTAACGGTCGCGCGTCTCACCCGCCGTAAGGGCCATCTCGCCACGGTCGCGGCGCTGAACGCGCTGCCGCCATCCGTGCGCGAAAAGATCACCTGGCTGGTGATCGGCCCGGAGGGCGAAGCCGACTATGTGCGGGAGCTGAAGGCGGCGATCGCCGCGTCCGGCTGCGACATCCGCCTGCTCGGCGCGCTGCCGTCGCAGCAGATACGCGATATCTATGGCGGCTGTGACTTCTTTTGCCTCACCGGCAACTGGGATCCGACCGGGCGGGTGGAAGGCTTTGGCCTGGTGTTCCTTGAGGCGGCCGCGGCCGGACTGCCAAGCGTCGCAACCGATGTCGGCGGGGTCGCCGATGCCGTCCTGCATAATCAGACCGGGTTGCTTGTTAAGCCCGATAGCGAAGCGATCGCTGCCGCCCTCGCGGAGATGGTGAACGACGGCGTCAAACGGATCTCGCTCGGCAGGCGTGCGGCGACGCGCGCCCGCCACATGAGTTGGGAGCGGTGTGCGGCCGGCACTTACTATCTCACGCTGCCGCGCGAGCATTATGCGCCGGTGGACTTCGAGCCTGTGCCGGTCGATCTGCTGGCTGACAAGACCGTGGCGGCCGGCGGAGGTGCATCGTAATGCGTTGTGGTCTGGCGGCGTTGTGCCTATTGCTCTGGGCGGGGGCAGCGCACGCCGAGAGCTGCAATAGGAGCCTCGAGTACATCCTGGACGGTTCGGCCGGCGACCTGTCTCAAGCTCCGGACAGCTATCGCGGTCTGCTCAAGGCCTGTCTGGCAACCCTCGAATTGTCGAACGTGAAGGACGCCTATGTCCTGAAGGACGGCGGCATCGCCGTTCTTCCCAGGGATTTCTCGGTGGTGGCGACAGCGGGCACGCTCGCGAAATTCTGCGAGGCGAATCCACGCCGCACGCTCCGCTTCCTCAACAGGAAAGAAGCGAAAAGCGGGCTCACCACCGGGTTGGTGGTGAGCCTGTCTTCGGGCGGCCTGGCCTCCTGCCGCGAGATCCGCGGCGAGCAATAAAACACTCCGCTCATTCCCGCGGGAGCGGGAATCCAGGGGCCACGTAAAGCCGCCAATTTCGCGCTGGGTTCCCGCTTTCGCGGGGACGAGCGGAGCATACGCGGTGTCGGCGTTGTAGCTAGTGGCGCTGGTAGATGTCCTCGAGGCGCACGATGTCGTCCTCGCCGAGATAGCTGCCGGTCTGCACCTCGATCAGCTCGAGCGGGATACGGCCCTGATTGGCCAGCCGATGCACGCTGCCGATCGGGATATAGACCGACTCGTTTTCGTGCACGGCGCGAATGGTCTCGTTGATCGTCACCTCGGCGGTGCCGCGCACCACGATCCAGTGCTCGGAGCGGTGGCGGTGCCTTTGCAACGACAGCATCTCACCCGGGATCACGACGATGCGCTTGACCTGGAAGCGCTCGCCCATGTCGATCGACTCGTAATAGCCCCAGGGCCGGTGCATGCGCCGGTGGTTGGACGCTTCGGGACTGTTGCGGGTCTTGAGCTTCGCCACCAGGTCGCGCACGTCCTGCGACCTGGCGCGCGGAACCACCATCACGGCATCGGAGGTGCTGACCACCACCATGTCCTCAAGCCCGACGGCCGCGGTCAGGCGTCCGTCCGAGTGGACGACGCAATTGCGCGAGTCCATGGCGACGACCGGCCCCTGCAGCACGTTGCCCTCGTCGTCGCGCGGCGCGATGTCGAACAACGCATCCCAGCTGCCGACATCGGACCAGCGGAAGTCGCCGGCGACCACGGCGGCGCGGTCGGTCTTTTCCATGACGGCATAGTCGATCGACTTCTGCGGCGCGCGTGCAAAGGAATCCGGATCGAGCCGCAGAAAACCGAGATCGGTGGTTGCATGGGCGACGGCGCCCTCGACCGCGGCATGCATATCCGGCACGAAACGGGCCAATTCGTCGAGCAGCACATCGGCACGGAACAGGAAGTTGCCTGAGTTCCACAGATAGCCGTCCATGACATAACGTGCGGCGGTCGCCGCATCCGGCTTCTCGACGAACCGCTCCACTCGCTTGACGCCGTTGCCGCCGACTGAATCGCCGGGAAGGATGTAGCCATAGCTGGTGCGCGGTTCCGCCGGTTTGATGCCGAACGTCACGATCGAGCCGTTTTCAGCGGCGTCGCGTCCATGATCGCAGGTGGCGCGGAACGCCTCGAGATCGAGAATGATGTGATCGGCGGCGAGCGCGAGCACGATCGCCTCCGGATCGCGCGCGCGCGCGATGGCGGCGGCGGCGGCGATGGCCGGCCCGGAATCGCGACGCATCGGTTCGATCACGACGGTCGCGTCGACGCCGATTTCCTCGGCTTGACGTTGAGCAAAGAAGTGGAAGTGCGGCCCGGTGACGACGATCGGGGGGCCGAACATCGGGTCTTTCACCCTTAACAGCGTCTCCTGATAGGTGGAGCGCTCGCCGACCAGCGGCAGGAACTGTTTCGGAAGAGCGTCGCGCGAAACCGGCCAAAGCCGAGTGCCGGCGCCGCCAGCGAGCAACACAGGAATGATTGGGGAAGACATCGGTACTCCTGACAGTGGGAGACGAATGTCTTCGCGTTACGGCTCAACGGCGGCGAATCTTAGGCTGTTCGCCTCATGAAAAGATTGCAGTGCGGATTGAATGTTCGAACGCATGTCACGCGGTTGTCACTCGTTGGTATCTGAACAACTGCGCGGCACTGTGCCAACGTTTTTAGCACAGTGCCGCGTAAGAAGTTAGCGTCAACGTCCGAGCTTGCGATCTGTTCCTTCGCGTTACTCGAACCAGCTCGCATCCGCGCCTTCGAGCGGGCTCAGGGATACAGTGACAGGTGCGGGTTCCGCGGCGAAAGCTTTCGCCGCGGCGGGCGACTTGGACAAGTTGCTGTCGAAGAAGGCGAGCATGCGCGCCCGACTGTCCGCCGTTGCGGGCTGGTTGAAGCCGATGAGCTTGCCAAGATAGCGCTGCGATTGGATCGGCAGGTCGAACGAGTGCGCCGCGCTTGCATACTCGACGACCTTCAGCGATGCGCCCACCGCACGTTTGTGCCGGCACTGCCATGCGGGCACCCAATCGTCGCGTCCGCCGCTGAAGACGATGAGCGGCGCGGATAGCTTCACCCGCGCGCCGCCAAGCGAGCCGCACCACGGATAATAAGCGGCGACGGCGCGATAGCCGCCGCGGCGTTTGTTCCTGGCGGCATTGATGGCGACGCTGCCGCCGTTGCTCTGCCCCATCAGGAAGATGTTTTCTCTGTCGACGTAGGGCAGCGAGCGCATATAGCGCAGCGCATCGAAGGCGTCGTAAGTGCGATAGTCGAGCGCGCGCACCAATCGCGCCGTGCTCTCGCACACTGTGCCGCCGGACGTGCCGCGTGGGCCGAAGCTGTCGAGGTTGAGAACGGCATAACCGTGATCAAGGAAGTATTGCGTGTGCGCGTGCAGTCCGCTGAGCACCGCGCTCTGCCAACCGCCGCAGCCGTGCATCAGCACGACCGCGGGGAAGGGACCGTCGCCCTTCGGTTTGAACAATTCGCCTTGGATCGCCGCGTGCGCCGCGCCGGCCGGACGCGTCGCCTTGATGGATACCATCTCGTAGGCATTGGCGCGCGCGCCGGCGCAAAGCGATGCGCCGATCACCAGGCTCCAGGCCCAAAGTGCCAGCCGGACATAGCTTCGCCGCTGCCGCGGCCACATGGTGGCGCAGGCCATTCGACCTTTCTCCTGTTCTTATGCGGCGTGCTTGTCCGTCGACATGAGGACTGGACGCGCGTTCAAAATGGTCGCCGCATCACCGTCTCAGGGCGGCGCGCATCGCCTCTTTAACGATGCACGCAATTGGCCCCGTCACGTCAGAACGATACCACCGCGCGTCTAAAGTCTTGTTTATGTTGAATGTTAAAGTACCAGCGAAGCCGTAAAGATGACCCGCAACAAGCCTCACGCAGGCGATGGTGGAGACCGCGCCACCCGATACCGCTTCTATGGCGATCAGTTCGTGCTCGATACGCTTTCCGGCAATTTCTATCGCGTCACGCCGACGGCGGGCTTCATTTTGCGCCGTTTAGTGGCCGGTACGGAGTTGGGCGAACTCGTTAATCTCGTCGCCGAGCACTTCAAAATAGATCGCTCGCGAGCGTTAAGAGACGTTGAAATGTTCACATCGGAATTGCGTTCACTCGGTATCATCGAGAGCGCGTGAGCCATGGGCGAGCCGGTCACCATCGCTGTCACTGGTCTCCATCGCGGCGATAACCCGCAGCCGGGCGCCTCGGTCATCCGCAGCATGCGTCGCCGCTATCCGGACCTCAGGGTTGTCGCGCTGTCTTACGATCCGCTCGAGAGCGGGCTCTATAGTCACAACATCGATCACGTAGACGCCATTTATCTGCTGCCGTTTCCGATGAAAGGGCCGCAGATACTGCTCGATCGCATGCGCTACATCCACGGCAAGGAGAAATTCCAATTCCTGGTGCCGTGCCTGGATTCGGAGCTGGATAATTTTCTGACAATCTATCCGGAATTGGAGAAGCTCGGCATCACCGCGATGCTGCCGAGCAAAGCGGCGTTGGACTTGCGCGCCAAGGAGAACCTGGGCGGCTTCTGCGCGAGTCACGCTATTCCCGGACCGAAGACCTATGCCGCGAACGATGTCGCGACATTGTCCCGCTGCGCGGCCGAAATCGGCTACCCAGTTTACGTCAAAGGAAAGTACTACGAAGCTTTTCTCGTCTACTCGCAGGTAGACCTTGCCGAGCACTTCGACGCGATCGCGCGCGTGTGGGGCGTCCCGGTCCTCGTGCAGGAGGCCTTGTTCGGCGACGAATACGATGTGGTCGGCCTTGCCGACGGTAACAGCGAGGTCGTCGGCTCCTGCGCCATCCGCAAGCTGCTGCGCACTTCGAGCGGCAAGGGCTTCGGCGGCATCGTCATCGACGACCGCAAGCTCGACTCGACCGTAACCCAGATCATCAAGTCGCTGCGTTGGCAGGGGCCGTTCGAGATCGAGTTCCTCAAGATGCCGCGGCGGCCCCACCTTCTGTTCGAGATCAATCCGCGCTTTCCAGCCTGGGTCGACTTTCCGGCTCAGATTGGCTGCAACCTGCCGGCTTACCTGCTTGGATTGCTGCGGGGCGAGGGCGCCGTCAAGCTGGAGCGTTGCGACGCCGGGCAGATGTTCATACGCCACAGTCTCGATCTCGTCGCCGATATCGCGGAACTCGCAAAGCTCTCCACCGACGGAGAATACGTCGCCGGACCTTTGGCGCCGAAAACGGAGGCCGCCTCATGAGCGAAACCTACGGCACGCCGACCATCTCCAGCGAACTTGGTCGTTCGCCCGAAGCCGCGGTCGACCGCAACTACTATTCCCGCGGCGGATTCGTGCCGCCGCTGCCGGCGATCGACGGGGTCGAAGTGCAAGGCCTGGTGCGCTCGTTCGGCTCGCCGCTGTTCGTCTTTTCGGAGCACGACATGCGCGAAAAGGCGCGCCGCGCGCGGGATGCGTTTGGCAGCCGTTACAAAAAGACCAGTTTCGCGTGGTCCTACAAGACCAACTATTTGAACGCCGTCTGCCAGATATTTCACAGCGAAGGCTGGCAGGCTGAGGTCGTATCGCAGTTCGAGTACGAGAAGGCGCGCAAGCTCGGCATTGCGGGTAAGGACATTATTTTCAACGGGCCCCACAAGACCCGCGATACGTTGGAACGGGCCTTGAGCGACGGCGCGGTGGTTCAGATCGACAATTGGGACGAACTCAATGTGATCGAAGACATCGTCGCCAGGTTCAAGAAGCCGGCCCAGGTCGGCATCCGCACGTGGTTCGACTGTGGCATCCGTCCGATCTGGACCAAGTTCGGCTTCGCGCTGGCGAACGGCGAGGCGGCGCGCGCGGCTATCCGTGTGGTGAAGAACCCGAAGCTCGTTCTTCATACCCTGCATACGCATATCGGCACGTATATTCTGCTGCCGGAGGCTTATCGCCTGGCGGCGCAGAACCTCGTGGCGTTGCGTGAGCAGATTTTGCTCGACAGCAATCACCTGGTGCCCTGTCTCAACCTGGGCGGCGGGTTCCCGTCTTACAGCCTGTTGCACGGCATGCCGAGGCCGGCCGAGCATGTCATCAAGCCGGTCGAGGAATATGCCGACGCGATCACGGGCGTTCTCAACAAGTTGCCGGAGAAGAAGCGGCCGCTGCTGCGTCTGGAATTGGGGCGCCATCTGGTCGACGAGGCCGGCTATCTGTTGACGACCGTGGTCGCCACCAAGGGCCACGACCGGCCGCCGCCGGCCAGCACGGACCTTTCCGCGCGTGCGGCAAAGGAATGGCAGATCATGCAGGAGGATTCGAAGCGCGGGCTGGTGATCGATGCGGGCATCAATTTCCTCTATACGGCGGCCTGGTTCGAGATCGGGGTTTGGCCTTCGCGCCTCGTCAATTCCCAGACGACGCCGACACGGCTCTATGGCGACCTCTGCATGGCCATCGATGTCGTCCGGGAAACCGTCGATCTGCCGATGCTCGACGTTGGCGACGTCCTGACTCTGCATCCCGTCGGCGCCTATAATCTGGCGCAGTCCATGCAGTTCATCGACTACCGGCCGGCCGTCGTCCTGATCAACCGCGACGGCAAGCCGGAGCTCATCCGCCGCCGTGAAGTCTTGGAAGACATCAACGGACCGGAATTGTTGCCGGCGCACTTGGCGCCGCGCGCTTGATCGTCACGGCGTGTGGAAGGGGCCACCGTCACGGTTTGGCTCGGAGCGTTCGACATGGTTCGTCTCCGCTTTATAAGTCTGGCGCTCGGAAGCACCTTCCTCGTGAAGTCGCCGTGGATATCGGTGCTCTTCTGGGTGGCGATCGTCCGCGATGTCCGTTTTCCGATCTTCGCGATCATCGGGCTTGTCATCGCTGATGGCGTCGCGTGGGTGCTCGGCGTCGACGAGCAGGTCAAGCGCGGCGGCGCGCTACGCAACAATGCCATCTTCGCCTCGCTGGCGGTGGCGTGGCTGACGACCGCCAGCGGCCAGTCGCTGGAAATTCAGCTTGCCGTCGAGGTCTGCGCGGCGTTGGCCGCTTCGCTCATCGCCGCCGCGCTCACGCGCATTCTGCGCGATTCCATTCTGCCGCCGCTCGGCTGGGGCTTCTACATCGTCGCCGGCGTCTTGTTCGCTTTGTTCTCGACGTGGACGCAGAGCGCCTTGGTCGCGACGGTGGACTGGCCGCGGCCGACCGACGCCTTGAGCTGGGTGCAATCGTTCTTCCGCTCGCTCGGCATGATGCTGTTCCTGCCGAAAGTGGAGGTCGGCGTCCTCGTCTTCATCGCGATCCTCCTGTGGTCGAGGATGATGCTTTTCTCCGGCATCATCGGATGGGTTTGCGGCGTCGGCATCGGCCTGCTGTTCGAGCAGATGGGGCTCTATTATCTGTGGCTGCTGGGGGCCCATAACTATTTTCTGGCCGCGATGCTGCTGGCCTCGGTGCTGTTCCTGCCCGACCGCTCGCTGGCCTTCATCGCGGTGCTCGCCGGCGTGACCGCGTCCGTGATCTCGGCTTACTTTCAACGCGTCCTACCAGGATCGTCCTATGCCTTCCTGCCGGTGCCGGCGGCGTTCACCGTGTGGCTCGGCGTCGGCGCGCTGTTGGTGAGTCACAAGGCGGAATTGGCGCGCCGGAATCTCTCCTCCAATGTGCCACCCGAGCTTGCTTGGTGGAACGCGTCTTATTTGAGCGAGCGGTTCGGCCACGGCGAACCGCTATTGACGGTTCCAGTCGCTGGCCCGGTCCAGATCACGCAGGGCTTCGATGGGTCACTTAGTCATGTGGGGCGCTGGCGGCATGCACTCGACTTTCAACGCCCGGTCAATGCCGCGACGACCATCTGGGAAGCGCCCGTCTATGCGCCGGGCGCCGGCTACGTCGAGGCGGTGCGATCTGATGTGCCTGACAACGCTCTCGGCACGTCGAATTTCGCCGAGATGTGGGGCAATTACGTTATCATCCGATTGGACGCCGGCGGATGGGCCTTGCTCGGCCATCTGCGCCAGGGCTCGATCACGGTCTCATCGGGCGTCCATCTCACACATGGCGCCTATATCGGCCTGGCTGGCAATTCCGGCCGCTCGCCGGCGCCGCATCTGCACATGCACGCGCAGCTCGGCCCTACCATCAGCGCACCGACCCGCGCCTTTCGTCTCGCCAACTTTCTATCCGCGGCGGAAGATCGGCCGGGCGATTTCCTCGAGTGGCATGCGGCCATGACCCCGCCCGGGGGCATGATCGTGTGCGGCGCCCAATTCAACGCCCGTGTCCATGACGCCACGACGACGATGGCGCCGGGCACGACAGTATGGCGGGTCGAATCGAGCGGTCGCATTCCGCGACCGTTCGGGCGGTACGAGACCGGCGCGGTCGTACGCGTGCGCATATTCATCGACGAATACGGCCGCCATGTTTTCCGGAGTGCCGGTGACGGGGCGTTGGTCACGTCCACCGATCCCGATGCGTGGCGCGTCATCGAGACGCGTGAGCTCGCCTGTCCGTTGTTGAAGCTGATGGCGATGAGCACACCGTGCGTGCCGTATGCGGCATTTCCCGGCATGACGTGGCGCGAGCCGCTGCCGTTACCGCCGCACGGGCCGATGGCGTGGTGGGAACTTCTGACGGCGCCTTACCGGTCGACGCCGTTCGCCTACCTTGCATCGACTTGCATCAGCGTGCCCGATGACGAGAACAAGACCCTCGAAATCGAATCCAAGACGCTCGTTCCCGCGCGCAGCCTGCCGGTCAAGGTCACGGTGCGCGTCGAACGCTTGCGCGGGCCTGTGCAAGTGGATGCGCAGTTCGAATCCGGCAATCTATCGTTCAGCTTGTTTTCATTCGAGCCGGGAATGCCCTTCGAACGCCGCGACAAGCGACGTGGCTAAAGCCGGCCGACAGATCATTGATACGCAAACGATCGCGTCACGATTGCCACACAACAAAGTATATGCGCGATCAGTAGTAATATTGTGCTTCTGCGAGGCACGAGTATCAAAACTGTACCGACATTCATCGTCTGACATTCGTTAAGACAGGCGCTGCCGCGGTGCAGTGGGCCGAGTCGCGTTCGGAATAGTGTGCGTAATCGCACGCAACGATATCGGTGACGGACCTGCGGCATTGTTGCGGCGAGCGCGCCGGTGTTAGCGTTCACGCGCAATGATTGTTGGCTGCATGTTTTATCGTTGCGACTGCGGCGCACGGTGCGCTTCTGCGCGCAACGGTTGGCGGAGCGGGGGTGAGCCAGCATGGCGTACCGGTACACGAGACGTTTTGTGCGTCGGGTTGGCGCGCATGCGCGGTTAATGGCGCTGAGTACGGGGTGCATTCTTAGCGTTTGCATCGCCGGCGCGGCGCAGGCCGCCGATGTAGCCAAGGCGCCGCCGCCGCCCTTCATTGCACCGGTCAAGACCTATAGCACCGTCGTCTTCGGCGGTTTCGACGACCGCCGCGACAGTTACTACGGCTACGCCGGTGTCGTCAGCGCGCTCAACGGCAAGATAGCGACCGACGGTTTCCTGGTCCGCGTGATGGGTCTCTACAATCCCTACAAATACAGCTCGACCGCGGTCGTCGGCGGTACGGTCGATGGCAAGGAAACCGCATTCGAAGCGATGCTCGGCTATCAGACGTATCTGCCCGGCATGACGGCACGGTTTTACGCTGGCCTCGACTATGAGGGTCATCGGCTGTCGCCGAACAACCCATTCGATCGCAACGACGGTGATCATTGGGGCGTGCATGTGCGCGGCGAGATTGAATCGCCTTATGCCGCGAAGGGATATTACAATCTTCATGCAAGTTACGGCTCGGCGACGCAGCGCTACTGGATCCGCGGCCGGGCGGGCTACAACTTCTCCGGCGTCATTCTTGGGCCCGAAGGCCTGGCGACAGGCAATTGGGTGACCAACGAACAGCGCGTGGGCGCCTTCGTGATCTTCCGTAGTCCCCAGCTCCTACCGTTCGAAATTTCGTTCTCAGGCGGTTATTCGCAGACCGACGAGACGCGGGGCGGTAAGAGCGCCTACGGCACGGTCGAAGTCTCGGTTGCGTTCTAAGGAATCGTTCCGGCACGGAATCCTGTTGCGCGGGGTGTAGAGCCATGCGTCATTTGCGACGATACCTGTGTTTCCTGGCGGCGATGGGCGTGGCGCTTGCCGCCTCGCTTGCGGCCGCGCAGGCGCCGAAGCCCGCCGCGCAAGCCGCGCCGTCAACGGCAGCCCCCTCGGTGCTGCGGGTCGTGCCGCACGCCAATCTTGTCGTCCTCGATCCGACCTGGACCTCGATCTATATCACCCGCAATCACGGTTACATGATCTACGACACGCTGTTTGCCTACGACGCCGAAGGCAAGGTGCGGCCGCAGATGGTGGACTCGTGGACGACATCGCCGGATGGTCTTACTTGGACGTTCAAGCTGCGTGACGGTCTGAAATGGCACGACGGCAAGCCGGTCACTGCCGATGACTGCGTCTCCTCGCTGAAGCGATGGACGTTGCGCTCGGGTGTCGGCCAGGAGCTATTCGAGTTCATCACCGAGCTATCGGTGGTCGATGACAAGACCTTTTCCATGAAGCTGAAGGCGCCTTACGGCTACGTGCTCGAGTCACTCGCGCAGATCTCGTCCTACGTGCCGTTCATGCTGCCGAAGCGCGCCGCCGAGACTGATCCGACCAAGCCGATCAGCGAGAATATCGGCTCCGGGCCGTTCATCTTCAAACAGGACGAGTTCGTCGCCGGCGACAAGGCGGTGTATCTCAAGAATAAAGACTATGTGCCGCGCGACGAGCCGCCGTCTCTGGCGGCCGGCGGCAAGCTTGCCAAGGTCGACCGCGTCGAGTGGATCAAGATGCCGAACCAGCGCGCGGCCGTCGATGCCTTGCTAGCCGGCCGTGTCGACTATCTCGAGGAGGTCAGTCCGCGTCTGGTCGACCGGCTCGAGCGAAATCGCAACATCATCGTCGGCAAGACCGGGCCCGACCCGTTCGTCGGCATGGCGCGCTTCAATCACACGCAGCCGCCCTTCGATAAGGCCGAGATCAGGCGCGCGGTGATGATGGCGATGAACCAGCGCGATTACATGACCGCCGCGATCGGACCGCAGCGATTCTGGAACACGTGCTTCTCGGTGTTCCCGTGCAAGTCGCCGCTGGCCTCGGAGACGGGCAGCGACTTCATCAAGAACGGATCGATGGAGGCGGCCAAGAAGGCACTGGTGGCGGCCGGTTATGACGGCACGCCCGTGGTCATCCTCAACGCGACCGATATTCCGGTCATCGCCGCCTTCAACCGCGTCACAGCGGAGAAATTGCGCGCGCTGGGTATGAAGGTGCAGCTGCTCAACACGACGTGGGCGGAGATGACGGAGAAGCGCGCCGAGCGCACCGGATGGAACATGTTCCACACCTTCTGGGCCGGGGTCGATCTGAGCAGCCCGGCCCACATCGCCTATTCCGGCGACCCCGTGAACGGATGGTTCGGCTGGGCCGACGACAAGGCGCTGGAAGACCTACGCAACAAGTTCGTCCGCGAGTCCAATCTCGACGAGCGCAAGAAGATCGCAGCGCAGATTCAGGAGCGTATGTGGGCGATCGGCGCGGAAGCGTTTCTCGGCGAGTTCTATCTGCCGATCGCGTATCGTAAGAACGTGGAAGGGGCGATCGTCTCGCCGGTCCAGTTCTATTGGAACATGTCAGTGAAGCGCTGACCCTTTACGCCTGAAAACGTCGATGTGCCGCCCGATAAGGCGGCACATCGCATGTTGAGGCATTGCGTGCGTTATTACGGGCAGGGGTGGCGCAGGCCGTCATAACCGAGGAACGTGCCTGACGCCGGATCGTACGAGCGATAGCGCTGCGAGCAGTACGCGACCGAGTCATCATCGACATAGGCGGGGCCCGGACCGTAGGCATAACCCGGTTCGCTATAGTAGTAGCGCGGCGAGGCTGCGAGAGCGCCGCCGAGCAACGCACCGGCGGCAAAGCCCGCGCCGGCACCCCAGCCCCAGCCGCCGCCTCGATGCCACCCGCCGTGTCCGTGCCAGCCGCCGTGTCCATGCCAGCGTTGCGCCTGCGCAGGAGCGACCGCGACCGTTGCCGCGGCGGCGATAGCAAATACAGCAATGGCCAATTTGCGCGTCATGTGAATTCTCCGGAAGTTCGTGTTCGCCCTCGTGTGGGGCAACGTTTGACGTTGCACTGTCGTTCCGCAACAGGGCGGAAGTTGGAACAAAGACGGGCAACGCGATGGGCATCGAAGCCAAAGCAGGCGTGTGAAAAAGCGACGGCCGCGCCCTTTTTGAGGCGCGGCCGTTCTTGTTTCAGGCGCGTTTCGATCAGGCCAGCGCCGTAGCCGGCGCGTCGCCCGAAGCGGGAGCGTCGACCCGCGGTTCGAGTGCCGCGGCAACCGCTTCCTCGACCCGCTCGAGCCAGACGAACTCGAGCTGCTGGCGGACCTCCTCGGGAATGTCGTCGTAGTCGCGCTTGTTACGCGCCGGCAACATCACCCGCTTGAGACCCGCGGCCGCGGCCGCGATCACCTTCTCCTTGATGCCGCCGACCGGCAGCACCAGCCCGCGCAGCGAGATCTCGCCGGTCATGGCGGTGTCGCTGCGGATCGTGCGATCGGTCATCAGCGAGGTCAGCGCCATGAACATGGCGACGCCCGCGCTCGGCCCGTCCTTGGGGATCGCTCCCGCCGGGACGTGGACGTGGATGTCCGACTTCTCGAACCGATCCGGATCGATGCCGAGCAGGACGGCGCGGTTCTTGACGATGGACAGCGCGGCTTGTGCGCTCTCCTTCATCACATCGCCGAGCTGACCGGTGAGGATCAGCCTGCCGCCGCCATGCACGCGCGTCGCCTCGATGAAGAGGATGTCGCCGCCGACCGGCGTCCAGGCCAGTCCGGTCGCGACACCCGGCACGCTCGTGCGCATGGCGACTTCGCTCTCGAACCGGCGCTGGCCGAGGATCGCCGCGAGATCGCCGAGGTCGACCCGGACGTTCTCCGCCGAGCCTTCGGCAAGACGCACGGCCGCGTTGCGCAGGACCTTGCCGATCTCGCGCTCGAGGTTACGCACGCCGGCTTCGCGCGTGTAGTGATGGATGATCTCACGCAAAGCCGCATCGGTGATCTCGACCTGGCCATCCTTCACGCCGTTCGCATCCATCTGGCGCTTGACCAGGTAGCGCGAGGCGATCTGCAGCTTCTCCGTGTCGGTGTAACCGGCGAGGCTGATGATCTCCATACGGTCGCGCAACGGGCCCGGAATAGTGTCGAGCATGTTCGCCGTGGCGATGAACACCACGCGCGACAGATCGAACGGCACGCCGAGATAGTTGTCCCGGAACGTGTTGTTCTGCTCCGGATCGAGCACCTCCAGCATCGCCGCCGACGGATCGCCATGGACGCCGGCACCCAGCTTGTCGATCTCGTCCAGCATCATCACGCAGTTGCGGGTGCCCGCCTTGCGGATGCCCTGGATGATGTTGCCGGGCAGCGAACCGATATAGGTGCGCCGGTGGCCGCGGATCTCCGCCTCGTCGTGCACGCCGCCGAGCGACACGCGCACGAACTTGCGGTTCATGGCGCGCGCGATCGACTGCCCGAGCGACGTCTTGCCGACGCCGGGAGGGCCGACGAAGCACAGGATCGGAGCCTTGCCTTGCGGCGCGAGCTTGCGCACCGCCAGGAACTCGATGATCCGCGTCTTGATCTTCTCCAGGCCATAGTGATCCGCATCGAGAACACGCCGGGCTTCCTTGATGTCGATCGGCGTTTCCTCGGGCAGCTTCCACGGCAGCTCGATCAGCCAATCGAGGTAGGTGCGGACCATGCCGTACTCGCCTTGCGATTCCGGCATGCGCTGCAAGCGGCGCAATTCCTTGCGCGCCTGATCCTCGACGTCCTTCGGCATGCCGGCTTCGGCGATCTTCTTCTCGAGCTCGGCCAATTCCGCGGCCTTGCCCTCTTCGCCTTCACCGAGCTGCTTCTGGATGGCGGCCATCTGCTCGCGCAGCAGCACCTCGCGCTGACGTTCGTCGAGCGCGGCCTTGGTCTGCTTGCCGATCTCCGCCGACAGCCGCAACACCTCGAGGCGCTGCGCCAGCATGCGCGACACCTTGTCGATGCGCGCCGTGACGTCGATCGTCTCGAGCACTTCCTGCTTCTCGTCGGGCTTGACGTCCATGTAGGCGACAGCGAGGTCGGCCAGCGCCCCGGGCTGTTCAATGCCCTGGATCGCCGACGTCAGCTCCTGCGGCGCCTGCGGCATCAATTCGAGCGCCTCCAGCGCCTGCCCGCGCAAGTGCAGGAAGTGTGCCTCGATCTCCGGCGTGCGGGTGGTCGGCTCCGGAATGCGCAGCACGCGCGCAACCAGGAACGGCCAGCCGGTCAGGAATTCGAGCACCTGGAAGCGCTGCTCGCCCTGGCAGACGAGATGATTGCTGCCGTCCGGCGCGGTGATGTAGCGCACGACATTGGCGACGGTGCCCATGCGGTGCATGTCGAGCCCCGTCGGATCGTTCACATCCGCGTCGCGCTGCTTGAGGATGCCGACCGGGCGCTGCTCGCGCACGGCCTGTTGCGCGGCCGCGATCGATTTCGAGCGGCCGACGGTCACCGGCATCACCATGCCCGGAAAGAGCACGAAGCTGCGCACCGGCACGATGATCATCGCGTCGGCCGGCAACGGCGGGAAATTCTGTTCTTGGCGAGCGTTGCCGGGCTCTCGGCCGGACGCGCTGGCGCCTTGTTCTGTTGAACGCAAGTTTTCAGTTTCAGCCACGGTAGGACCCCGCTTTCTGCAGCGTGATCAGGAGACATCCGTTCACCGTGCTCCTGTGGACGCCGGTGTAGCGGCCCGCCGGGAGGCGGACGCGCCGCTCGAAACGGCCTTGCGGCAGCTCGAGCCGATGGATGATGGCGGTGCGGAGCGCAGCAGGCAGCTCGCGGCTGCCGGCAACGACCAGATCGTCATTGTCGATCGCGGCCTCGACCCTTTCGGCATCGACGCCCGGCAAGGCCATCAGGACCAGCACCTCATGCTCGGTTTCGAGCATGTCCACCGGCGGTTCCCAGGCGGGTAGCCGCGAGGCGGACCGGGCCGGCCTGAAGAACGAGTTATGCAGGCGCTCAGCGCGCGCCAGCATTTCGCAGGCCTCCGACCACATCCATCTGTTCGGGAAATCTGACATTGATCACCTTTCCGCCTTCATTTGATAGCGCGCGGACGGAATTCAATGAGGGCAGGGGCTTATCCGGTTCCAGCGCAGACCGGCCCGCTGGCGGCGCGGTAACTAAATAGCGATGAGGCCCGGTGGATTGCGGGTACAAGTCTGTCGTTGCACGAACGGTTCACCGGCGCGCCGCATTGTTAGTGCGGGATCGCATCAACAAAGGCCCGGATATGCCCAAATCGACCCGTCTCCCGACCCATTTCCCTGTTGGAGCCAAGTACGTCTTGGAAAGCGACGGGCCGACGGTTCGCCGTTATGTGGAGCTTCCGGGCGGACGCCGCATCTCCCTGCCTCCGCGCAAGGCGCAGAGCTGTTGCGCTGCGGATGTCAGCCTCGTACCGGCCATCGCCGATGCGCCGATCCCGGCTGGGACCGGCCGCCGCCGGGCCAAAGTGCTGGCCAGCCGGTAGCCGCAGCTCCCGCTTGCGTGACAAGGGGTTCCAAACCGAATAAGACCAGCTGGTCCTTTGAACAGCTTGGGTAATTTCGACTGATGCCGTCACCGGGCACCGTCATTATCGGAGCGGGGCAGGGCGGCTATCAGGTCGCAGCCTCGTTGCGCGAATATGGCTATCAAGAGCCGATCACCATCATCGGCGATGAGCCACAGCTCCCTTATCAGCGCCCGCCTTTGTCGAAGGCGTATCTCCTGGGCGACACGACGGCCGAGCGCCTGCTGCTGCGGCCGCAAAACTATTACGAAAAGCACGCGATCGAGGTTCTGACGGGCAGTCGCGTCGCGTCCGTGGACCGGCAGGCGTCCAAGGTCACCTTGGCGTCCGGTACCGCGATCGCCTACGACCATCTCGTCTTCGCGACCGGCGCGCGTAACCGCAAGCTGCCGGTCCCGGGCGCGGACCTCGACGGCGTCATGTATCTGCGCACGCTCGCCGAAGCGGACGCCATGAAGGCGCGCTTCGCCGCGGCCAACACCATCGTCATCGCCGGTGCGGGCTTCATCGGCCTGGAATTGGCGGCGGTGGCGAGCAAGTTCGGCAAGAAGGTCTATGTCGTGGAGGCCCTGGCGCGCGTCATGAGCCGCGCCGTGACGCCGACGATGTCCGAGTTCTTCGCCGGCGCGCACGCCGCCTTCGGCGTCGAGCTTCTGCTCAACGCGCGCATGCAGGGGATCGAGGGCAGCAACGGCCACGTCAGCGGTGTCGTCCTGAGCGACGGGCGCAAAGTGCCGGCCGATCTGGTGCTTGTCGGCATCGGCATCGAGCCGGTGGCCGAGCTCGCGGCCGAGGCCGGCCTGACGGTAGCCAACGGCATCTCGGTCAACGCGCGGCTCGAAGCGAGCGACCCGAAGATCTCCGCGATCGGGGACTGTGCTTCGTTCCCCGACCGCTGGACCGGACAGGTGATCCGGTTGGAGTCGGTGCAGAACGCGGTCGACCAGGGACGGTGCGTCGCGCATCGGCTCACGGGAAAGCCGGCCGAGTATTGCGCCGTGCCGTGGTTTTGGAGCGATCAGCGCGATCTCAAGCTGCAAATGGTCGGCCTGACCGGCGGCTGTGACCGCACCGCCATTCGCGGCAGCATCGCCGATCGCGCCTTCTCCGTCTTCTGCTTCAAAGGCGACAAGCTGCTCGGCATCGAATCCGTCAACCGCGCCGCCGATCACATGTTCGGCCGGCGGCTGCTCGCCGCGGGCGCGAGCGTGACGCCGGAAGAAGCGGCCGACATGAGCTTCGACTTCAAGGCACGGCTCGCGACCATCGAGCCGCCGCGCGAGAAGGCGGCGGGCGCCTTGTGAGGCCTTTGCCGTTAAGGATCTGCGCTCATGACTGACAGTCAAGTCTGGCCGACCGAACTGCGGCTGCACAAGGACCGCAAGACGCTGACGGTCACCTTTGACGGCGGTGAGAGCTTCGACCTGCCGGCGGAATATCTGCGCGTGAAGAGTCCGAGCGCCGAAGTGCAGGGCCATTCTCCGGATGAGCGCAAGACCGTGCCCGGCAAGCGCGACGTCGCGATTCTCGAAGTGCTGCAGGTCGGCAACTACGCGGTGCGCTTGGTGTTCGACGACATGCACTCGACCGGCATCTACGGCTGGGATTATCTCGCCGAACTCGGCCGCAACCGCGCCACGTATTGGCAGGACTATCTCGACGAGTTGGCGGCCAAGAACCTGTCGCGTGAGCCGTCGCGCCATTGAGCAGCGTTCATCGCTGACTTCCGCTGTTAACGACTTGCGGATTATCGTGCGAGCGACGGACGGGCGGGCTTCCGTTCGGAAGCCGACATGGGGCTGGCGCTCTTCTCATTCCCGGTACGACGCTGCCGCGGTTTGGTTCGAAAGACCGCGAATTTTAATGCCGATGCATATTCGTCGCCAACAATCCGTCTTGTTGCGCTTCCGCATTGGTCGAAATAGCCATCCCAGTTCATCGAAATAGTCGCGGCCGGTTTACTTCATCTCAGCGCGACGCGCGCACACTGCGCGCGTTCTGATGTGTCCGTCAGTAATCATCAGTCGCCGGGATTAGACTATGAATACCAGGGCAATGACAGTGCCGAGCCATGGCGCGAGCCAGACCGGCAATTCGGAAATTTCCATCGCGGACCAAGACGGTGCCGCGCTGCAACTGATTAGCTTCGCCATTGGCGGCGACCAGTACGGCGTCGACATCATGGCGGTCCGAGAGATCAAAGGCTGGACCGACATCACGCCATTGCCGGGCCAGTCGGAGTACGTGCGGGGCGTTTTGAACCTGCGCGGCGCAATCGTCCCCATCGTCGATCTACGTTGCCGTTTTGGGCAGGGCCTGACGAAAGCAAGTCCGCTTCATATCGTCATAATCGTGCAGATCGCCGAGAAGGCAATTGGCCTTTTGGCCGATCGAGTGCTCGACATCGTCTCGCTCGACGAGGCCGAGATCAAACCGGTGCCGCGTGTCGCGCAATCGGGACGCGCGGGCTTCCTATCCGGTCTCATCACCACCGAAGCGGGAATGATTGCCCTGATAGACCTGCCGAATCTATTGGCCGGTCATTTGGGCGAGGAATCTAAAGACCTGGACGCTGCGAAATCTGTGGCGGCCTAGGCGGTCTGTCTTCAGTCTGTTGCTGCGACTGACGTGCCTCGCGTGGGGGCGGCGCGCGCTTGCGTATAGCCAAATAAATCAAGGGGGAAATCATGTTTCGACTCTCGAATATCCGAATCGGCACCAAGCTGATGATCATGTCGGGACTCGCTATCCTGCTTGTCGGGGCGATGATCTATAGCCAGATGACAAGCAATAGCGCGATCCGCGCGTCGAGCAGCATGGTCGATGTTCAGCACACGATCGTGGAGAATGTGGTCAACATCGAGAGCGGGTTGCGCGGCATGCGTATCGGCATGCGTGATATCGCGCTCGCGCGATCCGTCCCGCAGGTCGAAAAGGCCCTCAAGCTTGTGGAAGCACGTAATAATGCGGTCGCCCAACATGTGGAGACTGCCGCTGGCATGCTCCGCGTTCCTGAGAACAGGGAGCGTGCCCAAAAGATAGCACACTTAGCGAGTGCCTACTATGCTGATGCAGTCAAGGCCGCGGCGGCGAAGAAGGATCTCCTTGCGATAGAAGAAAAGGGCGGTAGTGATGTGGCGGAACGCACAAAATCGGCGAGTGATAAGATAGCCAGCGATATCGCGGCCGGTGCTGTAGTCAGCGATGAAATGGATGCTTTATCCGAGAAGATCATTGACGTCGCCAAGAGTCTGCTTGCGCGGGAAAGGGAAGCCGCAGCGAACGCGATGAGCGCCGCCGAGCAGTTGGCGTTGGTGATTGCCATCGTTGTCATGCTGGCGCTGGCTGGCTCGGCAGTCTTCGGCTCGGTCTCGATCGCGCGTCCGCTGGTCGCGCTGTTGAAGCCGATCAACGAACTCGCCGGCGGCAATTTCAACGTCAAGGTGGACGGTGCTGGCCGCAAGGACGAGGTCGGCCGGATCGCGGCGGCCGTAGGCGAAATGGCGACGCGAGTGCGCGATACGATCTCCGAGATCAAACAATCGGCGATGGAGGTCAACAACGCCTCGGGCGAAATCTCGACGTCGACCACTGACCTGTCGCAGCGCACCGAAGAGCAGGCGGCCTCTCTGGAAGAAACGACGGCGGCGATGGAGGAAATCTCCGCCGCTGTGAAGAAGAGCGCCGAGAATGCCGACCAGGCCAACCGCTCGGCGGCGCAAGCGCGCGAAGTTGCCGACCAAGGCGGCGAGGTTGTGGCTAAGGCCGTCAGCGCGATGGCGAAGATCGAGGACTCGTCACGCAAGATCTCCGACATCATTGGCGTCATCGACGAGATCGCGCGGCAGACCAACTTGCTCGCGCTCAATGCCGCAGTCGAAGCGGCGCGGGCCGGTGAAGCCGGCCGCGGCTTCGCCGTAGTGGCGACCGAGGTCCGTGGGCTTGCGCAGCGCTCGTCGCAGGCGGCGAAGGATATCAAGGAGCTCATCACCAACTCGAACGGTCAGGTGCAAGAGGGCGTCGAGCTGGTGAACCACGCGGGTGAGGCGCTGGGCAAGATCGTCAACTCGGTGCAGCAGGTTGCTGCGCTCGTGTCGGATATCGCCATGGCCTCGACCGAACAGGCCACCGGGCTCGAGCAGATCAACAAGGCGCTGATGCAGATGGACGAGGTCACGCAGCAGAATGCCGCGCTCGTCGAGGAGAATGCGGCCACCGCCAAGGCGCTGGAGACACAAGCGCAGTCGATGGACGAGCAGGTCGCGTTCTTCAAGATCGACGAGGCGGCGAGTGCGGTGCGGACGAAGACGGCCTCCGCTGCGGCGCCGGCGCAGGAGCAGCGCGAGAAGGCCGAGGTCGGATCGCGGGGTGCACGGCCTGCCGCGGGGACGAGTGCTCAACGCCGGCCGCGCGCGGCTCGCCATCCGGTCGGGCGGATGCAAACCGCCTTGGCGACGGCGCTCGATGCTGAAACGGAATGGAAGGATTTTTGACGTAATGAAAATGGCAGCCGTCGTCGTGTTGCGACGGCTGCCATTCGGCGTTTCACATCTGCTATTGCAGATAAGATAGATTGTTATTCTTTCCCAACAAGTTTGTTTCATAACAAGCGCCGTGCTGATTAACGGAACGGCAAGCCGATACCGGCATTTTTGCGTGGCACGTAAACTGTTCTTACTGCTGCCCCGCACGCTGGGGTGGCCCAACGAGCATTCGAATCCATGGGCGAAAATGCCGTCGCCCGGTTGGCGCTTAACGTCTGCGATTTGACGACCGCTGTCGCGGAGCGTGGCCTGTTGCCGTGGCGTCGCCGGTTCCGCGTTGCGCGTTCGAAGTGCGAAATGCGCGCGCAAACACGAGCGGCGGCCGATGACCTTGGCTTTCTAGGGAAGGAATAAGAAATGCTACGTCTGTCGAACATCCGCATCGGCGTGAAGCTGGCCGTTATGTCGGGCATTGGCGTCCTGCTCGTCATTGCCATGCTGGCCATTCAAGCGATGAACAACACGACAGCGAGCGAAGCCGCCGACGAGGTCAATCGCCGGCAGGACATCGTGCAGAGCACGATCGAAGGCAAGTACGCCTTCAGCCAGCTGCAAATCGCGGTGCGCGATGTTCGGCTTGCAACGGTGGCGGGGCCGCTGAAGCAGGCGTCGGACGACGTGACCAAGGCCCGCGCGACGGTCATCGGCTCGATCGACGGCCTCAAGAAGATCGTCTTCAAGCCCGACAACCGGGCTCGCCTCGACAAGATGTATGCCGCGACCGAAGAATATACGGCGGCCGCCAAGCAGATCGAGCAGTTCAAGATCAAGATCATGGACGCCCAGGCCACTGGGTTCGCTGATTCCCAGATTTCCGACCTCGTGCAGAACGTGTTGCGTTTGGAGCGTGAAAAGCTCCTGCCGCTGGCGAAGCAGTTCGTCACCTTGTCGGATGAACTCACGGCGATCGTGAGCAAGAATGCACAGTTGGCCGTCACCGAGACACAGGAGAAGATGGCCAACGGCGCGCGTCTGGTCTGGATCGTGGGCCTGCTGGCCGCGGCGATCATGATCGGCTCGGCCGTGTTCGGCGCCTTGTCGATCGCCAAGCCGCTCATCGCCCTGACCAAGCCGATCCACGAACTCGCCGGAGGCAACTTCAACGTCAAGGTGGAGGGCACCGGCCGCAAGGACGAGGTCGGTCAGATCGCGAACGCGGTTAGCGCCATGGCGACGCGCGTGCGCGACACCATCGCGGAAATCAAGTTCTCGGCGATGGAGGTGAACAGCGCCTCGACGGAGATCACGACGTCGACCACCGATCTGTCGCAGCGCACGGAAGAACAAGCGGCCTCGCTCGAGGAAACCACTGCGGCGATGGAAGAGATTTCCGCCACGGTGAAGCGCAGCGCCGAGAATGCCGAGCAGGCGAACCGCTCGGCGGCGCAAGCCCGCGAAGTCGCCAATGAAGGCGGTCAGGTCGTGGCCAAAGCGGTGAACGCCATGGCCAAGATCGAGGACTCCTCGCGCAAGATCTCCGACATCATCGGCGTCATCGACGAGATCGCGCGCCAGACCAACCTGCTGGCGTTGAACGCGGCCGTCGAAGCCGCCCGCGCGGGCGAAGCGGGCCGCGGCTTTGCCGTGGTCGCGTCGGAAGTGCGCAGTCTCGCGCAGCGCTCGTCACAGGCGGCCAAGGACATCAAGGAGCTCATCACCAACTCGAACGGCCAGGTGGAAGAGGGCGTCGAATTGGTGAACCACGCCGGCGAGGCGCTCAAGAAGATCGTCGACTCGGTCAAGGACGTCGCTTCGCTGGTCGCGGATATCGCCACCGCCAGCAACGAGCAGGCGACCGGCCTCGAGCAGATCAACAAGGCGCTGCTGCAGATGGATGAGGTGACGCAGCAGAACGCCGCGCTCGTCGAGGAGAACGCGGCGACCGCCAAGGCGCTCGAGACGCAGGCGCAGTCGATGGACGAGCAGGTGTCGTTCTTCAAGATCGACGAGGCGGCGCGGCCGATGCCGTCGGCCAAGCGTGCGGAGCCCGAGGTCCGTGCTCAGCCCGAGCTGCGCGCCGAGCCGGTGGTGGCCGAGGCGAAGCCGGTGCCGATGCGCAAGCCGGCCGCGCGTGTGGCCCGCCGTCCGGCCGGACGCATGCAGACGGCGCTCGCCACCGCGGTCGACACCGATGCCGAGTGGAAAGACTTCTAAGGCGTGATCGCTTGAAAGCTGGTCCCGAGGGCTTTGCCCCTCGGGAGGCAGGCCTTGATGGTGGGCGGTATAGGGATTGAACCTATGACCCCACCCGTGTGAAGGGTGTGCTCTCCCGCTGAGCTAACCGCCCGGCCATCAGAATGCGCGATATAGGGGCTGCCTCGAAGATGTGTCAAGCGAGGCCTGCCCTCCCGGAAAAGAGAGCCGGGACAGCCGTTAAAGCCGTCAGTTCCGCGTCTTCGGATCGTCGCCCGCCGTCACCCGCGTCGCCTGCGACTGCAGGGCCCGGATGCGGTCGGCAAGATTGCCGCTGACCGGCGCTTCACCCGACAGATCCACCGCGCCATGGGTGGTCACGGCGATCGGGGCCCGATCGCGGGCGCCTTCGGTGGCCAGGATGGCGTCGATGGTCGAATTCGGGCCTTCCAAGGTCGAGGCCAGACGCGCCACCTCGGCGGCCACGTCGTTGATGCGTTCGCGCAGCAAGGCGTTCTCGACGCGCTCGGCCGCCCAGTTCTCCTCCGCCTCACGCTTCATGCCGGCCAAGTCGCGGGCGAAGCGGTCGCGCTCCTCGCGCGTGCGCTCGAGCTCGGCGGCGATCTGATCGTTGTCGGCCTTGAGCTGTTTGGTGGCGGCGGACGAGCGGCCGTCGAGTTCGGCGATGGCCGAACGCAGGTCGCCTTCGGTCTTGCGCGCGACATCCATGGCGCCGCGCAGCTGCTTCAGTTCGAACTCGCTCTCGGTCAGCAGGCGCGTCTGTTCGGCAAGACGGGCTTCGAGGTCGTGCGCGCGCCGACCGAGGATCTCGGCCTCCGTCGTCTGCGCGACGAGCTGGTGCTCGAGCTCGCCGACGCGGCGGCCGAGGTTTTCGACCTTGCCGCGCTCTTCGCTCAGTTCCTGGGTCGCGGCGTGCAGCTCGACGCGCTCGGCGTCGCGGCGATCCTCGACCGCCTTGAGTTCGCTGCTGGCGCCGTTGAGGCGCTCTTTCAGCGCTTCGATCTGGGTCTTCAGCGCGACGATCTCGACCTTCTGCGCTTCGGCCGTCTGCGATCGCTCGTCGAGCGCGCCCATCAGCCGCGCCAGTTCGGATTCCTTGTCCGACACGGCACGTTGCGCTTCCAGCATGGCGCTGGTCTTGACCGCGAATTCTTCCTCGGTGGCGCGCAGCTGATCGCGCAGCGCCTTGTCGCGCGCTTCGAGCGCGAAGATGGTGGCGGTCTTCTCGCCGAGCTCGATCTTGAGCCGGTTGATCGCGTCGCCCTTCTTGCCGAGTTCGGCGAGCTGGTTGGTGCTCTTGGCCTTGAGTTGCTCGACGCTCATCTCCAAGCGCCGGGTCGACATGGCGAATTCGGCACGGAGCTGATCTTTGTCGGCCTGGATTTCAGCCATCGACAATGGCGTGGCCGCTTCCAGCCTGCGCATGGTCAGGCGGACGGCGCGGCCGTGGACGAGCGGAATAAGGACGAGGCCGATAAGGGCCGCGACGAGAAACCCGACCCCGAAGTACATGATCGGTTCAATCATGGAAACGACGCCTCCAGCTCACCCAAACCCATATACCCCATGGAAACCATGCCATGGGGTTAAGACAACCGCCAGTACAACCCTGGATTAACCTAAACTCGCCGGCGCGTCTGCTTTACCGGCATTCTGTGACGTCCGCTGCGGGTTTTCGTCAAAGTGCAAAACAAACAGAGCGGGCATTGATGAGCGTCGGCCCATCAATGCCCGCGCGCGTAACCCAAGCGACCGCGCTGGATCAGAAGGGATTCCAGGTCGCGTTCTGGGTGAACTTGAGATAGCCGATGTTGGCGCCGAGCCTTAGGCCCACGCCCGAACGGATCGGCACCACCACGATGTTGTTTGCGGTGAGGGCGGTCATGCCGAAGCCGCCAATGAAGTAGGCGGAGCCGTCGATGCCGCCGAAGCGCTGGTAGATCGCCTCGGTCGCCGGCAGGTTATAGACGAGCATCATGGTGCGCGCGCCTTCGCCGCCGTAGTCGAAGCCGACGGACGGCCCCTCCCAGAACACACGGCGGTCGCCGGCATTCTTGGTGTAGAGCTTGCCGTCGCCGTAGCGCAGGCCGACGATGAAGGCGCCGCTGCCTTCCTGTCCGAGGATGTAGCCGTTCGGCTGGCCCCAGCGGGCGACCGCGGCTTCCACCACCTGCGCCAGGCCGCGCGACACCGTGCCGAAGAAGCGATGGCCTTCGCGCACCAGTTCGCCTGGCGAGAACGTGTCCGGGCTTCGCTGCCGCTGCGGCGGCGGAGCGTACTGCTCCTGCGCCAGCGCGGTGCCAACAGAAAGCAGGCACGAGGTCAGGACCACAAGGCGCAAGAGCGCGCGCATCGAAAACTCCATGGATGACAGCCCCGCTTAACCGGATGATCACGCCGGCTCCCTAGGGTGACGGGCTAGGGGTCCCCGAATCGAATGTCGCGTGGAACTATGACTGGAGCACGGCAGCCGGAAAAGGCGCGCGCGTTGCGCGGCGGGCTATTCGGCCTCGTTTTGGCGGCCTTCGGCATCCTTTTCGGCTATTCTGCGGCGGCGGAACAACCGCTTGTTGTCAACGCCGATACCGGGCTTGCGCTGAGCGGCGTCGATCCTGTCGCCTATTTCACCGATCGCAAGCCGGTCTTCGGCCGTCCTGACCTGGAGCTCGGCCGCTTCGGCGCGGTCTGGCGTTTCCGCAACCCCGGCAACCGCGACGCCTTCGTCGCCAATCCGGAAGTCTATATGCCGCAGTTCGGCGGCTACGATCCGGTGGCGATCGAGCGGGGTCGCGCCGTTCCCGGGCATCCGCTGATCTGGACCGTCACCGGCGACCGTCTCTATCTCTTCTACAGCGATGCCGATCGCGCGGCCTTTATCGCGGATGCCGATCGCATCGTCGCCGCCGCGACGCGCAAGTGGCCGGACGTGGCGCGCGCCGCGAACCGCTGAGCCGCCGGCCTACGCCGTCATCGCCGCCGCTTTCGCCGGATCGCCCCAGGCGATGAAGGCCGGGACACGGAAGTTCTCTGCGCTGCGGCCATAGGCCACTGGCCGACCATCGGGCGTCGCGACAATGCCGCCGGCCGCGACGAGCAGCGCCTGGCCAGCGGCGACGTCCCACTCGCACACCGTCGCCAGGCGCGGGTAGACATCGGCCGCCCCCTCCGCGATCTGACAGAACTTAATGGCCGAGCCGCCTGGCTTGCGGGCGATTGGCCCGAGCCGCGTGAGGAACGCTTCGGTCGCGGCATCGAGGTGCGAGCGGCTCATGACGGCGACGGCGTCGTGCTGCGGCCATCGCCGGGTACGGATCGGCTCCGCCTGGTCGGCGCTGTCCGCCAGCATCCGCAACCTTTCGGCCTTGGCGCCGACGACGCCGCGCCAGACGAGCCCGCGGTTGGGTGCCGACACCACCCCGAGGATCGGCACACCGCGCGTGACGATGGCGACGTTGACGGTGAACTCGTCGGTGCCGGCCAGAAATTCCTTGGTGCCATCCAGCGGATCGACCACCAGGAAGCTGGCGTCGAGCGGCGGCAATGCACCCCGGGCCGCCATTTCCTCGGCGATCACCGGCACGCCGGGCAAAAGTCGCGAAAGTCCCTCCAGGATCAGGGCCTCGGAAGCCTCGTCGGCGGCGGTCACCGGCGACTTGTCCTCCTTGAGGCGGCGGCTCACCCCCTTTTCCGCCATGCTGCGAATGAGCGTGGAGGCACGGGCGACGAGTGCCGTGAGATCGTCCAGCAGCGCCACGGCCTGGGCGGCGGAAACTTCTGAAGTTACAGCCAAAATGTGCTTCCTCCCGTGCCGTCCTTGGCGCTCGCCTGCCTGCGGTGTATCACGCCAAAAAGCCGGTTCGGCCGGCGATTCGCTTCATTTTTTGCACGCTCCGCGGAGGCCAGTCCATGTCCGGTTCCATCGATGCGCTCGATCTTGCCGCGTTGCTTTGCTCGCGTGTTTGCCACGATTTGATCAGCCCGGTCGGCGCCATCGTCAATGGTCTCGAGGTGCTCGAAGAAGAGAAGGACGAGGAGACCAAGCAGTTCGCCCTCGACCTCATCAAGAAAAGCGCCATCACCGCCTCCGCCAAGCTGCAGTTCTGCCGCATCGCTTTCGGCGCCGCCGGTTCGGCCGGCGCGCAGATCGACACGGGCGATGCTGAAAAGATTTCGCGCGGGTTCCTGGAGGACGAGAAGACCAAGATCGAATGGAATTTGCCGCGGCTGCTGATGCCGAAGAACAAGGTGAAGCTTCTGCTCAATCTGCTGCTGATCGCGGGCCAGGCTATTCCGCGCGGCGGCAAGCTCACCATCGACGGCGTCGGCGAGGGCGATGCCATGGGCTTCAAGATCACGGCCGTCGGCACCTATGCCAAGGTGCCGCTGAACGCGCCGTTGTTGTCCGGCGAGGTCGGCGAGGACGGACTCGACGCCCATCGCATTCAGCCGTTCTACGCCGGTCTGTTGGCCAAAACCTGCGGCATCAGCCCGACCGTCGCGTTGGACGGTGACGCGGTGGTGATCAACGCCCACTAAAGCGACGTCGCCGGAGAGAAGGTGGTTAGCGAGCGGTTAACAACGCGCGATCGCTTACCTCTCCGAAACCAAAATTAAACCCTTCGCGGACACACTGGCGCCGCTCTCCGACAGGGGAGCCGGTGAGACGGCCCTGTGCCCGTCTGCGTAGGCGTTTTCATGGACGAGTTGTTGCGTGAGTTCGTGACCGAGACCAACGAGAGTCTCGACGTGGTCGACGTCGAGCTCGTGCGTTTCGAGCAGGAACCGAATAACGCCAAGATCCTCGCCAACGTCTTCCGTCTCGTTCACACCATCAAGGGTACGTGCGGCTTTCTGAATCTGCCGCGGCTGGAAGCGCTTGCGCACGCCGCTGAGACGATGATGGGCAAGTTTCGCGATGGCGTGCCGGCGACCAAGGAAGCCGTCACGCTCATCCTCGCGACCATCGATCGCATCAAGCAGATTTTGGACACGCTCGAGCGCGACGAACGCGAACCCGATGGCGGCGACGACGATCTGATCGTCAGCCTGAACAACATGGTCGCGCGCCTCGCCGCCGGTCCGCTCGGCGAACCGCCGTCGCATACGGTCGGCACGTTGACGCCGCAGGTTCTCGAGCGGGCCTTGCGTCCCGGCGAAGTGCCGCTCGACGATCTAGAGCGCGCGTTTCGCGACACGGAGGTCGAGCCGCCGGTCAGCAAACCGGACAGGCCCGACGCCGTCGCGAACGATGGGCCGGCCAAGGACGACGACATCGGCAAGAACGGCAGTCAGTCGATCCGCGTTACCGTCGAAACGCTCGAACACCTGATGACGATGGTGTCCGAACTGGTGCTGACGCGCAATCAACTGCTCGAGATTGTGCGCCGGCACGAAGACTCCGAATTCAAATCGCCGCTGCAGCGCCTCTCCAACGTGACGGCCGAGCTGCAGGAAGGCGTCATGAAGACGCGCATGCAGCCGATCGGCAATGCCTGGCAGAAGCTGCCGCGCATCGTGCGCGATCTGTCCGTCGAACTCGGCAAGCAGATCGATCTGGAAATGCAGGGCGCGGACACCGAGCTCGACCGGCAGATCCTCGATCTGATCAAGGATCCGCTCACGCACATGGTGCGCAATTCGGCCGACCACGGGCTCGAACTGCCGGCCGAGCGCCGCGCCGCCGGCAAGCCGGAACGCGGCCGCATCCGGCTGTCGGCCTACCATCAAGGCGGCTTCATCGTTATTGAACTGGCCGACGACGGTCGCGGGCTCGACACCGCGCGCATCAAGAGCAAGGCCATCGCGCAAGGACTGGTTTCGGAAGCCGAAGCGGAAAAGCTGACCGAAACGCAGATCCAGAAGTTCATTTTCGTGCCGGGCTTCTCGACCGCGGCGAAGATCACCAGCGTGTCGGGCCGCGGCGTCGGCATGGACGTCGTCCGCAACAATATCGATCAGATCGGCGGCACGATCGACGTGAAGTCGGTGGCTGGTATCGGTCTGAACTTCACGATCAAGATCCCGCTGACGCTGGCCATCGTTTCGGCGCTGATCGTCGAAGCCGGCGGCGACAGGTTTGCCATTCCGCAGCTCTCGGTGGTCGAACTGGTGCGTGCGCGCGCCGGCACCAACCACCGTATCGAGCGGATCAAGGACGCCAATGTGCTGCGGCTGCGCGACAAGCTGCTCCCGCTCACGCGATTGAGCCGGCTGCTCGGTATCGAGAAAGAGGAAGCGCCCGATCTCGAAAAGGGCTTCATCGTCGTGACGCAGGTCGGCAACCAGACCTTCGGCATCGTCGTCGACGCGGTGTTCCACACCGAGGAAATCGTGGTCAAGCCGATGTCGTCGAAGCTGCGCCACATCACGATGTTCTCGGGCAACACCATCCTCGGCGACGGCTCGGTGATCATGATCATCGATCCGAACGGCATCGCCCAGGCTCTCGGCGGTACGGTATCGGCGCAAATGGCGCACGTCGACGCGGGCGCGAAGCCTGTCTCGTCCGAGGAAGAAAGCACATCGCTGCTTCTGTTCCGCGCCGGTTCAGCGCAGCAGAAGGCGGTGCCGCTGTCGCTGGTGACGCGCCTGGAAGAGATCGACGCCCGCAAGATTGAGATGTCGAACGGCCGTCATATGGTGCAATATCGCGGCCAGCTCATGCCGCTCGTCACCATGAACGAGACCGTGCGCGTGAAGAGCGAGGGTGCGCAGCCGCTGCTCGTCTTCACCGACGGCGTGCGTTCGATGGCGTTGGTGGTGGATGAGATCATCGATATCGTCGACGACCGGCTCGACATCCAAGTCGGAAGCGAACAGGCCGGCGTGCTCGGCTCGGCGATCATCAAGGGGCAGGCGACCGAGATCGTCGACGCGGGCCACTTTCTGCCGCTCGCCTTCGAGGACTGGTTCCGCCGCAAGGAGCAGGGGGCGCCGCGGAAGCGATCGGTGCTGCTCGTCGACGACTCGCCTTTCTTCCGCAACATGCTCGGTCCCGTATTACAGGCCGCCGGTTACGATGTGACGGCCGTTGCGTCCGGAGAAGCCGCGCTCGAGTTGCTTCACGAAGGCCGCAGCTTCGACGTCGCGGTTACCGATGTCGAGATGCCGGAGATGGACGGCTTTCAGTTTGCCGAGGCCTTGCGCGCCGATCCGCGCTGCGCCGGGCTGCCGGTCATCGCGCTGTCGTCGGTAGTGTCCGCCGACGCGGTCGAGCGTGGCCGCCGGGTCGGCTTTTACGATTACGTGGCTAAGTTCGACCGCCAGGGTCTGATCGCGGCGCTCAAAGAGCAGTCCGAGATCGGCCGGGCTGCATGATGGCTGACCATGAACGAAGCCGGCGACCGCACTTTACAGGAATACGTGACCGCCATGATCGGCGGTCAGCTGTTCGGCATGCCGATCCGCAGCGTGCAGGATGTCTTCCTGCCCGAGCGGATCACGCGCGTGCCGCTGGCGTCGCCGGAGTTCGCGGGTGTGCTCAATCTGCGCGGCCGCATCGTGACCTTGATCGACATGCGTGAGCGGCTCGGGCTGCCGCCGCGCGAGAGCGACGCGACGCCGATGGCCGTCGGCGTCGAGCTTCGCGGCGAATCCTATGGTCTTTTGATCGACAGTATCGGCGAGGTGCACAAGCTCGACGAGACCATGCGCGAGCCGAACCCGATCAATCTCGATGCGCGCCTTGCGCGCGTATCGTCGGGTATCTACCGGCTCGACGGGCAGCTCTTGATGCTCGTCGATGTCGATCGGGTGCTTGATATCGGCACGACCGCGATAGCGGCGTGAACCTTGTCCAGAACGGCAACGGTAGCTGCAAAGAACTTGGTGAGGACTGTGTCATGAAGACATGCTTGATCGTTGACGACTCCAGCGTCATCCGAAAGGTCGCGAGGCGTATTCTCGAAGGACTCGACTTCCAGATCGTCGAGGCGGAAGACGGAGAGCAGGCGCTGGAGAGCTGCCGGCGGCAATTGCCGGAAGCGATCCTGCTCGACTGGAACATGCCCAAGATGGACGGTTACGAGTTCCTGCGCTCGTTGCGGCGGCTGCCGGGCGGCGACGCCCCGAAGGTGGTCTTCTGCACGACCGAGAACGACGTCGCGCATATTGCGCGCGCGCTGCATGCCGGCGCCAACGAGTACATCATGAAGCCCTTCGACAAGGAGATTGTCGAAGCCAAATTCCAGGAAGTCGGCTTGATCTGAGCAAAATCCGGTCAAGCCTATGGCTCTCGTAGTTGCACCGCATTCGACCGCGTTCGCCGTGGGTCGCCGCATCCGTGTCATGCTCGTCGACGATGCCATCGTCGTGCGCGGGCTGTTCGCGCGCTGGGTAGAAGCCGAGCCCGATCTCGAACTCGTCGCGTCGCTGCGGTCGGGCCGCGAGGCGGTGAACCAGATCGAGCGTGTCGCACCGGACGTGGTGGTGCTCGATGTCGAGATGCCGGACATGGATGGCATCACCGCGCTGCCGCAACTGCTCGCCAAGAAGCGCGATGTCGTCGTCATCATGGCATCGACGGTGACGCGCCGGAATGCCGAGGTCAGCTTGCGCGCGCTGGCGCTCGGCGCCGCCGATTACATCCCGAAGCCCGCAACGTCCCGCGAGATCAATGTCGGCGCCGACTTCCATCGCGATCTGATCGAGAAGATCCGGCAGCTTGGTTTGCGTACCCTGCGCCGCCGCAGCATCCTCGCGGCACCGGCGCCGTG
Source organism: Pseudolabrys taiwanensis (assembly GCF_003367395.1). Taxonomy (NCBI): domain Bacteria; kingdom Pseudomonadati; phylum Pseudomonadota; class Alphaproteobacteria; order Hyphomicrobiales; family Xanthobacteraceae; genus Pseudolabrys; species Pseudolabrys taiwanensis. The sequence continues at coordinate 2,497,150 of NZ_CP031417.1, read as the reverse complement.
CGCCGCCACCATCGCGCCGCCGCTACAGCCGAGCGCCCACGCGCATGCGGATATCGCGTTGCGGCCGATGCCGCTGACGCCGCCGCGCGCGCTGCTGATCGGCTCCTCGACCGGCGGGCCGCAGGCCCTCAATGCCGTGCTGACGCAGGCGGGGCCTGTGCTTGATCGCGCGCCCGTCCTCGTTACCCAGCACATGCCGCCGACCTTCACCGCCATCCTGGCCGAACATCTCACCCGCGCCATCAAGCATCCCGTGCGTGAGGCGGTGGATGGCGAGGCTGTCCAAGCCGGTACGGTCTATCTGGCCCCCGGCGGCCGCCACATGTCGGTCGTGCACCGCGACAACGCCATCGTGATCGCGCTCGACGACGGGCCTTTGATCAACTTCTGCAAGCCTTCGGTCGACCCCTTGTTCACGTCCGCCGCCGCGGTGTGGGGTACGAAGGCGCTGGCGCTGGTGTTGACCGGTATGGGTCACGATGGACTGGCCGGAGCCAAACAAGTCGTTGCCGCCGGCGGTCATGTCGTGGCGCAGGACGAGGCGAGCAGCGTCGTCTGGGGTATGCCTGGCCAAGTCGCGATGGCCGGTCTCTGTTCCGCCGTGCTGCCGCTTACCGATATCGGGCCGAAACTCGCCCGCCTGTTTGCGGGAGAACGCGCGTGAGCCCCTTGGATTTCGATTTTCTGCGCCGGCTGCTGCACGAGCGCTCCGGCCTCGTCTTGCCCGCGGAGAAGCAGTATCTCGCCGAAAGCCGGCTGTTGCCGCTCGCGCGCCGTCACGGGCTGACAAGCTTGGGTGAACTCATCGCCAAGCTGCGCGAGGCCCAGGCGGAAGCGCCGCTGGTGACCGAGGTGGTCGAGGCAATGACCACCAACGAGACCTTCTTCTTCCGCGATAAGATCCCGTTCGATCATCTGCGCGATACCATTATGCCCTCGCTGATCGCGGCGCGGGCCAAGGAAAAGCGCATCCGCATCTGGTGCACGGCGGCCTCGTCAGGTCAGGAGCCGTATTCCATCGCCATGACGCTCAAGAGCATGGGCGCGGCGCTCGCCGGCTTCCGCATCGACATCCTGGCGACCGACCTTTCGATGGAGGTGCTCGAGCGCGCGCGGCACGGTCTTTACAGCCAGTTCGAAGTGCAGCGCGGACTGCCGATCCATCTTCTGGTGAAGTTCTTCAGCAAGGAGGGCGAGATGTGGCAGGTCGCGCCCGAATTGCGCGGCATGGTGCAATTCCGTCCGCTCAATCTGCTCAAGGACTTCTCGCCGCTCGGCATGTTCGACATCGTGTTCTGCCGCAACGTGCTGATCTATTTCGATCAGGACTCGAAGATCGGCGTCTTCAATCGCGTCGCCAAGCAGATGTCGGACGACGGCTTTCTGGTGCTCGGCGCGGCCGAGACCGTTGTCGGCCTCACCGACGCGTTCAAGCCGGTCGTCGACAAGCGCGGCCTTTATGCGCCGAATCCGGCGGCGCGTTTCGCCCCGCGCGGCGCGGCCCCGGGGGCGATGCTTCGCTTCGCCGCCAAGGGGTAGGGCCAGGCCGCCGTCACCTAGTTGAACTTGTAGCTTGCCTGGAACAGCCCGCCGAAGCGCTCGTACCGGTAGGTGTCGGAGCGATCGGTGAGGGTGCCGTCGTAGATATCCGAGCCCGCCGTCGTCCACATCGACCAGTAGCGCGCGCCGACGCCGACGCTGAATTGCGGCGTGACGAAGTACGAGACGATCGCCTCCATCTGCACGCCACGGCCCGTACCGCTCTCTTGCGCGACCAGCGATTGGCGCCAGTGATTGTCCTGACCGGTAAAGCTCACATAAGGCAGCCAGGCGATGTCGGCGCTGATGCGCCAGCGCGGCGTGACCCACACGTCGCCGGCGAGGCCGAGGCGCAGCGACTGCCACGTGTCGGTCTCGGTGATGAGCGGCCCATATCCGACATTGGGACCGCAAATGCCGGACGCCGTCGTGGCGAACTGAACGCAGTCGCTGCTCGCATAGCGCTCGTAAACGCGATTGTAGCCGACCAGGGGCCCGACTTTGTAGCCGGGGCCGCTCAGCAGATTGAGCCCGATGTCGATCGTCTGGTAGTTCATGTTGGTCGCCACCAGATTCGAGAACGTGTTCGAATAGGCGCCTGACAGATTGGTGTCGGGATTCTTGACGGCCCAGTCTTCGTCGTTCATGTGGCCGTCGGTAATGCGGCCGAGACCGGCGAAGCCTTTCACGAAGACGAGCCAGGGCGTGTCCAGACGCGCGAAGATTTCGCCGCTGTGGCCGGTGACGTTGGCGTAGGTCAACCGCGAGGCCAAAACCGTCGACGTCTTGTGCTCGCTCGGCACGTCCTTCTGGAAGCGGCCGGAGCTGTACCAATAGCGGCCGCCGATCTCGAAATTCCAATCGCCCGTCGGCGTGACCGCGGCCATAGCCTGTTCGCCCGGGCCCCACGCCGCGTTCGCGTCGGCGCCAAAGCGATAGTTGAGGCCGAGCTTCACCGTGTGCGTCGATTGGCGAATGCTCGTGCTCGAAGCCGGCACGGGCGTGACGGTGCCGTCTTCGGCGGTGGTCACCGTCTGCGGCGTCGCCATCGTGAAGTCGGCGAAGCGCCGGTAGTCGTATTCGAGCTTCAGCGACCAGGCCGGTGACAGCGCCTGTTCGATGCCGGCGCCGACCGTCCAGCCCCACACCGTGTTGCTGCTGTGCGTCGCCGCGGACGTCTCGGCGAAGTTTTCGTTGGTCGTCACGTCGACGCGGTTATGCAGGAACGCGGCGCCGCCCTTGCCGTACAGCAAGGTGCGTCCGGTCGGTCCCAAGGCGTAGCCGATGCGGCCCGTCAATGTGCCGGTATATTGCGGCCGCGCCGTGCACGTGGACGACGTGAATTCGCCGTTCGGCGCGAAGCAATTGCCGCTGCCGTCGGCATCGAGCCAGCTCAACTCGCCTTCGATACCGAAGACCCAGGGCGAACCCGCCGGCTGCCAGTTGTAGCCAACCTGTCCGCCGAGCAAGAGGCCCGGGGTGCGGATCTGATCGCCGAAGATCGACGGGCCATAGGGACTGGAGATGTCGGCGGCGCCGAACGTCGCGCCGGCATGCGCGCCGGCGTAGAGGCCGGTCCAATTCCAAACGACGAGCGGCGGCGCCTTGAAGGCCTGTCTTTCGAGATCCGCCGCTTGCGCATGAGCGCAGGACAATGTCGCGAGGAGCACGCCACCGACAAACAACCGACCGTACGACACCGCCATACCCGCTCACCCGATGACTTTAGCGCAGGGCGCTAATCGAACTTGTAGCTCGCCTGCAAAAGGCCGCCGAAGCGCTCGTAGCGATAGGTGTCCGAGCGCTCCGTCGGCGAGCCGTTGAAGGCGTCGTCGCCGCTCGTGGTCCACATCGCCCAGTAGCGGGCGCCGACGCCGACGCTGAACTGCGGCGTGACGTAATAGGAGAGGAAGGCCTCCATCTGCACGCCGCGGCCTCGGCCGGATTCGTCGATCACCAGCGAACGCAGCCAGTGATTATCGACGCCCGAGAAGCGCACGTAAGGCAGATAGGCGATGTCGCCCGTGAGCCGCCAGCGTCGTGCGAGCCACACGTCGCCGGCCGCGCCGACGCGCAGCGACTGCCACGTGTCGGTTTCGGTGATGACGGCGGTGTTGGTGATGGTCCGCGTGCAGATGCCCGACGTGGGCGAGGCGGTCTGCGCGCAATCGTTAGCCGCGTATTGCTCGTGCACGCGGTTGTAGCCGACGAAGGGACCGAACTTGAATCCCGGACCTTGCAGCAGGTTCACGCCGATATCGATCGTTTGATAGTTCATGTCGGTCGAACTGAGGTTCGACAGCGTGTTCGAATAGCCGGTATACGGCGGCCCGCCGCTGTTGCCCGTAAGGCCCCAGTCCTCGTCGTTCATGCGCCCGCTGGCGATCTTGCCCGCGCCGGCGTAACCCTTGACGAACACGCGCCATGGCGTGTCGATGCGAGCGAACACTTCGCCGCTGTGGCCCGTGAGATCGGCGTAAGTGAGCCGCGAGATCAGATTGGTCGAAGAGGCATTGGTGCCGGGAAGGTCTTTTTGGAACCGGCCGCTGCTGTACCAATAACGGCCGCCGACCTCGACGTTCCAGCCGCTGTCGCCCGGCTTGGCCGAGGCCATCGCCGCATAGGCATCCGGGCCCCAGGTGGCGTTCGCCGGCGCGCCGAAATGATAATTGAGGCCGAGCTTCACCGTGTGCATCGATTGGCGCACGCTGGTGCTCGAAGCCGCGACCGGCGTCGGCAAAGCGCCGCCCGGCGGAGTCGAGAAGGTTGCCGGCGTGTCCAGCGAGACATCGGCAAAGTGCCGGTAATCGTACTCGAGCTTCAACGACCACGCCGGCGACAGCGCCTGTTCGACGCCGGCGCCGAGCGTCCAGCCCCAGCTTGTGTTGCTGGAGTCGGTCGTCGTGATCGGAAATACGCCGAAGCCGAAATTGCTCGTGGCGTCGATGCGATTATGCAGGAAGGCGGCGCCGCCTTTGCCGTAGATAAGCGTGCGCTGCGTCGGACCCAAGGCGTAACCGATACGACCGGTCAACGCGCCGGTGTATTGCGGCCGCGCGCTGCAGGTCGACGACGTCATTGTGCCGTTGGGTGCAAAGCAAGTGACGGTGCCGTCGGCATCGAGCCAGCTCAGCTCGCCCTCGACGCCGAACACCCACGGCGAACCGACCGGTTGCCAGTTGTAGCCGACCTGTCCGCCGAGCATGAAAGCGGGTGTGCGAATCTTGTCGCCGTAGATCGACGTGCCGTAAGGGTTGCCGGCTTCGGAGAAGCCAAGTCCGCCGCCCGCATGCACACCGGCGTAGAGACCCGTCCAATTCCACGACGCAACCGGCGGAACTTTAACGGGCAGCTTGGTGAGATCTGCGGCGTGCGCTGTGCCAGCAGAAAAAGTCGCGAGGAGCGCGGCGCCAATCCATCGGCGATGGCGAGAGTGTGTCATGAATGGGACGTTAGTAGGATACCACGTCGCTGACGAACATTTGCGGCCACGAATTCACAACTAATGCCGCCGTCGCCGTCGAACAGCGCGGTGATGATGCACAGGCAACACATTTGGCGAGCGGCGGTCGTGCAATGGAACCTCCGTCTTGATCGCAGCGCGCTCGTTGCGCACAGCGACGCCGTTCAATTGTGAAAAGATCGCTCGTTGTCGCGAAGAAGCCAATGCTTCGCCGCCCGTGTTGTTTGTCAGGGCGCCGGGTTCGCCCGTTTTCCGTGGCCCTCGCGAAGGAGGGGAAGGAGCGCCGCGAGGCGCTTCCACTTAAGACCACGCTCGCGCAAACAAGTGGACGCCGTTGGCGCCACTCATTTGCGCTACGGAGCGTGTGCACCCTTCGACGAAAGGGTGCGCGCCCCGCGGCGCTCCCTGGCGGCGATTTCTGTTCCCGGGTCCGCGCTTCAGGCTGCCGTTGCGGCGTCCGCCCGTCACCGTCAGCCTGTACGGCCTTGGTGTCGTGGCTCCCGCGGCGCCAGTTCGGCTCATCGCCTTGTCGCGCCTCGGGCCGCGGACCTCCACACGGCGGCTTGCTAGCAGGCTCCCTGCACAGGGGTCGTAGTGCCCCCAGGGCGGGTCCCGAGACCTCCCGAGTACCGGCTTACGGGGCCGGTCCGCGGGCGCCGCATCCCGCCCCGTCCTCGTTTGCGTCTCGCGACGACGCCCCTCGGTGGGTGGGATGAGGAGATAATAGTCAAAATAGGATCATAGTCAATAATGCTATAGGAATATTTTTAAGCGGAGTGCTCTTATTGATCCGTATAACGTTGTGCGTTATATTCCGTGTCCATGATCGTCAGCTTCGGTGATGGGGAAGCGGCAAAGATTTGGCTCGGCGAGCGCAGTCGCCGTGTTCCGTTCGATATCCAGGCTGTCGCGCTACGCAAATTGCGTCTTATCGATGCCGCGAGGCGTGTCGACGATTTGCGGGTGCCGCCCGGAAACCGGTTGGAGAAGTTGGGCGGCGACCGGGCCGGACAATGGAGCATCCGCATCAACGATCAGTGGCGCATCGTTTTCTTCTGGAGCGAAGCAGGAGCCGAGCATGTCGCGATCGTCGACTACCACTGAATTGCTGCCGAACCCGCATCCGGGCGAAATCCTGATCGAGGAATTCTTGAAGCCGATGGATTTGTCGCAGACGGCGCTCGCGCGGGCGATCGCTGTGCCACCGCGGCGTATCAATGAGATCGTGCTCGGCAAGCGCGCCGTCACGGCCGACACCGATCTGCGGCTCGCACGCTATTTCGGATTGAGCGAAGGGTTTTTTCTGCAACTGCAAACCGCGCACGATCTGATGGCGCGCCGCCGGCAGATCGGCGACAAGCTGAAGGCGATCAAGCCGAGGGCGGCGTAGAGCAAGGGGCAAGCCCGGACACGGCCGCGTTTGGGAAGGCGCCAATGCGCCGCACGTTCTCAAACAAAAAAGCCCCGGCGCTTTCGCCCCGGGGCAAGTTGGGAGGAGTGAGCCCAACTGGGCTCCTTCAAGATGCACGCGACGCAACAAGGGCAGGGCCTTGAACCGCGAAGCGGGTGAACTGAATCGGCGAAGCGTTGCGGCCGTTCATCCACCGGTGTCGGGGCTTGCCCGACATCGGATTTGAAGTGTGCAAGTCGGCTACAGCCGACTTGCAATGGCTCGCCGCTAAAGCGGCTCGCACCCTCAGGATGACGGGGCGGAGTCCGTGCGGCTCGACACGGGTCGAACGCTTGCTCGTAACTTTCCCCACGGTCATTGCCGGGCTTGACCTGGCAATCCATGAGGCCGTGCCTCTTGGCATGACAGAGCGTACGGCTCTCAAACGTGAAGCTCATCATGGATGCCCGGGACAAGCCCGGGCATGACGGGTTGATAGGTGCGCGCCGGAAGCAACGACGGATGTGAACGGGATGCGCCGGCTTACTGAAAAACGAAAGCCGCGACTTGCCGGAAAGCAAACGTGAGAAAACGAACAGCCTGAAAACAAAACGGGGCGCCGAAGCGCCCCGTTCGAGACCCGATCAAGCGGGGATCCGTTCGTCGTGCTCGCTCGGCTCGCGCAGCACGTAGCCGCGGCCCCACACCGTCTCGATGTAGTTGCGGCCGGAAGAGGCGTTCGCCAGCTTCTTGCGCAGCTTGCAGATGAACACGTCGATGATCTTGAGCTCCGGCTCGTCCATGCCGCCGTAGAGATGATTGAGGAACATCTCCTTGGTGAGCGTCGTCCCTTTGCGCAGGGAGAGCAGCTCGAGCATCTGGTATTCCTTGCCCGTGAGGTGCACGCGCTGGCCGGAGACCTCCACCGTCTTGGTGTCGAGGTTGACCACCAGGTCGCCGGTGTTGATGACCGACTGGGCGTGACCCTTGGAGCGGCGCACGATCGCGTGGATGCGGGCGATCAGCTCGTCCTTGTGGAAGGGCTTGGTCATGTAGTCGTCGGCGCCGAAGCCGAGGCCTTTGACCTTGTCCTCGATGCCGGCGAGGCCGGAGAGGATCAGGATCGGCGTCTTCACCTTCGACACGCGAAGGGAGCGCAGGACCTCGAACCCCGACATGTCGGGCAGGTTCAGGTCCAGGAGGATGATGTCGTAGTCGTAGAGTTTGCCGAGATCGACACCCTCTTCGCCGAGATCCGTCGTGTAGACGTTGAAGCTCTCGGATTTGAGCATGAGCTCAATCGATTGCGCGGTCGCGCTGTCGTCTTCAATAAGTAGAACGCGCATGCCAGTCCCCTTCTCGCCGCAACCGGGCCTCTAGGTCAGCGCCGCGTGGGTGGCGGCGAGCATTTAAAAATACGCGGTGGGACAAACCGATTCGACACTATTCCGACATGGTTAACAAAACCTGATTCCTGCACGCAAGCACGCCGTAGGCACGAGTGCCCGAATCGGCTTAAGCTTTTGCCGGAAGTGGTTTTTTCGCCACGGGCCGGTCCGTCTCCTCAGCTCGAAAGCCGGCGGTGATTCCGGCTCCCGTCAGTCCATCTCGCCCCTTCCGTCCTGGCCGGGCGATTCGAATGGCCAAACTCCCATGGACGATGACCCAATGATTAACGACCCGGGTAAACAACGCGTTAAAGGCGAGGGTCGGGCGGTAAGCCTAAGGGCGAGTTTACGGCCCTTTGCACAGGTTAAATCGAATGCGTTGCACCAAAGTTCCGGAGATTCGCTGAGGTGCCTGCCTTTACCTCTTTCCCAAGGGGAGAGAGAGCCGGCCGGCGGGCGTGGCCGCCTATGCCTCCCATGGATGGTTTGAACGCATGAAAGCCCTGGCCGAACAGATCGGCGATATCGACGGCGTCGAGATCTATGGCCGCGTGGTCGGCGTGCGCGGTCTGATGGTGGAGATCGCCGGTCCGATCCACGCGATGTCGGTCGGCGCCCGGCTCAATGTCGAGACCGGCATCGGCAGGATGATCCCCTGCGAGGTGGTCGGTTTTTCCGGCGGCCACGCGCTGGCGATGCCGTTCGCCTCGCTCGATGGCGTGCGGCGCGGCTGCCGCGCCGTGGTATCGACCGCGGCCGGCGCGGTGCGCCCGTCCGAATCCTGGCTCGGCCGCGTCGTCAATGCGCTCGGCGAGCCGATCGACGGCCTCGGCCCGCTGGCGCCGGGGCCGGCGCCTTACTCCTTCCGCAACTCGCCGCCGCCGGCGCATGCCAGGCGCCGGGTCGGCGAGCCGCTCGATCTCGGCGTGCGCGCCCTCAACACCTTCATCACCTGCTGCCGCGGTCAGCGCATGGGCATCTTCGCCGGTTCCGGCGTCGGTAAGTCGGTGCTGCTGTCGATGATGGCCCGCAATGTGAATGCCGACGTCTCGGTCATCGGCCTCGTCGGCGAACGCGGCCGCGAGGTGCAGGAGTTCCTGCAGGACGATCTCGGTCCCGAGGGCCTGGCCCGCTCGGTGGTCGTGGTCTCGACCTCGGACGAGCCGGCCTTGATGCGGCGTCAGGCCGCATATCTGACGCTCGCCATCGCCGAGTTCTTCCGCGACCTGCAGAAGGACGTGCTGGTGCTGATGGACTCGGTCACGCGCTTTGCCATGGCGCAACGCGAGATCGGCCTCTCGGCGGGCGAGCCGCCGACCGCCAAGGGCTATACGCCGACGGTGTTCACGGAACTGCCGCGTCTTCTCGAGCGCGCGGGCCCCGGCACCGACGAAGGCACCATCACCGGCATCTTCACGGTGCTGGTCGACGGCGACGACCACAACGAACCGGTCGCCGACGCGGTGCGCGGCATTCTCGACGGTCATATCGTGATGGAGCGCGCGATCGCCGAGCGCGGGCGCTACCCGGCGATCAACATCCTCAAGTCCATCTCCCGCACCATGCCCAAGGCGGCCGATCCCGCCTTCCTGCCGGTCATCACCCGCGCCAAGCAGGTGATGGCGACCTATGCCGACATGGAGGAACTCATCCGGCTCGGCGCCTATCGGCCCGGGTCCAGCCCCGACGTCGACGAAGCCATCGGTTTCAACAAGCCGCTGGAGACGTTCCTTGGCCAGCGCAAGGACGAATCCACAACTTTGGCGGAGGGGTACCAGCGGCTTGAGCGCATTTTAAGCGGCTTGGAAACAGAAAACTAACGTTATTGACGCAGGATCGCGTCCACTGAACGTCCGGGGCCGCCTGCGCCGGGTCGATGGTATGCGGCTGGCCGGCGGAATTCGGGACTTCGGGGGAGTATCCAGTCGATGAAGTCACGCGAAACGCTTATCCGGCTCAAGAAATTCCAGGTCGACGAGAAACGGCGCAAGGTCGCGCAGATCGAGTCGATGATCGCGGAATTCGACCGCATCGGTACCGAGCTCGATCGTGAGATCAAGCTCGAGCAGGACCGCGCCGGTATCCATGACCCGGGCCACTTCGCCTATCCGACCTACGCCAAGGCGGCGATGACGCGGAAAGAGAATCTCAAGCGTTCGACCGACGAACTGCGTGCGCAGCTCGACGACGCCAAGGCTTCGCTCGGCGAGGCCTTCGAGGAGCTCAAGAAGGTCGAGATGCTCGACGAGCGCGACCAGGCGCGCGAGAAGGCCGAAGCCAATGCCCGCGAGCAGAACGAGCTCGACCGCATCGCGGCGCTCCGTTACAGCACCGGCGGCGTGCGCATTTAACGGCGCTTCAAGACAACAGAACCTGCCGTAGCCCGGATGAGCGAAGCGAAATCCGGGCCTAAGTCAGCCCCGCATTCCGCTGCGCTCCATGCAGGCTACGGACAATTCCCGCTCCTAATCGTTCGCGCCGGCGCGGCGATAGGGCCGGTAACGCGCCGTCCACATCTTGGCATGGACGGCAGCCTCCACCGTGTCGGCGGTAACGCCGCTCGTCAGCCCCTCGGCGACCGCCTGCTTGCCGACCGCGACGGCGATCGAGATCGCGACGTCGCGCAAGGCGGTGACCGGCGGCAGCAGATTGGCCTGCGGATTGCGCTTGGCCGGCGATAGCTCCGCCAGTGCCTTGGCCGCGGCCATGAACATCGTGTCGGTGATGCGCGCGGCCTGCGTCGCCACCGCGCCGAGGCCGACCCCCGGGAAGATGTAGGAGTTGTTGGTCTGGTCGACGCTGAAGGACTCGCCGCCGCGCATCAGCGGCGGGAAGGGGCTGCCGGTGCCGATGACGGCCCGGCCTTCGCTCCAGCGCTCGACATCGGCCGGATCGGCCTCCGCGCACGAGACCGGGTTCGACAAGGGGAAGATGATCGGGTGCTTGTTGTGCGCGGCCATTGCGCGCACCACCGTCTCGTTGAAGGCGTTGGTCTGCGCCGAGACGCCGATGAGCGCCGTCGGCTTGGCGTTCTCGATGACGTCGAGCAGCCCGATGCGATCGCCGCTGCGCTGCCATGACGCGACGGCGTCGCGCGGTTGCAGGAACGGCCGCTGGAACGAAGCGATGTCCGGCATGCCCTCGAGCAGCAGGCCGTCGCGATCGACGAGATAAAAGCGCCGCGCCGCCTCGCGCGCCGGCAAACCGGCATCGATCATGGCCGCCATGATGAGCGCCGCGATGCCGCAGCCGGCCGAGCCGGCGCCGAACACGGCGATGCGCTGCTCCGTGAGCGGCACACCGGTGACGTTGATCGCCGACAACAGCGTGCCGGTGGCGACCGCCGCGGTGCCCTGGATGTCGTCGTTGAAGGTGCAGAGCCGGTCGCGGTAACGCTCGAGCAGGCGCGTGGCGTTGCTCTTGGCGAAGTCTTCCCATTGCAGCATCACGTGCGGCCAGCGCTCGTGGACCGCGGCGATGAAGTCTTCGATGAAATCGTCGTACTCCTGGCCGCGCACGCGCGAATGACGCCAGCCGACGTAAAGCGGATCCTTGAGGATGTATTCGTTGTCGGTGCCGACATCGAGGAAGATCGGCAGCGCGGTCGCCGGGGCGATGCCGCCACAGGCGGTATAGAGCGCGAGCTTGCCGATCGGGATGCCCATGCCGCCGACGCCCTGGTCGCCGAGGCCGAGAATGCGCTCGCCGTCGGTGACCACGATCACCTCGGTGCGGTCGAAATGCGGGTTCGCCAGAATCTGCCGGATATGCGCGCGATGCGGCAGGCTGAGGAAAACACCGCGCGGCCGGCGGAAGAGCTGGCTGAAGTGCCGGCAGCCGGCGCCGACGGTCGGCGTATAGACGATCGGCAGCAGCTCCTTCACGTTGTTCGAGAGCAGGCCGTAGAACAACGTCTCGTTGGTGTCCTGCAGGTCGCGCAGGAAGGAATAGCGTTCGACGTCGGTCGAGAAGCTGCGCAGGGCGGTCAGCCGGCGGGCGATCTGCCCGTCCATGGTCGCGACGTTCGGCGGCAACAGGCCGTGCAGGCCGAACCGGTCGCGCTCCTCGTCGGAAAACGCGGTGCCCTTGTTCAGTCGGGGGTCGCAGAGGATCTGATAGCCGGAGAGGGCGGCGGGAACGCAGACGGTATCTTTAGCGGGGTCGGCCATTGCAGCGAGGAGTCCATTGATGTTGGGCTCCTTGTAACACGGTCGTGAACGCCGCGGGACCGCCAGCGGCGCAGAGGTGACGAGCTTTTACGCGCAACACGCATTCCTACGGTGGTGGTGTCGCGCGCTATCGTCCCGTGAATTGCGGCCGCCGCCGATCGAGCCAGGCCGTGATTCCTTCCTCGATGTCCTTGGTCGGTACCATGCGGGCGAAGGCATTGGCCTCGATGGCGAGCCCCTCGTCGATCGGCACGTTGATGCCGCGGGTGACGCTATTGAGGCAGGCGGCGACGGCCAGCGGCGATTTCTCGGCGATGACGCGGGCGAGGCGAAAGGCCTCCTCGTAGAGCTTGTTGTGCGGCACCACCTCGTTGATGAGGCCGAAATCGCGCGCTTTCCAGGCGCTGATCGGCTCGGCGGTGAGAATCATGCGCAGCGCGCGCTTGCGGCCGATCAAGCGCGGCAGGCGCTGCGAGCCGCCGAAGGGCGGGGCAAAGCCCAGCGTGATCTCGGCTTTGCAGAACTCGGCGCGTTCGCTGGCGATGGCGAGCGGCGCCGCCTCCGTGATCTCGGAGCCGCCGCCATAAGCGAGGCCGTTGACCGCGGCGATAATCGGCTTGGGGAAGGTCTCGATGCGGGCGGTGAGCCGCTGGCCGCGCTGTACGAATTCTCGTAGCGCCGCCGGCGCGCCCTTGCGCACGCTCGGGGCAAACTCGGCGATGTCGGCGCCGGCCGAAAAGGCGCGCTCGCCGGCGCCGGTGAGGATGACGACGCGGATCGTGTCGTCGGCCTCGATCGCGTCGAGATGGGCGGAGAGGCGGTCGATCAGGTCGTAGTTGAGGGCATTGAGCTTGTCGGGGCGGTTGAGCGTGAGCAGGGCGATGCGGTCGTCGTCCTGGCGCAAGACGGCATCGGAGACGGTATCGGCTGATTTCGGCATATCGTGACCTCGGCTGGCCGGCACGGACGGCCCGTCCGGCGCACGCAAAGGGTCGCAGGGCGCCTTGCTTGTGTATACTCACTAGTCGGTATACTTTGCCGCCATGCCCCGCGACGCCCAGGCCACCCGCGACCGCATTCTTGCCACCGCCTCCAAGCTGTTCGCGGGCGTCGGCGTCAAAAGCGTCGGCGTCGACGAAGTGGCCAAGCGCGCCGGCATTACCAAGCGCACGCTCTATTATCACTTCCGCAGCAAGGACGATCTGATCGCCGCCTACCTTCAGGAGCGCGATCAGCCGACGCTCAAATATATCGTCGGCTGGATGGACACGACCGAGGGCAGCCTCGCGGACAAAGTGCGGGCGGTGTTCGACAACATCGCGAAGCTCGGCCGGAATCCGAAATGGCGCGGCTGCGGTTTCTTGCGCACCGCGGCGGAGCTTGCAGCCATGCCCGGACATCCGGCGGTGAAGGCTGCGTCGGCGCACAAGAAGAAGGTCGAGGCCGAGTTCGAACGCCGCATCGCCGCCGCCGGCTTGAGCGATCCCAAGGCCCGCGCGCGGCAGGTCATGCTGTTGTTCGACGGCGCGTTCTCGTCGATGCAGGTGCACCGTGATGCGTCTTATGCCGAGGCCGCCGGTGCCGCCGCGGTCGCGCTGGTGCGGAAGTAGCCGTGGTTCGTAGCCCGGATGAGCGAAGCGAAATCCGGGTTCGCTCAGCCTCGCGTTCCGCTTCGCTTCATACGTCTATGACCTCCAACGGATGGTCATCGCCCGCGTAAGCGGGCGATCCAGACCGCCGCAGTCTATCGACAGGGCAGCGCGTACTGGATTCCGGCTCTCACGCTGACGCGCTCGGCCGGGATGACGGACTTAACCTTTCGCGCTCGCGTCGTCCGCCATGAACTGCGCGCGTGCCAGGCCGGCGAAGGGGCCATTGGCGCGCACGAGTTCGTCGAAGGTGCCGGTCTCGACGATGCGGCCGCCTTCGAACACCAGGATCTTATCGGCCCGGCGAATGGTGGCGAGGCGGTGCGCAATGACGAAGGTGGTGCGGCCCTTCATGACCTCGTCGAGCGCGGCGAGCAGCCGCGTTTCGGTGCGGGCATCGAGCGCGCTGGTGGCCTCGTCGAGGATCAGGATCGGCGCGTCCTTGAGCAGCGCCCGCGCGATGGCCAAGCGCTGACGCTCGCCACCTGACAGCATGCGGCCGCGCTCGCCGACGCGGGCATCGAAGCCGTGGCGGTCGTCCTCGATGAAGTCGAGCGCCTGCGCGCGCCGCGCGGCGTCGCGCATTTCCTCGAGCGTCGCGTCCGGCTTGCCGATGCGCAGATTGTCGGCGATCGAGCGGTTGAACAGCAGCCCTTCCTGGAACACGACGCCAATATTGCGCCGGAGCGCGGTCAGCGTGATATCGCGCACATCCGTGCCGTCGATCAGGATCGCGCCCGATTGCGGATCGAAGCTGCGATAGAGCAATGCGAGCGCCGTGCTCTTGCCGGCGCCGGTCGGCCCGACGAGCGCGACCGTCTGGCCGGGCTCGGCGGCGAGATTGATGCCCGAGAGCGCCGGCAGCGCGCCGCCATAGGAGAAGGTGACGTCGCGAAATTCGACTTGGCCGCGCACGCGGCCGGGATCGACCGCCGTCGCCTTGTCGCGCACGGCCGGCACGGTATCGAGCACGTCGAAGAACTCTTGCAGGCGCGGGGCCTCGGTGAAGACGTGGTTGGTGAACGAGGCCGTGTGCTGCAGCTTGTCGATCAACAGGCCGGCAAAGCCCATGAAGGTGACGATCTCGCCGACCGACGAGAGGCCGCGGCCGTTGAGCCAGGCGCCGACGGCGATGATCAGCAGCATGGTGATCGTGGTCGAGGCGCGCGTGAGCACGGAGATCACCGCCCACCAGGACAGCACCGGGATCTGCGCGGCGAGCAGCCGGTCGATGACGGACTTGAGGCCGGATACCTCGGCATCGACGCGCGTGAAGCTATGCACCAGAGCGATGTTGCCGAGGGTGTCGGAAGCGCGTTCGGCAAGCTCCGAGTAGTGCTCTTCGACCAGCCCTTGCAACTCCTCGGTCTTGCGCATCACCAGCACGGTCAGGACCGCGAAGACGAGGGTGAGGCCGATCAGCAGCAGGCCGAGCCGCCAGTTCATGATCATGGACAGCGGCAGCAGCACGAAGAACATCACGAAGCCGGACATGTGGTCGCGAAAGAAGCCGACCCACAGGCCCCAGAGCGAGTCCGTGCCTTGCAGCATCACCTTCATCAGCCGGCCGGAATGCACCTCGCTGTGAAACGCGGTCGGCAGTTCGAGCACGTGCTGGAAGTAGTCGCTGAGCACCGTGTGACGCTGCTCGTGCGCGAGCCGGTCGGCATAGAGCGCGATCAGCGTGCCGGCGACGATGTTGAACAGGCCGAAGCAGGCCCAGACGCCGAGCAGGAAGGCGAGCGTGCGGTCGCCTTTGCCGGTGAGCGCATCGATGACCCGGCCGAACAGCACCGGCTCGGCGAACTGGGTGGCGGCGATGGCGAGGTTGGCGATGCCGAGCATCCAGGCGACGCCCTGGCGCCGGCCGAGCAGGGACAAGACGCGGGCATAGATGCGGACGAACTTCATGGCGCCGAAGACCTGATGTCGACGCCTCTTGTTTAGCGGTCCGGCCGCGTCTTGGCGATGCCGGCGGCGTTCGACGCGCCGCTATTTCTTGGCGGCCGGCTCGGCCTTCGACTTCAATTGCGCCAGTTCGCTCTGGAGCTTCGCGACGGCGTCCTTCAGTGCCGCGATGTCGGCCTTGGCGGCGGCGAGATCGGTTCGGGCCGCGGCGCGCTCGCGATTGGCCGCATCGAGCTTGCTGTTGCTCTCGCGCGCCTGTTTGGCGAGCGCCTGCTGCAGAAACTCGACATTGGCCTGCAGGCAGCCGGTGCGGCGATCCATCTGCTTCTCGGCGGTGCAGACTTCGAGGCCGCGGATGTCTTGCGCCGCCGCGGAGGTCGCGCCAACGAGGGCGAGCGCAGCGCCGGCAAGGATCAGACGCGCGAGTTTCATGCTCACATCCCGCCGCCGCAGCGGCTGTTAGAACGCCGAGGCCAGTTCGCGCGCGCCGGGCGATTGCGCGCCGCGCGCCATCTTCGCTTCCATATCGGCAAGCAGATTGGCGACGACGCCGGTGCGGCGCGCGACCGGATTGCGCTCGTAGCCACGCTGCTGAAAGAAGTTGGCCGTCGGCACGCGGTCGCGATAGGCATGCGGCATGCTGACGATGTCGAAGCCGTTGCCGTCGCCGGTCAGGTTCATCGCCTCGAGCTCGGCCGGCGTCAGCGGCGCGGTGTAGCCCTTCATCTTGGCGAAGTGCACCGAGTTGATGAGCTTCTGCACCTGCAGCATCGGACCGATGTCGATGTCGAGCACCGCGGCGTGCACGCCCCAGCCGCCGCGCGTCGTCTTGGCGAGCTTGTCCTGCTCGCTCCAGCGCTGCGGCACCGACCGGCTGTAGGCGATCATGCGCTTGAATGCTTCGATCTTGCGCTCGAACACGCGCTTGGCTTCGCCGCGCATCGGCAGCGCTTTCATGCGCAGGGCGGCGAGATAGCGTTCGCCGAATTCCGCGAGCAGCGAGACGGTATTGGTCGACAGAAGCTGGTTGTAGCCGACCGCCGGCGAGATCGCATTGGGCCGCGTCGGCGTGACGCCGGCCTGCATGTCGTAAGTACCGTTGCCGCCGGTCTCGAAGGCGTAGACGCCGATGATCTGCTCGCGCGTCAGACCGGCGGCGAGGCCGGCGCGCGCATAGGCGCGCTTGAAGTCGGCATCGTTTTGCGGCCGGTCCGGCACGAAACCGAACTGGTCGGCGGCCGCCTTGAGGAAGTCGGCGATGACCGGGATCGGCGGCTGTTCCGACGGGGGCGGACGGCCGAAGGGATCGGCCGGGCGCGGCGGGCCGCTGTATTGCGGTGGCTGCGTCAGGACGTAGTCGTCGATGGTGACGGCGACGCGCTCGCGCCGTTTGGCGTTGCGGGTGCGGCGCTTCTCCGTGACCTGGTCCCAATAGGTGTCCGCGACCGCGTCATAGGCGGCGCGCGCCTGCTCGTATTTCTTGAGCTTGGCTTCATAGTCGGCGATCGCGGCCGGGCTCGGCGCCTGTGCGAAGGCGACACGCGGGGCCACGAGACAGGCGGCGAGGGTGAGGCAGGAACTACGTCGCGAAAAGAGCATATCCGGCTGTTTATCGGCGGCGGCTTGATTCGGCCATGCGGCCGCGTGCGGGCGTCGGTGAGGTTCCCCGTGCCGGAAAAACGTGCCGCAAATGCGGCGCGGGCGCGCGACATCGCGTAGCAAGCAGGCGCGACGCCGAAGCGGCGCATGGCGCAAAAAAAAAGCGCCGCGTGGGGCGGCGCATAGGTGGAGGTTGAGAAGTCCGCCCGCGGCAGGTCGCCGCGGCGAAAAGAATTACCGTCAGCGGATGGTTGAGCCGCGGCTATCGTCGGTCAGGACCACCGGGCCGCCGGCTTTGATCACCGTCGGATTCTGGGCGGTCATGATATCGGTACCGAGGTTCAACTCACGCGCGGAGATGCCGATCACCGCGATCATCAACGCAGCGGCCAAGCCCACCACGACGATCTTGAGGTGGGTCGTACGATCAGCTGTGTACATCGACCAGTTCATGACAGCCTCCAAGGTCCTGCCCCTAAGTCGGCCCGCCCTTGAGAAAGGTTCAATTCGTTCTCGCGAAACTAACGTAGGCAGCGTGCCACAGTTCCGCAGCGGCTTTCACGGATCGTTGAAAAGCGCTTGATACCGGCCAATTTCGGTATGCTTTGCGGGAAAAATTCCGAAAATGCGGTACTTTCGGATGCTGCGCCGCAAGAGGTCGCGGCCGGCACAAAGCAAAACGCCCGGCGCGAAGGCCGGGCGTTTTAGCGAAAGGACGAAAGTCCGCGGGGTCAGGCCGCCTTCTTCTTCAGCGGATAGTTCTCGCTCTCGTACAGTGCGCGAATTTCCTGGTGGCCGAGCCGGCGCTCGTTCACTTCAATATACGCGCCGAGAAGCTGCGGCTCGGGCAACTGTTCGACCGCGAACTGAATGGCTTCGGCCGCGCGCGAGAAGCGGCGGTACTTCACCTTGCTCGGTGCTTTGCGATTGCGCGACGGAAACAGCTCCGCCGGCGCCTCGAAATTGAACGTGTCCATCTTAAACTCCAATGACGCCAAAATGATCCGGCCATGCCGAAACGGTCGAATTATGACAGTTATATGGGGATTGGGGCCGGTTTTTGGAAGGGCGGTAATGTGGTGCGGTTAATGCCCACTTGCAGGTCGCACCTTACCACACGGTATCGGTGTTTTCACGGTATGCTTCCACTTTGAGCGATCTGGTTCGGCGTGAGGGGCACGTCATGGCTCGGCCGCAAGGCGATCCGGCACTATTTCACTTCGTGATGATCAAGCCGACGCATTACGACGACGACGGCTATCCGATTCAGTGGTTTCGCTCGGCCATTCCCTCCAACACTTTGGCCTGTCTGAATGCCCTCGCCGAGGACGCGCGGGGCCGTGCGGTATTGGGCGACGGCGTCGAGATGCGGCTGCACACCTACGACGAAACCAATCGCCGGGTGCGGCCGGACAGGATTATTCAAATGATCCGCGAGCAGGGCGGCCGCGCCCTGATCGGCCTCGTCGGCGTGCAGTCGAACCAGTTTCCGCGCGCGGTCGATTTGGCGCGGCCGTTCCTCGCCGCCGGCCTGCCGGTGTGCATCGGGGGCTTTCACGTTTCCGGCTGTATCGCGATGCTGCCGGAATTGCCGGACGACATCAAAGCCGCGCAGGCGATGGGCATCTCGTTCTTTGCCGGCGAAGCGGAAGAGCGCCGCCTCGACGACGTGCTGCGGGATGCTTATGCCGGCGCGCTCAAACCGCTCTACAATTACATGGACGATCTGCCGGCGCTTGCCGGCGAGCCGCCGCCGTTCCTGCCGAAGCAGCACGTCAGGCGCACATCGGGCTCGCTGTCGTCGATCGATCTCGGCCGCGGCTGTCCCTACCAGTGCTCGTTCTGCACCATCATCAACGTGCAGGGGCGCAAGAGCCGCATCCGCTCGGCCGACGATCTGGAAAAGATCGTGCGCGAGAACGTCGCGCAGGGCATCAAGCGGTTCTTCATTACCGACGACAACTTCGCCCGCAACAAGGACTGGGAAGCGCTGTTCGACCGCATGATCGCCATCAAGGAAGGCGAGGGGCTCAACATCGGCTTCACCATCCAGGTCGACACGCTCTGCCACAAGATTCCGGGCTTCATCGAGAAGGCGACGCGCGCGGGCGTGCGCCGCGTGTTCATCGGGCTCGAGAACATCAATCCGGACAACCTGATCGCCGCCAAGAAGCGGCAGAACAAGATCACCGAATATCGCGAGATGCTGCAGATGTGGCGCAACCACGGCGCCATCACCTATGCCGGCTACATCCTCGGCTTCCCGGCGGATACCAAGGCGTCGATCCTGCGCGATGTCGAGATCATCAAGCGCGAACTGCCGATCGATATCCTGGAGTTCTTCTTCCTGACGCCGCTGCCGGGCTCGGAGGACCACAAGACGCTTGCCGCCAAAGGGATCTGGATGGATCCCGACATGAACAAATACGACCTCAATCACCGCGTTTCGCATCATTCGGGTGCGATGCCGGACGCCGAGTGGGAGGAGGCCTATCGCGCGGCGTGGCATGCCTTCTATACGCCGGAGCACATCAACACGATCCTGCGCCGCACCTGCGCCAACAAGCTCGGCCGTCCGAGCACGACGTTGTCGACCATTCTCTGGTTCTATCTGATGATCCTGTTCGAGGGCGTGCATCCGCTCGAGGGCGGTGCGTTGCGTCTCAAGAAGCGCCGCGATCGCCGCGCCGGCCTTCCCCTCGAAAGCCGCTTCACCTTCTATCCACGCTATTGGATCGGGACGGCGGTGAAGGCCGTGCAATACGCCCGCGTCTATCTGCGTTGCAAGGCGATGCTCGATGCGGCGCTGAAGGCGGACGACCGCTGGGCCTACACCGATCTCGCCATCGCGCCGCCCAAGGCCGACGAGTTCGAGGCGCTCGATCTTTATCATGCCACGACCGGCGGCGAGCAAGCGCTCGCGCGCAAGGCGCGGGACGAGGCGATCCGCGCCCGAACGCAGGTGCATGAGGCGGTCGTCGCGGCGGAGTAGCGGTCTCGTCATGGCCGGGCTTGTCCCGGCCATCCACGTCTTGCTTCGGATCGAAGCCGGCAAGAACGTGGATGCCCGGCGCAAGGCCGGGCATGACGGTGTTCGAGCCTATTTTCAATCAGGCTTCGCGGTGCCGCTTAAGGCGCCATGTCGAACAGCAGCACCTCGGCGTCGTCGACGCCTTCGAGCTTGAGTTCGCCCGCGGTCGCGGCCGAGGCGCCGTCGCCGGCCTTCAGCGTCTTGTCGTTCAACTTGACGCTGCCACGCGCCACCTGGATCCAGGCGCCGCGGCCGGCCTGCAGCGCGTGCGTCACAGCTTCGCCGCCCTTGAGGATCGTGGCGTAGAGATCGACGTCGCGGTGGATCGTTACCGAGCCGTCGCGCCCGTCACGCGAGCCGATCAGCCTGAGCTTGCCGCGCTTGTCCTCGTTGCTGAAGTTCTTCTCCTCGTAGCTCGGCTTGAGCCCCTTGCTCTCGGGCAGGATCCAGATCTGCAGGAAGTGCACGCGCTCCGCTTCCGAGTGGTTGAACTCGCTGTGGCGGATGCCGGTGCCGGCGGACATGCGCTGCACGTCGCCCGGGTGGATCACCGAGCCGGTGCCGAGACTGTCCTTATGTTCGAGCGCGCCTTCCAGCACGTAGGAGATGATCTCCATGTCGCTGTGGCCGTGCGTGCCGAAACCCATGCCCGGCTCGACGCGGTCTTCGTTGATCACGCGCAGCGGCCCGAAGCCCATGTGGTTCGGATCGTGGTAATGCGCGAACGAGAAGGTATGGAAGCTGTCGAGCCAGCCATGGTTCTCGTGGCCGCGGGCGTCGGAAGGGCGAACGGTGATGGTGGTCATGATGTCCTCCATTGAGCGAGCGCGGGCGCGCGTTCGCCATGTTGAGATGAGCGATTAGCGGGCGATGAGTGCGTCGAGCGAGTAACGGCCGCCGCCGCGGATGACGTAAGAGAGCGCGACAATGGCCCACAGCAGCGGGTACTCGTAGCCGCCGTCGGTCCAGAAGAAGCCGGCCGGCAGATGCACCTGCACGACCGCGACCGCCATCAGGCCGACGACCAGCGCCGCGACCGCGCGCGTCGCAAGCCCGGCAGCGAGCAGGATGCCGCCGCCGAATTCGATCACGCCGGCGATCAGCGCGAAGGAGGCGGGGACGCCGAGCTTGGTGGCGAAGAACTGTCCGGTCGCCTCGAGGCCGTAACCGCCGAACCAGCCGAACAGCTTCTGCGCGCCGTGCGGCACGAGGGCGAGGCCGGCGGCCACACGCACCAGCGGGTCGGCGAGCGGCGACAGCGCCTCGGTGACCGAGCGATAGGAAGAAACGAGCGGGTTGGCGGGGATGACGGTGGTGACGGACATGGCAGCCTCCTGGTGTTCGATTGGCGGGGCGTGTTCGCCCGGCTCACGGGGGCTGATGTATCGCGATCCATATATTGCAACAATTATCGATTATAAGATAAGACTGTTGCTACAGGAGCAACAATATGGACCGGCTGGCCGCCCTCGAGGCCTTCGTCAAAGTCGCGGAAACCCAGTCGTTTTCGGAGGCGGCGCGGCGCCTGCGCGCCTCGAAATCGGTGGTCAGCCGGCAGATTGCCGCGCTCGAGGCCGAACTCGGGGCGCGGCTGTTTCAGCGCACCACGCGCTCGATGACACTCACCGAAGCAGGGCGCGGCTACTTCGAGCGCGCTTCGCGCATCCTCGCCGATCTCGAGGACGCCAATCTATCGGTCACCCAGTTGCAGGCGACGCCGCGCGGACAGTTGCGCGTCAATGCGCCGATGAGCTTCGGACTGCTGCACTTGGCGCCGGCCTTGCCCGATTTCCTCGCGCGCTATCCGGAGGTCGACGTCGCGCTCACCATGAACGACCGCTTCGTCGACCTCATCGATGAGGGGTTCGATCTCGCCGTGCGTGTCGGCAAGCTCGAGGACTCGAGCCTTGTCGCGCGCAAGCTCGCTCCGGTGCGCCGCACCGTTTGCGCCAGTCCCGATTATCTGAAGGCGCGCGGCATCCCGCAGACGCCCGACGATCTCACGCACCACGATTGCCTATGCTACAGCAACCTGTCGATGGCGCATGAATGGCGCTTCGTGACGGAGAAAGGCGAGCCCTGGCCGGTCGAGGTCAAAGGGCGGCTCAACGTCAACAACGGCGACGCACTGAAGATCGCGGCGCTGCGCGGCCTCGGCTTCGTCAACCTGCCGTCCTTCATCGTCGGCAGCGAATTGCAGGCCGGCACCCTTGTGACCGTCCTCGACACGTACATTCCGCAGGACGCGATCTTGAGCGCGGTCTATCCGCACTCGCGGCATCTGTCGCCGAAGGTGCGCGCTTTCGTCGACTTTCTCGCCGAGCGTTACGGGCCGCGGCCGTATTGGGATTTGGTGGAGTAGGGGGCGCTTGACCTCCAGGCGCTGCAACATACCCGGCTCATTCCCGCGCAAGCAGGAATCCAGCGCTGGGTCCCCGCTTGCGCGGGGACGAACGGAGGATGTCGAACGGCTTACGCCTGTTCCTTCTTGCCGTGGCGCAGGCCGCGGATGATCGACAGCACGGCGGGGATCAGCAGCTTCTCCGCGGCCGCGTCGAGCGGATGGTGCATGAAGCCGGCGATGCTCTGCTTGGCGTCGCGCACATCCTGGCCGATCGCTTCGATCACGCCCTTCAACTCGCGCGCATCCGCCTGCAACGCGTCGACCGCCATCTTGCGCACGTCGAGGGCCAGCTCGATTTCGGGTCCGGGCTTGGCATGATTGGCGATCAGCAACACAATGATGGCGATGCCGAAGTCCACCGCGGCGACGATCGCGGCCGCCCACACGGCATCGACCTGCTTTTGCAAGGCATAGAAGCCCGCGACATTGGCCATGCCGAGCCCGAATACGGCGATGAGGCCGGCGAAGGCGAACAAGCCGACGCGCTGCACCAGCACCTTCATCCAGATCTTGCCGATCAGCGTGTCCGCTTTTTGCAGAACCTGAAGATCGCGCACCAGATTGTCGAGCATGGCGGAAACTCCTAACGCCGGCCGAGCAGGCGGCCGACGAGAATGCCGACGAGCAAAGCGCCGACCACGCTCTGCGCCGGATGCGCGGCAATGCTCTTTTCGGCCTGTGCGAAGAACTGGGTTGCTTCGTCGATGAATTCGCCGAGCTGCTCGCGGATGTGCTCGTCTGCGGCGCTGTCTTTCTCGGCGCTGTCTTTCGGCGGATCGGATGGCGGCGCCGAGGATTCACGCGGCGGCGATGCGGCCGTCTCCGGACGCTCGCGCCGCGCCGTCGACAGCTCCTCCCGAAGCGCGTTCAGCTCCCGCGACAGCGTGGGATCGGTCGCCACCATGTCCTCCGTCGATGCCGCGCCGGTCAGCTCTTTGGTCCGTCGGCGCGCTTGACCGCGTCCCACGCGGCTTGATTGGCGCGGTCGAAGGCGCCGCGCGATTCCGTCAAGGCGGCGCTGAACGCGGTCCAGCTCTCGGTGCCCGCTTGGCGCAGCTTCTGGAACTGCGCTTCCGCCGTCGCGGCATCGGTCTTCATACGCTGCGCGGCGGCGTCGATATCGGCGCGGCGGTCGGCGGCGAACTGCGTGGCGGCGGCCTGCACCTTGTCGGCGGCCTCGTGCCAAGCCTTCAGTTGCGCCGTGGCGACTTCCTGGAACGCCGACTGCTGCTGGTCGATATGCTTGCCCGCCGTCTCGATGTAGCTCTTCACCTGCGCCTCGAAGTTGCTCCACTCGGATTCGAGTTGCGCCTTCGTCCGCAGCCAGGCGGCCTCATTTGTCTCGGCCTGCTTCTTCACCGTCTCTTGGAATTCGTCGCGCTTCTTGTGCAGGTCGGCGATGATGTCGTTGGCCTTGCCGCGATATTCGCCTTGCACTCCGCCGACTTTGGCTTCGAACGCGGCCAATGTCGCATCCATCTCGTCGATGCGTTCCTTGGCCCAATTGAGATAAATATGCAGGCTGCTTTGCGTTGCCATCATCGCCTCCGATGCCAAAAGCGACCGTAAAGTCGGTCGTCGGAGGACGATTGTCGTTGACCTAAATCAACGGTGGCGACGCGCCCGCGCTAGTCGGTGCGATTGGCCAAGGCGCCGCGTTGCTTGGCGACCTGATCGGGCGTGACGGCCGGCGCGGCGCTGCCCCAACTGTTGCGGATATAAGTGAGCACGGCGGCGACCTGCGCGTCGCTCAGTTGCCGGTCGAACGACGGCATGCCGGGCGCGGTCGGCTCGGCGTCCGTCGCCACGCTGCGCGCGCCGCGTAACACGACGCGGATGCCGGAGGTCGGATCGGGCGCGCGCACCTGCGGCGCCTTGGCGAGCGAGGGGAAAAGGTGCGGCACGCCGTTGCCGTCGATGGCGTGGCACGCGGAGCAGACGTCGCGGTAGATCGCCTGACCGGCCTGCATCTGCGGATCGTTCTGCGCGACCGGCGTCGGCGGCGGCTCGCCGCTGCCGGGCAGGCTCTTCAGATAGACCGCGATCGCCTTGAGGTCGGTATCTTTGAAGTGGGCGCTGGCATCGGCGACTTCCTCGCCCATCGGGCCACCGACGCCGGTGATGGCGTTATGGCCTGTCTTCAGCAACTTGACGATGTCGTCTTCCGACATCGCGCCGACGCCGCGCGCCTTGTCGCCGGTGATGTTCGGCGCGAACCAGCCTTGCACCGCCGCGCCTTGCAGCGCCTGGTCCGTCTTGTCGCCGCCCAGAAAGTTCTTGGGCGTATGGCAGGCGCCGCAATGGCCGGGTCCGGTCACAAGATAGGCGCCGCGATTCCATTCCGCCGACTTGCCCGAGTCGGGTTTGAATTCTCCCGGTGTGAAGAACAGCATGTCCCATGCGCGCATCGACAACCGGATATCGAACGGGAACGGCAACTGGTTGGCGACGACGGGATTGCGCACCGGTTCGAGCGTCATCAGATAGGCGCGGATCGCTCTGACGTCGTCGCGCGACATCTTCGCGTAGGAAGTATAAGGCATCGCCGGGTAGAGCCGGGCGCCATCGCGGCGAATGCCGCGGCGCACGGCATTGTCGAACTCCGCCTCGGTCCAATTGCCGATGCCGGTTTGAGGATCGGGCGTGATGTTGGGCGAGACAACGACGCCGAACGGCGTCTCGATCGGCCGGCCGCCCGCGAACGGCTTACCGTTTTCCTTCCGGGTGTGGCAGGCGACGCAATCGGCAAGTGTCGCGAGATAGCGACCGTGCTCGATCTGCGCGAAGTCCTGCGGGCTGCTGCTGTCCGCGATCCCGCGTGCCGCCGGATAAGCGAGGATCAGAACGGCCGCGCCGGCGACCGCGATGGCGGAGTGCTTACGCATTGACCAACGGTCCCGGGCTCTTGAGGTACTGCTCGCGGATCGCCTTGGCCGACCAGTAGGCAAGCGCCGCGACGGTGCCGGTCGGATTGTAGCCGGCGTTCTGCGGGAAGGCGCTGGCGCCCATCACGAACAGGTTCGGTACGTCCCAGCTCTGCAGATACCGGTTGAGGGCGCTCGTCTTCGGATCGGCGCCCATGATGGCGCCGCCGTTGAGATGCGTGGTCTGATAGGTCGTGACGTCGTAAGGGCCTTTGCGCGGGCTCTTCTCGACGATGTTCGCGCCCATGGCCTTCACGATCTCCGCATATTTGTCGGTCATGTAGGCCGCGGCCTTCAACTCGTTCTCGTGGAAGTCGATGGTCATGCGCATCAGCGGCCGGCCGAAGCGGTCGGTGTAGGTCGGATCGAGATCGAGATAGACGTCGCGGTAGCTGTACATGCTGCCGTGGATCGAGCCGGACTTGATGTTGCTCAGGTAATAGTCGGCGACCGCCTGCTTCCATTTGGCGCCCCACTTGGGCGTCCCCTTCGGCACCGGCGAGGTCTCGATCGGGCGGCCGTTGGTCTGCACCTGGCCGAGATAACCGCCGCCGACGAAACCGAGCGGGCCGTGATCGAAATTGTCGCCGTTGAACTCGTCGATGCACATGCCGATGGCGCCCGACGCGACGAACGGATTGAAGTTGAATTTGGTCTTGTCGAAGAAGCCGTTCACGCTCGACATCGTTTGATGCGTGAAATTACGGCCGATCACGCCGGTGTTGGCGACGGGATCGTAAGGCTGGCCGATCTTGGACAGCAGCAAGAGCTGGACGTTGAACATCGAGTAGGCGGCGAGGATGACAAGATCCGCCGGCTGCTCCCATTCGTTGCCGCTGGTGTCGACAAAGGTGACGCCGGTGGCGCGCTTGCCGGAGGCGTCGACATTGATGCGCGTGACCTCGCTGTTGTCGCGGAACGAGAAATTGGACTTGCGGATCAGCACCGGCAGGATGGTGGTTTGCGGGCTGGCTTTGGAATAGTTGCCGCAGCCGAACCATTCGCAATAGCCGCAATACGTGCAGGGTCCCATGCGCACGCCGAGCGGATTGACGTATGGCTGCGACATGTTGCCGGACGGTTGCGGGAACGGCTTGTAGCCGAGTTCGGCCGCCGCCTTCGCCCACAGCATGTGACCGAAGCCTTGTTTCTGCGCGGGGTTCGGATAGGGGCGCGAGCGCGGCCCTTCGAACGGGTTGCCGCCGTTCTGGATCTTGCCGCCGAGATTGCCCGCGGTGCCGCAGGTGCCGCAGAGATATTCGAACCGGTCGTAATGCGGTTCGAGCTCGTCGTAGGTGACGCCCCAGTCCTGGATCGTCATGTCCTCGGGCAGGAACGACGCGCCGTAGCGTTCGGTCAGATGCGTGCGCAGCACGAAATCGCTCGGCAGGAAGCGCCACGTTTCCGCGTTCCAATGCACGCCGCCGCCACCGACGCCGTTGGGCGGCATGAACGCGCCCCAGCTGCGGATCGGCAGCGCCGTCTGGCTCATCTTGTTGCGGAAGGTGAAGGTCGTCTGATCGGGCCTGAGAAAAAGCTCGTGACGGATGCGATAGCGCAGTTCGTCCTGATCGAAGTTCGGCGGATAATCGGTCGCGGCGTCGCGCCAGGGCCCGCGCTCGATGGCGACGACGTCGAGCCCTTCGTCGGTGAGTTCATGCGCGAGGATCGAGCCGGTCCAGCCGAGCCCGATGATGACGACGTCTTTTCGCGGAAGCTGCGTGGCCATCGCCGTCATCCTGCCTTGGGTGTCCACGCGGCACGTCCTTCGAGGCTGACGGGCGGCAAGGGGAAACGCTCGTTGTGTCGATCGATCCAGTCGAGATAGTTGTAACGCGTGCCGGGAAATCCGATCATCTTCCAGGCCACCATGTCGCGATTGCCGCCATAGATCGGATCGGCGAAGAAGCCGGTCTGCACGTCCTTGACGATGTGTTCGAAGAACTCCTTGCCGTCGACGCCGGTGAGCTTCACCTCGCCGCTTTCAAGCCCGCCGAGCAGTGCGTCCTTCTCCGTGTCGCTGAGGTCGGCGAAATGCTTGCCGCCTTGCTGTTCGACGCAATGCTTGTCGAGCGCCGCCAGCCAGGCGCGATATTGTTTCGCCGGGCCGTTGGCCGTCTGCGGGCCTTGGCCTTTGAGACCGTCCCTGAACGGACCTTTGTTGTAGTCGCCTTCGGCGCGCCCGTATGGACCCGCGAGTTGTCGGTCGAGATAAACGGCGCAGCCCGCGTCCTTGCCGCCGGGCGTTTGCGGATCGGGCGGGATGATGCGGTCGGCGATGGCCTCGACCGCCTTTGCTTCATCCGCCGTAAAATGCAGCCACGGACCGGGCCGGACCGGTGTTGGCGGCGCGCCTGCGTTGGGATGCCACGGCAATGCGTGCTGTGCGACGACAGCCTTCGAAGCGACTGCGGTGAGAACAATGCAAGCTGCTGAGGCCAGAAGCTGGCGTCGGTGAATTGTCATTTGCGCGCATGTCTACGCGCCCCTGCCACGATAAGCGTGCGCAAGGCGCGCGGTTCCGCGCCGCGCAAAAAATCCCGGCCGAAAGGCGTGCGGATCGATCGGGCAGCACGACGGGCCGCGTGCTGCGGTACGCGACGCGGGATGCGCTCAGAGTTCGATGAAGATCCGCCCGTCCTCGATGCTGACCGGATAGGTCTTCACCGGGTCCATGCAGGGCGGACCCGCGACCGCGCCATCGCGGATATCGAACTGTCCGCCGTGAAAGTTGCACTCGATGATGTGGCCGTAAAGTTCACCCTCTGAAAGTGAGCCCGGGCCATGCGTGCAGAGATCGTCTGTGACGAAGAATTCGCCGTCAACGTTGTAGACGGCGAGCACGAGATCGCCATGCTCGACTTTGACGACGCTGCCCTCGGCGATCTCCTCGGTGCGGCACAGACTGATCTTCGCGCGGTCGGCAGGAATCGGCTGGCTGGTCATTGATCGCTGCTTGCTGATTATATTATTGTATGACGATGAGACGCTCAGAGCGTCGGCCTGACAATCACAGCTTGGCACCAAGGTCAAGAATAGCCAGGTACGAGGAAGCGCATCCGGGAGTGAACTGATGCTCAAGAAAGAACAAAACGACCTGTTGACGCAAACCGGCCCGGGAACTCCCGGCGGGCGGCTGTTTCGCAGCTACTGGCTGCCGGCGTTGCTGGCGAGCGAGCTTCCGGAGAACGATTGTCCGCCGGTGCGGGTGAAGCTGCTGTCCGAGCGGCTGATCGCGTTCCGCGACAGCAAGGGTCGCTACGGCTTGATGGACGAGTTCTGCGCCCACCGCGGCGTCTCACTCTGGTTCGGCCGCAATGAGGAAGACGGGCTGCGCTGCCCCTATCACGGCTGGAAATACGACTACACCGGCCAGTGCATCGAAGTGCCCTCCGAGCCGGAGGAAAGCGGCTTCTGCAATAAGATCAAGCTGAACTCCTATCCGCTGATCGAGCGCGGCGGCGTGCTCTGGACTTACATGGGTCCGCCGGAGAAGCGCCCGCCTTTGCCGGAATGGGAGTTCGCGAACGTCCCGCCGGAACAGAGCTTTACGTCGAAGCGCATCCAGGAATCGAACTGGCTGCAGGCCATGGAAGGCGGCATCGATTCCAGTCACGTCTCGTTCCTGCATCGCGGCGACCTCAACTCCGATCCGCTGTTCAAAGGCGCCAAGGCCAACCGCTATAATCTGAACGACTCGCGCCCGGTCTTCGAAGTGGTCGAGAGCGCCGGCGGCCTGTTCATCGGCGCGCGCCGCAATGCCGACAACGGCCATTACTACTGGCGCATCACGCAATGGGTGATGCCGTCCTTCACCATGATCGCGCCCCGCGGCAATCATCCGGTGCACGGCCACTTCTGGATTCCGATCGACGACGAGAACTGCTGGACTTGGAGCTTCGACTATCACCCGACGCGCGCGCTCACGGAAGAGGAGCGGCGGGCGATGGAGGAGGGCAAGGGCATTCACGTCAAATACGTGCCCGGCACGTTCCGGCCGCTCGCCAACAAAGACAACGACTATCTGATCGACCGCGCCGCGCAGAAGGCCGGCAAGACCTATAGCGGCGTCGAGGGCATCGCCATGCAGGATGCGTCGCTGCAGGAAAGCATGGGGCCGGTGGTCGACCGCACCAAGGAGAATCTCGTCTCCACCGACAACGGCATCATCATGGCCCGGCATCGTCTGTTGCGGGCGACGAAGGCGCTGATCGACAAGGATGTGTCGCCGCCCGGCGTCGAAGCCGTGCATCAGCAGGTGCGCTCGGCGGCCGTCGTGCTGCCGCCGGACAAGCCTTTCGTCGAGGCGGCGAAGGAAGCCTTGATGGTGCGCGTCGGGACCGCCCATGCATCGGTTTGAGGCGCGAAGCGAATCGGCGCACGCCGCGAGTGCGGCCGAGGCGCGCTTTCGCATCGACGCGCCGAACTCGCGGCCGCGCGCGATCAAGATCGTCGCGCTCGATCGTCAGAGCGAAGGCGTGGTCAAGCGCCTTGCCGCGCAGGCGCGGTTCGGCAATGCCACGTTCCTTACGGTGCCCGGCGGTCCGGTGCCCTCCCGCGAACCTTTCTCGATGGCCGGCTGGCTCGGCGATCTCGCCGGTCACACCAAGGATCTGCTCGGCGAGCTCGACGGCGCCGATCAGGTGGTCATGATCGGCACCGCGGGCGAGCCGCTCGACGCCGCTTCCGTGATCGGCGAGGCGTGCAGCCTTAAGCGCCTGACGACCACGGCCTTGATCCTCACGCCGCCGGCGACGTCGGATGAGGCGCTGTCCCGCAGCCTGGCGCAATTGCGGCCGTGGTCGCTGATGCTCGTCATCGCCAGCGAAGAGGAATACATCGCCGACATGCTGACTGCCCTGCGCGCATAGTGGCACCGCGCGCAGGCCTTGTGCCGAATTCATGCTGATGTAGGTTTGCTGTTGTTGCGGACTCATAAATGGATCGCGTCAAACGCGATCGGCCGCAACGGCACCGCAGGTGGGAGGAAATGTCTTGCGGATATTTTTTGCGCTGGCTGTCGCGTGCGCGGCGGCCGTTACGGCTGCTCATGCGGATGATGCGGCCACTTACCCCAGCCGGCCGGTTAAGATCGTCGTCGACGTGCCGGCTGGCGGCGGCGTCGACACCGTGACGCGGATCGTCGCGGAAGGTCTGCAAAACAAGCTCGGTCAGCCTGTCGTTGTTGAAAACCGCGCCGGGGCCGGTGGCAATATCGGCGCCGACTTCGTGTTTCATTCCGATCCGGATGGTTACACGTTGCTCGCCACGCAGCCGGCGGCAATTACGATCAATCCGCTGCTGTACAGGAATCTGTCGTTCGACCCGTCGAAATTCGAGCCGGTGGCGATCATGACCGAGATCCCCAACGTGCTCCTGGTGCGGCCGAACTTCGCCGCGAAGACGGTGCAGGAATTGATCGCGCAGGCCAAGGCCAATCCCGGCAAGATCACATACGCGTCGCAAGGCATCGGCACGACCTCGCATCTGACGGCGGCGCTGCTCGAGGAAAAAGTGGGGCTCAAGCTCGTGCACGTGCCCTATAAAGGGACCTCGCCGGCGCTCAACGACATCATCTCCGATCATGTCGACATGATCTTCATGGAGCTGGCGTCCGCGCTCAAGCTGCATCAGGCCGGCAAGGCGCGCATCCTCGCCGTTGCCACCACGCACCGTGTGCCGAACTTGCCGGATGTGCCGACGCTCGACGAGGCCGGCGTGAAGGGCTTCGAGTCGGGCACGTGGAATGCCATCGCGGCGCCGCCGGGGACGCCGAAGCCGATCGTCGACAAACTCAACGCGGCTATTGCGGAAGCGCTCAAGGCCGAGCGCGCCCGGGAGCTGTTCTCGAAGATCAATCTCACCGCCGCCGGCGGGCCGCCGGATGAGGCGGCACGCTTCATCAAGGCGCAGACCAAGATCTGGGCGGAGGTGATCAAGGCGGCGAACATTCAGCCGCACTGACATGGCAAGGAAAGTTGCATGACCGACGCGCGCGCGACCATCGCTATCGCCACCGGCGACCCGGCCGGCATCGGCCCGGAAATCAGTATGAAAGCCGCGCTCGATGAGCGCGTGCGCGCGCTGTGCCGGCCGATCGTCGTCGGCGATCCGGATGTGGTGGCGCGGCATGCGCAGGCCTGCGGCATCGGCAAGCCGATCCGGGTGGTCGAGCGGGTCGAAGACGCTGGCGCAGCGGGCGATGATCTCGTGCTGCTGGCGTGCCGCAGTCCCGAGCTGGCCAATCTGGCCTTCGGCAGCAACAGCGCGGCGAGCGGGCGCGGCTCGCTCGCGGCGGCCAGCAAGGCGATCAAGGCGGCGCTGGCCGGCGAGGTCGATGCCGTGGTGGCCGCGCCGCAGAACCAGACCTCGATCGCCATGGCGGGCATCGAGTTCGACGGCTATCCGTCCTTCGTCGCGCGCGAGACCGGGCTTTCGCAGCACGACGTCTATCTGATGCTCTGCTTCTCGGACGTGAAGATCGTGCACGCCACCTTGCACGTCAGCGTCCAGGAGGCACTGGCGATGATCACGCGCGAGCGCGTGCTGCACGCGATCACCGTCGCCGATCGCACGCTCAAGCGTCTTGGCGTAGCCTCACCGAAGATCGCGGTGGGCGGGCTCAACCCGCATGCCGGCGAGAACGGTCTGTTCGGCCGCGAAGAGATCGAGATCATCAAGCCGGCGATGGAGGACGCGACGCGCGCCGGCTTGCGCGTATCGGGGCCGTTCGGCGCCGACACCATGTTTCACAAGAAGGATGTCGACGCCTTCATCGTCATGCTGCACGACCAGGGCCACATCACCGCCAAGCTCCTGGCGCGCAATGCGACGGCGGGCCTGGCGATCGGCAGCCCGATCCTGTTCTCGTCGGTCGCGCACGGCAGCGGCCACGACATCGTCGGCAAAGGCGTCGCCGATCCGAAAGCCATGATCGAGGCGATGACGCGGCTCGCCCAGGCCAAGCCGGTCGCGCAGGCGGCCTAGGGCAGGTCTCGTTCAAACCGATTGTGCTTGGTACCGTTCGTCCCCGCGCAAGCGGGGACCCAGCGCTGCGCTGCAGGTTTGCGAGGGCCTGCTGGATTCCCGCCTTCGCGGGAATGAGCGGAGGTGGGGGCCGATCCAAGCTAAGCTGTTCTAGCCATCAAGGCTTGGTAGTTCGGCCCGGTGCCTCTGTGCTCAGCTTAGATGCTGCCCACCGTCTTCAGCCTTGCCCGCGGGTGAATCTCACCTTGCGACAGCACCGGCGTCTGGGCGCGGAAGCGTTCGACGATGCCGCGCACGAAGGGCCGGATGCTGCCTGAGGTGACGAGCACCGGGGCTTCGCCTTCGCGGGCCGCCGCTTCGAACTTCTCGCGCACGGCGGTGATGAACTCCGACAGCTTCGACGGCTGCATGGCGAGCTGGCGGTCGTCGCCCTGGCCGATCATCGACTCGGCGAAGGCCTGCTCCCATTTCGCCGACAGCGCGATCAGCGGCAGATAGCCGGCGGGTGACGTGTGCTGGGCGCAGAGCTGGCGCGCCAGGCGCTGGCGCACGTGCTCGGCGAGCACCGACGGATTGCGCGAATGGCCGATGCCTTCGGCGATGCCTTCGAGGATCGAGGCGAGATCGCGGATCGACACGCGTTCGGAGAGGAGAATCTGCAGGACGCGCTGGATGCCGGAGACGGTGATGAGCGACGGCACCAGATCCTTGACCAGTTCGCCTTGCTCCTTCGGCAATTCCTTCAGGAGCTTCTGCACCTCGCCGTAGGACAACAGCTCCGACATGTTGGCCTTGAGCAGCTCGGTCAGATGCGTCGACAGCACGGTGGCGGCGTCGACCACCGTGTAGCCCTTCATCGTCGCTTCTTCCTTGAGCGACAGGTCGACCCAGGTCGCCGGCAGGCCGAAGGTCGGTTCGACCGTATGCGTGCCCGGCAGTTTCACCTGCGCGCCGGTCGGGTCCATGACCATGTACTGGCTGGCCCAGACCTTGCCGGCGCCGGCGTCGACTTCCTTGATCTTGATGACGTAGGCATTGGCATCGAGCTGGACGTTGTCGAGGATGCGCACCGCCGGCATGACGAAGCCCATCTCGGTCGCGAGCGAGCGGCGTAGCGCCTTGATCTGCTCGGTGAGGCGGTCGGTGCCGTCCGGCGAGTTGACCAGCGGCAGCAGCGCGTAACCGAGCTCGACCTTGAGATCGTCGATCTTGAGCGCGGCGGAAATCGGTTCGTCGGCGGCTTCGGCGGTCTTGGCGCCGCTGTCGGCCTTGCGGGCCTCGGCGGCGGCGGTGAGCTTGGCGCGCTTGTCGGAGATGAAGGCGAGGGCGATGGCGCCGCCACCGAGCGCCATGAAGGGCACCAGCGGCATGCCGGGGAGCAGCGACATCACGATCATGACGCCGCCCGAGAGGCCGAGCGCCTTCGGATAGCCCGAGAACTGCTTGAGCAGCGCCTTGTCGGCGGCGCCGGAAATGCCGGCCTTGGAGACGAGCAGGC
Source organism: Pseudolabrys taiwanensis (assembly GCF_003367395.1). Taxonomy (NCBI): domain Bacteria; kingdom Pseudomonadati; phylum Pseudomonadota; class Alphaproteobacteria; order Hyphomicrobiales; family Xanthobacteraceae; genus Pseudolabrys; species Pseudolabrys taiwanensis. The sequence continues at coordinate 2,463,201 of NZ_CP031417.1, read as the reverse complement.
CCGCGGCGATCGACACGACCAGCGCCGGCACCTGGGTGACGAGGCCGTCGCCGACGGTCAGCACGGTGTAGGAGTGGGCGGCGTCGGCGAAAGTGAGGCTCTGCTGGGCGATGCCGATGATCATGCCGCCGATGATGTTGATGAACACGATCAGCAGGCCGGCGATGGCGTCGCCGCGCACGAACTTCGAGGCGCCGTCCATGGCGCCGAAGAAGCCGCCTTCGGCTTCCAGATTCTGACGGCGGCGGCGGGCTTCCTTGTCGTCGATCGCGCCGGTCGACAGTTCGGCGTCGATCGCCATCTGCTTGCCGGGCATGGCGTCGAGGTGGAAGCGCGCCGCGACTTCGGCGATACGGCCCGAGCCCTTGGTGATGACGACGAAGTTCACGATCACCAGGATGGCGAAGACGATGATGCCGATGACGAAATTGCCGCCCATCACGAAGTAGCCGAAGGCTTCGATGACGTGGCCGGCGGCACCGGTGCCTTCATGACCGTGGGACAGAATGAGTCGGGTCGAGGCGAGGCTCAGCGAGAGCCGCAGCATCGTCGCGATCAGCAGCACGGTCGGGAAGGCGGAGAATTCGAGCGGCGTCTGGATGAACAGCGCCGTCATCAGGATCAGCACCGAGAAGATGATCGAGATCGCCAGGGCGACGTCGAGCAGCAGCGGTGGCAACGGAAGGATCAGGACGACCAGGATCGCCAGCACGCCGACGGCGAGCGCGATGTCGCCGCGCTTTAGGAAGGCGCTGACTTCGCCCAGACTCGGGAGTTTAAAGCCGTTGCCGGCCGTTGCCGGTGCAGCGGTAATGTCGCTCATTGCCTGCCAAAAACCGCCATGCCCCCGGCGGTACGGACGCGAATAAATACCAAGGTGATTCAAACCAGTTACGGGCACCGTTGACCGGCGCCAGAGTAAAGAGCCTTATCGGCGCTTGACCCCATCCCCTGGGCAATATTTGCCCACCTTATGGTTAGCGATCGGTTAACGCCTCGGTCGGAAAAGGGGCATGGGGTCTAGATCAGCTCGCGCCCCTTTTCCCGGGCGACGTTGCCGAGAATCTTGGCTGCTCCTGGCGTGCCCCGGGCGAGCGCCTCGACGAAATTCTTGCCAAACTCGAAGGTGGTCTTCGGCGGCAGCGGCGGCTCCTGTGGGTCGACCGTCGCCTCGATCACCACCGGTCCGGGCGTGCCCAGCGCCTCACGCAGCACGTCCGGGCATTGCTTGGCGTCCGCGATGGCAAAGCCGGCGGCGCCGCAAGCCCGCGCGAACGCGGCGAAATCGATCGGCAGCAACTCGCAGCCGAATTCCGGGTTGCCCAGGAACGAGATCTGCTCCCATTTGATCTGGCCGAGACTGTTGTTTTTGATCACCACCACTTTGACGTCGAGGCCGTATTTCACGCAGGTGGCGAGCTCGCCCATCAGCATCGTGAAACCGCCGTCGCCGACGAAGGCGATGACCTGCCGGCCGGGAAAGGCGATGGCGCCGGCGATCGCATAAGGCAGACCGCAGGCCATGCTCGCGAGCGTGCCGGAGACGGCGAATTTCATGTCGTCGCGGATGTCGATGTAGCGCGCGCACCAGGAGGTGTTGGTGCCCGAGTCCGCCGCGATCAGCGCATCGGGCGGGACGAGCTTGTTGAGCGCATGGCCGACGACCTGCGGCTTCATCGGGCTGTCGTCGCGGTCCGCCAGTTCGCCAAGAAGCTTGCGCCACGCGTCGATGTCCTTCCGCGCGCTGTCGAGGAAGCTGCGGTCGTCGTTCTGCGTGAGCTTGGGCAGCAACGCGGCGAGCACCTGTTTGGCGCCCCCGACCAATCCGCATTCCACCGGATAGCGCAAGCCGATCCGCTGCGGCGCGATATCGATCTGCACCGCGCGGGCCTGACCGGGCTTGGGATAGAACTCGATGTAGGGGAAGCTGCTGCCGACGATCAGAAGCGTATCGCAGCCTTCGAGCGCATTCTGTGACGGCACGGTGCCGAGCAGGCCGACGCCGCCGGTCGAGTAGGGGCTGAGATCCGAGACGGCGCCTTTGCCGAGCAGCGCTTTGGCGATCGGCGCATTCAACCGGGCCGCCACCGCTTCGAGTTCTTCGGCCGCGCCGATGGCGCCGCGCCCGGCTAGAATGCAGACACGCTTGCCGGCGTTGAGAATGCGGGCGGCTTCGTCCAGTTGCGCCGCATCGGGTTGCGGTGCGGACTGCGTACGGTTTTGCGAGACGTGATGCGCGACGTTGCGCGGCGACCGTGTGTCGTCGCCGACGGCGAACGATTGTACGTCTGTCGGCATCGTGATGTGCGCGACGCCATGCATCGAAAGCGCCGTACGACATGCGAGTTCGGTGACGTTCTCGACATGCGCCGGTCCCATCACGCGCGTGTTGTAGACGCAAACATCCATGAACAGCTTGTCGAGTTCGACGTCCTGCTGCGTAAATGTATGGACGAGGTCGTGATACTGCAGGCCGGTGATGGCAAGCACCGGCGCGCCGTCGAGCTTGGCGTCGTAGAGACCGTTGAGCAGATGGATGCCACCGGGTCCCGAGGTCGCGAGGCATACGCCGAGCTTGCCGGTCCACTTGGCATAGCCGCAGGCCATGAAGGCCGCCGACTCTTCGTGCCGAACTTGAATGAAACGGATGTCCTGCTGCCGCTTGCGCAGGGCTTCCATGATGCCGTTGATGCCGTCGCCAGGCAGACCGAACGCAGACCGAACACCGTGTCCACGCCCCACGCGACGAGGCCATCAACCAGCACATCGGCTGCCGTCTTAGCCATGGAACCTCTCCGTGCCCGAGTGCTGTCGCCCGTTGCGCCAACGGATCGTACCGCGCACTTGTTCCTTGTCTCAGATCGGCGTTGACGACGTCGAATGGTCCTCTCCCTTTTTTGCAGGGGAGAGGACCGGCGGCTCCGTAACGGCGCCGCATGGCCGGGTGGGGGATCAGCCCGGCAACAGCACGGTGTCGATGACGTGAATGACGCCGTTCGACTGCATGACGTTGCTGATGGTCACTTGCGCCTTATCGCCCTTGGCATCGATGACCCAGAGCTTGCCGTCCTTCTCCTGGAAGGTGAGATCGGCGCCTTCGACTGTCTTGAGCATCGCCTTGCCGTTGCCAGCTTTGACCTTGTCCATCAGGTCCTTGGCCGTCAGACGGCCCGGTACGACGTGATAGGTCAGCACGTTCGTCAGCGTCTTCTTGTTCTCCGGCTTGAGCAGGGTATCGACCGTGCCGGCGGGCAACTTCTTGAAGGCTTCGTTCGTCGGCGCGAAGACCGTGAACGGTCCCGGACCTTGCAGCGTGTCGACAAGACCGGCCGCTTTCACCGCGGCGACCAAAGTCGTGTGGTCTTTCGAATTGACGGCGTTCTGCACGATGTTCTTCGACGGATACATCGGTGCGCCACCGACCGTCACGGTCTTTTCCTTGTCGCTCATCTGCGCAGCCGCGGGCGTCATGCCGTTGATGGCGAGCGTTGCCGTCAGCGCAGCGGCGCCGGCCAGCATGAGGGTGGTAACGCGTTTCATGTCTTCTCTCCGTTGACTGTTCAACGTCCCCTGTGGAGACGTGAGCAGCTACGGAGGTCGGGGGGCGGCGGATGCAGCGCCGAGCCTTCACAGATTTGTGAGCTTGCCCGAGGCGATGACGGGACCCGTCGGCCGGCCGGTCGGCGAGCCGCCGTCGGGCTCCAGCGACACCGCGAGGACAGCATCGCGGGTCGCGTGTGGCAGAAGCGCGGCCGGGATGGTCAAGGTCACGCTGCGATCGGCGCGGAGGATGCCGAGCGGACGCGGTTTGCCGTCGGCCGGGATCAACCAGAGTTCGGGCACACGCGTCGCGTCGGCGCTGAAGGCCGCCGGCGACACGGCGATGGTGGCACGCTGTGTATCGACCGTCGCGACGAAGTGGTGATGCCCGCCGCCGTCGATGCTTGCCATCAGGGGCGCCGGGGTCGACAGCGTCCCGAGATAAACAATGACGCCGAGACAGGCGACAACGAGCGCGCTGCTGGCCAGGGCGACGCCGCGCCAGAGGGCGAGGTTCTCCCAGACGCGCGCGCGGGCGCGGGGTTGCGGGGCGGGCAGAGCACTTTCGATCGCGCTCCAGACGTGCGGACTCGGCACGACTTCGTCGATCTCGGCGGCCCATGGGGCGAGACGTTCTTCCCAGTCAGCGACCATGCGCGCGAAAGCCGCCTCGCGCTCCCGGCGCGCCGTGGCCGCGGCACGTTCCGGCCCGCTCAGCACGCCGAGAGCAAGCTCCGCCGCCAGGATCTCGTCTTCGGGCAGGCCGCTATGGTCGATTGCGTCGCTCATCGCTCCAGACAGTCTTTCAGCTTCATCATCGCTCGGCGGATCCAGCTCTTCATGGTACCGAGCGGGACGCGCATGCGCGTGGCTAATTCCTCGTAAGTGTTGCCGTCGAAGAAGGCGGCGCGCAGCGCCTTGTTCTCGTGCTCGGCGAGTTCACCGAGACAGCCGTGCAAACGTGCGTCGCGTTGCGCGCCTTCCAGCATCGTGTCCGCGCGCGGCGTTTCGTCCGCGACATCGCCGGCGGTTTCGATCGGCGCCATGGCGCGGCTTTGCCGCGACGCCCGCAGCCGGTCGATCGCCCGGTTGCGGGCGATCGCGATCAGCCAAGTCATCGGACTGGCGCGGGCGGCATCGAAGTCGCCCGCCTTGCGCCATACGGTGAGATAGACCTCCTGCAACACGTCTTCGGCCTCGCTGCGTTCCCCCAAGATACGCAGGCACACGCCAAAAAGCTTCGCGGAGGTGAGCCGATAGACCATCTGCAACGCCGTCCGGTCGCCGCCGGGTATGCGCGCGAGCGCGGCGACGATCAGCGCCCGGTTGGCCTCGAGATCCATCGGCGTCGATGCCTTACTGCCGTTTCCAGATTTCGGAGCCCATCTTGTCACCGCCTGCGTAAGTCCAGACGCCGGCCCAGTTGCCGCCGTCGGCGCCGTAGAGCGCCAAGCCGGTGTCGGCATCGGATTTGTAGGATACGGCGATGAAGTCCTTGTTGCCGATGCCGGTACCGATATAGCGCGTGCCGCCGACAACCCAGATGACTTTATAGGTCTCGCCGGTCTTGCTGATCGTTACGGTACCTTTGTACGCGGAGCCGTTGCCGGGATTGGTGCCTTCAACGTTATAGGTACCCACCGGATCGGCAGCGAAGCACGTCGCGGCACTGCACAGGAGTGCAGCGGCGATAGTGACGACATAGCGCATTGATGACGTCCCCCCTTTAGCGGCGTCTAACGCCGCGGGGGGAAGATTAAGCCGAGCGTGATGTGCCGACAATGTCGTCGGCTGTATCGTCGTCAGCCTCGCAGGCAATCATGTGCATCTCATTGCAACTGGCACAGCGCAATCGCGTGCGGCTCCGCGCCAGCTTGGTCAAGGCGGCGCTCTCGGTGACGAGCACGAAGCTGCCATTGATCGGGCACCGATAACGGACGGCACCGTGTGCGCGCCAAGTCGCGCTTACCGGCTGCAGCGGACGGCCTGCGTCGGCGAGGGCGGACGGATGGATGGTTGCCCAGCTTTGTGTCGACATGCGTGTTCCCGTTCGGCCCTGGCCTTCGGCACTGCAACATAAATGCCTCGGAGCCGGAGCCGTTCCTTGTGCAACGCAGCTCTGCATCAGGCGGCAAGATCGGGGAACTGGTGGACGCCGTCCGTCCCCAATGGGATCGGCACTACCGAGGTCACGAGATCAAGCTTCAAAGGACCGTAGAGGTGCGGAAACAGCGCGCCACCGCGCGACGGCTCCCATTTTAGCGCCGGACCGAGGCGATCGGCTTCAACGGCGACCAGCAGCAAATCCGGTTGGCCAGCGAAGTGTTTGGCCGCCGTCTCTGCGACTTGGGCGGCAGTCGAGAAATGAATGAAGCCGTCGCGCGAATCGACTTCCGACCCTGTGAAAACACCAGACCGCTCGGCGGTGCGCCACAACCCTGCGGGGATGATCTTATAAATCGTCGACATGTCGTCCTTTCCTAAGTCTTTATAATTTCGTCTCAATTTTATTTGTACACAAATCAATATTGCAACGCAGCATTTTTTGACTCATATAACTGCCACTTAGAGGAGCATGGTCATGTCTGATACCGAACAGTACCTGATCGACGCAGCCGATCGCTGCGTTCGGCTGGCGCGTGTCAGTCGTGAGCTTGCCGCCAGTCTCGAGAATATGAGTAACGATCTGATGGCCAAGGCGGTCGAACTCGACACCGCCAGGGACAGGAAGACGAAGATGAGTGGCGGCCGTAGCTGACGCGACATTGCGTGAACCTTTGGAAGAGAAAGCCCGGTCATTTGCCGGGCTTTATCTTTTTCACGTCAGGCCGTCGCTGCGCCGGGGATCGGATCCGGGCCGAAGCGATTGGCCCCGATCGTGCCGCGCAGGAAGCCGAGCTGCACGATACCCCAGATCGACACCGCCAGACTGGCGAGATTTACGATCATCGGCGCGTCCATATTGGTGGCGGCTGTGCTGAGAATGCCGGGCGCCACATAGAACAGCAGTAGCCACCATCCGCTCTTGTCACAGTCGTGCAGTCGTTTGATGCCGACGGCGATGCCGGAGACGATGGCCGCGATGTAAATGATGCCGATCATGATGATGCCAATCATCCCCGGCAACGCGAAGATCAGGCCGACGGCGATCAGCATCACGCCGCAATAGATTGCGAAGGCGATCCAGTATTTGGCGCGATTGATGCGGCCGTCGAACGTGAACAGCAGTGACGCGAGATCGATGGTGTTCATCACGAGCCCCGGGCCGTTGATGCGCCGGAAGGCTAATCCTCGCGCGCGTGGGCGCGCAAGGCGACTCATCGACGTCGCGACGGAGGGTAAGTGAGGAAGGTCAGATCGTCGGATCGCTGACCGGGCTGCACATGGTGTCGACCGCATTGGGGCGGCCGACCACCAGGGGGCGGCGCCAATAGCGCAGATCGGTGGTGCCGTCAGGACCTTGCCCGGCTTCGAAGCGGTACATCGGCGTCCAAGTGTCGCCTTGCAGCTGACGCGCAACGCCGCCGGCCGCCTGCACGAGCGCGACGCCGCCGCCGACGTCCCAGATGTTGGGCGAGGCAAACCGTGCGGCCTGCAACAGCCCGGCGGCGACCAGCGCGCATTCCAGCGCGGCGGAGCCGGTTTTGCGCGTCTCCCACGATGCATCCTTCGCGGTGAGCTCCGGCACGCCGGCGAGCTTGCGCCGCACATCGGGATTGACCTTCGGCGTCACGTCGGCGCCGTCGAAGCGCAGCTTGTTGCCGGCGGCCGCGTGATAGACGCCGGCGCGCAGCGCGTGGCTGACCGAGCACCACAAGGCGCCGACCACCGGCCGGCCTTTGTGCAGGACGCCGATCGAGGCGGAGAACAGCGGCAAGCCGTTGACGAAGTTGGTGGTGCCGTCGATCGGATCGACCACCCAGACGAAATCGTGGCCGTTCCGCTGCGCCTCGAATTCCTCTCCGATGATGTCGTGCTCGGGGAATTCGTCGGCCAGCCGCTTGCGGATCATCGTCTCGACGCGGCTGTCGACCTCCGACACAGGATCGCGCCAGAGCGCATCGTCGGTCGCGGCGGTTTTGTAGCGCACGGCAAGAAGGCCGCCGAGCGCAGCCTTGATCTCGTTGCCGGCGATGTCGGCGAGCTCGACCGCGAGCTGTTCGATGTCGCGCAGGTCGACCGTGCCGGCCGCTTTTGCCGTGACGATGTCGATCATGCGCTCTTGGCCTTTGCCTCCGCAACCTGCTGCGCGGGATGCTTGACCGGGATGAGCACGTTAACCTGCTCCTCCTCGCATGTGATCTCGGCAACCAGCTTCTTGCCTTCGTTGTCGAAGCCTCGGTCGTCGATGCGATTGGGCGCGTCCGCCCAGATGAGCTCGATCTTCTCGCCCTTGCGCATGGTCACCGGCGGACGGGACTCCAGCGGCGCTTCGAGCCATTCGATGAGCTCCTTGCGGCGATCGACATCGAAGAAGATGACATCGAGCTTGCCGTCGCCGACGTCGGCCTTTTCCGCGAACGGCAGGCCGGGCCCGGTGAAGGGAATGTTCATGACCTCGACGCCGAGAAATTCGCCCCGTACCGAGCGGCCGTCGACGATGACCTCGATGTCGATCGGCTTGGCGTCCTTCAAGGTCTTTTGCAGCAGGGCGCGGCCCTTGCGCAGGTTGTTTGCGCCTTCGGGCTTTTTGCCCTTGGCGGCGGTCAGCAGCAACTCGGGGAAGGCGCCGACGCCGAATGCTTCCAGAAAGCGCGTGGTGCCCCAGGGTGCTTTGACGGAGCCGATGTCGACCGGCGCGGTGCGCTCCGGCTTCCATGTTTCCACCAGCTCCTGCGGCGTGCCGGCGATGCCCAGCGAGCGCGCGGCATTGTTGGCGGTGCCGAGCGGCAGCAGCGCCACCGGCACGGAACGGTCGGCAAGGGCCGTGAGAACGCGACCAATGGTCCCGTCGCCGCCGGCCGCGATGACGAAGTCGACGGATTTCTTCAGCGCCTCTGTGAGGTTCTCTTGGAAATCGTCGTCTTTGGTGGAGATGTACCGGGCTTCGATATCGCCCAGCTTCAGCGCGCCAAGGATCGCATCCTTGTCGTGCCCTTTGGTGCCTGCAGTGGGATTGTGACAGAGGATCGCCCGCATGCGCCGTTAACTGCGGGCGCCCCTGCCGGTTCCATACGTTGTTTACGCCGCGCCGCGCAGCTCGCCGCCATTCGGCGGCGGGATCGGCACACCGTCATGCGAATATTCGTTAAGCTTGTTGCGCAGCGTCCGGATCGAGATGCCCAAGATGTTGGCAGCGTGCGTGCGGTTGCCGAGGCAATGCCGAAGCGTCTCGAGGATGAGATCGCGCTCGACTTCGGCGACGGTGCGGCCGACGAGGTTGCGGGTGATCTGCTCGGCCGCCATCGCCGCTTGCGCGGCGAGATCGTTGCCGCGCACGGCATCGAGCCGCGCGCCGTCCGGCGAGAGAATGGCGTCGACGCCGATCTCGGCCTCGGTCGACAGCAGCACCGCGCGGTGCAGCGTGTTCTCCAGCTCGCGCACGTTGCCGGGCCAACGGTTGACCGTGAGCGCGTGCCGCGCTTCCGCCGAGAGCGAACGCACCGGCATGCCGTTCGCCTGGGCGTACTTCTTGATGAAGTACTGCGCGAGCTCGATGATGTCGGACGGGCGCTCGCGCAACGGCGGCAGCTTGAGATTGACGACGTTGAGGCGGAACAGCAGGTCTTCGCGGAAGGTGCCTGCATGCACGGCCTCGGCGAGATTGCGGTTCGACGTCGCGAGGATGCGGATGTCGACCGGCACCGGGCGGGCGCCGCCGACGCGGTCGATCACGCGCTCCTGGATGGCGCGCAGGAGCTTGGCCTGCAGGCGCACGTCCATCTCGGAGATTTCGTCGAGCAGCAGCGTGCCGCCATTGGCTTCCTCGAACTTGCCGATGCGGCGGGCGAGCGCGCCGGTGAAGGCGCCCTTCTCGTGGCCGAACAATTCGGACTCGAGCAGGTTCTCGGGAATCGCCGCGCAGTTGACGCTGATGAACGGCTTCTTCGCGCGGTTCGAGCGGCTGTGCACGAAGCGCGCCAGCACCTCCTTGCCGGTGCCGCTTTCGCCGGTGATCAGCACCGAGGCGTCCGAGGCTGCGATCTGCTGCGCCAGCTTGACCACCTTCGCCATCGATTCATCGCGATAGATCATGTCGCGCGAGTCGTCGGCGACGGCAGACAGAACGGCGGCGATCAGATCGGGATCCGGCGGCAGCGGGATGTATTCTTTGGCGCCGGCATGAATGGCGCGCACCGCCGCGCGTGCGTCATTGGTGACGCCGCAGGCGACGATCGGCACATGAATGCGCTCGGCGTCGAGCCGTTCGACGAGATCGCGGATGTCGAGCGCGACGTCCACCATCAAGAGATCGGCGCCACGGCCGGAGCGCAGCACCGCCAGCGCCTGCTCGTTGGCATCGGCGTGCGTGACGCTCGCACCTTTCTCCATCGCGATTTTGCTGGCGATGGTGAGCTGGCCGCCGAGGGTCCCAATGATCAGGAGGCGCATAGTCGTTATCCCTAACTAGAGAAGCGGATAGAGAGCAGCTAACGGCGAGTAGTCAGAGCACACGGTCACTACTCGCTACTCTCCACTCACGGTTCGCTTCTTCTCTTCTTTATCGATCCGCCTTGATGATTTCCGTCATGGTGACGCCGAGCTTTTCCTCGACCAACACCACTTCACCACGCGCAACCAGACGGTTGTTCACATAGATGTCGATGGCTTCGCCGACCTTGCGGTCGAGCTCGAGCACCGTGCCCGGCCCGAGACGCAGGAGATCGCCGATTTCCATGCGCGAACGGCCGAGCACGGCCGACACCTGCACCGGGACGTCGAACACCGCCTCGAGATCGGCGGCGCCGCGCGTCAGCGAGTCCGGATCGTCGGAGGGCGCCAGCGTGGTCTGCTCCACCGTCTCCATCTCGTTGCCTTCGAGATTGGGCAGCGGGACCTTGGTTTCATCACTCATTGCATGCCTCTCCGGAAATCCTGTTATTCGACGACGCGGGCGGCGACATAGCGCGCGACCGCTTCATTGATGGTGTTGAGCGTTGCTTCGCGGTCGCGGTTGATGCCGCCTTCCGACCATTCGATACGGCAGTCGCCGGCGGCGAGCTCCGCGTCGGCCAGAATCAACAGGCGGCCTTCGAAGCCGCGGCTCGCGGCGATCTCTTCCAGCTTCTCCTTCGTCATCTCGTGGATGTCGGCGCTCACGCGCACGACGATGTGCGGCGTGGTCACGATCTGGCGGAAGCAATCGGTGGCGAGCGCGGAAATCTCGGCGAACGGCTCGCGCGCGATCAGTTCCGGCGCCAGCTTGCTCGCGACCGCAACGGCGACATCGACGGCCTCGGTCTCGAGCCGCGCTTCGATGCCGGCGAGCGCGCGATTGAGCCGGTCCAGCCCGTCGGCAATGACCGCGAGCGCGCCGGCGACACGCTGCGTCGCCTCGCCCTGCGCCTTGATTTCGCCGGCGGCGAAGCCCTTGCGATAGGCCTGCGATTCCGCGTCGGCGCGGCGCCGTTCGGCTTCGACCACGGTAATGGTCGGCTTCGCGCCGGTGGCGAAGTCCTCGTCGAACAGGAATTTGGCAGTCGCTTTCGTCATTCTCTTCCTTTGCGCTCGGTCTTTTCCGGTTAGCGGTGACGCCTTTTCGGGACCTTGCGCTTAGTAGATCAGTTCTTCGTCGCCGCCGTTCTTGGCGATCAGGATTTCGCCCTTCGCCGCCAGATCCTTGGCGACGTTCACCAGCAGGCTCTGCGCCTCGTCGACGTCGCGCAGGCGCACGGCGCCCATGGCGCCCATGTCGTCGACCAGCATCTTGGCCGCGCGCGACGACATGTTCTTGAAGAAGAACTCGCGTACCGTCTCGTTCGCGCCCTTGAGCGCGACGGCGAGCTTGTCCTTGTCGATGTTGCGCATCAGCGTCTGCATCGAGCCGTTGTCGAGCTTGGTCAGATCGTCGAAGGTGAACATCAGCGCCTTGATGCGCTCGGCCGCGTCGCGGTTGTCTTCTTCGAGTTGAGTCAGGAAGCGCGTTTCGGTCTGGCGGTCGAAATTGTTGAAGATTTCCGCCATCACCTCGTGCGCGTCGCGCCGCCGCGTCTGCGACAGGTTCGACATGAATTCGGTGCGCAAGGTCTGCTCGACGCGCTCGATCACTTCCTTCTGCACCGCTTCCATCTTGAGCATGCGGTTGACGACGTCGAGCGCGAGCTCTTCGGGCAGGATCGCGAGCACGCGGGCCGCATGCTCGGGGCGCAGCTTGGACAGCACGACCGCGATGGTCTGCGGGTATTCGTTCTTGAGATAGTTCGCCAGCACCTCTTCCTGAACGTTGGCGAGCTTTTCCCACATGTTGCGGCCCGCGGGGCCGCGTATCTCGTCCATGATGCCGTGCACGCGGTCTGCCGGCAGATATTGCTGCAACAGGCGCTCGGTGGCGTCGTAGTTGCCGAGCAGCGCGCCGGAGGCGGACATGCGGCCGACGAACTCGAGCAGCAGTTGCTCGACCGAATCGGCATCGATGACGCCGAGCGTCGACATGACGATGGATATCTGGCGCAACTCGTCGTCGTCGAGCATGCCGAAGATCTTGCCGCCGTGGTCGCCCAAGGCGAGCATCAGGATCGCGGCGCGTTCGGGTCCGGTGAGCTTGCGGCGGCTGTGCGACGGCTGCCGGCTGGCGAGGTCGGCCATCAGCTGGCCGATGTCGTCGCGGGTGCTGGCGTCGGCTTTTTGTTCGGCGAGGGCGGTCGACATGGCTTAGGCGGCCTCCTCATGGAGCCAGTTTCGGATGATCGAGACGGCTTCGTGCGGATTCTTCTCGGCGATCTCGCCGACCTTCTGCACCGACTGCGCGTGCACCTGTCCTTGCACCTTGGCGATGTCGATCATCGCGGAGGTGCGGTTCGAGATGGCGACCTGCTCCTCGGCGCCGACGATGGCGACGCTCGGGCCGCCGTTGTTGGTGATACCGGCCGGCGCGGCGAGGGCCGGACGGGCGGCTTCCGGCATGTCGGGGGTGATGATGCGGCGGACCAGCGGACGCACCACCATCAGCAGCACGATCAGGCCGAGCAGCGACATCACGCCGAGCTCCGCGCCGCGCATGATGTCGTCCTTGGTGAACTGGAAGACGCTCATCCAGTTTGTCGGCTCGTTGATCGGCACCGGCGTCGTTTCGGCAAAGCGCAGGTTGACGACTTCGAGCTGGTCGCCGCGCTTGGCATCGAAGCCGATCGCCGAGCGCACCAGTGCCGCGATGCGGTCGATCTCTTCCTTCGAGCGGGGCTGATAGACCGCCTCGCCCTTGTCGTTCTTGCTGTAGATGCCGTCAACCAGCACCGCGGCCGAGATGCGGTTGACGCGGCCGGCCTCGATCACTTCGGTCTTGGTGACGCGCGAGATCTCGTAATTGACGATCTCTTCGGACTTGCGGTTCTGGTCACGCGCCCCGCCGGCGGCATTGGCGTTGCGGTCGGCGCCGGGCAATTCGTTGCCGACGGAAACCGGGCCCTGCGGCGTGCCTTCGCCGGCTGGCGATTGTTCTTCACGGGTCTGGCTCGAACGCACCACGCGGCCATCCGGATCGAATTTGTCGGAGGTCTGGGTAATGCGGTTGACGTCGAAGTCCGCGGTGATCTGGACGCGGGCGTGGCCTGGCCCGACGATCGAGGAGACGATGGTCTCGACCTCGCCGCGGAGGCGATTTTCATAGGCGATCTTGCGCTCGTCAGCGCCGGCGCCTTCCAAGGCATTGGCCGATTTGGCGCCGTCGGCGAGCAGGCGGCCGGTTTCGTCGACGATCGACACGCGCTCGGGCTTGAGGCCGTTGACGGCGCTGGCGGCGAGATGACGGATGGCACGGATCTGCTGCGGCTCCAGGGCGCCGCGTACCTTCAGGACGATGGAGGCGGAGGCCTCGACCTTGTCGCGCGAGAACAGGGGGCGCTCGGGCAGGACGAGGTGGACGCGCGCCGCCTGCACGCGGTCGATGGAGCGGATGGTGCGGGCGAGTTCGCCCTCCAGCGCGCGCAGATGATTGATGTTCTGGATGAATGTCGTCGCGCCGAGGGCGTCGGACTTGTCGAAGATCTCGTAGCCGACGCCGCCACCTTTGGGCAGTCCGGCTTCGGCGAGCTTCATGCGCAGGCGAGCGACCTGGTCTTTCGGCACCATCACCGTGGCGCCGTCGCTCTTGAGCTCGTACTTGATCGCTTGCCGTTCGAGGTCTTTCACGATCGAGGACGAGTCCTCGACCGTCAGGTCGGTAAAGAGGGGCACCATCTGGGGTGCGGACATTCGCACGACCAGAAAAGAGAAAAAGCCGATGAGGGCTAACGTCACCGCGGCCATGGCCGCTAAGCGGGCCGCACCCAACGACTTCACAAAATCGAAGAAACCTTGCACTGGCTTCGTTCCCACCGCACCGGCGCGAGTTGCGCGCCTCACCCGGCAAGATTTGCCCAGTTCATGGTTAGCGTCTGGTTAACGGTTACCGTTCGGGGCGTAAAAGCCCTAACAAATTAGTACCGGTGGCAACGTGCAGTTGAGGCGCGGCGGTATGACGCCGATAAAAAGAAAACGCCGGCCACGAGGGACCGGCGTTTTCTTGGAAACCGTGGTGATGGCTTATTGCCGGTATTGCTGAATGCGGGTGGTACGCAGGCCGGCAAGGCCATGCTGATCGATCGAGTACTGCCAGGAAAGGAACTCTTCCACGGTCAGTGTGTAGCGGGCGCAGGCTTCTTCGAGAGAGAGCAGGCCGCCCCGAACGGCGGCAACGACCTCAGCCTTGCGCCGGATAACCCAGCGCTTCGTGGTCGGGGGCGGCAGATCCGCGATGGTCAGCGGACTACCATCAGGCCCGATCACATACTTGACCCTCGGGCGGTGGGGCTCGGTCATTGGTATACTCACAAATACTCGACGACTATTACTGGGCAAAAACTACAGCCCGTGACTTAACATTTGCCTAAGCTAAGGCCCTGCAAAGACAAATGATTGTCGCAATTCCGCTAACCTTTTGGTTACGGTTGGAGACGCCGCCATGTACTCGTCGGGCCTGTGCGTCTCGGCGCTCGGACATCAAATAATATCGGAAAAATGGGCGTTTTTAGAGCCTCTGCCGAAAAAATTGCGCGGGAAAAGGATACCTGCGCAGGGTTGCGCCACACGGGGGCTTGTTGCGGCGCACCATAATTGATGCCGCCAAAATTTTGCGTCGGCATCGTCGCGCCGGCCAAAAACAATATGGCCGGGACGAGCCCGGCCATGCCCATTCGACGTTGCCTGTTCTTTAGGCCGAACCACTCGAGGACGGCCGGACGATGCGTTTGATCTTATCGAAGGTGTAATCGCTGCCGTTGATCGACAGCGTCGGCGGATCGGTCGACAAGTCGGCGGAGTCGACGAGCGACTGAACTTCCGTCGAGACGCCGACCGTCTGGCCGTTGGTGTCGACGGCTGTCACGGTGATCGAGTAATTGCCGTCGGGCCACTGCGTGCCGTTCGAACTGCGGCCGTCCCATTTGAAGTCCTGCTGGCCCGGGGTGACCGAGAAGCTGCCCGAATAGGCCGTCTGGCCGGTGGCATCGCGGATCGTCACCGTCGCGGTCGCCGGCTTGGAGACGTTGAAGCTCCAGGTCGCTGAACCGTTCTTGAGCGATGCCGTCGAGCCGTCCACCACCACCGTCGACCCGACGTAGGCGAGAGCGGC
Source organism: Pseudolabrys taiwanensis (assembly GCF_003367395.1). Lineage (NCBI taxonomy): Bacteria > Pseudomonadati > Pseudomonadota > Alphaproteobacteria > Hyphomicrobiales > Xanthobacteraceae > Pseudolabrys > Pseudolabrys taiwanensis. The sequence continues at coordinate 2,447,894 of NZ_CP031417.1, read as the reverse complement.
GGTCGACGACGCGCTCTTTTCCAGCGCGATGATGCTGCCGAGCTGGTCGTTGGTCTTCATCTGCTGCTCGACCTGCGAGAACTGCACCAGCTGCTGAGTAAACTGGTTGGTGTCGAGCGGATCGAGCGGGTTCTGGTTCTTGAGCTGTGTCGTCAGCAGCGTCAGGAACGTCGAGAAATTCTCGCCGAGCGTCGCGGCGTTCGTCGCCGTCGGTGAGTTCGACGAACTGTTGTTGCTGCTGGCGTTCGACGTGATCGGTGTAGACGTGATGGCCATGGCTGATCCTTAGACGCGAATATCGAGGCCGCTACCGCGCCCAACCAGGCGACCGTAGTTCTGCACGGGCACATCGACGACAGGCAGCGTCTCGTCCTGCACGAAGAGGGTGTTGGATTTGCCGCTGCCGTCGTTCTGCTGCTGGTGTTGCGCCAGCGACTGATCGCGCAGCGAGAATTGCAGGCCGTTGTCCGACGTCTTGAGGCCGGCATCCTGCAGTGCGCGCGCGAGGCCCGAGGAATCGCGCTTGAGCAGATCGAGCGTGTCCTGGCGGTCGGCGATCAGCCGCGAGGTGACGTTGCCGTCGCGATCGACATGCATGCGCACTTCGATGCGGCCGAGTTCGGGCGGGTCGAGCCGGATCTCGAGCTCCCTGGCGCCGGCAACGGCTTTGTTCGCGATGGTCACCGCCACGGCGGCGAGCGGCACGGCGACGGGAACCTGCGCGGTCGGCTGCGTATGCGTGACCGTCGGCGTCGGTGCGGCGGCCTGCGTCTGATGCGCCGGCTGCATCGTTTGCGTCGGCACATCGCCGGCCGTCTTCGGCGTGGCGGCACTCATGTCGGCTTGATCGCTTTTGCCGCGGCCCGACGTGGCATCGGTCTTGTCGGAGCCTTCGCCGCGGGCGCGCGCGATATGCTCCAGATCCGTCTTGCTCGGCGCGGCATGCGGCGCCTTGGCTTTGTCGGCGTCGACGGGCGCTTGCTGTTCCGATTGCGCGGCGACTTGGTCGCCGTCGGCGGCCTGCTCGGTCTTCGCGGGCTGATCGTTGCCGTCCTTGGCGACCGTCTTGCCCGTGTCGTCCGTGGCAACGGCCGCGCCGGCCGGGTCGCCCTTCTGGACCTGCGGCTGGCCCGCCACCGCGGCAATCACAGGCGCCGCCTCCGCCGCCTGGTCCGCGGCCTGAGGCTGCGTCGGCTGGGCGTCGGCCGGCGTCAGGGTCGGAACCACGGTGGCGACAGGGGCAACGGGGACGACCGGGACGGCCGGCACCGTCGGCACGACCGGCACCGCATTGGCCGCATCCGCGGTCGCGGTGGGGTCGGTGGCCGGCTTGTCGCTATCGGACTTGGAGTCGGTGCTGGCGTCGGTTCCGACGGTCGCGGCGACCGCATCGGTCTCGGCCGCCACGGCAGCCGGGTCGACCGGCTTGCCGGCATCCTGAGCCTGGGGCTGGTCCGGCGTGGCCGTCTTGGGCGCCGGCTCATCGGCGGACTTGCTCGCGTCCACCGTCTTATTGTCGGATTTCGCTTTCGGCGCGGGTGTTTGCGGGGGCCGGTCGGCGGCGGCGCCCTGGTTGGCGTCCTTTACCGCCGCCTTCGCGTCGGCCGCATTGTCGTCGAGCATGCTCTCAAAGGTGCCGCGGCCGCTGTCGGCGACCTTCGGCTGGTGGCTCGACGGCGCATAGGACGCCTTCGGCGCATGGCTCTTGCTGGCGGACTCAATGTGCGGCACGGCGAACCTCCACTACTCCAGCGAAGGCTTTGCAATCGCCGCGCCAGCCTTCGTTGGGTCATATTCGCCAGGCAGATCAACCAATTAGAGCGGCTGAGCCACGCCGGTGCGGCGCTTTGACCCGGCAGCGGCTGCTGGCGCAGCGGCAAAATTTGCCGGGCCGGAAACCTGCCGGCGGGGCAGGCGACGCCTTACATTGCGTAGTGACCGCCGCCCCCTGTAGTAAGAAGAGCCATGACCAACTCCCTCGACCTTCCAGGCCGTCCGCAGGACACCCGTGTCGTCGTCGCCATGTCCGGCGGGGTCGACTCGTCGGTGACGGCCGCGCTGCTCAAGGCCGAAGGCTACGACGTCGTCGGCGTCACGCTGCAGCTCTACGACCACGGCGCCGCGGTTCACCGCAAGGGCGCCTGCTGCGCCGGCCAGGACATCTACGACGCCAAGGCGGTCGCCGACCGCATCGGCATCCCGCATTACGTTCTCGACTACGAGAGCCGCTTCAAGGAAGCGGTGATCGACCGCTTCGCGCAGAGCTACATCCACGGCGAGACGCCGGTGCCCTGCGTCGAATGCAACATGTCGATCAAATTTCACGACCTGCTCAACACCGCGCGCGAACTCGGCGCCGAGGTGTTGGCGACGGGGCACTACATCGCTTCGCGCGCCTTGCCCGGCGGCGGCCGCGCGCTCTATCGCGCCAAGGAAGAAGAGCGCGATCAAAGCTATTTCCTGTTCGGCACCACGCGCGAACAGCTCGGCATCCTGCGCTTCCCGCTCGGCGATCGCACCAAGCCGGAAGTGCGCGAGCTGGCGCGGGAGTTCGGCCTCGCCATCGCCGACAAGCACGACAGCCAGGACATCTGCTTCGTGCCGTCCGGCCACTACGCCGACATCATCGAACGCTTGAAGCCGGGCGCGGCGGAAGCGGGCGACATCGTCGATCTCGACGGCAAGGTGCTCGGCGCCCATAACGGCATCATCCACTACACCGTCGGACAGCGGCGCGGCCTCGGCCTTGCCACCGGCTCGCCGCTCTATGTCGTGCGGCTCGATGCCGAGCAGCGGCGTGTCGTCGTCGGCCCGCGTGAAGCCCTGCGCATGAGCCGCATCAGCTTGCGCGATGTGAACTGGATCGGCGACGGCGAACTCGATCAAGCGCTGGCCGACGACCGTCGCGAAGTTTTCGTGAAGGTGCGCTCGACGCGTCCGCCGCAGGCCGGCTGGCTCTCCGGCGCCAATGGCGACTATCAGGTCGAGCTCGCCGATGGCGAGCATGGCGTCTCGCCCGGCCAAGCGTGTGTCTTCTACGATGCCGGCGAAGGCCAGGCGCGCGTGCTCGGCGGCGGCTTCATCAAGAGCGCGGCCGCGGCCGTGGATGCCGTCCCGCCGGTGCGCGAACGCGTCGTGGCCGCAATGCGCGGATAACCATCGCACACACATGGGGGCGGATATCGATCATCGCAGTGTCGAGCGCGCTTATGCGCGCTGGGCGCCGATCTATGACGCCGTGTTCGGCAAGGTGTTCGCGCCGGGCCGCGCGGCGGCGATCGAAGCCGCGGAGAAGGCCTGCGGCGCCGGCGGGGGACGCATTCTCGAAGTCGGCGTCGGCACCGGCATTTCGTTGCCGGACTACGGCACGCGCAACAAAATCGTCGGCGTCGATCTGTGCGAGCCGATGCTGCGCCAGGCGGTGCAGCGCGTCACCGAGCACAAGCTCACGCATGTCGATGTCCTCTCGGTGATGGATGCCGAGCGGCTGGCCTTGCCGGACGGTGCGTTCGACGTCGTGGTGGCGCAGTTCGTCATCACCGCCGTGCCGAACCCGGAAGCGACGCTCGATGAATTCGCGCGTGTGACGAAGGCGGGCGGCGAGATCATCCTGGTCAATCACATCGGCGCCGAAAGCGGACCGCGCAAAGCGTTCGAGCTGTGCTTTGCGCCCGTTGCGCGCAAGCTCGGCTGGCGGCCCGAATTTCCGTTCAAGCGCCTCACCGATTGGGCCGCGCGTCATGGCGGCGTTCGTCTGATCGAACGCCGGCCGATGCAGCCGCTCGGCCATTTTTCGCTCATCCGCTTCGAGCGCTTGAACGAGCCGGATCGTCGCAGCGCCGTCTGAAGCGGAACCGCTGGTGGCGTTGTCCCGTTGTCCTGCCAGTCATGGCAGAGCAGGGGACCGGACATGAAATACGGCAAACGCGCCTTCGTGGGCATCGTGCTGGCACTCGGCGTTCCCGCCATCGCCGTGGCGCAGACGCCGCCCTCCAGCAAAGCGCCCGTCGCGCCCAACGCGGAGCGGCTCGATTCGACGAAATGCGCGCCGAGCGACGTGCCCTCGACGACCGGCCAGGCCGCGCCCAGCGAGCCGGGCCACGCCGGCAGCAGCAACCTCACCGACAAGCTCGCTCAATCCGGCGGGGTGATTTGCCCGCCCGCGCATTCCGACGATGAGATCAAGGCGCCGACCCCGCCCGGCGGCGCGATGCCGGTGATCCCGCCGCCCGGTTCCCCCGGCGGCGACCCGAACGTCCAGCCGAAATAGGGACGGGGACAGGCCTGTCGGCTTTGCTTGACAGGCTTCGTCCGGCCTCCCTATATCGGCGCTCTATTCCGGCGCGTTTCGGAATGGCGGGGTAGCTCAGCTGGTTAGAGCGGCGGAATCATAATCCGTAGGTCGGGGGTTCGAGTCCCTCCCCCGCTACCACCTAAATTAAGTCCTCGGTATCATTAGATTTTTTAGTGTGCACGAAGATGGGCGTCGGAGACGGCCCCCGCTAAGGTACTGATTTAGCTGCAGTGTTTTTTGGCAGCCGAGGCACCCGCCTCAGCGTGACGGGCAGGCTGAAGAATCTGGTCATTACCTAGGTCTCGCCGGTCGGTTCGTGATCTGGAGCCTTTCTCATGATCGATAGCATCGGCTTATCGATTGATGTGTCTTCGTGGGGCCAAACAGTCTCGCACAGCGAAGATGGGAAGTGGCCGCAACGGCAATTCGGCTTCACCGGCCGTCCGCAGACCGATCATTACTTCGAACTAGTCGGCGACGATCTCGGCTCGCTGTCGGTGAACATGGGCCTGATCCGCGGCGAGTATAAGCCGAAGGACTATCCGCTCGAACGCGGTATCGGAACGATCGCCTACGCGTCAGCCTCACCACCCGACGCGGATCTACCGGGCATGGACGCCATGCTTCATGGCTGGTGGTGGATGCCGGAAACGCTGTTCGATGAGGTGTGGCTGCAAGCCCGCGAGCACACCTGGCGGACATGTATGGTGCAGTTGGAGATCGCGCCGGTCACCAATGACGTGATAGCATTCCAGTGGGACGTGACTAAGCGGAAGGTGCTGCATGTGCTGCGGGCCAGCGTGAGCTTTAATCGAGCGCAGCCAAGCGTGGCGAAGCCGCAGACCGAACCGCGACGCCGCGGACTATTCGGGTAGCTCACAGCAGCGCGACCAGTTCCTGGTAGCCGCCAACCTTCAGCCCCAGCGCCGACCGACCAAGCCGACTCGTCAGCCTTGCGTCCTCGGTCACCAGCAGGTCGACGTGGTGGGCCGCGGTGACGCCGATTAGGGCGTCAGGCGCATGGCGGACGTTTCCGCCGATCAACTGGTCGAGGGCCTGGTTCGTGGCGGTGTCGCCCCACGTCGCTTCGCCCCATCGCGACACATCCCAGACGGCGCCGCTGGTCGCGATCTGCTCGGTCGGTATCGCCAGCACCTTCGCGCGCTTTTCGTCGTCAGGGATGCGGCCGAGTTGGTCGCGCTGAATGTGGGTGGACAGGATCGTCATGCGACCTTCAGCCACCGCGGCAAGCAGCTTCGCCAACGTCGACGGGTCGGCCACCAGCGCGTCGAAGATGTTGGTGTCGAGCATGATTCTCATGGGGAGAATCTACCGCCAACCGTCCCAGCCCGTCCCATTGTCCTTAAAAAGGCGGGGGTATCGCGGGGGTACTGGGCATATCGTCCTATCGTGACATCAATGAAATCAATAACTTAGGCGCCAATCATAAATCCCTCCCCGCTACCAAGCCAAGGCCCTGGTAAGTCAGGGCTTTTAGACAGCGCGAAAATTTGAACGGCGCGAACCGCGCTGGAGGCAGCGCGGTTAAGAGCGCGTATCGGCGCGCGCCTTCGGATCAGTCGGTGATCTCGACCATCAGCATCTCGCCGTCGACCTTCACCGGGAAGGTCCGCAACGGTTCGGTCGCCGGCTCGGCGCGGACTTCGCCTGTTGGCACATGAAACAGGGCCTGATGGATCGGGCATTCGATGCAGTCGCCGTCGAGATAACCATCCGACAGCAGCGCGAAGGCGTGCGTGCAGATATCGGAGGTGGCGTAAAAGGTGCCGTCGATCCGGTAGAGGGCGATCATTTTATCCGCGGCCGACGCGGCGAGCACCTTGCCCTCCTGCACGTCGTCCGCCTTCGCCACTGCATGCCACGCCATATCGATCCCCGTCTTCTTGTGAGTCTGTCGTTGAGTGCCTTGCGGCGCCGTCACCAGCCGATAGCGGCGCCGTCTTTGCGGTTGTCCGTCGCGGCCAGCCAGCTCTCGCCGAGCCGGTAGACGATCTGCGCCGAGCCGAAATCCATGTAGCCCGGCGGCATCGGCTTGATGACATGACCGCGCGCGGCCAGCTGTGTCTTCACCGCGTCGTCGACGCGGTCCTCAAGGTTGATGGCCATGTCCGCCATGTAGCGATAGCGCGCCGCTTCGATGGCGCTCTGCGGCTCGCTGTTCGCGGCGAGCACGCGCAACAGCAATTGCACGTGGCCCTGCGGCTGCATGTTGCCGCCGGTGACGCCGAGGCTTATCAGCGGCGCGCCGTCCTTGAACACCATGGCCGGCAGCAACGTGTGCAGCGGCCGTTTGCCGGGCGCGGGGGCGTTCGGGTGGCCTTCCTTGAAGGTGAAGGAGCCGGCGCGGTTATGCAGGCTGATGCCTGTGTCGGGCACGACGACGCCCGAACCGAAGCCGACGAAGTTCGATTGCAGCAGCGACACCATCATGCCGTCGCGGTCGCCGGCGGTCACGACCACCGTGCCGCCATCGACCGGCAGGCCGGCTTGGTATGTTTGCGCGCGATCGCCGATCAGCTTGGCACGGGTCTTGAGGTAATCCGGTGACAGCAGCGCCTCGGCATGGACCGGCATCGCATCGGGATCGGCGACATAGCGCGCGACATCGGCGGCGGCCAATTTGAAAGCCTCGATCTGCAGATGGATGCTGGCGGCGCCGCCGAGGTCGGCAATGTCCACATCGCAATGCGCGAGGATGCCGAGCGTCATCGGCACGACGAGGCCCTGGCTGTTGGGCGGCATCTCGTAGAGCGTATGGCCGAGCACGTCGGCCTGCAGCGGCGTCACCCAGTCGGTGCGATGGTTGGCAAGGTCTTCAGCCGCCATGAGGCCGCCATGCGCGCGGCTGTGGCCGAGCATCGCTTCGGCGAGGCGGCCTTCGTAGAACGTGCGCCCTTTGGTCTCGGCTATGTCTTGCAGGCTGCGCGCCAAAGCCGGCAGCCGGAAGATCTGGCCGATGGCGGGCACTTTGCCCCCGGGCATATAGGCGTCGGCAAAGCCCGGCTGCGGCGCGAGCTCGGCGGCCTGCACCTGCCAGCGATCGGCCACGCTCGGCGACACCGGAAAGCCGGCTTCGGCCCATTCAATGGCGGGCTCAAACAGTTTGGCGAAAGGCAGTCTGCCGAAGCGCTCCGACAGATCGCGCCACAGCGCCACCATGCCGGGCACGGTGATGCTGTTCCAGCCGCGCGGCGCGATCCCGGACCATGATTTCAGCACATCCGGCGTCCAGGCGCGCGGCGCGCCGCCCGAACCATTGAGCGCGTGGACCGTGCGTCCATCCCACACCAGCGCGAACGCATCGCTGCCGAGTCCGGTCGACGCCGGCTCGACCACGGTCAAGGCAATGCCGGCGGCAAGCGCCGCGTCGACGGCGTTGCCGCCCTGGCGCAGCATCGCCAGGCCGGCCTGCGCCGCGAGCGGTTGCGAGGTCGCGACGACCTCGCGCGCGATCGTGGGGCGACGCATGCCGCTGCCCTCGGGTGGCCAACGGAGAGTCATGCGCGCGCCAGGGGCCCGCGCTCGGCGGCGGTGGTCACGTCGCTCAGCCCTTCGGCTGCAGGTATTCGATCGGCGTGCTCAACACGACCTCGGCATAGATCGGCTGGAACTTGGCCGGGCCGCCATCGACCAGCAGCGCGAATTTCGGCCGCATCTCGGCGACGACCTTGAGGATCTTCTTGTGTTCCTCGATGCTCTTCCACTCGCCGATCAGGAAGAAGCGGCCGGGATCGCTGGTGTCGCGGCACAGCACGCCGTCGCGCACCTGCGCGTCGGACTTGTGCATCGGATTGTCGTCCGAGTAGTCGAACTCCTCGAACAGCTTGATGAACTCGTCTTCCATCCCCGGCTGAACGCGGAAGTCGTAGATGTGCAGGACGTTCCCCTTGTCCGCCAGCGCTGTCAAAGCCATGTCGTTTTTCCTTCTCGTTGATCGGTAACGTTGCGTGATTGTGCGGCGGCCGTTCAGGCCTTGCTCGGCGTCGGCGGCGCGACAGCCGGTTTCGGCGCGTGACCGCGGCGCGATTCGTGCCAGGGGATCAGCACGCTTTCGAGGTATTCCATCAGGTAGAACAGCGCGGTGCCGATCAGTGCGAGCAGCAGGATCGCGGCGAAGACGCGGTCGGTGCGGAACATGCCTTGCGCGCTGAGAATGACGAAGCCGAGCCCGCTTTGCGCGGCCACGAACTCGCCGACGATGGCACCGACCAGCGACAGCGACATCGCCACCTTCATGCCGGCGATGATGCTCGGCAGCGCGTTCGGCAACCGCAGTTTGATCAGCATCTTGAAGCCCGATCCGCGCATCGAACGGCCGAGGTCGATCATGTCGGGCGTCAGCGAACGCAGGCCGAGCACCGCGTCGATGACGATGGCGAAGATCGAGATCATGATGCCCATGGCGATCTTCGAGGCATTGCCGGTGCCGAGCCAGATGACGAACAGCGGCGCCAGCGCGACCTTGGGCACGTTGTTGAGCGCGACGAGCACCGTATAGAGCGTCTTCTCCAGCAGCGGGGAGTAGACGATCGCGACCGCCAGTCCGACGCCGAAGACGACCGACAGCACGAAGGCCACGACCGTGTTCGACAGAGTGTGCATCGACTGAACGAAGTAGAAATCGGGATGCGAGACGATCTCGTCGAACACGACGTTGACGCCGGGCACGAGAATTTCCGGCACATTGAACAGCGAGACCGCGGCCTGCCACACCAGCAGCAACGCGGCGAGCGTCCAAAGCTCGGTCGGGATCGGGAGCTTGCGAAGCGCGTTCATGCGTCAATCCTTGCGGAAGGCCCCGTGCTGCTCGAGCAGACCACGCAGATGCCGGCTGTACTGCCCGAATTTCGGCTCCTCGCGGATATCGAGCGAGCGCGGCCGCGGGAAATCGATGTCGAGCACCTCGACGATGCGGCCCGGCTTGTCGGAAACGACGACCACGCGGTCGGACAGGAACACGGCCTCGGAGATGCTGTGCGTGACGAACAAAGCGGTCTTGGCGGTCTTCTGCCACAGGCTCTGCAGCTCGACGTTCAGCTCGTCGCGCGTCAGCGCGTCGAGCGCGCCGAACGGCTCGTCCATCAACAGCAGTTCGGGATCGTCGATCAGCGCGCGGCAGATCGCGGCGCGCTGGCGCATGCCGCCGGACAATTCCCACGGCCGCTTGTTCTCGAAGCCCTTGAGGCCGAAGGTCGCCAGCAGTTGCTGGGCCTTTTCGCGATAGGCCTTCGGTTTCTTGTTCTTGAAGTCGATCGGCAGCAGCACGTTGTCGATGATGGTGCGCCAGTTCACCAGCACGTCGCGCTGGAAGACGAAGCCGAGGCCGTCGAGGCCGCGGCCGCGCAGATGCACGTGGCCGGTCGAGGCGTCCTCGAGGCCGGCAACGATACGCAGCAAGGTGGTCTTGCCGCAGCCGCTCGGCCCGAGCAGGCTGATGAACTCGCCCGGGTAGATGTCGAGACTGACCGAGCCGAGCGCGGTGACCGCGCCATCGGATGAATGATAGACCTTGCCCACCGCGTCGATCTCGATGGCAGGCTGTCGCGCCGCCGGCGCAACGTCCTTCAAGGTGCTCACGGGCTCCGATGTCGCGGCCAACGCCATTGCCGGTGCGCCGTTACTTGCCGGCCACGATCGACTTGCCGTAGGCGGCGTCGACGTAGTCGTTGGTGAAGTACTTCTCGGGCTTGGAGCCGGGCGAAATCACCTTGGCCGCTTCCATGACCTTGATGGCCTTGGCCCATTCTTCGGCGCTTTGCGGGCCGGGGAAGGTGGTCTTGCCCTGGGTGCCGAAGTAGGGCGCCTGCTCCTTGAACTCGGAGACCAGCCGCTCGACCGTGGTCGCGGCGTTCGGGCGCAGCTTCATTACGGCCTTGGCCGCTTCTTCGGCGTGGCCGTCGATGATGTAGGCCCAGGCGGCCGATACGACGCTGACGAAGCGCTTGATCGCGGGACCCTTCTTCTTCAGCGCTTCCGTGTTGGCGACGATGCCGAAGGTCGGCAGGTTCATGCCGTAATCGGCGAACAGCACCGCCTTCGACGGACGCTTTTCCGCGACGCGCGGAAAGTCGGCCGGCACCGTGGTGATGAAGGCGTCGGCGCCGCCGGTCATGTAGGTCGACATCTTGGCCGAGGCTTCGACGCCAACCAGATTGAGGCTGCTGTACGACACGCCGTTCTGGGCGAAGAACGGCTCCAGGAACGGCGATTCAAACGACGCCGGCGTATAGATCATCTTCTTGCCGACGAAGTCCTTCATCGATTTGATGTCGAGCTTGGCGTCGTAAATGATGCCCAACGGGCTTTTCTGCAGATATTCCGCGACGGCGATGATCGGCAGACCCTTGGACGCGCCGACCGCCGCCGACGACAACGCGCCGTGGCCGAGGTCGAACTTGCCGTTGCCGACGAGCTGAACCATCGTGATCGAGCCGTTGCCGTCTTCCATCTGGATGTCGAGGTCGGCCGCCTTGAACCAGCCCTTTTCCATCGCGAGATAGAAGGGCAGGTGCATGACGTAGGCCGACCATTCGAGCCGCATCGTCAGCGTATCGGCGGCCTTGGCCGGCGCGGCAACGGCGGTGAGCGCGACGGCGGCGACGAGGCCGCCACGAGCCCATGTGAGGCAATGTTCTACAGTTCGGCGCAGCATGTATTTGTCTCCGTGTCTTGGGTCATGCGTGAGGTGAAACAGCATGCGCGCCGGCTGCACGCAGGGCAGTCAGATCAAGGCGGATAGACGATGCAGGTCGGCACCAGGACGGTGTCGTAGATACAGTTGCGTTCTTTCAGCAGCAGCCTGTCGCCCTGCATCAGAAACTTGTCACGGTATTTGCCGCACTGCAGGAGCCGCGTCGGTTCGTCCACCAGCGTCTCCAGAATGATGTAGTTCGCCTGCGCCGTGATGATCTCGCCGTCGAAGTCGGTGACGCGCACGGGCGTGATGTGATGCATCACGTAGCGCGGCGCGAACATCTCGGTGTGGGCGATGGCGTAAGCGCGGTCCTTGAGCATGCCCATGCCTTCGCAGGACATCAGCGACAGGGGCAGCGTGGAGTCGGCATTGTCGCGCGCGATCAGCCGATAGATGCCGTCTTCCGTGAAGAAGGCCGGCCACGCCTCGATGTCGCCGCGGTCGAGCGTATCGGCGTAGTCGGCATTGAATTCCTGCACGGCGAAAGCAAGATCGCGGCGGAGGGCGGGGTCGAGCGGCGTCTTGGCCGGCGCGTTCGGTGCGGTCAGCATCACAGACCCATTTCTTCGCGATAATGACGATACATGCTGCGGATGGCCCGGTCGGTGATGACGACTTCCGGGCCTTCGACGTCCTTGCCGAGCGGGGCAAGGCCGTGACGCGGCACCGAGCGCATGACGCCATCCTGCACGAACTTGATGGCCTCGTTGTCGTCGATGCCGATGAAGCCGCCGGGACCGAAGATGTTATTCTGGCGCAGCCGGTGCTGCTCCATCGCCGCGTCGTCGTCGGCGAAGCCGAACGTCGTCCAGATCAGCATGAACTGGTTAGGCCCCATCGGCACGATATGACGCGCGCCGAGAATGTTGGTCTGCCGCAGCAGAATGAGGTTGGGCCAGATGGTGATGGCGTTGCTGGTCCAGGGCGAATCCTTCTCCGGGATGAGCTGGATCACGCGCGGGTCGGCGAGCTGCATCGCCGCGTGGAACGACCTGATTTCGGTCTTGGCCTGGTCGTTCTCCGGCCGGCCCTGCGGCCGCGCATTGCACAAGGTCGAATGCCGGCCCTTGCTGTCGGTCAGGATCATCGTCTTGTTGCCGGCGACGAACAGACCGAAGGTGGTCAGGTACGTGTGCAGCAGCGTCGCGTGGTAGGGGTCCTTCAGGTTCTCCTGATAGAGCTTCCAGTTGCCGGGCATGACGTTGCGGTGCACGCCGAGCAGTTTCAGCTTCCGGCCGTCGAACACCGTGTCGAACTGGTCGAGCATTTCCGGTCCGAGATAGTCCTCGAACGATTCCATGTCGTCGCGGAAGGAGGCGAACACGACGCCATGGCGGGTGGCGACGTTGAGCCGGCGCAGGCTATGCTCGTCGAGCTTGAAGTCGGCCGGCATACCGCCGACGCCCTTCACACCGCGGCGGAACGGCACCGACACCAGCGCGCCGGACAGGTCATAGGTCCACTGGTGATACGGGCAGATGAACTGTTTGGTGTTGCCGCGATAGGTCTTGCAGAACTCGGCGCCGCGATGGGCGCAGCGGTTTTCGAAGGCGTGAACTTCGCCCTGCGGGTCGCGGGCGACGATGATCGGCGTCGCGCCGATATAGGAGCGGATGTAGTCGCCGGGATTGGGCAGTTCGCATTCGAGCGCGACGTAATTCCAGGTCTTGCCGCGGAAAATGCGTTCTTGCTCAAGGTCGTAGATGCGTTGATCGGTATAGATCCAATCCGGAATCTCGGCCGGGTCGGACGGCCACGCCAGATCGGTCATATCGGCTTGCGCGTGGGTTTCGGTGAAACGGCAGTCGTTCGTCATGAGCCCGTCCCGTACAATTGGCAGGGCCCCACACGCCCGGAGCCCGCAGCGAAGAACTGTAACATCGAACTATTATAAGTGTACGATTTTTGGGATACAGGTCAAATTGTGCGCGGCGCTGCCTAATAGGCGGGCATTGGCGCGCCTCAACCGGATGTAAGTGCGCACGCCCGATACGTAATAGTTCGCGTTAGTTGCGGCGATTTGGCCGCTTAATTTGCTGGCAAGCCGTTGCGATACGGCCGCTCTTGAGTGGTTCTTGGGCAGTGGCTAGACTGTTGTTACAAAATCGGTACGGCGGCATTGAGCCGCACCTCGAGCGCGCCGGCCCGCCCGGCGACGGCAGTGGACCCTTTCACGATGAAGCCTTCCCTCAATACGTTGCCGGCCACCGAGCTTGCCGCTCAGGCCACTGCGGGCGCCATTACCTGCGAGCAGGTGGTGCGCGAATGCCTTGACCGCGTTGCGGCGCGCGAGCCGGTCATCAAGGCGTGGGCCTACATCGATCCCGATCTCGTGCTGCGCCAAGCCAAGGCCATCGACGCGCGCGCCAATCGCGGTCCGCTGCATGGCGTGCCGATCGGCATCAAGGACGTCATCGAGACCGCCGACATGCCGACGCAGATGGGCTCGTCGATTTATCGCGGCTACCAAACGCTTTCGGACGCGTCATGCGTTGCCGTTCTGCGGGCGGCGGGCGCATTGATTTTCGGGAAGACGGTGACCTGCGAATTCGCCGGCCCGGCGGCGAACGTCACGACCAACCCCCATGATCCCACCCGCACGCCGGGCGGCTCTTCGAGCGGGTCGGGCGCCGCTGTCGCCGATTACATGGTGCCCTTCGGATTCGGCACGCAGACGGGCGGCTCGGTGCAGCGGCCGTCGTCGTATTGCGGCATCGTCGGCTTTAAGCCGAGCTTCGGTCTCATCAACCCGCAGGGCGTGAAGCCGGCGGCGGAAAGCCTCGATACCGTCGGCCTGATGGTGCGCACGGTCGAGGATGCCGAGCTGTTCATGCGCGTGCTGACCGGCAGCGAACCCGTGCGATGGCTGAGCGGGGATACGCGGATCCGCGTCGGCCTGTGCCGCACTTATGCGTGGGACGGCGCGGAGGAGGCGACACGCCAGGCCGTCGAGGATGCGGCGCGGCGCCTGGAGAAGGCCGGTTTCACGGTGCGCGATGTCGAACTGCCGTCCCCTTGCGAGACGCTGCCGACGACGCGCGAGATCATCAACGACTTCGAACGCGCGCGTGGCATGGCGTGGGAATGGAACACGCATCGCGATCAGATCAGCGCGGCGCTCGCCAAGGCGATCCGCAACGGCCTGACCATCCCGCGCGCGCAATATATCGAGGCGCTCGAGACGGTCGAACGGTGCCGTCAGCGCACGGCGCAACTGTTCAACGACGTCGACGTGTTGCTGACGCCGACGGTGAACGGCGAGGCGCCGGTCGGCCTTGCCAACACCGGCGATCATCGCTTCCAGAGCATCTGGACGCAGTTGCGCACGCCGGCGGTGACGCTGCCGACGCATGCGGGGCCGAACGGCATGCCGGTCGGCATCCAGCTCATCGGACCGCGCTATGGCGACGACCGGCTGCTGGCGATCGCGCAGCGCGTCTTTGCGCTGCTCGGCCGCGGACCGATGATCAAGCTCTAGAGCGAGGACACTCCGTCATTCCGCGCTAAGATCTGGCTGGATTCCGGGTCCGCGCGCTAAGGGCGCGCGTCCCGGAATGACTGATTTGCGTAAACCGCTCTCGCTACGGCACGCAGCCGGCCGGCAGCGTGGCGGCATACCGGGCGACGCCGCCGGGCGTCGTCACCCACACTTTGTCGAAGCCGGGATGCTGCATCAGCGCCTGCAAAGCCTGGCGCACCTGCAGCAGGCGGAACGGCTGCCCGGTGCAGAACGTGTGCAGCGACACGCCGAAGACGAGCGACTGGTTCTGCGACAGGTGCAGCATCGCCTCGAACTGATCGAGGATCATGCGATGGAAGTCCGTCGCCGGCTGGGCGCGGCTCAGCATGGTCGGCGTATCGTTGATCTCGATCGGGTAGGGCACCGACATGATGCGGCCGGCGCGCGTCTTCATCCAGAACGGCTGGTCGTCGGCGGGCCAGTCCATCAGGAACGTGTAGCCGTTCTCCTGCAGCAGGTCTGGCGTCAGATGGGTTTCCGAGATCCACGGACCCATCCAGCCGTAGGGGCGCTGACCGCAATGCTTCTCCAGCGTCGCGGTCGCCTGCGCGATCATCGCCGCTTCGGTCGCGGTGTCCATGTCGGACTGGCGTTCCGAATTCGTATAGCCGTGTCCGACCACCTCGTCGCCGCGCTGGCGGATGCGCGCAGGAATTTGCGGCATCTCCTCGCACACCGACGCATTGAGCAGATGGCACATCGGCAGCTTCAGTTCGTCCATCAGGTCGAAGATGCGCCAGATGCCGACGCGTAGGCCGTAATCGCGCCAGCCGAAATTGCGCACGTCCGGCTGCGGGCCGGGCGCCGTCGGCGTATGGCCGAGCCCTTCGCCGAAACTGAAATGCTCGACATTGAGCGCTACGTAGAAGGCGAGGCGCTTGCCGCCGGGCCACGTGTAGTCCGTCTTTCTCTCGACGATCGGCGAATAGGCGTAGCGATTATGCTTCTTGAGTTTCATGCGGACGGCTTCTCATGACACGGGCGCGGACGCGCCCATCAGTTCCGACAGATCGCGCGGGCGGATCGGGAATTGCCGGATACGAACATCGAAGGGCGAAAGCGCATCCTCCACGGCCGAGGCGATCGCCGCCGGAATCGGCAGCACGCCGGACTCGCCGATGCCTTTCACGCCGAGAGGATTGAGCGGCGTCGGCGTCTCGCGGTGGGCGAGGTCGAGCTTGGGCATCTCCGACGCCGTGACCAGGAGATAATCGGCCAAGGTCGTCGTCAGCGGCTGACCTTCCTCGTCGTAGCCCATCCACTCGTAGAGCGCGTTGCCGATGCCGTGCGCGATGGCGCCGATGACCTGGCCGTCGGCGATCATCGGATTGATGATCTTGCCGGCGTCATGCATGAACACGACGCGCGTCACCTTCACCGCGGCGGTCTTGATGTCGACCTCGACTTCGGCGATGGCCGTGCCGTTGCCGTACGTCATCGCGTCGATGACGACGTTCTCGGTCGCGTCGAGGCCCGGCGGCAGATTGCCCGGCAGCACGAAGCCGGCCGCGCCCGCCATGGTCCGTGCGATCGTGCCGAGCGACACCTTCATGTCGCTCGCGCCCTTCACCACGACATTGTCACCGTCGATATCGAGATCGGAGGCGTCGACTTCGAGCAGATGGCTGGCGACGAGCAGCGCCTTCTCGCGCACCTTCACCGCGGCGACATGCGCCGACGAGCCGGCCATCACCGCTTGGCGGCTGTTGAAGCCGCCAAAGCCCATCGACACCTTGCCGGAGTCGCCGGCGGTGACGACGATGCGTTCCATCGCGCCGCCGAGCTGTTCGGCGACGATCTGCGCGATCATGGTCTTGGTGCTTTGGCCCATCGCCGCCGCGCCGGTCGAAACTTCGATCAGACCCGAGGCGGCGACGCGCACGCGCACCTGCTCATAGGGGCCTCGGCCGGTCGCTTCGACGAAGTTGGCGAGACCGATGCCGAGATACCGGCCTTGCGTCCGCGCTTCCTGTTGCCGCTTGGGAAAATCGGTCCAACCGGCGCGCGCCAGCGCGTCGGCCTGGCAGGCCGGATAGTCGCCGGAGTCGAGCACGATGGGCACGCCGCCGCGGGTGACGAAGCCCTTCTTGAATGGCATCGCCTCGGCCGGCACCAGATTGCGCCGGCGGATCTCAGCACGGTCGATGTTGAGCTCGCGCGCGGCGCGATCGAGCAGCCGCTCCATCACGAACACGCCTTGCGGCTGGCCGGCGCCGCGCACGGGCGTCACCGGCACCTTGTTGGTGAGCGCGACCTTCACGTCCATGCGGAAGGCCGGCACCACATAAGCGAGCGACATCGCGGCCACGGCGCCTTGCGGCACGGTGAGGCCGCGCGCGGTATAAGCGCCGTGGTCGTGCAGCAACGTGCCGCGCACGCCGAGGATCTTGGCGTCGGCATCGAGCGCGATCTCGGCGTCCCAATACTGATCGCGCTCCTGCGTGGTGGTGATGAAATGCTCACGCCGGTCTTCGATCCAGCGCACCGGCTTGCCCAGCGTCAGCGCGGCGATCGCGACGGCCGCTTCTTCCGGATAGAACACCAGTTTCGGCCCGAAGCCGCCGCCGACATCCGGCGCGACGACGCGCACGGAAGCCTCCTCGCGGCCGAGCAGCTCGGCAATGATGCGCGCGGCGACCAGAGGCGTCTGTGTCGAACTCCACAACGTCACCTTGTCGTCGACGTCGTCGTGGGATGCCACGCAGCCGCGGCATTCCATCGAATGGGCGCAGCCGCGATGCAGCCAGTAGGAGTCCTTGAACACATGTGCGGCGCCGGCGAAGGCGGCGTCGATGTCGCCGTAGGCGCTGTTGAAGGCGGCGACGAGATTGTTGGCGGCGTCGCTGTGCACGGGCGGCGCCTCGGGCGCGAGCGCGGCGCGGCAATCGGCTGCCGCCGGCAAGACCTCGAACTCGATCTCCACCAGTGCGGCGGCGTCTTCGGCGACATAGGCGTCGCTTGCCACCACCATGGCGATCGCTTCGCCGACATAGACCGTTTCATCGGCCGCGAGAATGAAGCGGTCGCGCTGCTGCGTGTAGGTCTTGTCCGGCAGGGCGACGACGAGACGGTCGGTCGTCGCCCGCGCGCGGATATCCTCGGCGGTGAGCACCGCGACGACGCCGGGCAGCGCCATGGCCGCGCTCTTGTCGATCGAGACGATCTTGGCGTGCGCATAAGGGCTGCGCACGAAAGCCGCGTGCAGCATGCCCGGCAGCTTGATGTCGGCGACGAAGCGCGCCTTACCGCACAACAAATCCCGGTCTTCGAGCCGGAGGGTCGATTGTCCGAAGGTCTTGGTGGCGTTGATAGGCGCGGGCACGCGGGTCCTTCCGTCGGCTACATCAGCGCCGGCTTGCCGCGCGGACCCTTTTTGGCCTGCTGGCGAAATTCGGCGTAGTCCTCTTCGTCGAGCGGGCGGCCCTTGTTGGCAAGCAGATGCCGCACGAGATTGGCCGCCGCCTGTCCCTTGAGCGCGCGGCCCCACATCTCGTCGATGGCCGCTTCGTGGAACGAGAGCGCATCCGGCGCCGAGGTGATCATCGCCACGCCGACGCGCACGTTGGGCTCGCCGCCGAGGCGGAAGGGGCTGAGCACCAGGATCTTGCGGTCGGGCTGGCGGAAGAGCTGGAAGCCCGAGTGCGGCAACGTATCGGTGACGATACCGATCTGCACGCCGATCGGCGGCTCCTCGAGCAGGTTGGCGAAGTGCTCGATCTCGGCGCGCGCCAGCGCCTTGCGCTGCGCCACGACATCCTCGGGCAGGCCGCTGCGGCCGATCAAGCCGTGATGCAGGAAGCGCTCGATCTCCATCGCCGACATCAGGTTGACGATGTTCGGGCGCCGGCGCCGGTACATTGCCTTACGCTCGCGCAAGATCTGCATGATCTTGGGAATGTCGGCCAGCGCGCGTTCGCGGTTGACGACGTTCTTGGTGACGTTCTCGGTCAGAACCTCTTCGAGCGTCGCCTCGAAGTTATCCGATGCGAGCAGGAACGAGATCGGACCGGACAACACCATGAGGTGCTCGGCCGTTTCCTCGATCTGCCGCATGCGCTCGAAATAAGTGACGGCGGAAGGGATGTATTCGATGCCGACGCCGAGCAAGGACGGGATCGACACGCCGAGCAGGTCGGCGAGGCGCTCGAGCGTCTCGATCTTGGCGAGTTCGCCCTTCTCGAAGCGATAGAGCGCCGTGCGCGAAATGCCGAGCTTGTGCGCGATCTCGTCCGCACTCAGGCCAGAACCGAGACGATAGGCCTTCAACCGGTTGCCGATCTCGTCGTAACGGAAAGCCATCGCCGTCTCCCAGGTATCAAGGGTTAGGCAGCAGCACGATGCGGCCGCTGACGCGCCTATCTACAATGTCCTGCAAGGCCTTCGCAAACGCGTCCAGCGGATAGGTGACCGTCGCCGCGGGCTTGAGTTTCCCCGCTTCGTACCAGGCGAAAATCTCTTTGAGGCACTGTGCCATCAGCTCAGGCATGCGCTTACGGTAGTCGCTCACCTGGAGGCCGCTCACCTCGATGTTCTTGACCAGGAGGTAGTTGACCTTGACGGTCGGGATGCGGCCGGCGGCGAAGCCGATGACGACCAGGCGGCCGCGCCAGGCAAGGGCGCGCAGCGCCGCGTCGAAGGGATCGCCGCCAAGCGGGTCGATGACGATATCGACGCCCTTGCCGCCGTTTTTGGCGAAGACCTGCTCACGCAGCGAATCGCGCAGATTGTCTTGGGACAGGTCGATGATGTCGTCGGCGCCGGCCTCCAGCGCCAAAGGCGCCTTGCTGGCATTGGATACGCCGGCGAGCACCTTGGCGCCCATCGCCTTGGCGAGCTGGACCGCGGCAAGGCCGACGCCGCCGGTGCTGCCGAGCACCAGCACGCTGTCGCCCGCTTGGATGCGCGCGCGTTCGCGCAGCGCAAACCACGAGGTATCGTAGACCAGCGCCATCGACGCGGCGTCGACGAAGCTCATCGCGTCGGGGAGCTTGAAACACTGCTTGGCGTCGACCGCGACCTGCTCGGCATAGCCGCCTTGTTCGGCCAAGGTGAGCACGCGGTCGCCGACCTTGAGCGTCGTGACGCCACTGCCGACGGCGCTGACAATGCCGGCCGGCAGCTTGCCCGGCGCAAAGGGTCGCTCAGGCAGGAATTGGTATTTGCCGGTGACGACGAGGCTGTCGACATAATTGACGGCCGTCGCTTTGATGGTGACGAGGACCTCGCTGGGCCCAGGCTGTGGGGTCGGCAGGTCGCCGACGGTGTGGCTGAGGATGGGCCCGAATTCTTTGACGACGGCGGCGCGCATGAGGTCCTGGGGTCTCGGGAAACGACTATCTCATTTTTAGTACAGTGGCCCCGATGGCGCAACATAAACACACGTCAGGGATGCGTCGGCTCAGACCAATCTGACAAATAGATTAGGAAATATGGTGCTTTACCGGAGTTTAGAAGTGTGCGACGTTAGTCCTCGGAATTTGTCTCAATAAGTGTACAGACGGCGCCAAAGCGGCTCTGGCCGGCATGGCGCTGTCTGCCGCACATTAAAGTCCGCGCCATGAAACCTGCCTCCTTCAATTATCACGCGCCGCGCTCGGTCGACGAAGCGGTCGCGCTGCTGGCCGAGTTCGGCCCGCAGGACGGGCGCGTCCTCGCCGGCGGCCAGAGCCTGGTGCCGACCATGGCGTTCCGCATGGCGCGGCCGACCCATCTCATCGACATCAACGGCATTGCCGAATTGGCCAGGCTGACGGTCGACGGCGACCGGCTCAGCATCGGCGCCTGCGTGCGCCACGCCGCGTTCGACAGCGATACGGTGAAAGGCGCGACCGGCGACCTCCTGCGCAAGGTCGTGCACAACATCGCGCATTATCCCATTCGTACGCGTGGCACGTTCTGCGGCAGCGTCGCCAATGCCGATCCGGCTTCCGAATGGTGCTGCGTGATGGCGGCGCTCGACGGCATCGCCGTGCTGCGCAGTCAGCGCGAGACGCGCCGCGTGCCCGCCGCCGACTTCAATCAGGGTGTGATGATGACCGATTTGCAGGAGGACGAGATGGTCGTCGCCTGCGAATTGCCGCTCCTGCCGGAAGGCACGCGCAGTGGCTTCGTCGAGTTCAGCCGGCGCAAGGGCGATTTCGCCATTGCCATGGCGCTGGTCGCCTACCGGCTCGAGAACGGTCTGATCGTCGAGCCACGTGTGGCCGTCGGCGGCGCCGAGCCGCATGCGCGGCGCATCGCCGAAGCCGAGGACGCGCTGCGCGGACAGGCGCCCGGCGCGGATGTTTTCGCGGCTGCGGCGGAAGTGGCCGCGCAAGTGGTCGATCCCATGGAAGACATCAACAACACGGCCGCCTATCGTCGCGGTCTGGTGCGGACGCTGACCGAGCGTGCGCTGGAGAGCGCAGCATGAGCGACCGGCGCGAGATCACGCTGACCATCAACGGCACGGCCCATAATGTGACGGTCGAGCCGCGGCGCACTTTGGCCGATGTGATTCGCGACGATTGCGGCCAGACCGGCACGCATATCGGTTGCGAGCATGGGGTGTGCGGCGCTTGCACGGTGCTGGTCGACAACGAGCCGGTGCGCTCGTGTCTGATGTTCGCGGTGCAGGCGGAGGGCCGCGCCATCCGCACGGTGGAAGGTCTGCAACAGGGCGACAAGCTGCATCCGATGCAGGAAGCCTTCATGCGGCATCACGCCTTGCAGTGCGGCTTCTGCACGCCGGGTTTCCTGATGCTGGCGGTCGGCGCCTTGGAGAAGAAGCCGGACCTCAGCGACGAAGAGCTGGTCGATATTCTCTCGTCCAATCTTTGCCGCTGCACCGGCTATGAGAACATCATCAAGGCGGTGCGCGCGGCCGCCGCGGACATGAAGGCAACAGCGTGAGCGCCAAGCCGGCATCCTGGATCGGCGCTTCGGTCGAGCGGCTGGAGGACCGGCCGCTGGTCACGGGGCAGGGCCGCTTTGCCGGCGACGTGTCGTTCCCGCATCAACTGCACATGCGCATTGTGCGGTCGGCCTATGCGCATGGCCGGCTCCGCGCGATCGACACGGCGCAGGCGCGCGCGTTGCGCGGCGTCGTCGCCATTTGGACCGCCGCGGATATCGCGGATCTGTCGCCGATCGATTTTCGCGAGGGCCCCAACGAGAAATTGGCGCCGTTCCGCCAGCCGGTGCTGGCCAGGGACATGGTGCGCTATGCCGGCGAGCCGGTGGCGGCGGTGTTCGCGACCGACCCTTACGTCGCAGAAGATGCAGCCGACCTGGTCGAGGTCGATATCGAAGAGTTGGACGCCGTCACCGATGCGTCGCTGCCGGTGAGCGAGTTCGCAGCTGGTCTGACCACCGAGCCGACCATCTGCCGCCAGGGCTATGGCGATATCGCCGATGCCTTCAAACAGGCTGCGACCGTTGTCGAGCTCGACCTTTCGGTCGGCCGCCATTCCGGCGTGCCTCTCGAAACGCGCGGTGCCATCGGCCGCTACGACGCGGCGCGCGACGTGCTGGAGCTGCACGGCGCCGCCAAGGTGCCGCACAAGAACCGCGAGTCGCTGGCGCGCATGCTCGGGCGCAGCACCGCCGGCATCCACCTCTATGAGGGCCATGTCGGCGGCGGCTTCGGCATTCGCGGCGAGATCTATCCGGAAGACATCCTGGTGCTGGTGGCGGCGATGCGGCTCGGCCGTCCGGTCAAATGGCTGGAGGACCGCCGCGAGCACATGATCGCGGCCAACCATTCGCGCCAGCAGCGTCACCGGATCCGCGCCGCGGTGGACGCCGAAGGCCGGCTCATAGGCATCGACGACGACTTCTTCCACGACCAGGGCGGTTATATCCGCACGCATGGCACGCGTATCGCCGACACCGCTTGCGGCATTCTGCCGGGGCCTTACCGCTTGCCGCATTTTCGTGTGAACGGTCACTTCCGTCTCACCAACAAGACGCCGGCGGCGACCTATCGCGCGCCCGGCCGCTACGAGACCAATTTCGTGCGCGAGCGTCTAATGGACGCGATTGCGCGTGAGCTCGGCCTGTCGCGCATTGAGGTGCGCCGGCGCAATCTCATCAGCCCGGACGAGATGCCGTATGAGCGACCGCTGGTCGCGCTGGGTGACGAGGTCGTGCTCGACTCCGGCGACTATGCCGGCCTCCTCGACAAGGCGCTGGACCGTTGCGGCTGGGACGAGCTCGAACGCAAGGTGCGGGCGCGGCGCGAGGCCGGCGAATATGTCGGCCTTGGTCTCGCGATGTATGTCGAGAAGAGCGGGCTCGGGCCGACCGACGGCGCCCGCGTCAATGTGCATACCAGCGGCGAGGTCGAGGTCATCACCGGCGGCGCTTCCGTCGGTCAGGGCTTCGAGACCGTCATTGCCCAGGTCTGCGCGGACACACTCGGCGTCGACTACCGGCGCGTGCGTGTCGTGCACGGCCGCACCGACCGTATCGAATACGGCATCGGCGCGCATGCGACGCGCGCGACGGTGATGACCGCCAATGCAACGGCGGTTGCGGCGGCGAAGGTGCGCGACAAGGCGCTCGACATGGCGGCGCAGCTTCTGCAGGCGGATGCCGCGCAACTCACCATCGCCGACGGCAATGTCATGCGTCGGGATGGCGCCGGCGCCACCATCGGTCTCGGCGAGCTTGCGCACCATCTGCGTCCGGTATCGCCGACGCGTGGCGAGCGTGATCCCGGTCTCGCGGCCGAAGGCTGGTTCACCACGGATCACATGACGTATCCTTACGGCGTGCAGATCGCGCAGGTGGCGCTCGATGCCGGGACCGGCGCCGTGCGCATCGAGAAGATGCTGATCGCTTTCGACGTCGGCCGCGCCATCAATCCGATGCTGGTGCGCGGTCAGCTCGTCGGCGGCTTCGTGCAGGGGCTTGGCGGCGCGCTGTTCGAGGAGTTTCAGTATGACGAGCGCGGCCAACCGTTATCGGTGACCTTCGCCGACTATCTGATGCCGACGGCGCATGAAGTGCCGGAGGTCGACATCCTGTTGGCCGAGGATGCGCCGAGCACCTGCAATCCGCTCGGCATCAAGGGCGCGGGCGAGGGCGGCGTCGCAGCCGTCGGCGCCGTGATCGCTTCGGCGGTCGACGATGCGCTGGGCGGCAAGGGATTGATCACGCAGATTCCGATCACGCCGCAGGCCGTCAAGGCGATGATCGACGCACAGCGCAACTAATTGTAATCCGCGAGAGCCGAAACATACTCCGCTCATTCCCGCGCAAGCGGGAATCCAGGGCGGCATTTGCCCATGGAGTCAGCGCTGGGTCCCCGCTTTCGCGGGGACGAGCGGTGAAATTACTCCTGCATCGCTTCGTCGCGCGTTTTGCGGATCGCCGGGAGTGCGATGACCAGCAAAAGGCCGAGCGAGGCGATCAGGAAGGCGAGGCTGATCGGCTCCTGAAGGAAGACCATGAAGTCGCCGCGCGAGATCAGCAGCGTGCGGCGCAGGTTCTCTTCCATCATCGGGCCGAGCACGAAACCGAGGATTAGCGGCGCCGGCTCACATTCGAGTTTGACGCAGATGTACCCAAACGCTGCAAAGAAGGCCATCACGTAGACGTCGAACAGGTTGCCGTTCACCGAATAGGTGCCGATGCAGCAGAATATGACGATGGACGGAAACAGCATCCGGTACGGGATGCGCAGCAGCTTCACCCACATGCCGACCAGCGGCAGGTTGAGGATGACCAGCATGAGGTTGCCGATCCACATGCTGACGATGAGGCCCCAGAACAGTCCGGGACGGTCGGTCATCACGCGGGGGCCGGGCGAGATGCCGTGGATCATCATGGCGCCGATCATCATCGCCATGGTCGGGTTGGACGGAATGCCAAGCGTCAGCATCGGGATGAATGAAGTCTGCGCGCCGGCATTGTTGGCGGATTCCGGCGCCGCGACGCCGCGGATATCGCCGTGGCCGAAACGTCGCGGCTTCTTCGCCACCTTCTTCTCCAACGTGTAGGCGGCGAAGGCGGCGAGCAGCGCGCCGCCGCCGGGCAGCACGCCGAGAATCGAACCGAGGCCGGTGCCGCGCAAGATCGCCGGGATGCAGAACTTGATGTCCTCCCAGCTCGGCCAGACATTGCCGATCCGCTTTTCGACCTGCGCCTCGTCTTCCTTCTTCTCAAGATTGATGGCGATGTCGGCGAGGCCGTAGATCGCCATGGACAGCGCGACGAATTCGATGCCGTCCGCCAGCCCGTTGAAGCCGAAATTGAAGCGGCGGATGCCCGAATTGATGTCGGTGCCGACGATGCCGAACAGCAAGCCGAGAACGACCATGCCCAGCGCTTTGACGACCGATCCGTGCGCAAGCACGATCGCGGCGATGAGGCCGCAGACCATCAGCGAGAAGTATTCGGCCGGCCCGAAATTCAGCGCGATCGACGCAAGCGGCGGTGCGGCGACGACGATCAGCACTGTGGCGACACAGCCGGCGAAGAACGAGCCAAGCGCGGCGATGCCGAGGGCAGGGCCGGCGCGGCCGGCGAGCGCCATCTTGTGGCCGTCGATGGTCGTGACGACGGACGAAGCTTCGCCGGGAATATTGACCAGGATCGCGGTGGTCGAGCCGCCGTACTGGGCGCCGTAATAGATGCCGGCCAGCATGATCAGCGCCGACTCGGGCGGCAGCGTGAACGAGAAGGGCAGCAGGATCGCGACGGTGGTGACCGGGCCGATGCCCGGCAGGACGCCAACGAGAGTGCCGAGCAGCACGCCGCCGAAGCAGTAAACGAGATTGACGAGGGTCAGGGCGACGCCGAAGCCCGCCGAGAGGTTCGCGATAAAATCCATCGATGGTTTCAGCCGGCAGCAGTGAGGAAAGAAGGCAGGATCGGCAGCGGCAATTGCAGCGCGTAGTAGAAGACGCCGACCGACAAGGCGGCGAGGCCGACCGCGAGTATGACGGTCTCGATCAGCTTCGTCTCGCGGCTCGCCAGCGCCGCGATCGCCAGCGTCAGCAGCAGCGACAAAACGAGCCCGAGCGGTTGGATCGTGACGCCGAAGGCGATGACGGCGATAGCGAGAAACAACAGCGGCCGGATCGAGAGATTCGGCAGCTTTTCGTCGCCTGTCACGAGCGCCCGCACGACGAGCAGCAGGCCGAGCAGGCCGAGAACGATCGCGAGCAGGATCGGGAAGTAGCCCGGGCCCATCTTGCCGGCGGAGCCGAGCGAATAGCCCCGGGCGATGTAAAGTGCGACCGCGGCGAAACAAAGAAACATGACCCCGGACCAAAAGTCCTTACCGGTCTTGACCTTCAGCATGGGTATTGTCCCAATTTTTCGCCGCAGCGGGATTATGGTCGGACTAGAGCTTGATCTTGCCGTCGACGATGACCTTCTTCCACTTCTCGAAGTCGGCCTTGACGAAGGCGGCGCCTTCTTCCAGCGACGTGCCGCGCGGCGTTACGCCGACCTTGGCGAAAGCGGCCTTCAGTTCGGGCTTCGCCAGCGCCGTCTTGATGGCCTCGTTCAGCTTGGCCTTGACCGGCGCGGGAACGCCGGCCGGCGCGAAGACGGTCAGCCACAGGTCGACGCTGAAGCCCTTGATGCCGGCTTCCTGAACGGTCGGCTTGTCCGGGTAAACTTCGCTGCGCTTGTCGCCGGTCGTGGCCAGCGGAATGACGCGGTTGTCTGTGGTGAAGGGCAGGGCGCCGGCGATGCTCGAGAACGCGAACTGAACTTTGTTCGCCATCATGTCGGTGTAAGACGAGCCGATGCTCTTATAGGGCACGTGCGTCGCGACGATGCCCGTGGCCTGCATGAACATTTCGCCGCCGAGATGCGGCGTGGTGCCGACGCCGGCGGACGCGAAGTTGAGCTTGCCGGGGTTGGCCTTGCCGTAGGCGACGAATTCTTCGAACGTCTTGACGCCGAGCTGCGGCGAGACGACCAGCACTTCGGGCGAGGAGGAAACCACGGAAACCGCCTCGAGCTGCTTGAAGAGGTCGTAAGGCACGCTTTCCTGCAGCGTCGGGTTGATGACGATCGCGGGATCCATCAGCAGCAGCGTATAGCCGTCGGGAGCCGAGCGAGCGACCGTGTCGGTGCCGACGATGCCGCCCGCGCCGGGACGATTTTCGGCGACGACCGGCTGGCCAAGCGCATCGCCGAGATGCTGTGCGAGCGTGCGGCCGACATAGTCGACGATGCCGCCGGGGCTGTAGGGCAGGATCAGTCTGACCGGTTTCGTCGGAAAGGACTGCGCGAAGCTGGCAGTGGAGAACAGCGTCAGGCCGATCGCCGCGGCGATGGCCGACAGTCGCATTTTTACGGTCATGGCTGAGTTCCTCGTTTCAATCTCGATGTGGGTTCGCGGCGGATCAAATGGCGGTCAGGGCTTTGGCGGAATCTGAATGAGTTCGGACAGCTGTTGCTGGGACAGTGGCGCGGCCAAGGTCTTGAACGTGACGGCGTCGGCCATGATCGCGTCGGTGCCCGACACTTTTTCCGGCGACATGACGGCCTTTGGCATGAACGTGTCGCGAATCTGGACTGCCAGGGCTTCGGGCACCTTGCTGTATTCGGAGAAGACGCGAACGCCGCGGGGATCGGTGTAGAGGAACTCATAGCTTTCGCGATATGCGGCCATGAAGCGCTTCATGACATCGGCCCGCTGCTTCAGCGCATTGGCATTGACGATGTGCACCCGCACGGTCTGGTTCACCATCGACGGCGCGTCGTTGCCCCGCGCGATCAGGCGGATTTTGCCGTCCTGTAATTGCTGCAGCCCGAAAGGAGGCGAAGCCCAGCCGACATCGATCTGGCCTGACATCACCTGCGTCAACGTCACCGCGCCGGCGCCTGTCGCCACGGCCTTGGTCGTGGTGCCAAAGTGCTTGATGAGCGCGAGCAGCGCGATGTGCGTTGAAGCGCCGACCGTCGAGAAACCGGCGGTCTTGCCGTTCGTGTCCTTGAACGACTTGATCGGCGAATCCGCCGGCACATACCAATAGAGATCGCCGGCGCCGGTGGTGCCGGCCGCGAGGATGCGGACCGGCGCGCCTTTGGCGAAAGCGCCCATCACCGCCTGCGTACCCGCCGCGATGCCGATATCGACGCTGCCGGAGATCACGGCTTGCATCGTTTCGCCGCCGCCTTGCGTATAGAGAATGTCGAGCTTCAAACCATGCTTGGCGAAGATGCCGGCGCGCTGCCCGATCTCCGGTATCGACGTGTCCCAATTATTCGGCGCGCCGACAGCGAGGCGAAGCGTGTCTTCGGCCTGTGCCAGATGCGGGGTTGTCGCCAGCGCTATTGCGCCGAACAAGACTCCGAGGAAGCGCGAAACGGACATTCCCAATCCCCCCTCACGCGACAGGCTGCCTGTCGCGGACGTACCAATAACGTT
Source organism: Pseudolabrys taiwanensis (assembly GCF_003367395.1). Lineage (NCBI taxonomy): Bacteria > Pseudomonadati > Pseudomonadota > Alphaproteobacteria > Hyphomicrobiales > Xanthobacteraceae > Pseudolabrys > Pseudolabrys taiwanensis. Next base: position 2,419,990 of record NZ_CP031417.1, on the reverse strand, counting down.
GCACTGTACCAATATAAATACAGTTCGATTTTAGTAGCAAGCGAAGTGCTGCGTAAATGCGCGGCAGAAGGAGAGCCACGCTGCACCAATTTTGGTGCAATGCACGTAATCGAGGCGACGTCAGGCAGTGCTGAAGGTACCACGCCCCAGGGCGACAGTTCGATCCTTCGTGTCGCGCACGTCGATATCGACACGCGCGACGGATCGTCCCGCTTTGAGCAGTCGGGCATGCGCGAACAATGCGTCGCCTTCGGCCGGACGCATGTAGTCGATGCGCAGATCGATCGTCGGCGCCATCCGTCCGATTTTCACCGCGGCGGCGGCGTGACCGGCGAGATCGATGAGCGACGCAATGACGCCGCCATGAAAGGCTTTATCGCCTTTCGCGCGCGCGAGTTCATCGCGAAACGAGAGCTTGATGGTGACGGTGCCGGTGTCGGGATCGGCGTCGACCGGCTCGGGCCGCAGGAGGTGATGGAAAGGCGGGCCTTCCATCTCCTCGCGAAGTCGCGCAAGTGCTTGGTTGCGCGCCTCGCTCATCCGGCCTTGGCCTGAAAGCGTACGGCTTCCGGCTTGACGCGGCCTTCGGCGATCCAGTCGGCCACGTCGCGCTTGCGCACTTTACCGCTTGCGGTGAGCGGGATCTCGTCGACGCGCAGGAAGAACTCGGGCATGTCGTATTTCGACAGGCCGACATCGTCGAGGTGCTTGAGAATGTCCTGCGGCTCGATCGACATGCCCGGACGCACCATCACCGCGAGGCAGACGCGCTCGCCGAGGCGCTGATCCGGAACAGGGACCGCCGCGACACGCTGAATGGCGTTGTGCGTCGAAGCCAGCGCCTCGATCTTTGCCGGATAAATGTTGTGACCGCCGCGGATGATGACATCCTTCTTGCGGCCCGTGATGCGCAGATAGCCTTGCTCGTCGACCCAGCCGAGATCGCCGGTCATGAACCAGCCGTCGCGGTTGAAGGACTCTTCCGTCGACTTCTGATCGTCGAAATAGCCGAGCATCAGGCTGGCGCCGCGGCCGCCGATCTGGCCGATCTGCCGCGGCGGCACCTCGCGGTTCGGATCTTCGCGGTCGAAGATGCGGATCTCGTAGCCCGGGCAGGAGCGGCCGCAGCTTTCGACGATCAGCTTCGGATCGTCGTTGGGCAACGTGTATTGATGCGAGCAGGTCTCGGTCATGCCGTAGCCGCTCTGCGGGATGATGCCGCGCGCGATCAGCTCGGCCACGAGTTCCTGCGGCGCCTGCGCGCCGGAAATGCGGAAGCCCTGCAGCTTGCCGATGCCGGACAGGTTGCGCGCTTTCACTTCGGCGAGCAGATCGATCGCGTGCGTCGGCACGCCGACGAGGAACGTTGCCCCGGTGTCGATCAGGCGATCGATCAGGCTGGCGCCGCGCGGCAAATCGTGAATGACGATCTGGCCGCCCATGCCGAGCGCCATGATCATCGCGCCAAAGCCGAGATTGTGGCTGAGCGGGCTGAGCGAATAGACGACGGATGTTTCGTTGATGCTCCAGTCGGCCGAGAGCGCGCGCGCATTGGCGAGTAGCGTATTGTCGCTGTGCATCACGCCTTTCGGCGTGCCGGTCGTGCCCGAGGTGAACGCAAGATAGAGAATGGTATTGGGATTGCCCTTCGGCGGCGGCGCCGGCGTTGCAGCCGGCGCGACGATGGCGTGCGTGCGGCCGGCCGCGCTCTTTTCCAGGCGATAGATCTTGCGCAAGGTTTCGACTTCGCCGAGCCGCGCGAAGAGGTCGTGCTTGTTGGCGTCGGCGCCGTAGCCCACCTCGGCGACGATGGCCGCGGCGCGCATGCGGTTCAGAAGATCGAGGATGTCGCCGACCGTATGGTCGCGATGCAGCGACGGGCAGCAGATATAGCCGTTCCGGCTGCAGGCGAGCAGGGCGACGATCGTTTCCGGCCGGCTCGGCAGCCACACCGCGACGCGCTGGCCTTGCGCAAGTCCGGCTGCGGCGAGGTCGTCGGCGAAAGCGTCAACGAGCTTAATGAGCTCGCCATAGCTGATATCGCCGGTGCCGCTGCGGACGGCGATGCGATCCGGCGTGCGCCCGGCGTGGGCTTGCACCAGATCGTAGAACGTCTCGTCGCGCCAGAAGCCCGCGCGGCTGTAGTCCTCGAGGCGGTCGGTGTTGAATAGCGTCAGGAGCGTATTCATGCGCGCTTGCCCGCGTCGCGGGCATTTCCACTTTCGATACAGTGGTCCGGGGGCATTTGGACCAATATCAGAGGCTCCTATGGGCAGGCGGGCCAATCCACAGGAGAAGGTGTTCCATTTTTTATACATTGCTCTATAAGATTACAAGTCGGTCAGTTTCGATTGTCCCCCGCATGTCACCTGATAGTCCGCAGACGCTGGTCTCCCTTGCCAACCGCATGCTCGCGCGGGAGGGCGTGTTGGATGCTTTCGGCCATGTCAGCATGCGGCATCCGGCGGACCCGACGCGGTTCTTTCTGTCGCGCTCGCTGGCGCCGGAGCTGGTGAGCGAAGCGGACGTGCTCGAATACGACCTTTCAGGCGAGCCGGTCGTCGCGACCAAACAGGCGCTTTATTCGGAGCGTGTCATTCACTCGGTGCTCTACCGCATGCGGCCGGACGTGAACGCGATCTGTCATCATCATGCGGCCTCCACGATGCCGTTCTGTCTCGCCGACCTGAAGCTGCGCGTCGTCACGCAACTGGGGGCGAGCATCGGCAAGACCGTGCCACTCTGGGATCAGCGCGACGAATTCGGCGCGACCAACCATCTCGTCACGCGCGACGCCGAAGCGATATCGTTGGCCAAATGCCTCGGCGCCAACAACATGGTGCTGATGAAGCGCCATGGCGTGACCGTCGTGGGCGCCACGCTGCGCGAGCTGGCCTTCCGCTCGATCTATAGCTGCCGCGACGCCGAACTGCAGTTGCGCGCGATGAGCCACGGCGACATCAGCGTCTTCACCGACGAGGAGATCGCGCTCGCCGAGAAGTTCCCGGAGGCCACATTGGCGCGCGCCTGGGACTACTGGCGTTCGCGATTGCCGAATGCTTAAAAGCCGCGCGAAGCAAACAAGACGCGCCAACGCGCGAAACCTGGGGGAGTGATGGCCGAGCTGAGTAGTTTCGACCCGACGCAGCAGTACGACGTGCTGGTGGTCGGCGGCGGCAATGCGGCGCTGTGCGCGGCGATTGCGGCGCGGCGTGAGGGTGCGTCGGTGCTGGTGCTGGAAGGCGCGCCGAAGTTCTATCGCGGCGGCAACACGCGCCACACCCGCAACATCCGCTGCGCGCACGACAGCGCCACAGAGACCCTGACCGGTCCCTACAGCGAGGAAGAGCTGTTCGAGGATCTTTTGCGCGTCACCGGCGGCAAGACGGACGAGCCGCTCGCCAAGCACATGATCCGCGAGTCGAAGGAAGTGCTGGTGTGGCTCACCGAACAGGGCGTGCGCTATCAGCCTTCGCTCGGCGGCACGCTGACGCTCGGCCGTACCAACGCATTCTTCCTCGGCGGCGGCAGGGCGATGCTCAATGCGCTCTACCGCACGGCCGAGGAACTCGGCATCGACGTCATGTACGACGCGCCGGTCACCGCGCTCGAGATCGACAACGGCATGTTCGTGTCGGCGACGATGACGCATGGCGGCGCGTCGCATCAGGTGCGGGCGCGCACGCTGGTTGCGGCGGCCGGCGGTTTTGAATCCAACATCGAATGGCTGAAGGAGTATTGGGGCGAGGCGGCCGAGAACTTCCTCATCCGCGGCACGCCGCATAACCGCGGCACCGTGCTCAAAATGCTGCTCAATGCCGGCGTGCAGGAGACCGGCGATCCGACGCAGTGCCACGCGGTGGCGATCGACGCCCGCGCCCCGAAATACGACGGCGGCATCATCACGCGGCTCGACTGCGTCGTGTTCGGCGTCGTCGTCAACAAGAACGCCGTGCGCTTCTACGACGAAGGCGAGGACATCTGGCCCAAGCGCTACGCCATCTGGGGCCGCCTCGTCGCGCAGCAGCCGGACCAGATCGCCTACATCATCTTCGATGCCTCGTCGCTGAAGCTGTTCATGCCGTCGCTGTTTCCGCCGATCACGGCGCCGACCATCCGCGAACTGGCCGGCAAGCTCGAGCTCGATCCTACCGTGCTGGAGAAGACCATCGGCGATTTCAACGCCGGCGTGCGGCCGGGCACGTTCAACCACGCCGATCTCGACGACTGCCGCACCGAGGGCGTGACGCCGCCGAAGTCGCATTGGGCGCGCAAGATCGAGGCCGCGCCGTTCTATGCCTATCCGGTGCGGCCGGGTATCACCTTCACCTATCTCGGCGTGCGCGTGAATCTCGAGGCGCGCATGCTGATGCAGGACGGCACGCCGGCCGCCAACATGTTCGCCGCGGGCGAGATCATGGCCGGCAACGTGCTGACCAAGGGCTATGCCGCCGGCATCGGCATGACGATCGGCAGCGTCTCCGGGCGCATGGCGGGACGGGGAGCGGCCAAGAATGCGCGCAATTGACATGCACACGACGACGACGCATCCGACCGAGGCGTTGCGCGAAGCCGACCGGCTGATGGTGGTCTGCAACTCGTGCCGCTACTGCGAGGGCCTGTGCGCGGTGTTCCCGGCGATGGAGCGGCGGCGGCTGTTCAACGACGGCGACCTCAACTATCTCGCCAATCTCTGCCACAGCTGCGGCGCCTGCTATTCGGATTGCCAGTTCTCGCCGCCGCACGAGTTCGCCGTCAACGTGCCGAAGACCTTGGCGCAGGTGCGCGGCGACTCGTACCGCGCTTATGCCTGGCCGGGCGCGCTGTCCGGCCTGTTCGCGCGCAACGGCCTGGCGATCAGCCTGATCGCGGCCTTGAGCGTGGCGCTGTTCGTGCTCGGCTTTGTCGCCTATCGCGATCCGGATGTGCTGTTCGGCACGCATGCCGGGCCCGGCGCGTTCTATAAGTTGATGCCGCACAATGCGATGGCGGCCTTGTTCGGGGCCGTGTTCGTCTATGCGGTGCTGGCGCTGACCTTGTCGATGCGCGCCTTCTGGCGCGACATCGCCGGCAACACACCGGCTGGCGGCCTCGCGGCCTTCTTCCAGGCGGCGAAGGATGCCGGGCGCCTGCGCTATCTCGACGGCGGCAAGGCCGGCTGCATGAACGACGACGCCGAAGCCCCGACGGACCGGCGCAAGCATTATCACCACGCGACGTTCTACGGCTTCCTGCTTTGCTTTGCCTCGACGTCGGTGGCGACGCTCTATCACTATCTGCTCGGGCGCGAGGCGCCGTATGCGTGGTGGGATCTGCCGGTGGTGCTCGGCACGCTGGGCGGCATCGGCCTCGTCGTCGGCCCGATCGGATTGCTGGCGGCGAAGTTCAAGCGCGCGCCGGAGCTGCTCGACGAGAACCGCTTCGGCATGGACGTGGCCTTCATCGTCATGCTGCTGCTGACCAGCGTCACCGGGCTCGCGCTGCTGCTGCTGCGCGCAACACCGGCAATGGGCATTGTGCTCGCCATCCACCTCGGCGTCGTCTTCGCGCTGTTCCTGACCTTGCCCTACGGCAAGTTCGTGCATGGCCTCTATCGCTTCCTCGCACTCGTCCAATACGCGCGCGAGAGCAAGGCGGGGCATTAAGGCGCGCTTAGTTCGCAGCCCTGCGAAGCATGATCGGGAAGCGGGCGACGGGCCCGCTTCGCGGCCAATATTGACGCGGCACGGGTGATTGGGCACATGCTTCGGCACGTTGGAGTGACGAAGTTCTGGCGCCCAACAAATATTCCAACCGTGCAGGCCGCTATGTCGACGAATGACAGGTTTGACGCTCTCGCTACCGATTTCGCTCCCGGTCAGGAGGTGCGGCAAGGTGAGGGCAATATTCGCGGCCTCATGCGCGGAGATGTGATCCCCGGCCGGCTCGTCGATTTTTCGCATGGCGATGTCGATGCGTTCACGCCGACGCCGGGATCGTTCGAGCTGTTTTCGGAGGCCGTTTCGGCCGGCGGGCGCCAAGCCTATACCGAATACAGAGGATCGGCCGACATTCGCGCCGAACTTGCCGACAAGCTTGCGCGCTTCACCGGTGTGCCGGTCAACGCCGAGGACGGCACAATTCTCACGCCGGGCACGCAAGGCGCGCTGTTCCTCGCCGTCGCGGCGGTCGTGAACCAGGGCGACAAGGTTGCGATCGTTCAGCCGGATTATTTCGCCAATCGAAAGCTGGTCCAGTTCTTCGGCGGACAGGTCATGCCGGTTGCGATGGACTACATGGCTTCGCAGGCGGATGCGGGCCTCGATCTCGCACAGCTTCGCGCCGCCTTCGAGGCCGGTGCCAAGGTTTTCCTGTTCTCGAATCCGAACAATCCGACCGGCGCCGTCTACTCCGAACGCGAGATCAAGCAGATCGCCGCGCTGGCGAAGGAGTTCGGCGTAACGATCATCGCCGACCAGCTCTATTCCCGTCTGCGCTATGAAGGTGAGTCCTACACGCATATGCGGGCCGCCGGTCTGCCCGACGATCAGGTCGTCACCATCATGGGTCCGTCAAAGACGGAGTCGCTGAGCGGTTACCGGCTCGGCGTGGCGTTCGGTTCGCCGCGCGTCATCGCGCGGATGGAAAAGCTGCAGGCGATCGTGACGCTGCGCGCGCCCGGTTATAATCAGGCCGTCTTGCGGTGCTGGTTCAGTGAGCCGGCCGGCTGGATGGACGAGCGGATCCGGCTGCATCAAGCCATTCGCGACGACCTGATGACGATCTTCAGCGAGGGCGGCTTCGCTTGCCGCACGTCGCAGGCCGGCAGTTATGTGTTTCCGAAGCTACCGCCGCTGGCGGTCGATCTGCATGACTTCGTCAAGCTGCTGCGGCATCAGGCCAACGTCATCGTCACGCCCGGCACCGAGTTCGGCCCGCACCCGCACAGCGTCCGCTTGAATTTCTCGCAAGACCACGCGGCGGCCACGGATGCGGTGCGCCGGCTGGTCGAGATGGCGAACCGTTATCGGACCAATTAACGCGCATTCGCGCAGCCGCACTGCTTATGCAAGACGGCCCACTCAAGGCCTGGCATAGCCTTGGGCTATCGCTTTCATTGATTATTCCAATGAAGGCATTTGAGTTACGTCCTTGATCCCATCAAACGGTGCGCGCTTATTGACGCCGATTGCATATGGCAAGGTCGTCAATGAACAAGCATCAAGGGTGGAATGCCGACGTCGTCACGGAGGTGATTGCCGGGCACGCGGGCCAGGAAGGCTCCTTGTTGCCGATCCTGCACGATCTGCAGGAGGCGTTCGGCTATATCCCCGAAGCGGCCGAGCCGATGATCGCGCAAGCGCTCAATATCTCGCGCGCCGAGGTGCATGGCGTCGTCACCTTTTATCATGATTTCCGGCATGAGCCGGCCGGTCGCCATGTGCTCAAGCTGTGCCGTGCCGAGGCGTGCCAGTCCTGCGGCGGCGATGCCCTGGCGGCGCACGCGGAGCAGAAGCTCGGCGTCAAGCTCGGCGAAACGACTGGCGACGGTCGCGTCACGGTGGAAGCGGTCTACTGCCTCGGACTCTGCGCCACGGCGCCGTCGGCCATGATTAACGGCCGGCTGGTCGGTCGCCTCAACGACAAGAAGCTCGACAAACTCTTGGCGGAGGTCGCGCGATGACCTTGCGCATCTATGTGCCGGGCGATGCCGCCGCCGTGGCGTGCGGCGCCGACGAAGTCGCGATGTCGCTCGAGGCGGCCGCCTTCAATCGTAAAGTCGATATCAAGCTCATCCGCAACGGCTCGCGCGGCATGCATTGGCTCGAGCCGCTGGTCGAGGTCGAAACCGCGCGCGGGCGCATCGCTTATGGTCCGGTCGAGCCCGGTGATGTGGAATCGGTGTTTGCTGCCATTGCCGCCGACGCGGGTCCGCATGCGCTTTGCCTCGGTCCGACCGACGACATTCCCTGGCTGAAGAAACAAACGCGCCTGACCTTCGCCCGTTGCGGCGTCGTCGATCCGCGCTCACTTGAAGACTACCGCGCGCATGGCGGCTATCGCGGTCTCGATCGCGCGTTGGCCGATCCGGCGAACATCATCAACGAGGTCACGCAGTCCGGGCTACGCGGCCGCGGCGGCGCGGGCTTCCCGACCGGCATCAAATGGAAGACGGTCGCCGAGGCGAAAGCCGAGCAGAAATACATCGTCTGCAACGCCGACGAGGGCGACTCCGGCACCTTCGCCGACCGCATGCTGATGGAAGGGGATCCCTTCGTCCTGGTCGAAGGCATGACCATCGCCGGCATCGCCGTCGGGGCCACCAAGGGTTACATCTACATCCGCTCCGAATACCCGCACGCGATCGCCGTCATGAACGACGCGATCCGCACCGCGCGCCGCATGGGCATGCTGGGACCGAGCGTGTGCGGCACGGCGTACGCCTTCGACCTCGAGGTGCGAATGGGCGCCGGCGCCTATGTCTGCGGCGAGGAGACGGCGCTGCTCGACAGCCTCGAAGGCAAGCGCGGCCAGGTGCGCGCCAAACCGCCGCTGCCGGCGCATAAGGGCCTGTTCGGCAAGCCGACGGTGATCAACAACGTGCTGTCGCTCGCCACCGTGCCGATCATCATGGACAAGGGCGCCGAGTTTTATAAGAACTTCGGCACCGGCCGCTCGCGCGGCACCATGCCGATCCAGCTCGCTGGCAACATCAAGCACGGCGGCCTGTTCGAGACGGCCTTCGGCATCACGCTCGGCGAACTGGTCGACGACATCGGCGGCGGCACGTTGTCGGGCCGGCCGGTGCGAGCGGTCCAGGTCGGCGGGCCGCTCGGTGCCTATTTCCCGCGCGCCTTGTTCGACGCGCCGTTCGACTACGAGGCTTTCGCCGCGCGCGACGGCCTGATCGGCCATGGCGGCGTCGTCGTGTTCGACGATACGGTCGACATGGCCAAGCAGGCGCGCTTTGCCATGGAGTTCTGCGCCGTCGAATCCTGCGGCAAATGCACGCCGTGCCGTATCGGCTCGACGCGCGGCGTCGAGACGGTCGACCGCATCATGCAGGGCATCGAGGTGACCAAGAACCTCGAAGTGCTGGAAGACCTCTGCAACACCATGAAGTTCGGTTCGCTCTGCGCGCTCGGTGGCTTTACGCCCTATCCGGTGATGAGCGCGCTCACCCATTTCCCGGAAGACTTCGGCCGCGCGCCACGTCTTCAAGCGGCTGAGTGACATGAGGGCGCTTGTCAAATACTCAGCGTCATGCCCGGCCTTGTGCCGGGCATCCACGTCGTTCTTTTTCAAGGGCGTGGATGGCCGGGACAAGCCCGGCCATGACGTCGTTGAGATGCGCTCACTCTTCGATCAAGGAGACCTCTAATGTCTCTCGTCCATGAGATCGATTACGGCACGCCGAGGCCGAAGACGGACAAGACCGTCACGCTGACCATCGATGGCATGTCGGTGACGGTGGCTGAGGGCACCTCGATCATGCGCGCGGCGATGGAGATGGGCACGCAGATTCCCAAGCTCTGCGCGACCGACATGGTCGATGCCTTCGGCTCCTGCCGCTTGTGCCTCGTCGAGATCGAAGGCCGCGCCGGCACGCCGGCCTCGTGCACCACGCCGGTCGCGCCGGGCATGGTCGTCAAGACGCAGACCGACCGGTTGCAGCGCCTGCGGAAGGGCGTGATGGAGCTCTATATCTCCGACCATCCGCTCGATTGCCTGACGTGCTCGGCGAACGGCGATTGCGAACTGCAGGACATGGCCGGCGCTGTCGGCCTGCGCGACGTGCGCTATGGCTACGAGGGCGAGAACCATGTGTTCGCCCGCAAGGACGGCAAACCCAACGATAATTGGCTGCCGAAGGACGAGTCGAACCCGTATTTCACCTACGATCCGTCGAAGTGCATCGTCTGCTCGCGCTGCGTCCGCGCCTGCGAGGAAGTGCAGGGCACTTTCGCGCTGACCGTCGCCGGCCGCGGCTTCGACAGCCGCGTGTCACCCGGCATGGAAGAGAGCTTCCTCGGCTCCGAGTGCGTGTCCTGCGGCGCCTGCGTGCAGGCCTGCCCGACGGCGACGCTGAACGAGAAGAAGGTTATCGAGATCGGCAAGCCCGAGCACTCGGTGGTGACGACGTGCGCTTATTGCGGCGTCGGCTGCGCCTTCAAAGCCGAGATGCGCGGCGAAGAGCTGGTGCGCATGGTGCCGTACAAGGACGGCGAGGCCAACCGCGGCCATTCCTGCGTCAAGGGCCGCTTCGCCTGGGGCTATGCGACCCACAAGGAGCGTATCCTCAATCCGATGATCCGCTCGTCGATCCACGAACCGTGGAAAGAAGTGAGCTGGGACGAGGCGATCGGCTACGCCGCGTCCGAGTTCAAGCGCATCCAGAAGAAATACGGCAAGGATTCGGTCGGCGGCATCACCTCGTCGCGCTGCACCAACGAAGAAACCTTCCTGGTACAGAAGCTGATCCGCGCGGGCTTCGGCAACAACAATGTCGACACCTGCGCCCGCGTGTGCCACTCGCCGACCGGTTACGGCCTCGGCCAGGCTTACGGCACCTCGGCCGGCACGCAGAACTTCGACTCGGTCGAAGATTCTGACGTCATCGTCGTCATCGGCGCCAATCCGGCGGCGGCGCATCCGGTGTTCGCCTCGCGCATGAAGAAACGGCTGCGCCAGGGCGCCAAGCTGATCGTTATCGATCCGCGCCGCACCGAGATGGTGGAATCGGCGCACGTCAAGGCCGACTATCACCTCGCGCTCCTGCCAGGCACGAACGTCGCCATCGTCACGGCGCTGGCGCATGTCATCGTCACCGAAGGCTTGTTCGACGAGAAGTTCATCCGCGAGCGCTGCGACTGGGATGAATTCCAGCACTGGGCCGAGTTCGTCTCGCTGCCGCAGAATTCGCCGGAGGCCGTGGCCAAGCTGTCGGGCGTGCCGGCGGAGACCATCCGCGGTGCCGCGCGCCTCTACGCCACCGGCGGCAACGGCGCGATCTATTACGGCCTCGGCGTCACCGAGCACTCGCAGGGCTCGACCACGGTCATGGGCATCGCCAATCTGGCGATGTGCACCGGCAATATCGGCCGCAAGGGCGTCGGCGTGAACCCGCTGCGCGGCCAGAACAACGTGCAGGGCTCCTGCGACATGGGTTCGTTCCCGCACGAACTCGCGGGCTATCGCCACATCTCGCTCGACGAGCCGCGCCAGCTCTTCGAGAAGGATTGGAACGTCATCCTCGACAAGGAGCCGGGCCTGCGCATCCCGAACATGCTCGATGCCGCGGTCGAGGGCACGTTCAAAGGCATCTACATTCAAGGCGAGGATATTCTGCAGTCCGATCCCGACACCAAGCATGTGTCGGCCGGCCTTGCGGCGATGGAATGCGTGGTGGTGCAGGACCTGTTCCTGAACGAGACCGCGCGCTTCGCGCATGTGTTCCTGCCGGGTTCGACCTTCCTGGAGAAGGACGGCACCTTCACCAATGCCGAACGGCGCATCCAGCGCGTGCGCAAAGTGATGTCGCCCAAGAACGGCTATGCCGATTGGGAAATCACCGTGTTGCTGTCCAACGCGCTCGGCTATCCGATGCACTACAGCCATCCCTCGCAGATCATGGATGAGATCGCGCGGCTGACCCCCGGCTTCGCCAATGTGTCCTACGACATGCTGGAGAAGCGCGGGTCGGTGCAGTGGCCGTGCAACGACAAGGCGCCGGAAGGCTCGCCGATCATGCACGTCAACGGTTTCGTGCGCGGCAAGGGCAAGTTCATCATCACCGAATACATCGCGACCGACGAGAAGACCGGGCCGCGCTTTCCGCTGCTGCTCACCACCGGCCGCATCCTGTCGCAGTACAATGTCGGCGCGCAGACCCGCCGCACCGCCAACTCGATGTGGCATGCCGAGGACGTGCTGGAGATCCATCCGCACGACGCCGAGCAGCGTGGCGTCAAGGAAGGCGACTGGGTCAAGCTCGCCAGCCGCGCCGGCGAGACGACGCTACGCGCCACGATCACCGACCGCGTGGCGCCGGGCGTCGTCTACACGACGTTCCACCACCCGGACACGCAGGCCAACGTCATCACCACGGACTATTCCGATTGGGCGACCAACTGCCCGGAATACAAGGTGACGGCGGTGCAGATCTCGCTCTCGAACGGCCCGACGCCGTGGCAGGAGGAATACGAGCGCTTCTCCAAGGAGACGCGCCGCATCGTTCCGGCGGAGGCTGCGGAGTAGGCCGTGACCGATCCGGTTCGCATCGTCGAACGTATAGCCTGGCGCGGCGGGCGCCTCGCGCCGGGCGAACGCGCGATTCCGGAAGAGGCGGCCATCGCCTTCACCTATAACGGTTCGTCCTATGCCGTGATGATGGCGACGCCGCAGGATCTCGAGGACTTCGCCGTCGGCTTCAGTATCACCGAAGGCATCGTCGCGTCGCCGCATGCCATCGAGCAGCTCGAAGTCATCGAGCAGGACATCGGCATCGAGTTGCGCATGCGCCTCACCGAGCCACATGCCAGCGCCTTTCACGAGCGCCGGCGCTATCTCGCAGGGCCGACCGGTTGCGGCCTGTGCGGCATCGAATCGCTCGACGAAGCGATGCGCGCGCCTGCCTCCATCGCCGATAACGTCATGTTCGCGCCTCAGGACATCATGCGCGCGCTTGCCGCGCTTGAAAGCCAACAGGTGCTTAACGCGCAGACGCGGGCCGTGCACGGCGCCGCCTTCTACACGCCGTCGCAAGGCCTCGTCGCCGTGCGCGAGGATGTCGGCCGCCATAATGCGCTCGACAAGCTGGCGGGTGCGCTGGTGCGCCGCGGCGTCTCGGGCGCCGAGGGCTTTGCCGTCGTCACCAGCCGTCTGTCGGTCGAGATGATCCAGAAGGCGGCAGCGCTGGGCATTCCGATGCTGGTCGCGGTGTCGGCGCCGACGGCGCTGGCGGCGCGCACGGCGCAAGCCGCCGGCATGACGCTGGTCGCGGTGGCGCGTCACGACGGCTTTGAAATCTTCACCCATCCGCAGCGGATCAAGGAAGAGCGGACGCTCCATGTCGTCGCCGGATAAGCTCGTCTATATGGCCAACCAGATCGGCAAGTTCTTCGTCTCGCAGGGCGAGAAGGAGGCTGTCGAGGGCGTGGCGACGCACATCAGGAAGTTCTGGGAGCCGCGCATGCGCAACAAGATCTTCGCGCATGTCGATGCCGGCGGCGCCGGGCTCGATCCGCTGGTGCGCAAGGCGCTTGATACGTTGCGCCAGCCGGCGTCCTGATCACGCTTCCACGACAACCTGTGGCTTGCCGTCGCTCACCGTGCCGATGATGCGTGCGGCAGGATAGCCGGCCGCCTGGATGGTGTCGAGGATGGCGCCAGCGCGCTCGGCGGCGCAGGAGACGAGCAGGCCGCCCGAGGTCTGCGGATCGCACAAAAGCTGCCGCTGCCAGTCGGGCGTGCCATCCGGCAGCACGACGCTGGTGTCGTAGCTCTTCCAGTTGCGGCCCGAGGCGCCGGTGATGAAGCCTTCCTGGGTCAAACGTGCCGCGTCCTTGAGGAACGGCAGCGCCGCGGCTTTCACCGTTACCTTCTTGTTCGAGCCGCGCGCCATTTCGAGCGCATGGCCGAGCAGGCCGAAGCCGGTGACGTCGGTCATCGCATGCACGGCGCTGTCCTTGGCGAGCTTGGCGCCGACGCGGTTGAGCAGGGTCGTCGTCGCCATGAACTCGTCATAGGCCTCGCGCGACAGCGCGCCTTTCTTGAACGCCGCTGAATAGATGCCGACGCCGAGCGCCTTGGTGAGAATGAGCGCGTCGCCGGCTTTGGCGTCGGCGTTGCGGCGGATGTCGCTTTTCACCGCCGTGCCGATGACGGCGAGGCCGTAGATCGGCTCCGGCGAGTCGATGGAATGGCCGCCGGCGATGGGAATGCCGGCGGCTTCGCACACCGCCGCGCCGCCTTCCAAGATCTGCCGCACCATCTCCGGCGGGATCTTATCGACCGGCATGCCGAGGATGGCGAGTGCCATGATCGGCGTGCCGCCCATTGCGTAGACGTCGGAGATGGCGTTGGTGGCGGCGATGCGGCCGAAGTCGCGCGCGTCGTCCACCATCGGCATGAAGAAGTCGGTGGTGGCGATGATGCAGGTGCCCGAGGGATTGTCCTTGTCGAGCTCCCACACCGCGGCGTCGTCGCCGGTTTCGACGCCGACCAGCAATTGCTTGTAGGGCGAGACCGTCGGATGGCTGGACAGCAATTGCTGCAGCACCGATGGCGCCAGTTTGCAGCCGCAGCCGCCGCCGTGCGAGAGGTGACTGAGACGGATCGGCGTCTGAATGTTCACGGCATATCTCCTTGATCAGCTGGCCACGCGCTCGCGCTTGGCGGGATAAAGGTCGCGCCACGCGGCGGCGAGCAACGTGGCGGCGGTGTCGATGTCTTCGGTCGTCGTATGGCGGCCGACCGAGAGGCGCACGGTGCCGAGCGCGGCTTCGCGCGGAATGCCGAGCGCCAGCAGGATCGCCGATGGCTCCTCGCTGTCGGCGTGGCAGGCCGAGCCGTTGGACGCGAGCACGCCGCGGCAGGTGGCGAGCAACTGCCGCCCCGATACGCCGGGGAACAGCACGTTCAGCGTGTTCGGCAGCCGCGCCGTCGGATGGCCGACCAGGATCAGGCCGGGGATGGCTTCCTGCAGCCGCGCGAGCAGGCGGTCTCGTAGCATGCGCATGCGCGGTTCGGCCTCGGCCAGGGCCAAGCGGGCGCGCCGGCAGGCTTCGCCGACGGCGACGATATAAGGCACGTTTTCGGTGCCCGGGCGGCGGCCGCGTTCCTGGCCGGCGCCGACCAGCAGCGGCGGCAGCGCAACGCCGCGCCGCATATAAAGAACGCCGATGCCTTTCGGCGCATAGAGCTTGTGCGCGGCGATCGATAATAGGTCAGCGCCGAGCGCGTCGACATGCACCGGTATTTTGCCGACCGATTGCGCCGTGTCGACATGGACCAGCGCGCCCGAAGCATGTGCCTGTCGCGCGATCTCGGCGACAGGCTGTAGCGTGCCGATCTCGTTCTGCGCATGAATGACGGTGACGAGCGCGGTGTCGTCGCCGAGCAGCGACGCCGCTTCAGCCGTGTCCACGAGCCCATCGGCTCTCGCTTTCAAGCGACGGATCGGATGGCCGGCGCGTTCCAGCAAGGCGCAGCAGGCATCGGTCGCCGGATGCTCGATGTTCGTCGTGACGACCGCGCGCCGCGCAGTATTTATGACGGCGGCGCCGCGGATCGCCATGTTACTCGCTTCGGTGCCGCCGCTCGTAAACACGATCTCGTCGGGCGACGCGCCGATCAGCGCCGCGACGTCCTCTCGCGCGCGTTCGACCGCGTCGTGCGCCGGTCCGCCGAGGGCATGGGCGGAAGAGGGATTGCCGAAGCGCTCGCGCAGATAAGGCAGCATCGCTTCGAGCACGTCCGGATCGATCGGCGTCGTGGCGTTGTTGTCGAGGTAGACCGGCTGCATCGGCGCTCCCATGGCTCAAGCCCGCTTCACGATCGTAAAGACGTATAGCGCGTCCTTGCGCTCCTGCGCGGCGAGGCGATGGCCGGTCTGGTTGCAGAAATGGGGAACGTCGATGACCGTCAGCGGGTCGGTGCATTCAAGCACCAGGCTCTCTCCCTCCGAGAGGCTCCGCAACGCCTTCTTCGCGCGCAGCACCGGCTGCGGGCATCGGAGACCGCGCATGTCGAGGACGAGCGCCGCGGGCGGAGGCGCGCTCATGGCGCCACCTGTGCGAGCGCGGCGCGGCGCCGCCTAGCGAGCGGAAGGGAGGAAGCCGCTACTCCGGCGTTTTGCTCGGAGGAAATTGGGCGGGAGGACCTTTCAAGTCTTCGCCAGTGGCGACCCAAGGCTGCGTTTTCGCCGCGTCCTGATCGTGAATCTGGACACCTTGACCCGTCGTTTCGCTGCTCGGCTTGCCCGGCTCGACGGTCGCGCCACCGGTCTCCGGATGCGCGCCGGTCCAACCGGTCGAGCCTTTGTTCTGCGGCGAATCGCCGCCACCGCCGGAGGCGTTCTGCGCCAACGCGGCCGACGAAAGCGCCAAAGACAGCGCTGCTGCCATCACAATAAACCGCATGTCCGTCTCCCGTGGATGGGATGACGGGAAATGCCCGAGCCGATCGCAAAGTTCCGCTTCGCACGGCAGACATGCGCGAACGCCGGGGAAACGGCGTTCGCGTGTTGATCGTCGCGTTGCTCACGCCGCCGTCACTTCCTTTGCCGTGATGGTATATTTGAACGTATCGGGATCCAGGCAGTCGAGCCGGTTCGGCCCGCATTCCGCCTGCGGATACATCAAAAAGCCGAGCTTCGGCCCGCTCGACCCCGGCAGCGCGACATCGTGCGCGAAGTTATAGGCGAGCCAGTTGCCCTCCCAGGCGCCGAGCAGGGCCTTGCGGGCGTCGACCACCTTCGGGTTGTCGATGGCCAGGTTGCCCGGCGGCTCTTCCAGCACGACCTTGCGCACGTCGGCAGGATCGCTGGCAATCCAGCCGATGCCGGCGATGAAGGTCTCGGCGCGGCAATGCTGCGCCTTGGTGATCACCGCCGAGCCGGCGCCGAGGCTCTTGTAGCCGAACTTCGATGGCGCCACGCGGATGCCATAGACGTCGCGCGCCGGCAGGCCGCTGGCGCGCGCCAGTCCGACATAAAGCGCGTTCAGATCGGCGCATTTGCCGGACAGGTTGCCGGTCTTGAGCATCGAGGCGATATCGCCGATGCCGCAGCCGCGCGTCTTGGGGTCGCGGAAGGTGTTATCGACTACCCACTCGTAAATCGCGCGTGCCTTGTCGAGGTCGGTCTTGGCGCCGGCGGTAATCTTTTCGGCCGTCTGCTTCACGATGCCGTCCGTGGGGATCAGCTCGGTGCCTTCGGTGTAGTGCTTGCGCGCGGCGTCCGACAGCGCCGGCGCGTTGCCGCTGCCCGTGAGATCGGCGGCGCGGTCGCGCGTCGACATCCTGCTGACGACCTGGATGACCGGCGAGGCCTCGCCGTCCTTCCACTCCACATGCACGAATTCGGCGCCGTACTTCGCCTCCCGCTTCAGGCTCGCCGTGCCATTGGTGGTCCATTCGCTGCCCAGCGATTTGAACCAATCCGCCTCGTTGACCGCGGGGACCGGCACCCAGGCCTGCGTCTTGCCCTCGGGCTTGGCGATTTCAAGCTTGGTCACGATCTCGAACGTCCGCCACGCGCCGGGCTGCGGATTGAAACCGGACGCGGACGCGAACCGGGGTAGTCCCGCCGCCAGCGAAACAGCTGCACCGGCCTTCAAAAGTGTGCGCCTATCGAAGTTCATTGTCGTGCCCCTCCCTGTTTTGCGTGAGTGACTGTTGCGGTTGTTGGGTGTCGTTTCGAGATGCGCGGGCGATCAAGAACTGCGGATCGATGGTGTCCCAGGCATAGTCCGCCTCGACCACGAGCTTGGGCGCGAGCCTGGCGTCCAACACGACGGTCGTCGGCAACGAGGATACGTGCCATGCCTTCGCCACCGCGCGGTCCCGGTCGAGCAGGACCGGAAAGCCCACGGCCATCGGTTCGATGAAACGTTGCACGCGCGAATCCACCTCGGCGACCGAGATGGCGATCACCTTCAGGGCGGGAGCGCCGCGCTTGGCCAGACGTACCAGGGCCGGAAGCTCCTCGCGGCAGGGCTCGCACCAGGTGGCAAAGAAATGCACCAGCACGGTTTCGCCGGGACGAGACGTCAGTGCGACGGTGTTGCCGTCGAGGCTGGGCAGGGTGAAGGCGGGGGGCGATGCTTCAGTCCAGGGTGCAAGCTCCGCTGCGCCGGCTGGACAAGCGGCAACAGCAAGCAACACGGCCGCGCTTAAGCACGCGGCGGACCGGCGGAAAGATAATTCGCCCCGAACCTCGGGAGCCGTGTGTTTGACCACTGCTTAATACTGCGCCGCTTGGCCTTCTGCGGTCAATCGCCAGCGAACGGCACAGGCTGCAGCGGACCTAGAAAGCAGATCACATAGTTGTGCGCGGCGCAGCATAGCGAATGCCTATCGTCGCCAGCCGGCATATATCGCGGTGCAATATATTTCGCGGCAATTTCGAACAAGAAGCGCCCGGATATTCAATACCGACCGGCCACAACTTCCTGTGACATTTTGGTCCGTGGTTTGACATCTTTCTAATTCAAAAATACTTTTTCGTTATGTGCGAATAATGCGCATCGCGTCGGCGGCTGGAAGAGTCGCCGTCATGCTGAACGTCCCCCGGCGGGGGCAAACGCTCTCAGAGGAGGGCAGTTAGATGAATATGGAGCTCTCGCGGCGCCAGTTTATGAAGGGCGCTAGCGTGGGTATTGCCGGTACGACACTCGGCGCGCTCGGCTTCGGAGATATTGAAGAAGCCTTCGCTAGCTCAATCCGACCCTGGAAGCTTGCGAACCTGACCGAGACCCGCAACACCTGCACCTATTGCTCGGTCGCCTGCGGAATCATCATGTATTCCAAGGGCGATCTGAAGAAGGGCGAAAAGGCCGACATCGTCCACATCGAAGGCGATCCGGACCACCCGACCAACCGTGGCACTTTGTGCCCGAAGGGCGCCGGCCTTCTCGACATCGTCCACGCCAAGACGCGCACGCTTTATCCGCAGGTCCGCAAGCCGGGCTCGGACAAGTTCGAGCGCATCTCCTGGGATCAGGCCCTCGACCGCATCGCGCGGCTGATGAAGGACGACCGGGACAAGAACTTCGTTGCCAAGAACGCCGACGGCGTCACCGTCAACCGGTGGCTGACCACGGGCTTCCTGGCTGCGTCCGCGACCACCAACGAGACGGCCTGGGCCACCTACAAAGTGGTGCGCTCGACCGGCATGCTGGCGTTCGATAACCAAGCGAGAGTCTGACACGGACCGACGGTGGCCAGTCTGGCCCCAACATTCGGTCGCGGTGCGATGACTAACTCTTGGACGGACATCAAGAACACCGACCTCGTTGTCATCATGGGTGGCAATGCGGCGGAAGCCCATCCTTGCGGCTTCAAGTGGGTCACGGAGGCGAAAGCCAACCGTGGCGCCAAGCTGATCGTCGTCGATCCGCGTTTCACGCGCTCGGCCGCGGTCGCCGACTATTACGCGCCGATCCGCCAGGGCACGGACATCGCTTTCCTGCTCGGCGTCATCAACTACTGCATCCAGAACGACAAGGTGCAGTGGGAGTACAACCGCAATTTCACCAACGCGACTTACGTGGTGAAGGAGGGCTTCGGCTACCAGGACGGTCTGTTCACCGGTTATGACGAGACCCGGCGCGACTACAACCGCGCCACCTGGGACTACGAACTGGGCGAGGACGGTTATGTCAAATCCGACATCGACCATCCGCGCAGCGTCTGGAATCTGCTGAAGCAGCACGTCTCGGTCTACACGCCCGAGATGGTCGAGCGCATTTGCGGCACGCCGAAGGACAAGTTCCTGAAGGTGGCGCAGATGATCTCGGAGTGCTCGACGCCGACCAAGACGATGACGTCGATGTACGCGCTCGGCTGGACGCAGCACTCGAAGGGCTCGCAGAACATCCGCGCCATGGCGATGCTCCAGTTGATCCTGGGCAATATCGGCGTGCGCGGCGGCGGCATGAATGCCTTGCGCGGTCACTCCAACATCCAGGGGCTGACCGACCTCGGGCTCATGTCCAACCTGATCCCGGGCTATCTGACGATCCCGACGGAGAAGGAGCCGACCTTCGACATCTATATGTCGACGCGCGGCTTCAAGCCGTTGCGGCCGAACCAGATGAGCTACTGGCAGAACTACAAGAAGTTCATGGTGAGCTTCTTGAAGTCGATGTGGGGCGACGCCGCGACGGCGGACAACAGCTTCGCCTACGACTACCTGCCCAAGCTCGACGTGCCCAGCTACGACGTGCTGCGCATCTTCGAACTGATGCACGAGGGCAAGGTCAACGGCTACTTCTGCCAGGGCTTCAAC